>NZ_JBIAYW010000002.1:0-88046 GCF_042898305.1 Dactylosporangium sp. NPDC000521
AGAAGAACACCACCGCCAAGCCCTACCGCTGGACCTACGACGGCACTCCACTCAAGGCCGCATGACCCCGACGAACTAACGCGGCGCTGCACTAGTAGGCGTCTTCTCGGTGACCTACAGGCGTTTCTCGGTGACCTACAGGCCCAGCGCCGCGGCTGTCTCCGCGCGCAGCGCCGCCAGCGACGCCCGGGCCTTCTCCCGGGCGACGGCCACGTCACCGTTCGCGACCGGCTCGACCACCTCCAGGTACGCCTTCAGCTTCGGCTCCGTCCCCGACGGCCGCACCACCACCCGCGTCGTGCCGGCCCGCACGATCAGCACGTCGGCGTCCGGCAGCAGGTCCTCGACCGCGTGGACCGGCTCGTCGAGCAGCGCCGCCGGCGGCCTCCGCCGGATCGTGGCCATCGCCGCCGCGATGTCGGCGAGGTCGTCGACGCGGACGCTCAGCTGGTCCGTCGCGTGGACGCCATGCCGCAGCGCCAGCTCGTCGAGGCGGTCGCCGAGGTGCTTGAACTCGGACTTCAGCCCCGCGGCCAGCTCGCACACCAGCAGCGCGGCGGTGATCCCGTCCTTGTCGCGGACGTGGGCCGGCGCCACGCAGTACCCCAGCGCCTCCTCATACCCGTAGACCAGGTCGTCGCCGGCCCTGACGATCCACTTGAACCCGGTGAGCGTCTCGCCGTAGGGCAGCCCGTGCGCCTCGCACATGCGCGACAGCAGGCTGGAGCTGACGATCGTGGTCGCGTACCGGCCCTTGACGCCCCGGCGGATCAGGTGGTCGGCGAGCAGCACCCCCACCTCGTCGCCCCGCAGCAGCCGCCAGCCGTTGGTGCCCTTGTACGCCACGGCGCACCGGTCCGCGTCGGGGTCGTTCGCGATCGCGATGTCCGCGTTCACGTCCTCGGCGAGCGCCAGCAGCAGGTCGGTCGCGCCCGGCTCCTCCGGGTTGGGGAACGCCACGGTCGGGAAGTCGGGATCTGGCTCGGCCTGCTCCCTGACGATCGCGGGCACCTGGTGGCCCGCCTCGGTGACCGCCCTGACGAAGACGTCCTTCCCGACGCCGTGCATCGGCGTGTACGCCACGACGAGGTCCCTGGGCACCTCCGGGTCCACGATCCGCAGCGCCCCGTCGATGTACGCGTCGACGACGTCCTCACCCAGCGTCTCGCCCGGCTCGCCCAGCGGCACGTCCAGCAGCGGCCCGACGCCCCGGATCGCCCGCTCGATCTCCTTGTCCGCGGGCGGCACGATCTGCGACCCGTCGCCCAGGTACACCTTGTAGCCGTTGTCCTGCGGCGGGTTGTGGCTCGCGGTCACCATGACGCCGGCCGCCGCCCTGAGGTGCCGGACCGCGAACGCGAGCACCGGCGTCGGCAGCGGCCCGGGCAGCACCAGCGCCCTCCGCCCGGCACCCGTCGCCACCCTGGCGGTCTCCTCGGCGAACGCCTTCGAGCCGTGGCGGGCGTCGTACCCGACGACGAGCGGCCCCTCGGCCTGCGCCTCCGCCAGCCAGCGCACCAGCCCCGCCGCCGCCCCGCGGACCACCGCGAGGTTCATGCCGTTGGGCCCCGCCCGCAACGGCCCCCGCAACCCCGCCGTCCCGAACGTCAACGGCCCCGCGAACCGCTCCTGCAGCTCCCGCCGGTCGTCGAGCACCGCCCGCAGCTCCTCCCGCCCCGCGGGATCGGGGTCGTCGGCCAGCCAGGCCTCCGCTTCGGCGCGCAGATCACTCATCCGTCGTTCTTAGCATGCTGCGCTCCCACCCCACCGCCGTCGCGACAGCTCCCAGCCCGGATTCAGCAATCCCCCCACCGCCGAGGCTGATGGGCAGCGGCGGGAACGCGACCCGCAGCGCCCGTCGTGATCCATGGACGGTTCTGGTCGTGCGGGCAGCCGGATCCGTCCTTCGATCATCCGCTGTTGGGGGGGTACGGGCGAGCCGTGCGGGGTGTGGTGGCCGGGGCCGCGTCTGAACGGGACGACCGTGGTGTGCCGCCGCAGCTGTCGTGATCCAGGGACGGTTTGGGTCGTGCGGACGGCCGGACTCGTCCTTCGATCATCCGTCGTGGGGGGCGAGGGGTGCGGGGTGTGGTGGTTGGGGGCGGCTGGGCGGGGCCGCCGTGGTGTGCCGCCGTGGCTCTCGTGATCCATGGATGGTTCTGGTCGTGTGGGCGGCCGGATCTGTCCTTCGATCATCCGTTGTGGGGCGAGGGGTGTGGGGGGGGTGTCCCTATGGTTTTTGTCAAGCGGCGAGTGCACGGTTTTCTGCCGGTTTGTGCTGGTAGAGGGTGCGGGTGCGGAGCATGGCGTGTAGGACGTCGACGCGGCGGCGGGCGAGGCAGATGAGGGCGGCGTTGTGTTTCTTGCCCTCGGCGCGTTTGCGGTCGTAGTAGGCGCGGCTGAGCGGGTCGGACAGGGCTGCGAACGCGGACAGGAAGAACGCGCGTTTGAGCTGTTTGTTGCCGCCCTTGGGTGGGTGTTCGCCGCGGATGCTGGTGCCGGAACGTCGGGTGACTGGTGCGAGCCCGGCGTAGGCGGCCAGGTGCCCGGAGGTCGGGAATGCGGTGCCGTCGCCGACTTCGAGCAGGATGCGGGCTGCGGTCCTGACCCCGATGCCGGGCATCGAGATCAGGACCGGGGCAAGAGGGTGCGCATCAAGCATCCCTTCGACCTGTTCGGCGACCTGCTCCCGCTGGCGCAGCAGGTCGGCCAGGCTATCGGCGAGCCGGGGCAGGATCATCTCGGCCGCGGCAGTGCCGGGGACGACGACGGTCTGGGCATCCAGCGCGGTGAAGATCTGCTCAACGAGGCGGGCGCCCATGCGTGGTGCGCGTTTCCGCACGATCTCGGCCAGCTTCGCGCGGCCGGCCTGACGCAGCCCGGCCGGGCCGCCGGACCGTGACAGCAGTTCAAGGACGGCCGGGTGTTGGACTTTCGGGCCCAGGACCCGCTCCAGGGGCGGGTGGATCTGGGTGAGCAGGCCACGGATGCGGTTGCTGACGCGGGTGACCTCACCGGCGAGGTCGTCGTCGTAGCCGACCAGGACCTCGAGCTCGGCCAAGGCGTCGTCACCGGTGTCGACCCGGCGCAGCGTGTGCGGTAGGGTCCGGGCGGCGTCGGCGATGACGTAGGCGTCGCGGGCGTCCGTCTTGGCGGTGCCCGGGTGCAGGTCAGCCAGCCGGCGCATGACCAGCCCGGGCAGGTAGCCGACCTGGTGCCCGCAGGTACGGGCCACCGCGACCGGCAGCGCACCGATCGAGGCCGGTTGGTCGACCACTGCCAGGACCCGGCCGTGCCGGGCCAGCTTGTCGAACAGTTTCCGCAGCCCGGCCTCGGTATTCGGCAGCGGCGCGTCGTGCAGCCGTTTGCCCGCCGGATCGAGGGCGACCGCATGATGGTCCTGCTTGCCGACATCCAGTCCCAGGAACACGCCGTACTCGTCGTGCACGCCTCGCCTCCCCATGCCCGTTGCGGCTCGGTCGCCGGGTCAGAGCGTCGGACTGCCGGCAGCCACGTTACGAAGAGACCTACCCGAAGGGTGGCCGGGTCCCTATCAGCGGTCCGCCGACGCCACCCGGCCCGGCGACAACACCCCCCGGATCATGCACACGACAGGGGCAGTAAGTCATACCGGACCGAGCGACCGAGCAGTCCCCAGATGGGGACGATCAAAAAGGTAACGGGGGGGTGGCTCATTGGGGGCGGCTGGGCGGGGCCGCCATGGTGTGCCGCCGTGGCTGTCGTGATCCAGGGACGGTTTGGGTCGTGTGGGCGGCTGGATCCGTCCTTCGATCATCCGTTGTGGGGGGCGAGGGGTGCGGGGTGTGGTGGTCGGGGCCCGGCTGGGCGGGGCGACTGTGGTGTGCCGCCGTCGCTGTCGTGATCCAAGGACGGTTCTGGTCGTGCGGGCAGCCCGATTCGTCCTTCGATCATGCTGGTGACGGCCAGTGGGCGGTGGACTCGCGGGGAGGGTCCGTGGGAAGCGGAAACCGGCGGGGCGAGCGCGGCGTGGACCCGGGACCGGCATCCTGCTCGGTGCGTCGATCTTCGGGTGGGTGTGGCGATCGAGTAGCGGATCCGGTCGTCATGGCAGACAGATCCGCTACTCGATCATGGGCTGATGCGTCCGGCGGGGCCGGCATGGGCGGCCGCCTCCTGGAAGGGGGAGGCGGCGCCCGCTTGTCACTGGCCGGTGGAGGAGCCGGGGGTCGCGGTGGCGGTCAGCTTGAAGGAGCGGACCATCTCCTCGAAGATGACCTTGCTGTCGGCGAACTTGGCCTCGGGCACGGTCACGAAGAAGTGGTAGCTCTTGCCGCCGACGACGACGGCGTCCCAGAGGGCGTGGCGTTGCTGGTCGCCGGAGCCGCAGGTGTACTCCAGGACCGCCGCGTCATGGCCGTCGAGCTTGTTGTCGGTCATGTTGACGTGGGCATACGGCGCGGCGCAGCTCGACGGGGTGTTCTTCAGCCGGTTCTCCGCGCTCTCCAGGAAGGCGCGCGGTGAGTTCGACGCCTTCTCGATGTTGACGCGGATGCGGCGGTTGGGGTCGGCCGGGTCGGTGATGTCGAAGTAGGGCGCGGCCGCGGCGCCGAGCCTGTTCCTCGTCCAGCCCTTCGGCACGTTGACCGTGATGCCGCCGGGGTGGGCGAAGGGCTCGACGTCCAGCAGGGGCTTGGCCGGGCCGCTGGACGCGGTGGTCGGGCCCTTGCCGCTCTGGTCGCCGGAGCCGCCGCCGGAGAAGAGCCCGGACATCGAGACCGCCAGGATCAGGACGACCACGACACCCGCGGCGACGGCGATCTTCGCCCAGCGTGGTGCCTCGGTGACGATGCGCTTGAAGTCGGTGCCGGGCTGCTTGGGCGGCTCGGCGGGGGCCTGCGTCCAGTCGGTGGTGCCGAGCGAGCCGTCCTGGTAGGCCGCGAAGCGGCTGGCGTCGGTGCGCTCCAGCTCGGCCTCGTGCTGCTGGCCGCCGGGCGCGCCGTGGGTGCCGGGAGCGCCGGGGGCGCCGCCGCCGGAGTGCATGCGCCGCAGGGCGCCGCTGACCGTCTCGCCGGGGGCCATCATGGCCCGGCCGCCGATCTGGCCGGTCGGGGTGTGCTGCGGGGTCACGACCGTCGGCTGGTGCGTCGGGCGGACCACCGCGTAGGGGTCGGTCATGTGGGCCGGCGCATTGCTGGCCAGGGGGCCCGCGAGCAGGTCGCGCAGGACCGCGCGGGCGGTCTCCACGTTCCAGCGGCGGGCGGGGTCCTTCTCCAGCAGGCCATAGAGCACGCCGGCGAGCGGGCCGGCGCGGACCGCCTGGGCCGGCGGCTCCTCGACGACCGCGCGCATCGTCTCGAAGGGGTCGCGCCGGTCGAACGGCGGGCGGCCCTCGACGGCCGTGTACAGGGTCACGCCGAGGGAGAACAGGTCGCTCGGCGGGCCGAACTTGGCACCGATCGCCCGCTCGGGAGAGATGAAGTGCGGCGAGCCGAGCACCATGCCGGGCGTGGTCAGCTCGCTGTCGGTCGGCATGCGGGCAACACCGAAGTCGGTGAGCACGCAGCGGCCGTCGCCGGCGATGAGGACATTGGCCGGCTTGACGTCGCGGTGCAGCACGCCGGCGGCGTGGGCGACCTCGAGCGCGCCGAGTAGCGCGATGCCGATCTTGGCGACCGCGCGGGCGGCCAGAGGGCCGTCCTCCACGATCATCTCGGCGAGGCTGCGGGCCTGGAGCAGCTCCATGACGATCCATGGGCGGCCGGCCTCGGTGACGACGTCATACACCTGGACGACGGCCGGGTGTGACAGCGCCGCCGCCGCGCGGGCCTCGCGCAGCGTCCGCTGGTACATCGAGTCGCGGTCGCTGGGTGCCATGTTGGGCGGCAGGATCACCTCTTTGACCGCCACGTCACGGCGCAGCACCGTGTCGCTGGCGCGCCAGACGGTGCCCATGCCGCCGTGACCGATGGCGGTGCGCAGCGCATAGCGCCCGCCGATCACCACGCCCGGGGCGGCGCGCTGCCCGGGCACGGGCATGCTTGTGGAGCCAGGCTCGCGGGGCTCCCGCTGCTCAGGGCCGTGCGCAGGATCACGCCCGGCTCCGGCGGAAGCCAGAGCGCCGGTGGGTGGCAGCGGCTCACCGTGCCACGTCGGGAGCTGAGTCACAGGCAGTAAACCGTCGTCATGGAGGGGAGATGACTTTCTCGCTGTACGACCGCGGTCACCCCCTATCTTGCGTGCTGCTCGCAACTTAAGAAAGGTCGGGTCCGCCCCTTCACCGTACCGTGACCCGCGCGCAACCCTCCGTGTTGATCATGTCGCGCTGCTGAAACGGTTGGATTGAATCTTCGAATTCGGGGAACCCGGAGAGGGCGGAGGAGCGTCTACGCAGGGGACGGAAACGCATCCGGAACATCGGGGAACTACGTTTCCCTGGATTTTCGGGTGCGCCTGCCGATCAGGGGGCCGGACGGTGCGGCGCCGACCCCTTGGTTCATGCCACTCTGCGACGTCTTCCGTCACTGTGTGTTGATCTGCGGCGACGACGGGCGCGCCACCGAAGCGAAAAGTTACTCGCGACACCACGTGACCGTGGCGCCTGTCACCCGTTGTAGGAGGTGAGGGGTTCTTGTCTGAAGCGGAACGCTCACTTCCGACGAGGCCAGCATCTTTACGCCTCCAGTACCAATCAAGTGACGCTCAGCTATCTCAACATCACGAGAATGATGTTGCGCTCCGTCACCTTGACCCAGTTAGTCTGTCCGTGGCACGCATGGGGCGGGCCACTCCTTTAGACCGAAATAGAGAACTCACCGTGACGAGAGCGCTGACGCTGCCCGATCCTGCCGCCGCGGCGGCACGGGTCAGCAAGTTGACGTCGTCCTGGCCCGAGACTCCACCCGGGGCCGATCCGCTGCCCGGTCAGCTCGACCGCTGGCTCACCTCCCGGGGTGCTGAGCTCGTAGCCGTGCGACGTCACATTCACGCGCATCCGGAGCTCTCCGGCCAGGAGTTCGAGACGGCGGCCCTCGTCGCCCGCGAGCTGACCCGCGCCGGTCTGTCGCCCCGCATGCTGCCCAAGGGCAACGGCGTGATGTGCGACATCGGCTATGGCGACCGGGTCATCGCGCTGCGCGCCGACCTCGACGCGCTGCCGCTGCCGGACACCAAGGACGTGCCCTACCGTTCCACCGTCGACAACGTCTGCCACGCCTGCGGCCACGACGTGCACACCACGATCCTGCTCGGCGTCGGCCTCGCCCTGGCGCAGCTCGCCGAGCGCGACGAGCTGCCCGGCCGCGTGCGGCTGCTCTTCCAGCCGGCCGAGGAGACGATGCCGGGCGGCGCGCCCGAGGTCATCGCCGCCGGCGGCCTGAAGGACGTCGCCGCGATCTACGCCCTGCACTGCGCGCCGCAGCTGCCGGTCGGGCTGGTCGGGGTCCGCTCCGGCCCGTTCACCGCCGCCGCCGACAAGATCGAGGTCCGGCTCACCGGCCGGGGCGGGCACACCGCCCGGCCGCACCTGACCGCCGACCTCGTCCACGCGCTCGGCCGGATCCTCGTCGACGTGCCGTCGCTGCTGGACCGCAAGCTCGACGCCCGCGCCGGGGTCTCCATGGTGTGGGGCGCCGTGCGGGCCGGCGAGGCGGCCAACGCGATCCCGATCGAGGGCGTCGCCCGCGGCACCATCCGCGTGCTCAGCCGCGACGCCTGGCGCGACGTGCCGGAGCTGGTCACCAAGCTCGTGCACGACGTCATCGCGCCCACCGGCGCCGACGTCGAGGTCAAGTACACCCGCGGGGTGCCGCCCGTGGTCAACGACCGGCTCGCCACCGCGGTCGTCGCCGGTGCCGCCGGCGCGGCCCTCGGCCCGGACCGGGTCGTCGAGGCCGAGATCAGCATGGGCGGCGAGGACTTCGCGTTCTACCTCGACGAGGTCCCCGGCTCGATGATCCGTCTCGGCGTCGGCGTGCCGGGGTCGGACCAGAAGTTCGACATCCACCAGTCGGCGTTCGACGTGGACGAGCGTTCCATCGGCTACGGCGTCCGCGTCATGGTCCACACCGCCCTGGCCGCACTCGGCGCGGGAGCCTTCTAGACACAGCCGCTCCCAAGCGGTAGCCATAGGCCGTGGTCACCGAATTGCGGGTGCACGGCGTCACCGGTACCCCGGCCGAGGACGTCCTCGACAGGCCGCTGCTGCGGCGGGTCGCGGGCGACACCGAGGCCGGGTTCTTCCGCCCCCGCGCGGAGTACGGCGCGGTCACCGGCCCGGGTGGTGTGACCCTGGAGGCGTACCGCTGGGGCAACCTCACCGCCGGCGCCGCCGCCCGCGCGCTCTGGCTGCTCCTGCTGCCGTTCATGCTCGCCAACGTGGCCATCTGGCTGCGCCCCGACGTCGGCGTGCGGGCCAGGGCGGTGATCCGCGCCCTGACCCGCGTCTTCGCGCTGACCATGACCGCGTCGTTCGTGCTGTCCTTCATCGAGATCTCGATGGACCTCGTCGGCTGGCAGTGCGCGGCCCAGGCCCGGTGCCTCGAGGGCCGCGGCTACCTCGCCGTCCTGGTCGGCATGACGACCAGCCGCCGGCTCGCGGTCACCGCCCTGGTCCCGGTCCTCGCGATCGCGTTCCTGTGGTTCCTCGGCCGGCGCACCTGGGCCCGCTACGAGGCGTTCCCGGTCACGACCGACGGCGACGGCGACGGGCTCGCGCACCCGTGCTTCTGGAACGGCCGGCCCCTCGTCGGCCGGCTCCGGTCGCTGCACATCGCGGTCGCGTTCGGCACCCTCGACGCGGTGCTGCTCGGGGTCCTCGTGCCGCACGACCGGCACCCGCTCGGCTACGCCCTCGCCGCCGCGACCGCGGTGATCCTGCTGGCGGCGTTCGTCGCGGTGACCCTGACCCCCGTCGTGCACCGCGACGCGCCCGCCCGCTGGGCGAAGCCGTTCACCAGGGTCATGAGCCACGCCGCGGTCGCGCTGACCGGCCTCGTCGGCGCGTACAGCTGCCTCGGCCGCGACCCGTGGCAGGCGAGCGGCCGGATGCCGGTGTTCAGCGGCACCGTCACCGTGCTCTTCGCCGTGCAGGTCCTGCTCATGCTCGTCATCGGCGGGGTCGTCCTCGCGACGCGGCCGAGGGGCACGTTCCTGCAGGGGCTCGCGGGGCCGCTGATCGCGAGCACCGGCCTCGGTGTCGCCGCGGCGTTCGCCGCCGCCATGGCCTACCGGGTCGCCGACCTGCTCAACCGGCGCGCCCTCGCCACCACCGCCGACTACGCCGAGGCACCCCTGCTGCTGGAGCCGCCGCCCGCGTACGAGTGGGCCGCGGCCGGCTTCGTCCTGCTGATCGTGGTGGCGGTGCTCGTCGGGCTGGTCATGGGGCTGCCGCTGGTGCGCCGCCTGCGCCGGTACGCCCGGGTCGTCACCGACGCCGACTTCCGCGGCGGGCGGCAGCGCGACCCGGAGCGGGCGCGGCGCATCGACACCGCCGTCGCCGACGCCCTCGTCACCGACCACGTCGGCCGCATGCTCGTCTGGGTGTTCGTGCCGGCCGCCGCGGCGGCGGTCGTCGCGACCGGGTTCGCACTGCTCGGACGGCGGCCGATCCGGCTGGCGGACTCAGGGTCCGCGGCCGCCGAGGTGATGTCGGCCGTCGTCAACCTGGGCACCTACCTCATCGGCCTGGCCGCGTTCGCGCTCGTGTTCATCGGTGTGCTGGCGTACCGGTACCAGCGATTCCGCCGGATCGTCGGCGTGCTCTGGGACCTCGGCACGTTCTGGCCCCGGTCCGCGCACCCCCTCGCGCCGCCCTGCTACGCCGAGCGGGTCGTGCCGGAGCTCGCCCGCCGCGCCGGGTGGCTCGCCACCGAGCACGGCGGGGTCATCCTGTCCGGGCACAGCCAGGGCAGCGTCCTGGCCGCCGCGACCGTCCTGCAGCTGCCCCCGGAGGCGCAGGCGAGGACCACGCTGCTGACCTATGGTTCGCCGTTGCGCCGTCTGTACGCGAGGTTCTTCCCCGCCTACGTCAACGACACGGTGCTGGGACGGATCGGCACGGTGCTGGCCCGCGCGGAGGATGGCGTCCTCGACGCGGGTCAGCACGGCCCCCGTTGGGTCAACCTGTGGCGGGACACCGATCCGATCGGCGGCCCGGTGCAGTCGCCCACCGCACGGGATGTGCGGCTGGTCGACCCGCCGGGATTCGACATCGCCGCGGGCGACACGGTGTTCCCCAAGGTCGACGGCCACTCCGGCTACCAGCTGCGCCCCGCCTTCGGCGCCGCGGTCACCGGGCTCGTCGCCGTCCTGTCAGGGGACTCGGACGAGACACCGACGGTCGCCAACCCGTCGGCGTCCCCGTCCTGAGGCCAGCCGAAGGACGTTCAGCTGTCCTTCGGGTCGTCCTCGTCCCGCTTCGGCAGCGCCGGGAACGGCGGCACCGCAGGCTGCCGCCCACCACCGGAAGCCCCGGACCCGCCGCCGTCCCCAGCCTGCGCCCCGGCCTGCGCCCCGACCTGCGCCCCAGCCTGCGCCCCGGCCTGTGCGTCGGCCTGTGCGTCGGAGGAGGCACCGGCCGACGGCGGCCCGGACACGGGACCAGCGGCCGGCGACGCCGAACCAGAACCAGCGGCGGGCGGTGCGGAGACAGGGCTGCCGGTGGACGGGGCGGGAACGGGACGGGCCGCGGGCGGTGCGGAGACCGGGCCGTGCGCCGGCCGCGGCGCGACCGGGAACGCCTGCGCCGGCGGGGTCCAGCCCGGCAGCGGACCACCCTGCTGGGCACCGGCGAGCGCGAGCGCGGGCCGCTTCGGGCGGAACCGGCGGATCAGCCGCACCAGCAGGTACAGCGGAACCCCCAGCAGCAGGATCCACGGCGCCAGCCAGCCCAGCACCGTCAGCGCGACCTGCAGCGAGGCCAGGAACGCCTTCATACCCTCCTTGAAGCCCGCCACGATCCCGATCTCGTCCTTGTCACGGGTGACCGCCGCCTCGGGCCCGAGCAGCTGCAGCGTGATGGTGGACAGGGCGGTCAGCCCGTCGAGCTTGCGCTTGCGGGCCTGCAGGGACTCCAGGTCGGACAGGCGGCGCGACAGCTCCGACTCCAGCGACGTGATCTCGCCGATCGTGGTCGCCTTCGCCAGGAGCGCGCGGATGCGGTCGACGCTCGCCGAGGCGTTGTCCAGCCGCGCCTGGACGTCCACGACCTGGTCGGTCACGTCCTGCGCGGTGACGGTGCGGTTCTCCTCGTCGCCGAGGTCCTTGAGCTGCTCCAGCGTCGCGGTGAACTTCGGCGCCGGGACGCGCAGGACCAGCGTGCCCGTGGAGCGGCGGTCGTCGCTGCGCCGGTTGTCGCCGCCGACGAAGCCGCCCGCCGCGGTCGCGAGCGCGATGGCCTTCGCGGCCGCGTCGTCGACGTTGTCGACGCGGACGGTCATCGTGCCGGCGTAGATGATCGAACGGTCCTCGACGTCGATGTTGTCTGGGGCCTTGTCGGCGCCGGGGTCCTGGACGGGCTGCTGCGCGGGGCCGGCACCCGGCCCGCCGCCCTCCAGCGCCTTGCCGCCGGCCGCGGGTGCGGCCGCGCCACGGTCCGCCGAGCTCGTGCTGGCGGAGTCGTTGCTGTCGGCCGCGCAGCCGCTCACCGCGACGAGCAGCGCGGCACCCGCCGCCGTGAGGAACAGTCTGGTGCGCCTGACTGACATGACGCCTCCTGGGTAGGGTCGATCGGAGCGATCGAACTGCACCCTGGGACGTAGCCGGGCGCCACGCCGGTTCCCGGGCGGACAGTCACGGTTGTGACACAGCGAAGCAACGGCGCGGCCTGTGGGGCCCGCCGTCCGACCCAGCCGCACCGGCACGCACGGAGACCGACGGGAGACGGACCGATGCTCATCACCAAGTTCACCCACGCCTGCCTGCGGATCGAGCACGACGGCGGGGTGCTGGTGATCGACCCGGGCGTCTTCACCGAGGCGGAGGCCCTCGACGGCGCCGACGCCGTGCTCATCACCCACGAGCACATGGACCACGTCGACATCGACGCGCTGCGGGCCCTGAAGCGGCCCGAGCTGACCGTGCACACCCACGCCGACGTCGAGGCGCAGCTGAGCGACCTCGACGCCGACGTCTACGCGGTCGAGCCCGGCGACACGTTCGTCGCCGCCGGGATGACGGTCCGCGCGCACGGCGGGCGGCACGCCGTCATCCACGCCGACATCCCGCAGATCACCAACGTCGGTTTCGTGATCGACACCCCAGACGGCCCGCTGTACCACCCGGGCGACGCGTTCCACGTGCCCGACGAGCGGATCGCGACGCTCTTCGTGCCGGTGTCGGCGCCGTGGCTGAAGCTCGCCGAGGCGATCGACTTCACCCGGGCGGTCGCGCCGGAGCGGGCCTACGCGCTGCACGACAGCCTGCTGGTCGACGCCGGTCAGCAGATGGTCACCGGGCACATGACGAGGCTGTCCGGCACCCGGTACACCAGGCTCGAACCCGGCACGTCGATCTAGGACGTCAGGGCTTCAGGGCTTCCAGGCCATGAGGTTGGCGAAGAGCTCCGCCTGCTCGATCGCGTCGTCGAGCGCGTGGTGGGTGTGCCGGCGCTTCGACAGCAGGTGCGCCGGCATGCGGCTCTTCACGGCCGCGCCGATCGGGACGCCCGCGCGGACCGCGTAGAGCGTCTTGATGTCCAGGCAGCCGGAGTGGCCGAAGACGCTGCTGCCGGTGAAGCGCAGCAGGTACCAGTAGAGGAACATCCAGTCGAACACGGCCGGATAGGCGACGATCACCGGCCGCCCGGCGCCCGCCGTGCGGGTCACCCAGTCGCTGAGCTCGCCCATCGCCGCCGCCGGGTCGGCGCCGTCGCGCAGCAGCGCCGCCCGGTCGAGGCCGGACACCGCGAGCGCCTCGGGGACGAAGTCGTCGCTGATCGGCCGCAGCTCCCGGTAGAAGGTCTCGGCGGCCGGGTCCGCGGCCGTGAACTCCCCGTCGGACCGCCCGGCGACGGCCAGACCGACGCTCACCATCGAGTACGGTCCCGGGATCGGGCCGTCGGCCTCGACATCGAGGGAGAAATAGACGTCCGCGCGCATCCGCTGATCCTACGATCGGATGGTGGACGATGCGCTCGCCGCCGTGGTGGCCCGGCTGTACTCGGCGCCGCCGGAGGACTTCGTCGCGATCCGGTCCGAGGAGGTCGCGAAGGCCCGCAAGGCGCGCGACACCGGCCTGGCGAAGGAGATCGGCGCGCTGCGCAAGCCGACCGTCGCCGCGTGGCTGGTCAACCTGCTCGCGCACGAGCGGCCCGACCTGGTCGAGGAGCTGCTGGAGCTGGGCGAGCAGCTCCGCGAGGCCCAGCGCGACCTGCGCGGCGCCGAGCTGCGCGAGCTGTCCACCCGCCGCCGCGCGACCGTCAACGCCCTCGCCAAGGAGGCCGCACAGCTCGCCGGCCGGGGCGACGCGGCACTGGCCGAAGTGGAGGGCACTCTTGCGGCAGCGCTCGCCGATGCTGCCGTCGCCGCGTCGGTACAGGCGGGAAGGCTGACGAAATCGCTCGAATACACCGGATTCGGGGAGACCCCGCGACCGCAGCTGCGCCTCGTCCAGGGCGGCGAGGAGCAGCCCGGCCTGAGCACCGTCACCGCGAAACGGTCCACGCCGACGCAGGACGACCGGGAGCAGCGCGCCGAGGCGCGACGGCGGGAGGAGGAGCGGCGCCGCGCCGAGGAGGAGCACGCCAGGGCCGTCAGGCAGGCCCGCCGTGAGCTGATGACGGCGCTGCAGCAGCTGACCGACGCGGAGACCGCGAAGGCGGAGGCGGAGCGTGCGGTCGCCGCCGCGGAGAAGGCCATCAAGTCGGCCGAGAAGCGGGTGAAGCTCGCCCAGGACGCCCTCGCGGACCTGTCCTGAAGGCGACCGTGCGCATCGCCACGAACGAGTGGCTACTCCGTGATCCGCCCGAGCGGGCAGAATGATCCGGGTGACTCCCGAGCAGGCGGCAGCGGCGGCGAAGCAGGCTGTTCTGATGCTGGGCGGCGCCTTCAGCGACGACCCCAAGACCATGCGCCGGGCGCGGCAGATCGGGCTCACCGGCTGGGCGTTCTATGTCGCCGGGCGCGGCGGCGCCCTCGGCGACGTGCGGGCCGACACGGTCGCCGCGGCGCTCGGCTTCATCGCGCCCGACGCGGTGCAGGACGGCTGGGACGCGGCCCGCAAGATCGCCCCGCCCGAGCAGATCGCCGCGGACAACCTCGACGAGTGCTGCCGGTGGGGCCGCGAGCACCTGGAGAGCTTCTACGCGCTGCCGAAGCTGGTCGAGCTCGCCGAGCGGGTCGTCGTCAGCGCCGAGACGGCGGGCATGCCGCTGTTCGCGGCGTGGCGGGCGATGCCGCTGCCCGACGACTCGCCCGGCGCCCGCGCCGCCGTCCTGGCGCACCTGCTGCGCGAGCACCGCGGCGCGGCACACCTCCTCGCGATCCGCGCCAGCGGGCTGAGCCCCCTGGAGGCGATCATCGCCGGGCCGGAGGGCGAGTCGGGCGCGACGGCGTTCGGCTGGCAGCCGCCGTTCCCGCCGTTCGAGCCGCTGGTGCGCCGCCGCAGCTGGGCCGAGGCCCTCACCGACCGGATCGCCGGCGAGGCGTTTCGCGCGCTCGCACCCACGGAGCGCATCGAACTGGTCAACCTGCTCGACGCCGCGGTGACCACCGTCCGGGAAGGGACACCCGTATGACCGCCCTGCCGGGCCTCGACGGCTGGACGGTGCGCGGCTGCACGCTGCGCGACGTGCCGGCGATCCTCGCGATCACCCGCGCCGGCGACATCGCCGCGCTCGGCGAGCCGGACTGGTCCGAGGACGAGGTCGTGGAGACGCTCACGGCCCCGGCGGAGGACCCCGCGGTCGACATGTGGCTCGCTGCCGGGCCCGACGGCGAGCCGGTCGCCTGGGCCTACGTCGACAACCCGCAGCGCGGCGTCCGCGACAACATCGAGATCTACGTGTGGCCCGGCCGCGGCGAGCCCGCCTACGGCCCGCTGCTGCGGCTGGCGATGGACCGGGCGCTTGAACGGGCCCGCCGCAACGGCGTCGAGCAGGGCGTCCTGCGCGCCGGGACGCTGGCCTCCGAGACCGCGTACGTGTCGGTACTGGAGGCGCACGGCTTCTCGTTCGTCAAGCGGCACGCGAGGATGACCCGTCCGCTCACCGGCGACGAGCGCGCCGCCGAAGGGTTCGACATCCGGCCGGTGCGCCCCGAGGAGCTGCCCCGCTTCCACGAGGTGCTCGAGTCCGCCTTCGCCGACACGCCCGACTTCCAGCCGACCCCCTTCGCCGACTGGCGTTCCTGGGTCGACAGCCTGCCGTCGGTCAGCTGGGACGAATGGTTCGTGGCCCGGGTCGACGGCGAGATCGTGGGCGTGCTCCAGTCCGCCGACCAGGCCCTCGAGCGCGGCGAAGGCTGGATCAAGAACCTGGCCGTGCTGCGCGGGCACCGCAAGACCGGCATCGGGGGCGCGCTGCTGCGGACCGCCTTCGCGGCCTATGCGGCGAAGGGGCGCGCCAGCGCCGGCCTCGGCGTCGACCTGACCAACCCGACGGGCGCCTACCACCTCTACACCGGGGTCGGCATGAGGGTGGTCTTCGCCGCGGACGTCTACGAGCGGGCGCTCGTCGCCTAAGGCATCGCGGTCTTGGTGGGACGGGCCCGGAGCGCTTCGAGGTAGTCCGCGGGCGCGCCGGCCTTCGCGGCGGCGTTGGCGATCTCCGCGAGGTACCACGCCGTCGGCAGGCCGCCCTCGTACCCGTTGAAGACGTACACCCACGCGGTCGCGTCGCCGTCGAGCGTGGCGACCCGCAGGTGCAGCTTCTGGTACGTGCCGGCGAGCGCCCCCTCGACCTCGTCGAGCTGCTTCTCGTCGTTGGGGTGGACGTCGTAGAGGGCGACGAAGACCCGGTCGCCGGGCGACTCGACGATCGTGGTGACCGAGCCCTCCCAGCCGAGGACATCCTCACCGGCGAACGTCAGCCGCCAGCCTTCCAGCCAGCCCGTGCCGATCATCGGCGAATACGGACAGTAGGCCCGCATGCGGGCTGGGTCCAGGTTCGAGCCATACGCGGCGTAATGGCGCACGGCGATGACGATAAACCCGCCAGGGTGCGGGAGAGAATACTGCAGAGCGTGTCGGATTCGGATCCACTCGTCGGCGCGTTGCGACCGTTCGGCTGGGTCGCTGCTCAGCGGCGTGCGCGGCCGGGCGACAATGTGCGGCAGGAGTCGGGGAAGGGGTGGCGTTCGTGGGCCGGATCGTGATCATCGGAGGGGGCCCGGCGGGCTACGAGGCGGCCCTGGTCGCCGCGCAGCTCGGCGCCGAGGTCACCGTGATCGAGGCCGAAGGTGCTGGTGGCGCGTGCGTGCTGCACGACTGCGTGCCGTCCAAGACGTTCATCGCCAGCTCCAGCGTGGTCACCGCGCACCTGGACACCGAGGAGTTCGGGGTCATCGGCCCGCCCGGCGACGACGTCCGCGTCGACGGCCCGGCGGTGCACCGGCGGGTGAAGCGGCTGGCCGCGGCGCAGTCCAGCGACATCCACTCGAAGCTGGTCAAGGCCGGTGTCGAGTTCGTCACGGGCACAGCCCGCCTCGGTGAGGACACGCTGGGTCACACCCATGCGGTGCAGATCACACCCGCTGGCGGTGACGCTCCGTATGTGATTGCAGCCTCAACGGTACTGCTGGCGACCGGCGCGACCCCGCGGGTGCTGCCGACCGCGACGCCGGACGGCGAACGCATCCTCGACTGGCGCCAGGTCTACGACCTGCCCCAGCTGCCCGAGCACCTGATCGTCGTCGGGTCGGGCGTGACCGGCGCGGAGTTCGCGTCGGCGTATCTGGCGATGGGCATCGACGTGACCCTCGTCTCCAGCCGCGACCGGGTCATGCCGCACGAGGACCCCGACGCGGCGATGGCGATCGAGCGGGTGTTCCGGGCCCGGGGCATGACGATCCTCAACAACTCCCGCGCCGCCGCCGCCCGCAGGGTCGGCAGTGGTGGCGACGGCGGGGTCGTGGTCGAGCTCGCCGACGGCCGCTCGGTGGAGGGCTCGCACGTGCTGATGGCGGTCGGCTCGGTGCCGCAGACGTCCACGCTCGGGCTGACGGAGTACGGCGTCGAGGTCGCCCCCGGTGGCTACGTCACCGTGGACCGGGTCTCCCGCACCAACGTGCCGGGCATCTACGCGGCCGGCGACTGCACCGGCCTGCTGCCCCTGGCCAGCGTCGCCGCCATGCAGGGCCGGATCGCGATGTGGCACGCCCTCGGCGAGGCGGTCGCCCCGCTGAAGCTGCGCACCGTCGCCGCCAACGTGTTCACCGACCCGGAGCTCGCCTCCGTCGGCATCACCCAGTCCGACATCGACAGCGGCCGCGTCCCGGCGCGCTCGGTCATGCTGCCCCTGGCCGGCAATGCCCGCGCCAAGATGGACGGCCTCGACGACGGGTTCGTGAAGATCTTCTGCCGCCCCGCGTCGGGCCTTGTCGTCGGCGGCGTCGTCGTCGCACCCAAGGCCAGCGAGCTGATCATGCCGATCGCCATGGCGGTGGAGAACCACCTGAGCGTCGACCAGCTCGCCCACACGATCACGATCTACCCGTCGATCTCCGGCTCCGTCGCCGAGGCCGCCCGGCAGCTCATGCTGCACGAGTCTGACTGACCTGCCGTTGCCATGATCCGGAAGGCCTGTTGTCGTCAGGGCGACACTTATCGGATCATGAGGAACTACGGCAGCTCCCGGTAGATGTCGCGGGCGTAGTCGACGACCGCGGCCTTCTTGACGGTGGCCTCGATCGGCAGGACCTCGAGGCAGCGGCGCAGCGCGTCGGTCAGGATCGGCCGCGGCACCCGCATCGAGACGGTGCAGTGCGGGACCCACTCGCCGGGGTCGTACAGGGGCAGCCCCTCGATCCCGGCGTTGGTGAGGTGGTGCCACACCTCGGCCTGGTGGCGCATCAGATCCGGCGTCGGCGCCAGCCCGAGGAACACGACCCGGCCGACGAACACACCCGCGAACTGGAAGTTGAGCCGCAGCGGCGCGGCGACCCGCATGGGCCTCAGGGCCTCGACGACCGCGTCGGGGTCGAGCGCCCGGGCGCTGATCAGCGACACGTGCGGCCGGTGCTTGCCGTCGTGCGGCGTGCGCAGCGTCTGCACGCCGAGATCCTCCAGCAGGTCCCACAGCACCCGGATGCGGCGGGTCGAGCGCTCGTCGAGGTGCAGCTCCAGGGCGGCGACCATCAGCGGGTCCTCTGGCAGACCCGGCACCAGTACGCGTTGCGGGCGTTGAGCTCCGCCGTCTGCACGAGCGTGCCGCAGACGAGGCAGGGCTGGTTCGTCCGGCGGTACACGTAGACCTCGCCGCCGTGCCGGTCGACGCGCGGGGCGCGGCCCATCGCCTCGGGCAGGTGGACGCTGTGGACGGTGTCGATGCGGCCGTCCTCGACGCCGGTGCGCATCAGGGTCCGCAGGTCCTGCCAGATCGCGTTCCACCGCGGGCGGGTCAGCCGCCGGCCCGGGACCGTCGGGCGCAGGCCGGCCCGGAAGAGGGCCTCGGTCACGTAGATCAGCCCGGCGCCGGCCACGATCGACTGGTCCATGAGCAGCGCCATGAGCGGCCGGTCCGACTTCTTGATGGCCTTGAACGCCTTGACGCCGCCGTCGTCCTCATCGGCGAGCGGGTCGGGGCCGAGGCGGGCGTGCAAGGCGTCGACCTGCGGCGGGTCGAGCAGCTCGCAGGCGGTCGGGCCGCGCAGGTCGAGCCAGTGCTCGCCGTTCGCCATCCGGAGCCGCACCTCGCCGACCGCGGGCGGCGGGGGACCGTCGCCGTCGGTGAACTTGCCGTACAGGCCCAGGTGGACGTGCAGCGTGATGTCGCCCTCGTACTGATGGAGCAGGTGCTTGCCGTGGGCCGCCGTGTCGAGCAGCACCCGGCCGTCCACGCGGGCGGCACCGGCGGCGAACCGGCCCTGCGGGCTGCTGACGGCGACGGGCCGGCCCGCGAACAGCTTGCGGTGCCGCTCGGCGAGACGGTGGATGGTGTGACCTTCAGGCACCGCACGTTTATACCCGTCGCGCACTCCGATCGGCGCGCTATTCTTCCGGGCATGAGTCGCAGCGCACTGTCCACGACGACGCCGGGCCTTCCCCGGCGGCGCTGACACTCGTCGTTCAGCCAAGCTCCGGGCGCTGCGCTCCGGAGCTTTTTTGTGCGCTGCGCCCTTGTTCGTCAAGGGAGTCGACCAATGCAGGACCATCGCAAGCTCGGCCGTGACCTCGAGCTCTTCCACTCCGACCCGCTCGTCGGTGCGGGGCTGCCGCTGTGGCTGCCCGCCGGCGCCGCCGCCCGCCGCGCCGTCGAGGACTACCTCCACGCCCTCGAACGCCGCAACGGCTACCAGCACGTCTACTCGCCGCCCCTGGCCAAACGGGAGATGTACCTCCGGTCGGGGCACCTGCCGCACTTCGCCGACGACATGTTCCCGCCGATGGAGCTCGGCGAGCACGACGCGTTCGTACTGCGGCCGAGCCTCTGCCCGCACCACGCCGCCGTGTTCGGGGCGCGCGGCCGCTCGTACCGGGAGCTGCCGCTGCGCATCGGTGAGATCGGCGGGCAGTACCGCGCGGAACGCTCCGGCGTCCTCGGTGGGCTGTCGCGCGTGCGGGCCATCTCCCTCAACGACGGGCACGTCTTCTGCGCCGAGGAGCAGGTGCGCGACGAGGTCGTCGAGGCGCTGCGGCTCATGCGGGTGGCGCATGACGCGCTCGGCTTCGAGCCGTCGTCGGTCCGGCTGTCGCTGCGCGGCGAGGGCGGCAAGTACGTCGACGACCCCGACATGTGGGCCGCGGCGTCGTCGGTACTGCGGGAAGCGCTGGACATCGCGGGAGTGTCCTACGTGGAGGCCCCCGGCGAGGCGGCGTTCTACGGGCCGAAGATCGACATCCAGCTGGTGGACCACGCCGGGCGGGAGAGCACCCTCGCGACCGTGCAGGTCGACTACTTCCAGCCGGCCCGCTTCGACCTGTCCTATGTGGACGCCGGCGGCGAGCGGCGGCGCCCCGTGATGGTGCACCGCAGCGCGGCGGGCAGCATGGAGCGGCTCTTCGCGCACCTGATCGAGGTGCACGACGGGGCGTTCCCCGCCTGGTACGCGCCGCTGCAGGTCGCGGTCCTCCCCGTCGCCGAGGCGCAGGCCGGCGGCGAGTTCGTGCGCGCCTGCCGGGCCGCCGACCTGCGGGTCGAGGAGTGGCACGCGGGGAGCCTGGGCGCGCGGATCCGGCAGGCGGTGGCGCGGAAGGTGCCGTTCGTCGCGGTCGTGGGGGAGCGGGAGGCCGCCGGCGGCTCCGTCTCGCTGCGCCCACGCGATCCCGGGGCACTGTCGGGCGTGCTGCCGATCCCCGCGGCCGTCGCGGACCTGTCGGCGGCGTGCGCCGCGCCATGACCGAGTTGTGCGCCGAGTTGTGCGCCGAGTTGTGAGCCGTGGTGTGGGCTGTGCCATAGGTCGGCGTCATAAACAGGCGGGCGGGGACGGTGCGTCAGTCCCCGTGTGCGGATCTTCCCGACCATCGTGACGCTCGCCCTCGCGGCCGGCTGCTCGTCCACGCCGTCCTTCTCGGCGCCGGCCGCCTCGCCCGCCCCCTCGATCGCCTCTTCGGTCGCGCCGTCGTCTCAGGCGTCGGCGCCACCCGCTTCACGCGGGCCGGCGACGACCGACGTGCCGGTCATCCGGTACCCCGTCGACGGCGGCGGCACGTTCGGCTTCGCCGCCGCCGGCGGGCCCGTCATCGGGGCGAAGGGCAGGCTGCTGACCTACCGGATCGGGGTGGAGCGCGGCATCACCGGTGTCGACGCGGCCACGTTCGGCGACGCCGTCGAGCTGATCTTCGCCGACCCGCGCAGCTGGCCCGGCACCGGCAACTGGCGGCTGCGCCGGGCCGGGCAGGGTGAGGCGTTCGACTTCACCATCTACCTCGCCACCCCCGCGACCCGCGACGTGCTGTGCGGCGGCGGCTACGACCGGTACACCTCGTGCAGGAACGGCAACACCGTCGTCGTCAACGTGGCCCGCTGGGCCCGCGGCATCCCCGGCTACGGCGCCGATCTCACCGCCTACCGGGCCTATGTCGTCAACCACGAGACCGGTCACCGCCTCGGCCGCGGCCACGAGCTGTGCCCCGGCCCGGGCCGGCCCGCCCCCGTCATGCAGCAGCAGACCCTCGGCCTGCACGGATGCGTCGCCAACCCGTGGCCGATCGTCGACGGCCGGCCCTACGCGGGGCGCTCCGGGCAGTACGACGACCCAACTCCGTCGGAACAGCCATAAACGCCTGACCACACCGGCAACGTCAAGGAAGACGTGCGGGACTTCGACGAATTCGTGACGGTGCGCAGCGCGGCGCTGCTCCGGTTCGCGTACCTGCTGACCGGCGACCGGCACCTGGCCGAGGACCTGACCCAGGAGGCGCTCGTCCGGGCGCACCGCCGCTGGCACGCGATCACCGGCGACGACGGCCCTGAGCCCTACGTCCGCCGGACGGTCCTGCGGCAGTACCTGTCGTGGCGGCGCCGCCGCGCGAGCACCGAACGGCCGGTCGCCGACCCGCCCGACGGCGCTCCGCCCGGGTCCTCTCCCGACGCGCTCGCCGACCGGGTCGTCGACGCGGACGAGCTGTGGACGGCGTTGAACGCGCTGCCCCGCTCCCAGCGCGCCGTCGTCGTCCTGCGGTACTACGAGGACCTGCCCGACGCCGAGATCGCCAGACTGCTGGGCTGCGCCCAGGCGACCGTGCGGGTCCACGCGTTCCACGCGCTGCACAAGCTCCGATCGGCACTGACCCCCGTCCCCCTCCGCAGAGGCGAGCCATGAACGACCTTTCCCCACAGCGCGGTGCGGTGAGCGACGTCGAGCAGCGCGTCCGTGACCTGATGCACCGCCACGCCGCCGCGGCCCCGGCCGGAGCGGCGCTGCTCACCGTCGTGCGCGCGGAGAGCCGCCGCCGCGCCCGGCGGGCCCGCGCCGTGGTCGCCGCGGTCGTCGCCGTGCTGGCCACCGCCGGGGTCACCGTGCCGCTACGGCTCGCCGCCACCCCGGTGACGGTGGCCGCGCCGTCGGCGCTGACCTCGCCGTCCGGCCCGCTGACGGTCACGTTCCCGCTCAGCCCGCCACCGTCGGGCGACGCTTCCGACGTACGCCTCGCCGCCGGACTGCCGACGCTGAGCCATCCGCTGCCGGGCTACGCCGCCACCGCCACGCTGACGGTCAGCCCGACCCGCCCCCTCATGACCGCGACGGCGCCGATCATGGTCCGCGACGTCCTCGGGTACACCGTGGAATCCGCCGACACGGGGACCTCACTGGTCTGGCAGGAGGCGCCCGCGCAGTGGTTCGAGCTGCACGCGTTCCCCGCCGTGCCGGTCGACCGGCTCGCCGGGTTCGCCAAGGGCCTGCTGGCCCAGCCGGTGAGCCTGCCGGCGCCGTTCACGTTCGCGCTGGTCCCCGACGGGTACGCGGTCGACAACATCAGCCCGGCCGCCGTCACCTTCTGCCCGCCGGACGTCACCGCCGACGAGTCCTTCGCCGGCAAGCTCACCGTGATGCTGGGCGTGACCGGCGAACTGTCCACGGGCCGCGCGGTCGACGTCGCGGGCCGCCCCGGCATCCTGACCGACCCGGTCGACGGCTTCTTCTCGCTGCAGGTCGACCTCGGCGACGGCCGGCTGCTCGTCATCCAGTCCGCGACGCCCGTACCGCTGCCGGAGGCCGACCTGATCCGCTTCGCGGCGGGTATCACCGTCAACCCCAACGCCACTCCCGGGCAGGGCTGATGGGGTGGTTCATGGCAGATCAGCCCTAAACCGTACATATATGCATACGATTCATATGTGCTGGTTGTAACGACTGAGGGTCTGCCGGGGTACGAGATCACGACCGTGCTCGGCGAGGTGCTCGGGGTGTGCGCGACGTCGCGGAACCCGTTCGCCGCCGGGCTGCGCTCCACCGAGGGCGGCCCGGGCCTCGACATGTCCCAGTTCCTCGTGCAGACACGGGCGCGCGCCGTCGGCCAGATGGTCCACGTCGCCGAGCAGCGCGGCGCCAACGCGGTCGTCGGCATGCGCTTCGACCACCGCGACTTCACCAACACCTGGGCCGAACTGTGCGCCTACGGCACAGCCGTCGTCGCCGTCCCACTGCACGCCAGCACAGGCGCCCACGCCGCGCAGTAACATCCCCACCGCTGCCGCGGCGGCTCCCGGCGGCGATTTCTCACCCGACCGCTGTGTTTCCGCCCCACCGCTGTCGCGGCGGGTCCGGGCGGGGATTCTCACCCGCACCCCAATGCGCCGCTCCGCGGCGCACTGCCCGCGCTGAGGCGCGTGGCAGGGCCAGCGGCTCGCGCCGCATCCTGCCGCCGGCCTCCGCCTGCGTCCAGCGACCCGGCGCCCGTCCCGACGACCGCTCCATACCGCTGGTGTCCATTGCCGTGGTGATCGAAGGACGGTTCCGGTTGTGGGGGCGGCCAGTTCTGTCCTTTGATCTTCTGTCTTGGGGGGTTCGGTCATGGTGCTTGTGGTGGCCGGGGTCGGCGGTGCGGGTCGGCCGCTGCCCGCGTGCGGATGCGCGGTGTCCCGTTGGCGGTAGACGGCTCCCGGCTGGCGGTGCGTTCGCCAGCGTGGTGATCGAAGGACGGTTCCGGTCGTGGGGGCGGCCAGATCCGTCCTTTGATCTTCCGACTGGGGAGGTCGGTCATGGTGCCTGTGGTGCTGTGTTCAGCAGGAGCCGTGCTCGGCGGGTCGGGGCGTCTGATTGGGGTGGTGAGAGGCCCGGCGGCCAGCGGCGGCAGCCGTGTTCAACGGGCCGGGTGTCCGGTGGCGGTCGTCTGAGAAGTCTGGCGGCCGGCGGGGGTCGTGTTCAGCGATGACAGTGGCGGCCGCGTCTGGCAGGCCCTTGACCGGCGGCCGGAGTCGCGGACGCAACCCGGAGGTGGTGGCGTGACCCGCGAGGACGCGGCCTCTCGGGGCCCGAGGTGGTGGCGTCACCTGCGAGGTCGCGAGCTGCCCGGGACCGGAGGTGGCATGTCAGAACGCGGGCCGCCACCCGCGGAAACGCGGGCAGCGGCACGGTGCGGACCGGAACGGGGCCGGCGTGGTGGTGGGGCGTTACTTCAGGGTGGCGATGACGGCGCCGGCGGAGACGACC
The DNA here is from genome assembly GCF_042898305.1 of Dactylosporangium sp. NPDC000521. Taxonomy (NCBI): domain Bacteria; kingdom Bacillati; phylum Actinomycetota; class Actinomycetes; order Micromonosporales; family Micromonosporaceae; genus Dactylosporangium; species Dactylosporangium sp. NPDC000521. The sequence goes on from NZ_JBIAYW010000002.1 coordinate 24,228, forward strand.
TCGCCGACGGTGGCGGAGAGGTCGGTCACGACGCCCGCCTTGTGGGCGTTGAGGGGCTGCTCCATCTTCATCGCCTCCAGGACGACGATCAGGTCGCCCTCGGCGACCGTGTCGCCCTCGGCCACGGCGATCTTCACGATCGTGCCCTGCATGGGGCTGGTGAGGGCGTCGCCGCCCGCCGCGCCCGTCTGCTTCTTGGCGCCCGAGCGGCGGCGCGGGGCCGGCGGGGCGGCGGCAGGGCCGGCGCCGGCGCCGAAGCCCGCGGGCAGTGACACCTCCAGCCGCTTCCCGCCGACCTCGACGACCACCGTCGAGCGCTCCTCGGCGGCGGGCAGGTCGCCGGACGGAGCGGTGAACGGCGGCACCGTGTTGACCCACTCGGTCTCGATCCAGCGGGTGTGCACCCGGAAGGGTGCCTCGGTGAAGGCCTCGTCGCGCAGGACGGCGCGGTGGAAGGGCAGGGCGGTGGCCATGCCTTCGACGACCATCTCGTCCAGGGCGCGGCGGGCACGCTCCAGGGCCTGCTCGCGGGTCTCGCCGGTGACGATGACCTTGGCGAGGAGGGAGTCGAAGTTGCCGCCGATGACGCTGCCGGACTCGATGCCGGTGTCGACGCGGACGCCGGGGCCGGTGGGCAGGCGCAGGGTGGTGACGGTGCCGGGGGCGGGCAGGAAGCCGCGGCCCGGGTCCTCGCCGTTGATGCGGAACTCGATGGAGTGGCCGCGCGGGGCGGGGTCGCTGTCGAAGCGGAGCTTCTCGCCGTCGGCGACCCGGAACTGCTCGCGGACCAGGTCGATGCCGGCGGTCTCCTCGCTGACCGGGTGCTCGACCTGGAGGCGGGTGTTGACCTCGAGGAAGGAGATGGTGCCGTCGTTGCCGACGAGATACTCGACGGTGCCGGCGCCGTGGTAGCCCGCCTCGCGGCAGATCGCCTTCGCCGACTCGTGGATCTGGGCGCGCTGGGCGTCGGTGAGAAACGGCGCGGGCGCCTCCTCGACGAGCTTCTGGTGGCGGCGCTGCAGGGAGCAGTCGCGCGTGCCGACGACGATCACGTTGCCGTGCTGGTCGGCGAGGACCTGCGCCTCGACGTGGCGGGGCTGGTCCAGGTAGCGCTCGACGAAGCACTCGCCCCGCCCGAACGCGGCGACCGCCTCGCGGGTCGCGGACTCGAAGAGCGCCGGGATCTCCTCCAGCGTGCGGGCGACCTTCAGGCCGCGGCCGCCGCCGCCGAAGGCGGCCTTGATGGCGACGGGCAGGCCGTGCTCGCGGGCGAACGCGACGATCTCGTCGGCGTCGCGGGCGGGCTCGGCGGTGCCGGGGACGAGGGGCGCGCCGGCGCGCTGGGCGATGTGCCGGGCGGTGACCTTGTCGCCGAGGTCGCGGATCGCCTGCGGGGTCGGGCCGATCCAGGTCAGCCCGGCGTCGATGACGGCCTGGGCGAAGTCCGCGTTCTCGGACAGGAACCCGTAGCCGGGGTGGACGGCGTCGGCGCCCGCGGTGAGGGCGACCTCGACGACCTTCTCGATGCGCAGGTAGGACGCGCCGGGGGTGTCGCCGCCGAGGGCATAGGCCTCGTCGGCCAGGCGGGTGTGCAGCGCGTCGCGGTCGGAGTCGGCGTAGATCGCGACACTGGCCAGACCTGCGTCGCGGCAGGCCCGGATGACGCGGACGGCGATCTCGCCCCGGTTGGCAATGAGAACCTTGCGCACGCTGAACGCTCCCTTGGGTAACCCTCAGCCGCAGTCTAAGCGACTTGTACGACAAGTCCCTTGCCAACAATGTCATAGTCAAATCAACCCTATTAAGCTTATGTCGTGTCTACTACGCGTCTGATGATCATGGGGTTGATCTCCTACCTGCAGCCCGTCCACGGTTACGACATCCGCAAGGAGCTGACCAGCTGGAACGTGGAGAGCTGGGCCAACGTCCAGCCGGGGTCGATCTATCACGCGTTGCGCAAGCTGACCGACGAGGGCCTGCTCGAGGCGGTCGACACCGAGCAGGTGGACGGGCGCCCGGCCCGCACGAGATACCAGCTGACCAAGGCCGGCGAGGTCGAGTACCAGGCCATGCTGCGCCGGTACTGGTGGGAGTACACGGAGCCGGTCGACCCCTTCCAGGCCGCCTTCGCCTTCCTGCCGTCGCTGCCCCGCCCCGAGGCGGTCGGCGCGCTGCGGGCCAGGGCGCGGCTCCTCAACGACTGGGTTGCAACCTATCGCGACAGCATCGAGGAGTGGGTCGCCGACAAGCCGCCGCACGTGGGCTGGCAGCTGGAGCTCACGGCGGTGCGCGCCGAGGCGGAGGCCCGCTGGTGCCAGGACGTGGCCGCGCGGGTCGAGGCCGGCGAGGGTGCGCACTTCAACGAGGGTGCGCAGGACCCCGCGGCCTGGCGCGCCGCGATCCGCGAGCAGTTCGGCGACCCGCGGGACGACGACGAGGACGAGGTTTAAAACGCGATATATAACGCGCTTGACTGTCGAATTATATCGCGTTAGGTTGACCCGCGTAGCACACAGACGACAGGGGAGACCGTCATGATCGAGACGAAGGGTCTGCGGAAGTCGTACCGCTCACGAGCCGGCCGGGAGACCAAGGTCGTCGAGGCGGTCCGGGGGGTCGACCTCTCCGTCAAGGAGGGGGAGATCTACGGCTTCCTCGGCCCCAACGGCGCGGGGAAGACCACGACGTTGCGGATGCTGGCCACGCTCATCACGCCCGACGGCGGCGAGGCGGTCATCGCCGGCGCCGACCTGCTCAAGGACCCGGGCGAGGTGCGCCGCCGGATCGGCTACGTCGCCCAGGGCGGCAGCACCTGGGACGAGAGCACCGCCCGCGAGGAGCTGGTCCTGCAGGCCCGCTTCTACGGCATCCGCAAGGCGGAGGCGCTCCAGCGGGCCGACAAGGCCCTGGCGGCGTTCCAGCTCACCGAGTACGCCGACCGCAAGACCAAGACCTACTCCGGCGGCCAGCGCCGGCGGGTCGACATCGCGCTCGGCATCATCCACGGGCCGAAGGTCGTGTTCCTCGACGAGCCGACCACCGGCCTCGACCCGCAGAGCCGCGCCCACATGTGGGACGAGGTGCGCCGCCTGCGCGCCGAGGGCATGACGGTCTTCATCACCACCCACTACCTCGACGAGGCCGACGCGCTGTGCGACCGGATCGCGATCATGGACCACGGCGAGATCGTCACCGAGGGCACGGTCGACGCCCTCAAGCGCGAAGTCGCCGGCGACGTCGTGACGGTGGGCGTGAACGGTGCGGCGAAAGGCGCGACCGACCTGCTCAAGGGTCAGGACTACGTCCGCAAGATCGAAGAGCAGGCTGGGGGCGAGCTCCGGCTGTACGTCGACGAAGGCTCCGTCGCGATCCCGCACATCCTGCGCGTCCTGGACCACGCGGGGGTCGAGCTCAAGCAGATGGAGCTGCACCGCCCCAGCCTCGACGACGTCTTCCTCACCAAGACCGGCCGTTCACTTCGGGAAAGCTGAGTAGCGATGAAATTCCTCCGGGACACCTGGCTCGTCTTCGCCCGCCAGATGCAGCTCATGCTCCGCCAGCCGGTGTGGCTGATCGTCGGGGTCGTCCAGCCGCTCTTCTACCTCCTGCTCTTCGCGCCGCTGCTGAAGCCGGCCCTCGGCGTGGAGACCAACGCCGAGGCGTATGAGCTGTTCGTGCCGGGCCTGCTGGTGCTGCTGGCCATGTTCGGCTCGCTGTTCACCGGCTTCGGGCTGATCGCCGAGCTGCGCGCCGGCGTCATCGAGCGCAGCCGGGTCACCCCCGTCAGCCGCCTGGCGCTGCTGGTCGGCCGCTCGCTGCGCGACGTCGTGTCGCTGCTGTTCCAGGCGGCGCTCATCGTCATCATCGCGGTCGGGTTCGGCCTGAGCGTCGGCATCCTCGACGTGCTCGCCGCGTTCGTGCTGATGGCGGTCATCTCGCTGATGCTGTCGGCGTTCTCCTACGCGATCTCGCTGAAGCTGCGCAGCGAGGACGCCCTCGCGCCGCTGCTGAACACGATCTCGCAGCCGCTGCTGCTGACCGCCGGCATCCTGCTGCCGCTCACGTTCGCCCCGGCGTGGCTCAAGCGCGTCGCCGACTGGAACCCGTTCTCGTGGGCCACCGACGGTGTCCGGGCCCTCTTCGCCGGCGACCCCGGCGCCGACTCGGTCTGGCAGGCGGGCGCCGTCATCGGCGGCCTGACCCTGATCACCGTGGTCTGGGCCTCGCGCGCCTTCGCCAGGGGTGTCCGTTAGGTGAGAGAACTTTACCGGTAACGGCAATCACCGGCACGGCCTCTTCCGCCAGCGGGAGGGGCCGTGACACCGTCAGGCGGTGCCCGAACTCGTCCGTGACCGCCTCACCTGGGTGATCTACGTCCAGCTGTCCCTGTGGTGCTACTTCCTCTACGGGTTCGGGCCGGTCGCCCCGTTGCTGCGCGACGAGCTGCACATCAGCCGGACCCTCGCGAGCCTGCACGGGACCGGGTTCGCCGTCGGCGGCATCGTCGGCGGCGCCGTCATTCCGGCGCTGACCCGCCGGTACGGGCGGAACCGCCTCATCTGGGGCGGCCTGACGCTGGTCTCCGGCGCCGCCGTGGGCATGTTCGCCGCGCACCATCTGGCGCTGACGCTGACGTTCGCCACCCTGGCGAGCTTCGGCGGGTCGTTGCTGGTCAACGGCGTCGTCGCGGCGCTCACGGAGCACCACGGGACCGCCGGGCCGGCCGCGATCAGCGAGGCCAACGCCGCCGCGGCCGCCGTCGGCCTGGTCGCGCCGCTGATCGTCGGGTTCGCCTACGGCACCGGTCTCGGGTGGCGGGCCGGGCTGGTGCTCGTGGTGGTCCCCACCGTCCTGCTGGCGGTGTTCGCGGGTGTACGGGCACCCGAGCCGCTCCAGCACAGCGCCGCCGACGGGCGGCGCGTCCGCAAGCTTCCCACCACCTACTGGCTGGCCGCGACCAGCCTGTTCGCGACCGGTTCGGTGGAGGTCTGCCTGACGCTGTGGGGCAGCGACGTGCTGCGCGACCACGCCCACGTGTCCGCCGGGGTGGCGACGGCGGGCGTGTCGACCATGGTCGCCGGGATGGTGACCGGAAGGATCGTCGGTGGGCGGCTGCTGCTGCGGTACCGCCCGACCCGGATGCTTCTGGCGGCGCTCGCCGTGTCCGCCGCCGGGTTCGCGCTGTTCTGGTCGGCGACGGTGCCCTGGCTGGCGATGGCGGGCCTGTTCGGCTGCGGGCTCGGCGTCGGCCTGCACTACCCGCTCGGGATCGGCCTCGCCCTCGCCCACTCCGACGGGCAGCCGGACCTGGCCGCGGCCCGGGCCTCGTTCGCGGTCGGGATCTCCTTCGCGGTGGCGCCGTTCGCGCTGGGCTCGCTCGCCGACCGGGTCGGGCCGCACACCGCGTTCCTCCTCGTGCCGGCGTTCCTGTTGCTGAGCGCCGCGGTGGTGACGCGCCTGGAGAAGCTCACGGGGCGCGCCACCCTGCCCACCACGCTGCCCGCGGCGCAGGTCAGCGCCGCCGAGCCAGCGTGAGCCCGTCGGCGATCGGCACGAGCACCGACTCGACCCGGTCGTCGGCGAGGACCCGCCGGTTGAACTCGACGATCGCGATGGTGCCGTGGTCGTCCGGGTCGGGGTCGAGCACGTGCCCGTGGCGCAGCACGTTGTCCACCAGGATCAGGCCGCCGGGCCGCGTCCGGGGCACGACCGCCTCCCAGTAGCCGAGGTAGCCGGTCTTGTCCGCGTCGATGAAGGTCAGGTCGAGGTGCGGCTCGTCCGGCAGCGTGCCGAGGGTCTCCGCGGCCGGCCCGATCCGCAGCTCGATGCGGTCGTCGAGGCCGCCGCGCCGCCAGTACCGCCGGGCGATCGACGTGAACTCCTCCGACACGTCCAGGCAGGTCAGCCGGCCGCCGTCGGCGAGGCCGCGGGCGATCGCGATCGACGACAGCCCGGTGAACGTGCCGATCTCCAGGGCCTGCCGGGCGCCGCTGATCCTGGTCAGCATCGTCAGCAGCGCCGCCTGCTCGGGCGCGACCTGCATGCCCGCGTCGCGCGGCAGCGCCGCCGCGGTCTCCTCGATCAGGTCGCGGACGAGGTCGTCGGGTTCGCTGCCGTTGGCGACGACGTACGCGTGCAGCGCGTCGGTGAGGGAGAGTGTCTGTCTCGTCATGGCTCGATCCTGCCCCGCCAGAAGTCGGTGATGCGGACCCCGAGGATCGACATCAGCGTCCGCAGCGTCGGCAGCGACAGGCCCACGACGTTGCCGTGGTCGCCCTCGATGCGCTCGACGAACACGCCGCCGAGCCCGTCGATGGTGAACGCGCCGGCCACGTGCAGCGGCTCGCCCGTCGCCACGTACGCGGCGATCTCCTCCTCGTCGGGCTCCGCGAAGTGCACGACGGTGCCGACGGTCTTCGACGTGTTGCTGCCGGACTCCGCGTCGATCAGGCAGTGGCCGGTGTACAGCACCCCGGAGCGACCGCGCATCGCCTTCCAGCGGGCGACCGCGTCGCCGGCGTCGACCGGCTTGCCGAGCACGTCGCCGTCGAGCTCGAGCACCGAGTCGCAGCCCATCACCAGGGCGTCGGTCCCCGCCACGTCGGCGGACTCGGCGACCGTGCGGGCCTTCAGCTCGGCGAGCGTGCCGGCGAGCTGATGGCCGGAGCCAGGGCCGCTGGACGCCTGGATCACGGACTCGTCGACGCCGCTCACGATGATCCGCGGCTCGATTCCGGCGGCCTGCAGCAGCCGCCGGCGGGCGGGGCTGGCAGAGGCGAGGATGAACGTCTTCACGGGACGGACGTTAGTACCATCGCGGCCATGCGGAAGCTCTGGGCGGAGTTCAAGGCGATCGCGGTCGGCGGCTCGGTCCTGGACCTGGCGCTCGGCTTCATCATCGGATCGGCCTTCGCCACGCTCGTCCAGTCGTTCGTGACCAACCTGTTCCTGCAGGTGGTCGCCGCCGTGGTCGGGGAGCCCGACTTTCAGCAGCTGCAGATCACGCTGCACCGCACGCCGATCAAGTACGGCCTGTTCCTCAACGACCTGCTGCAGTTCCTGCTGCTGGCGGTCGCCCTGTTCGTGATCATCAAGTTCATGACCTGGATCGGCGTGGAGCGGGGCAGGTCGCTGGACCAGCGGCAGTGCCCGTTCTGCTACGACCGGGTGCCGGGCGCGGCGCTGATCTGCCGCTCGTGCGGCCAGCAGCTGGTCGAGGACCTGCCGACGCTCGCCCAGGCCGAGTTCCTGCTGGACGAGCGCGAAGCCCGCCGCTGGCCGACGCTGCCGCCGCTGGTGATCCCGCGCCGCCGCCCTCCGGCCGGCCCCCGACCGGCGGGCGATCCACCGGCGGACGAGCCCGGCGAGCCGCCGGTCAGCGAGCCCCCGGCGGGTGGCGGGGCTAGCGCCAGCGGGGACGAGCCGCCGGCCGCGCGCTCTGACGCCAGCGCGACACCGGCGCAGCAGCCACCGCCGCAGCCGCGGGACGGCTGAAGAGCACCCCGACGATCGCTGCGACCTCCTCGGCGGTCGGCGTGCCGCGGACGACCTTGAACAGCGGTTCCTCGGTCACGAGACCTCCCGGAAAGTGCGCGAAACGTTGCCCGTCCTGCGAGCATACGCACACATCGGCGGCGCATACTCAAGCGGAACGGGAGTCGATGGCGAGTTTGGGGGGCGCATTGACAAACGTCCCATTTCGGGTCGCATCGATGCTCATCGTCGGCGCGCTCCTCGCGGCGTTCCTGCCCGGGGTGCCCGCGCAGGCGCGTGAGGGCGAGCAGCCGGCGTCGGTGTCCGCGTCGCTGCGGTACCAGATCACGTTCGCGGCGCGCTCCTGCGACTCGTACGACGACGTCATGGCCAACCGGGTCCGCGACGACCGCATGGAGGCGGCGTCCGCCCCCGGCCGCGCCAGCGCCTACAAGGACGGCCAGGCGGCCGACCCCGCCGTCGAGGCGGCCAACGGCGCCGGCTGCACCGCTCTGCCCGGCTGGCACTTCTCGCTGGGGCCAGGGCAGGAGAAGAAGGGCGCGCTGTCGACGGTGACCATGCCGGCGGTCGACTCCGGCGCGACCGTTGCCCAGGTGCCGCTGCTGGACGCGGCCGGCCACAAGACCGGCAAGCTCATCGACGGCGCGGTCACCATGCGGCTGACCCCGGAGCAGGCGAGCGCCTCCTCGCACCGGCAGCTGTGGGTGCAGGGCGGCACGCCGGGCGACCCGCTGCTCGCCGCGGCGCTGCCCGGATACGGGTTCGGCGTCCTGCGCTGCGGCGCCGACGGCCACGCCGGCGGCAACGTCCAGTGGCTCGGCTTCCCGGCCGGGGCGCGGCACGTGTTCTGCTTCGCGTACTACGTGAAGTCCGCGCAGGCCCCGGCCACGCTCGTGGTGAAGGCCCGCACGACGGCGCCGGCCGGCTACCAGCAGCGGTTCGCGTTCGACGCCTCCGCCAGCTACGCCGCCGACAAGCGGATCTATGCCGACGCGAAGACCGACGCGACGCTGGTGCGCAGCTCCGGCGGCGCGCCCGGCACGGTCGTGTCGCGGACCCCGGCGGGCTGGACGCTCACCGACCTGAGCTGCGGCAAGAGCGGCGCCGGGCGCAGCCTCACCGCCACCGACCTGCCGACGGGCACCGTCACCGTCACGCTCGCCCCCGGTGAGGTCGTCACCTGCACGTTCACCTACACCCCGCCGGTCGCGCCGCCGGGGCTGACGCTGCGGCTGTTCGGCGACGCGGCCGGCGGCGCGTTCAACCTGTCCGTCGCCTCGGGCGGCGGCACCGACCCGCCGCGCCTGCTGCAGGCCGCGCCGTCCGGTGACGGCTCCGCCACGGTCGCGACCGGCGCCGACCTGACCACGCTGCTGCCGGGCGCGTACCCGGTGACGCTCACCGCCCCGGCCGGCGAGACCGACGCGTGGTCGCTGACCGGGGTCGGCTGCGGGGCGACCGAGCTCAAGCCGGAGGGCATGTCCGTCACCGTCATGGTCGCCGCCGGCGCCCCGACCGACTGCACGCTGCGGGTGACCCGCAAGGGCGGCGGCATCCAGCTGCGGTCGGTGACGGTCGGCGGGACCGGCGCGGCGTCGTTCGTGATCGCGCCGCGCGGCGAGGGTTCGCCCGGCTGGTCCGGGGTGGCGACCACGACCGCGTTCGGCGAGGCCGCGATCGCCCAGGGCGTCCCGGCGGCGCTGCCGCTCGGCGACTACGTGGTGACCCCGCTGCCGCCCCTGGCGACGGTCGACGGCAGCTGGCGGCTGAGCTCGTTCGCCTGCGACCCCGGCGAGTCGCAGGATGTGCCCAATGTCGGCGCCGACGTCGTGCCGCTCTCCGCCGCCGCGCCCGCCGCGAAGTGCACCGCGTCCTTCCTGTTCACCGAGGCGCACCAGCTGCAGGTCACGGTCCGCTTCGCGGGCAGCACCAGCGGGCGCTCCGGCCCGATCGTGCTGGATCTGGACTGCACCGACGGCTCGACCGGCCGGGTCGTGCTGCCCGAGGACGACAACAGCGAGGCGTCACTGCCCACGCCGCTGGGCTTCCTCGACCCGGCGAAGTGCACGGTGCAGCGCCCGTCGGCACCCGCCGCGGGCGGCGCCGCGGTGTCCGTCGGCGCGACGATCGACCCCGCGCCGGGCAACGCGCCGCTGCCGATCCCCGGCACCGTCGCCATCGGCGAGGAGGGCGGCGCCGACGTCGACCTGTACACGGTGACGGTCACGGTGACCTTCACGGCCGACGACGCGGCGCCGACCCAGCAGAGGGTCCTCGACACGTTCCGGGTGCTGCCGGTGGCCCTGATCGGCGCCGGTCTGGTCGGTATCGGCCTCGTCATCCTATTGATCATGGTGCTGCGGTCCCGCACCGACTGAGCCGGATGATCTCGCCCAGGTCCGGGCTGTCTGGAACGTGCGGTCGTTCGGTAGCGTCTGTGGTGATGACGCAGTCCACGTCCCTGGTAGCCGAGCGCTATCGATTGATCGAGTCGCTCGGCGCCGGTGGCATGGGCCGGGTTTGGCTCGCCCGCGACGAGATGCTGCGCCGCGACGTCGCGATCAAGGAGGTCATCCCGCCCGAGGGGCTGACCGCCGACGAGCGCGAGGAGCTGCGGCTGCGCACCCTCCGGGAGGCCCGCGCCGCGGCCCGCCTCAACGACGCGAACGTCGTGCGGATCTACGACGTCGTGCAGACCGAGCAGGCACCGTGGATCGTGATGGAGTACGTGCCGTCGCGGTCACTCCACCAGGTGATCACCGACGACGGGCCGCTGCCGCCGGAGCGGGTCGCGCAGATCGGTCTCGCCGTGCTCAACGCGCTGAAGGCCGCGCACGCCGCCGGGGTGCTGCACCGTGACGTGAAGCCCGGCAACGTGCTGCTCGCCGACACGGGCCGGGTGGTGCTCACCGACTTCGGCCTCGCGGTCTTCGAGGGCGGCGACGGCGCCGTCACGCGCCCCGGCCTGATCCTCGGGTCACCGCAGTACATCTCCCCGGAGCGCGCCAGGGAGGGCACCTCCGGACCGGAGTCCGACCTGTGGTCGCTCGGCGCCACGCTCTACGCCGCCGTCGAGGGCCGCTCGCCGTATGCGCGCTCCACGACGTACGCGACGCTGACGGCCCTCGCCACCGAGGACCCCGACCCGCCGACCCGCGCGGGCGTGCTGAAGCCGGTCCTCACCGCGCTGCTGCGCAAGGACCCGAAGGCGCGCGCCGGGGTCGCCGAGACCGAGCGGCTGCTGCAGCGGGCCGCGTCGGGGGAGGGCCGCGCCTGGTCCTGGACGCTGCCCGCGCTGCCCCGTCCGCGCCGCTCGCGGGAGGGCCAGCCGCCGGGCCTGTGGAGCTCCTCCGGCAGCTCGTCGAAGGGCTCGTCGAAGGGCTCGTCGCACCCGCTCGGCGGAGGGTCGTCGCGGCCGGAGGCACCGGTCAGCTCGCCGCCCGCGGGTCTGGGGCAGGACAGCCCGGCGCAGGTCGCGCAGGCCGCCGCGACCCGGATCGACTTCCCCGGCAAGGCCCGCGGCAGCGTGCCCGTCGGCGCCGGCCTCTACGCCCGCGGCGCGGTCCCCGCCCCCGAGGTGGTGCCGGTCAGCGACGACGTCGAGACGGTGCCGCCCGGCCGGCACCGCGGCCGCTGGGTCGTCGCGGTCCTCGTCGCGGTGGCCCTGCTCGTCGGGGCCGTCATCCTGATCGCAGACTCCGGCGACGACCCGCCGCAGACGCTGCCGACCGGCGCGCAGGCCACCGGTCTGGGTGCGGGGCCCGCCCCGTCCAGCGCCACGGCCTCAGGGTCGGGCGGCCCCACCGTGAGCGCGACGCCGGACGTCCGCGGCACCTTCGGCGGCACCGTGATGGACCTGCCGGCCGGCTTCCACTGGGATAAGGACGACAAGTACGGCTGGGCGGTCGCGGTGCCGGACGGCTGGGTGCGCACCGTGAAGAAGCCCACCTACCCGTCGATGATCTCCTTCGTCGACCCGCTCGACGGCCGCTGGGAGGTGGCGATCGACACCTCCTTCAACCCGCCGAAGGGCGACCCGGCCGCCGACTGGCGGGAACAGGAGGCGGCGCGGCTCAAGGACGGGCTCTACCCGGGTTACGAGCAGGTCGGGATCAGCACGGTCACCTTCCGGGACGGCTGGGCCTGCGCGGACTGGCAGTGGCGGTACACGGCCCCCAGCGGCCGCCTGCACATCTCCAACATGGGCTGCCGGGTCAACCCGGGCCGGGGCCACGCCATCTACTGGCAGACCCCGGACGCGCTGTGGGACGACCCGGCCGCCGTCAACAAGTTCAACATCATCAAGGTGTCGTTCCGGGTGACGGCTTAGCCTTACAGCGGGATGTTGCCGTGCTTCTTCGGCGGCAGCGTCTCCCGCTTGGTGCGCAGCAGCCGCAGCGCCCGCACGACCTCCACCCGCGTCGCCGACGGCGCGATGACCCCGTCGACGTAGCCGCGCTCCGCCGCCACGTACGGGTTGGCGAGGGTGTCCTCGTACTCCTGGATCAGCTCGGCGCGCAGGCCGGCCGGGTCCTTCGCGTCGCGCAGCTCCTGGCGGTACAGGATGTTGACCGCGCCCTGGGCGCCCATGACCGCGATCTGCGCGGTCGGCCAGGCGAAGTTCAGGTCGGCGCCGAGGTGCTTGGAGCCCATGACGTCGTATGCGCCGCCGTACGCCTTGCGGGTGATGACCGTGACCTTCGGGACGGTGGCCTCGGCGTAGGCGTAGATCAGCTTCGCGCCGCGCCGGATGATGCCGTCCCACTCCTGGCTGGCGCCCGGCAGGAAACCCGGCACGTCGACGAACGTGAGGATCGGGATGTTGAACGCGTCGCAGGTCCGCACGAAGCGGGCCGCCTTCTCCGACGCGTCGATGTCCAGGCAGCCGGCGAAGTGCATCGGCTGGTTGGCCACGACGCCGACCGGGTGGCCCTCGACCCGGCCGAAGCCGATCAGGATGTTCTGCGCGAACAGCGGCTGGACCTCGAGGAAGTCCTCGACGACCGACTCGATGACCGTGTGCATGTCGTACGGCTGGTTCGCCGAGTCCGGGATGACGGTGTCCAGCGCCAGGTCGTCCTCGGTCACCTCCAGCGCCGCCGGCAGCGGCACGACCGGCACGTCGTCCATGTTGTTGGACGGCAGGTAGGACAGCAGCGCCTTCACGTACTCGATCGCGTCGTCCTCGTCGGTGGCGAGGTAGTGCGCGTTGCCGGACTTGGTGTTGTGCGTCCGGGCCCCGCCCAGCTCCTCGAACTCGACGTCCTCGCCGGTCACCGTCTTGATCACGTCGGGGCCGGTGATGAACATGTGCGAGGTCTGGTCGACCATCACGGTGAAGTCGGTGACGGCGGGGGAGTACACCGCGCCGCCCGCGCACGGCCCCATGATCAATGAGATCTGCGGGATGACGCCCGACGCCCGGACGTTGCGGAAGAAGATCTCGCCGTAGAGACCGAGCGAGACGACGCCCTCCTGGATGCGCGCGCCACCGGAGTCGTTGATCCCGACCACCGGGCAGCCGATCTTCATCGCCAGGTCCATGACCTTCACGATCTTCTCGCCGAAGACCTCACCGAGGCTGCCGCCGAAGACCGTGAAGTCCTGCGCGAAGACGCAGATCTGCCGTCCGTCGACGGTGCCGTACCCGGTGACGACGCCGTCGCCGTACGGGCGCGACCGCTCCATCCCGAAGTTGATCGACCGGTGCCTGGCCAACTCGTCGAGCTCGACGAACGACCCGGGGTCCAGCAGCAGCTCGATCCGCTCGCGCGCGGTCTTCTTGCCCCTGGCGTGCTGCTTCTCCACGGCTCGGGCCGACCCCGCGTGCACGGCCTCGTCGGTGCGCCGGCCCAGATCGGCGAGCTTCCCGGCGGTCGTGTGGATGTCAGCGCCGACACCAGCCTGCTCAATGGTCACGTTCGGCATCGTAATCGGGCGGGGATACGGTCGACCTGTGAACATTTCCACCGGCTACAGCGATCTCGAGCGCCCCCCGCTGCGGGCCGCCGCGCTCCGGCGGGCGCTGGTCGTCCCCGGCGGGCTCTGGACCGACCTGCGCGTGGTCGAGGAGACCGGCTCGACCAACGCCGATGCGGGCGACGCCGCGCGGGCCGGCGCCGCCGAAGGTCTGGTGATCGTCGCCGAGCGGCAGACCGCGGGCCGGGGCCGCCTGGGCCGGCAGTGGGAGTCGCCGCCGCGGGCCGGCCTGGCGCTGAGCATCCTGCTGCGCCCGTCGGTGCCGGTGTCGCGCTGGGGCTGGCTGCCGCTGCTGGCCGGGGTCGCGCTGGCCGAGTCGGTGCGCCGCGTCGCCCGCCTCGACGCCTACCTGAAGTGGCCCAACGACCTGCTGCTGCAGGGCGACCGCAAGACCGCCGGCATCCTCGCCGAGGGGGTCGGCGACGGCGCGGTGGTGGTCGGCATCGGGCTCAACACCACGCTGCGTGAGCACGAGCTGCCCCGCCCCGACGCCACGTCCCTCGCCCTCGCGGGTGCCGCCAGCGCCGACCGCGACCCGCTGCTGCGCGCCCTGTTGCGCGGGTTCGAGGAGGTGTACCGGCAGTGGCAGGCCGGCGACGACGCCGGCGTCCGCGAGGCGTACCTCTTCCACTGCGGCACCATCGGTCGCCGGGTCCGGGTCGATCTTCCCGGCGGATCCACGCTCACCGGCGTCGCCACCGGGGTCGACACCGACGGCCGGCTGCAGGTCACGGACCGCTCCGGCGAGGTCCACGCGGTCGCCGCGGGCGATGTGGTGCACGTCCGCTCGGAGCAGGCAGGGGAGACGACCGGGTAGGCCAATGTCGGGCGCGCCGCGAAGGGTCTAGCCTCCACCTCGACATTCATGAACGAGGAGGTTGGCGTGGGGTTCCCGGAAAGCGTCCTGACCAAGGACGAGCAGGTGGTGCTGCACCTGCACCCCCACTGGAAGGCACTGTTCCTGCCGGTGGTGTGGTTCGTCCTCACCGCCGCCGCGGTCGTGGCCATTTCCCTGTTCACGGGCGTGGGCACGCTCGGCACGCTGATCGCGGCCGGGGTCGGTCTGGTGATCGTGCTCGTCGTCACCGTGTGGCCCTGGATCAAGTGGAAGACCACGCACTACGTCTTCACCAACGAGCGGGTGATCATGCGCAGCGGCGTGTTCTCGCGCAGCGGCCGGGACATCCCGCTGGGCCGGGTCAACGACGTGTCGTTCTCGCACTCGCTCTTCGAGCGGATGCTCGGCTGCGGCACGCTGACCATCGAGTCGGCCGGTGAGCGGGGCCAGGTGCAGCTCACCGACATCCCGCAGGTGGAGAAGACCCAGAGCATGCTGTACGAGCTGGTCGACGCGGACCGGCAGAAGCACACCTTCGGCGACGACGACCGCCAGGCCCTCGTCGACGAGATCAAGAACGACGCGGCGTCCTAGCGCACCTCAGCGGTGGCCGGCGGGTGACTCCAGCTCATCGAGAGTGAGCTCGCCGGCGCCGTTCTCCTGGGAGTGGCGGGGGACGGGCGCGACGGCCACGTCGGTCAGCGCGACCTCGAGGGCCTCGACCTCGGCCTCCAGCTCCGCATCCGCGATGACCTGCGGGTCGGTGGACACCACCGGAGTCTGAAAGACAAACGTCCGGTACGCCCAGAAGCGGAACACCATCGCGATGCCGATGCCGAGCGCGCTGGCGATGTTGAAGGCCAGCCGGTCGGCGCTGTTGGTCTCGCTGAAGCCCAGCCCGTACTTCGCCACCGCGAGGACCGCGCTCTGGATCAGCAGGCCGACGCCGTTGAGCGCGAAGAACAGCGTGTACTCCCGCCGCATGCTCTGGCGGTCGCTGTGACGGTAGGTCCACTGCCGGTTGAGGAAGTAGGACGCCGTCGTGGCGACGACGGCCGCGACGATCTTCGCCTTCAGCGGGCCGATCGACAGCAGCAGGTTGAGCACCGCGAAGTCGATGACCGTGTTGATCCCGCCGACCGCCAGGAACTTGAACAGCTCGGTCACGAGCGAGCGGTGCCGCTCGGGGACATACCGGTCGCGGAGGTTACTGGCAAGGCGCACCGTGCAACCTTACGGTAGGTCGCCAAGCATCGCCCTGGTTACCGGGCCGTCTGCGGGGCAGCTCACCCGCATCTTGACCCGTGTGCAACCAGGCTGTTACCTGACGCCGCGTTTGACCTCAGCTTATGCGCGTCATGCCGTCTTGCGGAACACGATCTGCCGATAGCTCCAGAAGCGGAACAGCGTCCCGAACGCCATGCCGACCACGTTGGCCGCGATGTTGTCGGCGAGCTTGCCCTCGAACCAGGGCCACACCGAGCCGAGCCCGTAGTGGCTCGCCCACAGGCAGAGCAGGCCGATCAGCAGGCCGACCAGGTTGAACAGGAAGTACAGCGTGTACTCGCGGCGCAGGTTGGTGCGTTCCCGGTCCCGCCAGGTCCAGAAGCGGTTGCCGATGAAGGCGACGGTCGCCGCCACCACCGTGGAGATCGTCTTCGCCAGGAGGGTGGGTGTGCCGCCGAAGAGCAGCACGTTGAAGATGGCGACGTCCACCAGGAACGCCACGATGCCGACCGTCCCGAACTTGCCCAGCTCGTGGACGAGGTGCTCGAAGCGTGCGAACAGGCCGCGCAGGCCGCCCGGCCGCGGCTCGGACGCCACCGACTGCAGTTCCGTCACGTCGCAGAGGGTACGGCACCGCTGGCCCCAGTGGGCGCGCCTGCCACAGACAGCACGGTTTGCGCATTGATGCGCGGTTGACGAAAAGTTCACGCGCGATTCTGCGAACGGCCGCGAGATTCTCCGGTCCTTGTGCAAGGTTTCACAAGCTCTCGCGCTGCCCGGCCCGGTTGATCGGTTTAGGCTGAGGGAAATCAGTAGAACGCATTCACGGCCGCTCGCAGCATCGCGCGCCGTGCTTTGCCATATGCGCCTACAGGTCAAAGCCGACCACAGGGAGTTTCTCGATGTCAGCACCAGTCACTGTCCCGGGTCTCGACCAGGCACCCACCGCCCATTCCAACCTCATCGCCTGGGTCCGCGAAGTCGCCGAGCTCACCACCCCCGACCGGGTGGTCTGGTGCGACGGCTCAGAGGGTGAGTGGCGCCGCATCACCGACGAGCTCGTGGACAAGCAGGTCCTGGTGCGGCTGCGGCAGAAACCCAACTCGTTCTGGGCCCGCACCGACCCGTCGGACGTCGCCCGGGTCGAGGAGCGCACGTTCATCTGCTCCGCCGACGAGGCCGACGCCGGCCCCACGAACAACTGGATGGCGCCCGCGGAGATGAAGCGGGTGATGACGGAGCTGTACGACGGCTCGATGCGCGGCCGCACGATGTACGTGGTGCCGTTCTGCATGGGCCCGCTGACCGCCGAGCAGCCGATGTTCGGCGTCGAGCTGACCGACTCCCCGTACGTCGTCGCCTCCATGCGGATCATGACCCGGATGGGCGCCGACGTGCTCGACCGGATGGGCGCCGACGCGCCCTTCGTGCCCTGCCTGCACTCCGTCGGCGCGCCCCTCGCACCGGGGGAGGAGGACGTGGCGTGGCCGTGCAGCGACACCAAGTACATCTCCCACTTCCCGGACAGCCGGGAGATCTGGAGCTACGGGTCCGGGTACGGCGGCAACTCGCTGCTGGGCAAGAAGTGCTTCTCGCTGCGCATCGCCAGCGTCATGGGCCGTGACGAGGGCTGGCTCGCCGAGCACATGCTCATCCTCAAGCTCACCGGCCCGTCCGGCCAGGTGAAGTACGTGGCGGCGGCGTTCCCCAGCGCCTGCGGCAAGACCAACCTGGCGATGCTGGAGCCGACCATCCCCGGCTGGAAGGTCGAGACGCTCGGTGACGACATCGCATGGATGCGCTTCGGCGAGGACGGCCGCCTGTACGCGGTGAACCCCGAGTTCGGCCTGTTCGGTGTCGCTCCCGGCACCGACTGGAAGACCAACCCCAACGCGATGCGGACCCTCGCGAAGGGCAACTCGGTCTTCACCAACGTCGCGCTGACCGACGACGGCGACATCTGGTGGGAGGGCATGGGCGAGCCGCCCGCGCACCTCACCGACTGGAAGGGCCGCGACTGGACGCCCGATTCGCCGGAGCCGTCGTCGCACCCGAACTCGCGCTTCTGCACGCCGATCGAGCAGTGCCCGATCCTCGCCGACGAGTACGCCGACCCGCGCGGCGTGCCGATCGACGCGATCCTCTTCGGCGGCCGGCGCAAGACCACGATCCCGCTGGTCACCGAGGCCCGCGACTGGGTGCACGGCGTCTACCTCGGCGCGACCCTGTCCAGCGAGACCACCGCCGCGGCCACCGGCAAGGTCGGCGTGGTCCGCCGCGACCCGATGGCCATGCTGCCCTTCATCGGCTACAACGCCGGCGACTACTTCGCCCACTGGATCGAGATGGGCAAGGGCGCCTCCTCCGGCCCCGCGCAGCTGCCCAGGATCTTCTACGTCAACTGGTTCCGCCGCGGCGACGACGGCCGCTTCCTGTGGCCCGGCTTCGGCGAGAACGCCCGCGTCCTGAAGTGGGTCGTCGAGCGCATCGAGGGCACCGCTGACGCCGTCGAGACCCCCATCGGCCGGGTGCCGGCGCCCGGCGCGCTCGACGTCTCCGGCCTGGACCTCCCGGCCGAGGACCTCTCTGCGGCTCTGAAGGTCGACGCCGACGAATGGCGGGAGGAGATCCCCCAGGTGGTCGAGTGGTTCGAGCGCTTCGGCGACAAACTCCCCGGCGTGCTCTGGGCCGAGCTCGACGCCCTGAAGGCCCGGCTCGACGCCGCATAGTCGCTGGTCGGCGGCCGGTCAGTCAGCAGATCGGCCGCCCATCCACCCGCCGTTCAGCACTGTCCGGTGCACGGCTGACGGTGTCGCTTTGCCCGGTAGGTCGCTACTCTTCTCGTCCGTGGGCCTGCGTGACGTGGTGTATTCGTTGTACGAGAAGCGTCTCGCCCGACGGCTGCACGGCAAACCTCAGCCGCGACACGTCGGGGTGATCGTCGACGGCAACCGGCGCTGGGCGCGCGAGATGGGCTACGTCGATCCCAACGACGGCCATCGCGTCGGCGCCGAGCGGATCAAGGAGCTGCTGCGCTGGTGCGACGGCGCGACGGTCTCGCACGTCACCCTGTGGCTGTTGTCCACCGACAACCTGTCCCGCCCCGCCGCCGAGCTCGACCCGCTGCTGCAGATCATCGAGAACCTGGCCGCCGAGCTCGCCGACGAGGCCAACCCCTGGCAGCTGCGCATGGTCGGCGCGCTGGACCTGCTGCCCACCGCCAGTGCCCAGTCCCTCAAGGCGGCCGAGGAGCGCACCGTCAACCGCACCGGCGGCGCCCAGGTCAGCCTCGCCATCGGCTACGGCGGCCGCCGCGAGATCGCCGACGCCGTGCGCTCCCTCCTCCACGAGCACGCGAAGGCCGGCACGTCGATCGAGGAGCTCGCCGAGATCCTCGACGTCGACCACATCTCCGACCACCTGTACACCCGCGGCCTCCCCGACCCCGACCTGGTGATCAGGACCAGCGGCGAGCAACGCCTGTCAGGCTTCCTGCTCTGGCAGAGCGCCCACTCCGAGTTCTACTTCTGCGACGTCCACTGGCCCAGCTTCCGCCGCGTCGACTTCCTCCGCGCCCTGCGCTCCTACGCCAACCGCCAACGCCGCTACGGCGTCTGAACCGGCTGGCTGCAATCCCCCCACCGCTGTGCTTCCGCCCCACCGCTGTCGCGGCGGGTCCCGGCGGGGATTCTCACCCGACCGCTGTGCTTCCGCCCCACCGCTGTCGCGGCGGGTCCCGGCGGGGATTCTCACCCGCACCCCAATGCGCCGCTGCGCGGCGCACTGCCCGCGCCGTGGCGCGAGGCAGAGCAAGCGGCGCTTGCGCGCCGCATCTCGGTGCCCGACCGCCGCGGTGGCCGGGGCCGGCGTCCGCCGTGATCCGGAATGGTTTCGGCAGGCGGCGCTGCCGGAATCGCACGGGATCATGAGCGGATTCGCCTGGGCTGGCCGGCAGTGGCCGGCTTCCGAGTGGCCCGGGGGTGGTGATCGAAGTCGCGTGGTGGCCGTCCGGGCAGCCGTTTCGCGACTTGGATCTTCGGGTGCCACGGTCAGTGGATGAGGGGCAGTGGTTCGCGGCATTTGTTCGCTGGTTCGGCCGGTGGGTGTGTGGCGTCTTGTGATCCCGTGCGGTTCTGGCGGCGCTGTTCTGTCGGGGCGGTTCAAGGTGGTGATCGAAGTCGCGTGGTGGCTGTCCGGGTGGCCGTTTCGCGACTTGGATCTTCGGGTGTCACGGTCAGTGGATGAGGGGCAGTGGTTCGCGGCATTTGTCCGGATGCGTGGCGGGCGGGTGTGGCGTCTCGTGATCCCGTGCGGTTCTGGTAGTCAGGGCTACCGGGCGGTCCGGGTGGTGATCGAAGTCGCGTGGTGGTCGTTCGGGTGGCCGTTTCGCGACTTGGATCTTCGGGTGCCACCGTCAATGGACGAGGGGGCAGCGGCTCGCGGCATTTGTCCGGATGCGTGGCGGGCGGGGGTGGCTTCTCGTGATCCCGAATGGTTGTGGTGGTCAGGGCTACCGGAACCGCACGGGATCATGGGTGTCTTGTCGCGGCCTGCTCGCGGCGGGAGGTCAGGGGAGCTGGGAGAGCAGAGAGCGGAGGAGGGCGGGGACGTCCTCGGGGGAGTCGACGTGGATGTCGGCGGCGTCGATCAGGGCGTGGCCGCTCTCGGCGTTGGCCACCGCGACCCGCACGCCGACGAAGTCGGGGTCTGCCGCTTCGCGGGCGGTGAGGGCGTCGAAGGCGCGCAGGTCGGCCACGTCGTCGCCGAAGTACCAGGCGCAGCTGTGCCCCTCGGTCTCCTCGCGCAGGACGCTGCCCTTGTCGCGCTGGCCGGGAGGCTTCAGCTCGACGACCATGCGGCCCGCCTGGAGGCGCAGGCCGAGCTCGCTGGCGCGCTCCTTGCCCCACTGCTCGACCTCCGGGGCCAGGTGGGGCGCGTTGCGGTAGTGCACGGCCACGGAGAGGCGCTTGTACTCGACCCGGGTGCCGGCGGGCAGCTCCGCCCGGGCACGGTCGGCAAGGTCGCTCATGACCTGGACGAAGGGGGCCGCGGACGGGTCGGTCTCGACCAGGCCGCCGGGGCGTTGGACCTCCAGCCCGTACAGGCCGAAGACCGCGACATCGGGCAGGGCGGCGAAGCGCTCGCGGAGGAAGTCAGCCGGGCGGGCCGAGACGATGACGACCTTGCCCAGGCGGCGGTTGAGCTCGCCGAGGACCTCGACGATGCCGTCGGCAGGGTGGACCGTGTCGGGGTCCTCCTGGATGGGCGCGAGGGTGCCGTCGAAGTCGAAGAAGAAGGCGCAGTGCCCTGCCCGCTCCGCGGTCAGCTGGAGGATCGACGCGTGGGAGCGTGCAGTGTCAGAGACCGCCATGTGCCAAGCGTACTGAAGATTTCACGGACAGGCGTACCTCACAAGGCGGGCAATCGAAGACTCGATCTAGTGGATTTTGCTTGCAGCGGTTAGCGTCTGTGCTGTGGCTTGGGGTTTTCCCGGCCATCCGAGGCCCGGACCGAGCGATCACTGTGAAGCCACGGGGCCAAGCACCCGACCCCGTGCGGGCGTCGGAGGACGCGAGTGCGGGCGGCGAGGTGCCCGTCCCCGGAGATCCCGTGACCGTTCGCCGCAGTCCCTCTGAGTCCACCCCTCCCGCTCCACGCGGCCGCGCCACGAAGGCGCAGCCCGCGGAAGCACCGCAGGAGGTCGTCAAGCCGGTCCGTCGCACCAGGAAGACGGCCCAGGACAAAGCCCAGGAAAAGGCCCAGGAGCAGGCACCGGAGCAGGCCCAGGTGCAGGCGGGCAGGCGCACCTTCGTGCTGGACACGTCCGTGCTGCTGGCCGACCCGGGCGCGTTCCTGCGCTTCGGGGAGCATGACGTGGTCCTGCCCCTGGTCGTCATCTCCGAATTGGAGGGCAAGCGGCACCATCCCGAGCTCGGGTACTTCGCGCGGCGTTCGCTGCGGTTCCTGGACGACCTGCGGGCCAAGCACGGCCGGCTGGACGCTCCGCTGCCGCTGACGGACTCCGGCGGCACCCTGCGGGTCGAGCTGAACCACGCCAACCAGAACGTGCTGCCGGCCGGCTTCCGGGCCGACACGGACGACGCACGGATCCTCGCGGTCGCGCTCGCGCTCGCCGCCGAGGGCAAGGACGTGCTGCTGGTCACCAAGGACATGCCGCTGCGGGTCAAGGCCGGCTCGGTGGGTCTGGCCGCGGACGAGTACCAGCCGGGTCCGGCGACAAACCAGAGCTGGACGGGCATGGTCGAGCTCGGCATCGCCGAGGACGAGGTGAAGCGGCTCTACGCGGGTGAGGCGATCGACCTCGACGGCGCCGGCGACCTGCCGGTGCACACGGGCCTGGTGCTCACCTCGCAGAACGGCTCGGCGCTCGGCCGGGTCTGCGCCGACAAGTCGGTGCGGCTCGTGCGGGGCGACCGGGAGGCGTTCGGCGTGCGGGGGCGCTCGGCGGAGCAGCGCATCGCGCTGGACCTGCTGCTGGACGAGTCGATCGGCATCGTGTCCCTGGGCGGGCGGGCCGGCACCGGCAAGTCCGCGCTCGCGCTCTGCGCGGGCCTCGAGCAGGTCATGGAGCGGCGCAAGCACAAGAAGGTGATCGTCTTCCGGCCGCTGTACGCGGTCGGCGGCCAGGAGCTGGGTTACCTGCCCGGCGATGCCGCCGAGAAGATGTCGCCCTGGGCGCAGGCGGTCTTCGACACGCTCGGCTCGCTGGTGCACGACAACGTGATGGAGGAGGTGGCGGCCCGGGGGATGCTCGAGGTCCTGCCGCTGACCCACATCCGCGGTCGCAGCCTGCACGACGCGTTCGTGATCGTCGACGAGGCCCAGTCGCTCGAACGTGGCGTCCTGCTCACCGTGCTCTCCCGGATCGGCAGCAACTCGCGGGTGGTGCTGACGCACGACGTCGCTCAGCGTGACAACCTGCGGGTCGGCCGGCACGACGGCATCGCCGCGGTGATCGAGGCGCTGAAGGGGCACCCGATCTTCGCGCACGTGACCCTGACCCGTTCGGAGCGGTCGCCGATCGCCGAGGTTGTCACGGACCTGCTGGAGGACCTTCCGTTCGAACGGTGACTTGAGCAAAAGAGTCCTAATTGTCATGTGATTAGGATCACATAAGATACTGTTCGGGTTCTCACCCCCGAACGCACTAGGCGATGGTGGGGACGAGCGCGCGACGCCAGGCAAGAAGGCATCAGGCGCTCACGGTGCGTCATCGGCCCGGAGGGCAGGTCCGCTGCAACACGTGGATCGCCGTCCGGGCCGTGCGCCGCGTCCTGTCCCCGACGAATGGATACGTTCGTGATCCAGCTGTGGCAGCGGATCGGCAAGATCCGCGCCCTGGCCGTCCTCGCGCTCGTCGCGGCCCTTGCCGCAGGTGTCGTGATCGCCAACTGGGACAGCGGTAAGAAGGCCGAGCCGGTCAGCACCGCCGCCAACGCCGCCCTGCCGACCCCGTCGGAAACGAGTGCGAGCGCCGCGCCGTCACAGGACGCGCAGAGCAAGGCGCAGGACGCCGCTTCCGCGGCCGCCGCGCAGGCCAAGGCCGCCGAGGACGCCGCGCGCAAGAAGAAGGAAGAAGAGGCGAGCCGGTCCAACACCCGCTCCGCGGGCCCGCCGGCCTACCCGGCCCCGGCGTCGTGCGGTGTCTACTCCGGCCACAGGAACACCGGCTGCACGCTGATGGTCGCCGCCGGCTACGGCCTCGACCAGATGCCGTGCCTGGACAAGCTGTGGACCCGCGAGAGCGGCTGGAACCCGGCCGCCCACAACAACGGCAGCGGCGCCCACGGCATCCCGCAGGCCGTCCCCGGCGACAAGATGGCCGCCTACGGCCCGAACTGGAAGACCGACGCCGGCACCCAGATCAAGTGGGGGCTGAACTACATCAAGACCCGGTACAAGACGCCGTGCGGCGCGTGGGGTCACAGCCAGAGCTCGGGGTGGTACTAGGCCATGGACGTCCTGACGCTGCTGTGGCAGCGGGTCGGCAAGATCCGTGTCCTGGCCACCCTCGCGCTGGTCGCGGCCCTCGCGGCCGGTGTCGTGATCGCCACCTGGGACAGCGGTAAGAAGGCCGAGCCGGTCAGTACCGCCGCCGGCGCCGCCCTTCCGGAGCCCTCCGAGACGAGTGCGAGCGCCAGTGCCGCGCCGGCGTCGCAGGAGGCCCAGAGCAAGGCGCAGGACGCCGCCTCCGCGGCCGCCGCGCAGGCCAAGGCCGCCGAGGACGCCGCGCGCAAGAAGAAGGAAGAGGAGGAGACGAGCCGGTCCACCACGCGCACCCTGGGCCCGCCGACCTACCCGATCCCGGCCGCCTGCGACGTGTACAAGGGCAAGAGCGACAACAAGTGGCGCGGCTGCGGGCTCGTGTTCCAGGCCGGCTTCGGGTTCGACCAGATGTCGCCGTGCCTGGAGAAGCTCTGGGACAAGGAAAGCCACTGGACGACGACGGCGCGGAACAAGAGCTCCGGCGCCTACGGCATCGCCCAGGCGCTCCCGCCGTCGAAGATGGGCTCGATCGCGAGCGACTGGTCCTGGAACCCTGAGACGCAGATCAAGTGGGGCCTGGGCTACATCAAGGGGCGCTACAAGACGCCGTGCGCCGCCTGGTCCCACAGTCAGTCCAGCGGCTGGTATTAGCGCGCGAAACCTGTTACCACATTGGCGTGACCGTCGATGCCACGAGTCAGTCCGATCCCAACCGATTCGGCACGGAGGCGTTCTACGCCTCCGTCGGCCGAGCCTTCGTCGCCATGTGCGCGTTCGTGCCGGTGCTGTTCGCGGTCGAATTCCTCGACCGGCTCACCGGTGAGCGGCTCGACCAGGACGGTGGCATCAAGCCGCACCACGTCGACGGCCTGGACGGCATCGTCTTCTCGCCGTTCCTGCACGTCGGCTTCGCCCACGTCCTGGCCAACAGCATCCCGCTGATCCTGCTCGGCACGTTCGTCCTCGCCGCCGGCACCACCCGCTTCCTGCTCACGACCGCCTTCATCGCGATCGTGGCGGGGGTGGGGGTGTGGTTCATCGGCGATCCGGACACCGTCGTCGTCGGGGCCAGCGGCGTCATCTTCGGCTATCTCGGCGTGATCCTGATGCGGGGCGCGGTCGAGCGCAGCTGGTGGCACATCGCCGTCGGTGTCCTCATCGGGCTCCTGTACGGATGGCAGCTCTTCGGTGTCCTGCCCGGCGAGGAGGGGGTGTCCTGGCAGGGGCACCTGTGCGGGTTCATCGGCGGCCTCGTCGCCGCGGTGATCTTCCGGCGCCGCCGGCCGCGCCGCTCCGACGACCCCCTCGCCATCGGCACCGACGCCACATAGCAAGCCGCGGCGGCCTTCGACCGTCGGCACCGGCGCCACGTAGCAAGCCGCGGCGGCCCCGGCCATCGGCGCCGACGCCACATAGCAAGCCGCGGCAGCCCTCGGCCGTCGGCACCGGCGCCGCATAGCAAGCCGCAGCGGCCCGGCCATCGGCATCGGCACCGGCGCTGGACGGCAAGCCTCGGCGAACCCTGGCGGTCGGCATCGGCGCCGCATAGCGTGGCTCCTATGCGGGATGTCGACCTGGCCATCGTCGGTGCGGGACCGGCCGGCCTCTTCGGTGCCTACTACGCCGGCTTCCGGGGCCTCAGCACCGCCCTGATCGACGCGCTGCCGGAGCCCGGCGGCCAGGTCACGGCCATGTACCCAGAGAAGATGATCTTCGATGTCGCGGGGTTCCCCGGCATCCGCGGCCGCGACCTGGTCGCCAACCTCGTCGAGCAGGCCGGGCAGTTCAACCCCCGGTACCTGCTCGGCGTGCGGGCCGATGGCCTCACGTACGACGAGGGCCGCCCCGTGCTGACGCTGTCCGACGGCACCGTCCTGCGCTGCGGCGCCGTGCTCATCACCGGAGGGCTGGGCAGCTTCACGGCCCGCCCGCTGCCCGCGGCCGACGGGTTCACCGGCACCGGCCTGGTCTTCTTCGTGCCGCACCTGGCGGACCTGGCCGGGCAGGACGTCGTCATCGTCGGCGGCGGCGACTCCGCCTTCGACTGGGCCCTCGCCCTGGAGCCGATCGCCAGGTCGGTGACGCTCGTGCACCGCCGCGAGAAGTTCCGGGCGCACGCCTCGACCGTCGCCCGCGTGCAGGCGCTGCCGATCGAGATCATCGTCAACGCCGAGGTCACCCGGATTCTCGGAGATGCCAGGTGTACGGGCGTCGACGTCACCGTCCGCGGCGCGGCACCGCGCACCCTCCCCGCCGACTCCGTCGTCGCCGCGCTGGGCTTCACCGCCGACCTCGGCCCCCTCGCCGACTGGGGCCTCGACCTGGACAGGCGCCACATCAAGGTCGACTCGACCACCGCCACCAACCTGCCCCGGGTGTTCGCCGCCGGCGACATCAGCGAATACCCGGGCAAGGTCCGGCTCATCGCGGTCGGCTTCGGGGAGGCCGCCACCGCCGTCAACAACGCCGCCGTGATCATCGACCCGGCCGCCCACCTCTTCCCGGGACACTCGTCCGACAACGGGTGAGCAACTTCTCAATAACCGCAGCGCACCGCCGATCTGGAAGGCGTGGTGGGCGTCCGTCTCCAGGTCCTCGGGGTGGTGCTGCTCGGCCTGCTGGTCTCCGGCGGGGCGGGCCTGCTGATGCACCGCGTCGAGCTGGACAACGCCGGCCAGACCCTCGACCGGCGGGTCGCCGCCGCGCAGGAGGCGGTGGCGTCCACCGCCCAGCGGTACGTCGACGCGGTGCAGCTGGTCGCCGGCGGCCTGGAGGCGTTGCCGGCGGTCGACGCCACCTCGTTCACCTCCGTCACCGCCCCGCTCGGCCGGCTCTGGCTGCCCGGAGCCGCGTCCGCCGAGTTCGTCGTCGCCGTGCAGCACTCCGACGTCCGGGCCGCCGAGGACGCCTGGCGGGCCAAGGGCGTGGTCGGGCTGACGCTGCGGCCGGCCACCGACGCCGGTCGGCACTACTTCACGGTCCTGCAGCGCAACCTGGCGCAGGACGCGAGCGACGGCGTCGGTCAGGACCTCACCACGGCGCCGGAGGCGGCCCTGGCCCTGGAGCGGGCGCAGCGGATCGGGCTGCCGGCGGTCTCCGGCCCGTACGTGCTGCCGCGCGACGCCGACCTGCCGGAGCAGGAGCGGCAGCAGTCGGTGGTGCTCCTGCAGCGGGTCGTGGACCAGGTCACCGGCGAGCTGCGCGGGTTCGTCGAGCTGACCGTGCGGATGCAGGCCTTCTTCACCGACACGATGCTCCAGCCGTCCCGCGAGCTGGTGGACGTGACGCTGTCCGCGATCGAGGGCAACGCGTGGGCGCCGATGGCCCGCATCTCGCGGCAGCACGTCGGCGGGCCCGACCTGCGCCGCAGCGTCATCGTGCAGGTCGCCGACCAGCAGTGGCGGCTGGTGGTCGTCACCGACAGCGAGGCCCTGATGGGCGCCGAGGGCCACCTCGACGCGGGCATGGTGTTCAGCGGGCTGGCGCTCACCGTCGTCACCGCCGTGCTCGTCCACACCCTCGCGACCTCGCGCCGCCGGGCCGAGGACCGGGTCACCCAGGCCACCGCGGACCTGCGGCACCAGGCGACGCTGCTGTCCGCGGTGATGAACACGATCGGCGACGGTGTCGTGCTCCTCGGCGCCGACGGTCCCGCGGTGTGGCTCAACCCGGCCGCCCGCGAACTGCTCGGCGACGACGTCGAGCGGCACCCGCCGGCCGAGTGGGCGCGGCTGCTCGACGCGTACGAGACCGACGGCGTCACCCCGTTCCGGTTCGATCACCTGGTGAAGCGGCGCGTCGAGGCGCAGGCGGAGATCATCGTGCGGGGCCGCCGGCTCGACGTGCGGACCCGGCCGCTGGTCCACCAGGACGGCGACGGCGGCGCGGTCGCCGTGCTGCGCGACGTCACCGACCTGCACGACGCCGACGAGAAGGTGCGCGCCTCCGAGGAGCTGCTGCAGCTGCTGCTGGACGGCGCCCGCGACTACGCGATCTACCTGCTGGGCCGCGACGGGGCCGTGGTGAGCTGGTCCGCCAATGCCGAGCGGATCAAGGGTTACCGCGAGGACGAGGTCATCGGCCACCCCTACGCGATGTTCTTCACGCCGGAGGAGGCCGCCGAGGGTGTGCCGCAGCGCATCATCGCCCAGGCGACCGAGCACGGCCGGGTCGAGATCGACGGCCCGCGGGTGCGGCGCAACGGCAGCCGCTACTGGGTGCACGGCACCCTGACCGCAGTGCGCGGCCCCGACGGCTCGATCCGCGGCTTCGTCAAGGTCGGCCAGGACGTCACCGAGCGCAAGACGGCCGAGCGGGCCGTCGAGCGGCTCAACGCGGAGCTGGAGCAGCGGGTCGCGGAGCGCACCGCCGACCTGCGCGAGGCCAACGCGGAGCTGGAGTCCTTCTCGTACAGCGTGTCCCACGACCTCCGGGCGCCGCTGCGGGCGGTGGACGGCTTCGCCAAGATGCTCGCCCTCGACCACGGCGACGCGCTCGACGAGCAGGGCCGCCGGTACCTGGACCGCATCCGCGCCGGCGCGCAGCGGATGGGCGAGCTGATCGACGGGCTGCTCGCGTTCTCCCGGCTGCAGCGGCAGGAGATGGCGAGCGCCCGCGTCCAGGTCGACCAGCTCGTCGCCGAGGTCTGGGACGAGCTCAGCGTCGAGCGCGGCGACCGCGACATCGTCCTGATCGTGGGGGACCTGCCGGACGCGAAGGGCGACCCGCGGCTGATCCGGCACGTGGTGGCCAACCTGGTCGGCAACGCGGTCAAGTACACCCGTGCGGTCTCCCCGGCCCGGATCGAGATCGGCCATAGAGTCACCGCGGGCGGCGACGCCACGTATTACGTGAAGGACAACGGCGCCGGCTTCGACATGCGCTACGCCGACAAGCTGTTCAAGGTCTTCCAGCGCCTGCACCGCGCCGAGGACTACGAGGGCACCGGCATCGGGCTCGCGCTCACCCACCGCATCGTGGTGCGGCACGGCGGCCAGATCTGGGCCGACGCGGCGCCCGGCGAGGGCGCCACCTTCTACTTCACCCTTCCGGCATACGCAGACACGCTGTTGGAGGTGGGCGGATGAAACCGCTGTCGAACAGGGTCCTGCTCGTCGAGGACAACCCCGACGACCTGGAGCTCGCCCGCCTGGCCTTCGAGCGGGGGAGGTTCGCCCGCAACGTCGACGTCGCCCGCGACGGCGCCGAGGCCCTCGACTACCTGTTCGGGCGGGCCGCCGCGGACCCGCCGCAGGTCGTGCTGCTGGACATCAAGCTCCCGCTGGTCGACGGCATCGACGTGCTGCGCCGGGTCAAGGCCGACGCGCGCACCCGCCACATCCCGGTCGTCATGCTCACCTCGTCGGCGCAGGACCGCGACCTGCACGCCTGCTACGAGCTGGGCGCCAACAGCTACATCGTCAAGCCCGTCGACATGGAGCAGTTCCTGTCCGCCGTCAACAGCATCGGCCTGTACTGGCTGGGGCTCAACCTGACCGACCAGCACTCATGAGGATCCTGCTCCTCGAGGACAATCCCGACGACGCCGAGATGCTCGTGTACGAGCTGCGGCGGGCCGGCTTCGCGCCCGCGTGGCGGCGGGTCGAGTCCCGGGCGGAGTTCCAGGCCGCGCTCGAGGACCCCGAGGGCCTGCCGCAGGTGATCCTCGCCGACTACTCGCTGCCGCAGTTCACCGCCCTGGAGGCGCTGCACATGCTGCGTGCCGGCGGCTACGACATCCCCGCGATCGTGGTCAGCGGCGCGATGAGCGAGGAGTCGTGCGTGGACGCGCTGCGCCACGGTGCCGTCGACTACCTGCTCAAGGACCGGCTCAGCCGGCTCGGCTCGGCCGTGCAGCACGCCCTGTCGCAGCAGCGGCTCCTCGCCGACCAGCGCCGCGCGGAGGAGACGTTCCGTGCCGCGTTCGACCACGCCCCGGTCGGCATGGCCGTCACCGACCTCGACGGCTACGTGCTGGAGGTCAACCAGGAGCTGGCCCGCATGACCGGGCTCCAGCCCTCGCAGCTGCTGCTGGACATGGTCGCCGAGGAGGACCGGCCGATCGTCGCGGAGAAGATGAAGCGCCTCGTCGCCGGCGAGGCCGAGAAGGTCAGCAAGGAGCTGCGGCTGTGCCGCTCCGACGGCGCGCCGCTGTGGGGGCAGTATTCGGCGTCGCTCATCGGCTCGGGCGGCAGCGCCCGCGGCGGGGACCACCACGGCGCGCACCGCGTGGTGCACCAGATCGCCGACGTCACCGACCGCCGCCGCGCCGAGGAGGCCCTGCAGCGGCAGGCGGCGAAGCTCGCCCGCACCAACAGCGACCTGCAGGAGCTCGACCGGCTCAAGAGCGAGTTCGTCGCGACCGTCTCCCACGAGCTGCGCACGCCGTTGACCAGCATCCGCGGCTACACCGAGATCCTCGCCGACGCGCACGCCAGCTCGCTCGGCGCGACCGAGCGCAAGATCGTCGGCATCATCGACCGCAACGGCCGCCGCCTCCTCGACCTCATCGAGGACCTGCTGACCTTCTCCCGCATCGAGTCCGGCACGCTCACGCTCAGCGTCGGCCCGGTGCAGATGCGGCAGATCATCGACGCCGCGTATGAGGCGATCCGGCCCTCCGTCGAGGCGGCCGGCCTCGGCGTCACCCTCGACGTCGACGAGCACATCCCGGTCGTGCAGGGCGACGGCGAGCAGCTCGAACGCGTCGTGCTCAACCTGCTCACCAACGCGGTCAAGTTCTCCGACGCGGGTGGTGCGATCACCGTGACCGGCCGTGAGCGCGACGGCGAGGTCGTCGTCTGGATCCGGGACACCGGAGTCGGCATCCCCGAGCACGAGCAGAGCATGCTGTTCACCCGCTTCTTCCGTACCGCCGAAGCGCAGAAACGGGCGATCAAGGGCAGCGGCCTGGGCCTGGCGATCAGCAAGGCGATCGTCGAGGCGCACGGCGGATGGATCGCGCTGGAGTCCATCGAGGGCGGCGGGACCACCGTCGGCTTCGGCATCCCGACGCCCTAGATCTCGGTGAACTCGAGCCCCACGAACCTGGCCTGCGCCCGCATCTGGTGCTCGAAGAACTCGCCGCGGTGCTCGACGACGTTGTTGAGCTGGCCGAACACCTCGAAGCTGACCAGGCCGAAGAGCGTGACCCAGGCGGAGAGCGCGCGGGCCGTCACGGCGTCGGGCACGTCCGGGGCGATCATTGCGCCGGCCCGCCGTACATCGGCCGCGACCGCGTCAGGGACGGGCTCCCGCGGCCCGGGTGGCAGCCGCCGGGCCACCGCGGCATCCTGGATGATCGTGCCCAGCACGGTGACCGCCCTGGTCGCCGCGGCGACGGTGTCCGTGGGCGCCTGGTACCCGGGCACTGGACTGCCGTAGATCAGCGCGTACTCGTGCGGACGCTCCAGCGCCCACCCGCGCACCGCGTCGCAGACCGCCATCCAGCGGCCGGTGAGGTCGTCGCGGCCGACCGCGCGCTCCCGGTCCTCGACGGTCTGCCCGAGGGAGTTGTACGCGTCGAGGATCAGCGCGGTCAGCAGGTCGTCCCGGCTGGCGAAGTACCGGTAGATCGCCGACGAGACCACGCCGAGGTCGCGGGCCACGGCGCGCAGCGACAGGTTGGCCCCGTCGGTGGCCAGGTGCCGCCGGGCGATCGCCTTGATCTCCTCGGTCATCTCCGCACGGACCCGCGCCCTGATACTCGTCGCCTTCATGCCGTCCATAGTCTCATGCTCTTTTGAGAGAGCACTGCTCTTGTTTTGTTGAACGACACATGCTCTACTGAGAGAGCAGTGCTCTTGCAATCGTCGTCAGGGGAGGCAGTCATGCAGGTCATCGTCGGTGCCGGCGCCGTCGGCTCGATCATCGCGGCGCGGCTCGCGGAGTTCGGTGAGCCGGTCAAGATCGTCAGCCGCTCCGGCGGCGGGCCCGCCCACCCGCTGATCGAACGGGTCGCCGCGGACGCCGCCGACGCGGCCGCCCTGCGCCGGATCACCGCCGGCGCCACCGTCATCTACAACTGCGTCAACCCGCAGTACCACGCCTGGACGACCGACTGGCCGCCGATCAACGACGCGCTGATCCGGGCCGCGGCCGCCGGCGACGCCGTCCTCGCGATCACCGGCAACCTGTACGGCTACGGGCCCGTCACCGGTCCGATGACCGAGGACACGCCGCTCGCGGCGACGGGTCGCAAGGGTCGCGTGCGGGTGGCGATGTGGCGCGACGCGCTGGGCGCCGGCATCCGTACGTTCGAGGCCCGCGCGTCGGACTACATCAGCCCCACCTCGTCGATCATCGAGATGGCGCTGCCGGCGATGCGGGCCGGGACGACCGCGTGGCTGCCCGGCGCACTGGACGTGCCGCACAGCTACACGTACATCGGCGACGTCGCCGACACGCTCATCTCGCTCGCGACCGACGAGCGGGCGTGGGGCAAGGCGTGGCACGTGCCCTCGCCGCCGCCGATGACGGGCCGGTCACTGCTGAACACCGTGGCCCGCCTCGGCGGCCTGCCCGCCCCGCGCCTGCGCTCCTACCCGGCGGCCGCCGTGTGGGCCGCCGGGCTGACCGACAAGTTCGCCAAGGAGTTCCGCGAGGTGCGCCACCAGCACGTCAGGCCGTTCGTCATGGACTCCTCCCGGGTCACCGCGACGTTCGGCCTGACGCACACGCCGGTCGACGAGGCCGTCCGGTCGGTGCTCGGCCTCTCGCCAGTCACTGCTGGGTAGCGCGCCCTCGGCCCCTCGTCAGCCGGTGCTGGGTAGCGCGCCCTCGGGCTCGATCGCCAGGGGCGGCAGGATCCCGTCGAAGTCGACGAGCGAGTAGGCCCGCAGCTTCTCCAGGCGGTGGAACGAGTCGATCACCCTGATCGTGCCCGACCGGGACCGCATCACGATCGACTGCGTCTCCGCCCCGCCCCGCCGGTAGCGGACGCCCTTGAGCAGATCGCCGCTGGTCACCCCGGTCGCGCAGAAGAACATGTTGTCGCCGCTGACCAGGTCGTCGGTGTGCAGCACGCGACCGAGATCGTGGCCGGCGGCGACGGCCTTCTCCCGCTCGGCGTCGTCCTGGGGCCACAGCTTGGCCTGGATCGCGCCACCCATGCACTTCAGGGCCACCGCGGCGACGATGCCCTCGGGCGTGCCGCCGATGCCCATCAGCACGTCGGTCTCCGCACCCTCGCGGGCGGCGCTGATCGCCCCCGCGATGTCCCCGTCGGAGATGAACCGGATCCGGGCCCCGGTCCGTCGCACCTTCTCGATCAGCTGCTGGTGCCGGGGCCGGTCCAGGATGCAGACCGTGACCTCGTCCACGCCGGCCCGCTTCACCCGGGCGATGCGTCGCAGGTTCTCCTCGACGCCGGCGTCGATGTTGATCACGTCCGCGTAGTCCGGCCCGACCGCCAGCTTCTCCATGTAGAACACGGCGCTCGGGTCGAACATCGCCCCGCGCTCCGCGACGGCCAGCACCGCCACCGCGTTGGGCATCCCCTTGCTCATCAGCGTCGTGCCGTCGACCGGGTCGACCGCCACGTCCACCTCGGGGCCCGTCCCGTCCCCGACCCGCTCGCCGTTGTACAGCATCGGCGCGTTGTCCTTCTCACCCTCGCCGATCACCACGACGCCCTGCATCGGCACCGAGTTGATCAGCAGGCGCATCGCGTCGACGGCCGCACCGTCGCCGCCGTTCTTGTCCCCCCGTCCGACCCACCGTCCGGCGGCCATGGCCGCGGCCTCCGTGACTCGTACCAGGTCGAGGGCCAGATTCCGATCCATCTCACGACTCATGTGTGTGCTCTCCTCGCGCGGCGTTGCGTGGGCGGGCGGGCCACTCTCAATCGTGGCAGGCCGGCGTGTTCCGCGTCGCTCCTGGCCGGGCGGTTGTGGCAACTTCCATCCGATGGTTCACGATGGTGGTGTGGAAACCGCTGCTCCCGCACCCTCTGGCTCTTCGTCGGCTTCTGCTGGTTCGTCGCCTTCCGCCGCTTCGGAGCGTGCCGGCCGCCGGCCGCGCGACATGGCGCTGTCGATGCTGGTCCTGCTGGTGCCGGTCTTCCTGCTGGTCGGCTTCTACCGCTTCCTCGGCCACGAGGACCCGCCGGCCGTCGACACCACCGAGGTGTACGGCTCGGTCGAGCGCGCCGGCCAGTTCACCCCTTTGCGCCCCACCGACCTGCCACAGGGCTGGCGGATCGCCTCGGCCACCTACTCCGACGGCATCCTGCGCCTGGGCGTGACCGCCCCCTCCGACGGCGCCATGCAGGTCGTCCAGAGCGCCCAGCCCGCCGCCACCCTCATCCCCGCGATCATCGGCCCCGCGGGGGTCGCCGGCGCCCCGGTCTCGATCAACGGCACCGACTGGCAGCGCCACGACGACGCCCGCCCGGGCGAGCGCGCCCTCATCCAGTCCGCCCCCACCCGCACCGTCATCGTCTTCGGCCGCGCCACCGACTCCCAGCTCCAACGCCTGGCCTCCTCCCTCCGCTGACGGTCGTTCTCTGCTGCCCGCAGTGTCGGGCACATGATCGCGGAGGTGGGGGCCCGGGGGATACCGTCCCCGGCATGTTCGGATTCGGCCGGAAACCCGGCGCCAAGGCAGTCAGCGCACGTGGCGAGATCGCCCACGTGGACTTCGGCCTGCAGAGCGTCGACCAGCAGGGCCATACCCGGTCGGCGAGCTACACCGTCCGCGTCCAGGTCTTCCCCGACGACGCGGCCCCGTTCCTGGCCTCGATCAAGGTCAAGCTCCGCGGCACCGCGGGCCCGATGATCGGCGAGGAGACCTGGGTGCGCTACCAGCCGAACGACAAGGAGCGCATCGACTTCGACCGCGACCGGATCAAGCTCCGCGCGTACGACCGCGTCCGAGCCAACCCCGCCCTCCAGCGAGTCGTCGACACCCTCTACACCCACGGCGACCCACCCATCAGCGTCATCGCCACCGCCCGCTGACCCCACCGCCACGATCCAGCAGGCTTCTCGTGATCCCGAATGGTTCTGGTGGTCAGGCCTCGCGGCTGGGACGTCAGGGGGAGCTGGGAGAGCAGGGACCGTGATCCGGAAGACTTCGTGTATCAGAGCCGCACGAGGTCTTCCAGATCATGCGAAACACCGACCGCCAGCAGTCGCCGCGCCGGGGATGCGGCCACCGTGCGGCGTTTCGGCCGCTGTCAGATTCAGCGCTCGTCGTCCAGCGCTCAAACGAACTGCCTGGCGATTCGGCCACACCGTTAGCCCCTGCGCCCGTTGCCCGGCGTCGGTTGCCCGGCGTCCGCGGTCCGGTGTCCGCGCGTGGCGTTCCTGGCCCGGCATCTGGCCCGCCCGCTGCCTGGTGTCATGTCCGGCCGGTCAGCCTCGCCAGGTGGCGGGGACGAGCGAGCGGGAGATTACGACAGGGTCTTGGCGACCTCGGCGGCGCGGGCGGCGGCGTTGGCCTTCATGTCGCGCTTGAGCTCCTGGGGCAGGGAGAACACGAGCTTCTCCTGGGCCGTGGTGATCTCGGCGACGTCGGTGAAGTCGCGGGCGGCCAGGAAGTCGAGGACCTCCATGACCAGCTCGTCGGGGACCGAGGCGCCCGAGGTGACGCCGACGGTGGTGGCGCCGGTGAGCCAGTCGTCCTGGATCTCGTGGGCGTAGTCGATGAGGTAGCCCGCGCCGGCGCCCGCGTCGACGGCGACCTCGCGGAGGCGCTGCGAGTTGGACGAGTTCTGCGAGCCGACGACCAGCACCACGTCGCAGTTGGGCGCCATGGCCTTCACGGCGTCCTGCCGGTTGGACGTGGCATAGCAGATGTCGTCGCTGGGCGGGGACATCAGCAGGGGGAGCTTGGTCTTGAGGCGGGCGACCGTCTCCAGCGTCTCGTCGACCGACAGCGTGGTCTGCGAGAGCCAGACCACCTTCGACGGGTCGCGGACAGTGACCTTGTCGACGCCGTCGGGGCCGTCGACGAGCTGGATGTGGGCGGGGGCCTCGCCGGCCGTGCCGATGACCTCTTCGTGCCCCTCGTGACCGATGAGCAGGATGTCGTAGTCCTCGGCGGCGAACCGGCGGGCCTCCTGGTGGACCTTGGTGACCAGCGGGCAGGTCGCGTCGATGGCCTTCAGCGAACGGGCGGCGGCCTGCTCGTGGACCTCGGGGGCGACGCCGTGGGCGGAGAAGACGACGATGGCGCCCTCGGGCACCTCCTCGTTCTCCTCGACGAAGATCGCGCCCTTCGCCTGCAGGGTGCCGACGACGTGCTTGTTGTGCACGATCTCCTTGCGGACATAGATCGGTGCGCCGTAGAGCTTCAGTGCCTCCTCGACCGTCTGGACCGCACGGTCGACGCCGGCACAGTAGCCGCGGGGCTTGGCGAGCAGAACGCGCTTCGAACCAGTCACCCCGCCATGGTACGTGCCCCCACCGACAACAATCCCCGCCGCAGAAACGGCAGCAGCGCCGCAAACGTCGCAAGCAGCGCGCAGGCGCCCGCCACGGCGGCCAGCGTGGCCCACGGCATGACCAGCGTCACAGGCGCCCCGATCTCCTCCTGCAGGCCCGCTCGCGACTCGAACAGGGCCGGCACGGCGACCGCCAGCCCCAGCGCGACGCCGATCGCGACCGCGAGCAGTGACTCGGCGACCACGAAGCGCGCTGCTTGGCCTGTCGTCGCTCCTGTACGGCGCAGCGTCTCCAGCTCCTGCCGCCGCCCGTACGTCGCCATGAGTACGGTGTTGGCCACGGCGAGTCCCGTGTAGCCGACGGAGATGCCGAGCAGCACGGCCAGGAACAGGTCGACCAGGTCGTTCTCGCCCGCCTCCTCCCGCTCGACGTACGCCCGGGCAGACATGGCGACGGCGCCTGGCGACGGCACGAACGCGCCGGACAGGTGCACCACCTGCGCCATCGCGGTCGGGTCGTGCTGCCGCACCAGGTCCCGCGGCAGCAGCACCGAGTCGGACGAGCCGGTCACGCGAAGCGGCACCACGACCCCGTCGGCGAACCGCAGCGGCACCACCGAGCCCACCTCCAAGCCCAGGACCGGAGGGACCGAGAAGCCCGAGAAATCGGGTTTGCCAGAGATCAGCGTTGACTCGCCCGAAGGCAGGTACGCGACAGACGGCAGCACGGAGCGCCCGGGCTGCGCGGAAACGGCCGCCTCGGACAGGCCGGGCGCACCGGCGACGGCCGCCGCCACCGACGAGGCCGGGATGGCGAGGGACCCCTCGATGTTCACCGCCTCCGAAGCGGTCTGGAACGTGCCGACCAGCAGCACCGCGAACCCCACCGCCGCGAGCACCGGCGCCGCGACCGAGGCCAGCCGGCGCGCCGACACGGCCGCCGCGCCCCGGACCAGGACGCCGGTCGCACCGCGTCCGGCCGGCGTCAGTCGTACCAGCGGAACAACGACGACAGGAGCCAGCAACGCGGCCGCGACCAGCAGGAACATCGCTGACGCCAGCACCAGGGTCGGCTTGTCCT
Source organism: Dactylosporangium sp. NPDC000521 (assembly GCF_042898305.1). NCBI lineage: Bacteria > Bacillati > Actinomycetota > Actinomycetes > Micromonosporales > Micromonosporaceae > Dactylosporangium > Dactylosporangium sp. NPDC000521. The sequence continues at coordinate 61,239 of NZ_JBIAYW010000002.1, forward strand.
GCGCCGAGGAGCTCGGCAGGAGCAGCGCCAGGCCGCCGCCGCCGAGGCCGCAGAGGATCCCGGCCGCCCAGCGGGAGCGGGTCATCGGCCGCCGCTCCGCCGCCGCCTCGCGCAGCGCGTCCAGCGGCGACACCCGCCCGGCCCGGCGCGCGGAGAGCCACACCCCGGCCGTCGCCACGACGAGCCCGGCCAGGACGGACCCGCCCATCGCCAACCATGACACGCCGACGGTGAACCCGGTCGGCTCCAGGCCGACGGACACGAAGGGGCCGGCCAGCAGCGGCGCGGCGAGCGCACCGAGCAGCGCGCCGGGCACCCCGGCCGCGAGCGCGACGAGGACGGTCTCGGTGAGCAGCAGCCGCCGCACCTGCCCGGGGGTGGCGCCGACGGCGCGCAGCAGGCCGAGCTCCCGCCGCCGCGACGTCACGGCGAACGCGCAGGTCGACGACACCACGAACACCGCGACGAACGCGCCGACGAACACGGTGGCGATGATCAGCTGCGCGCCGAGCCACCGGGTCCGGGTGTCCTGCTCCGGCTCCACCGCCGACCGCTCGTCGCCGGTGAGCACCGTCCCGGCCGCCCCAGGATCGAGGCGCACCGAGGCCCCGGGCTCGAAGCGGACCCCGATCACCCGTACGCCACCCGCCAGCTGCGACGCGGTGGCCTCGTCGACGTAGAAGCCCGCGCCGTCGAAGACGCCGGTGACCGTCCAGCTCGCGGGTCCGGCGGCGGTCAGGACCGGCAGCGTCGCGCCGACCGGGACGCCGGCCGATGCGGGCACCACCACCTCACCGCGCCCGGCCGGCGGTTTGCCGTCGCGGATGCTGTACCCGCCGAGCCCCGCCGACGACCAGGCGCGTCCACTGTGGACCGCGTCGCGGGGGTTGCCGGTGGGCTGCCCGTCGACGAGGCGCTGCACGTAGAAGGTCCGCAACGGCACTGCCTCGAGGACACCGGGCGTCGCTCGCAACCGCGAGAGCAGCGCTGCTGTCTCGTCCGGCGACCACGGCCGGTACACCGGAAAGCCGCCCTCGACGGGATCGAACGACGGCGAGGCCACGACCGCGTCCGTCGCCACGAGCGCGTCGGGGATCCGCGGCTGGGCGGCGGCCCACAGGGTGAGGCTGCCGGAGATGACGGCGACGCCGAGCAGCAGCGCCGCGAACGTGCCGAGGAACCCGGCCCACCTGTGCCGGACGGATGCAAGGGTCATGACAGCGCCGCCATCCGGGTCGCGATGTGCTCGGCGCCGCGCGGCTCGTGCAGGTCCTCGACGATCGTGCCGTCGGCGAGGAAGAGGACCCGGTCGGCGTACGCGGCCGCGAACGGGTCGTGGGTGACCATGACCACGGTCTGGGCGTGCCGGTCGACGGCGGCCCGCAGCAGCCGCAGCACCTCCCGGGACGCGGTCGCGTCGAGGGCCCCGGTCGGCTCGTCGGCGAACACCACGACCGGCCTGGTGGCGAGGGCCCGGGCGATCGCGACCCGCTGCTGCTGCCCGCCGGACAGCTCACCCGGCCGGTGCGTCGCCCGGTCGGCGAGCCCGACCTCGGCGAGCATCGCGTCGACCTGGCCCGGCGCGGCCCGGCGGCCGGCGAGGCGCAGCGGCAGCTCCACGTTCTGCGCCGCGGTCAGCGACGCGACGAGGTTGAACGCCTGGAACACGAAGCCGATCCGGTCGCGGCGCAGCCGCATGCGGGCCTTCTCCCGCAACGGTCCGAGCTCCACCCCGTCGACGAGGACGCGGCCCTCGCTGACCTGGTCGAGGCCGGCCGCGCAGTGCAGCAGCGTGGACTTGCCGGAGCCCGAGGGACCCATCACGGCGGTGAAGCTGGCCGGGGCGAACCCGACGGAGACCCGGTCGAGGGCGGTCACGGCGCGTTCGCCGGCGCCGTACCGGCGGGTGACCGCGTGCAGCTCGACGGCCTGGCGGGTTTGCAATGTCGTCGTCACGCTCCAGAGCCAACCGTTTCGCCGGCCCCGGCACAGTCGCGCTGCGGCGACACTCGAAGGTAACGCCAGCCATACCGTGCCCGGGCGGCGCCGTCGGTAGCGTCACCGGGGTGCCGGTCCGATCCGCGTTGGAGTCGCTGACGCTGCCACCCGCGAAGTTCCTGACCTCGTCGTGGCCGTGGCGGTCGCTGCTGTACCTCGGCAGCGGCGGGCTCTTCGGCGTGGTCACGGGCGCGGCACTGTTCGGCCTGCTGGCCTTCGGGGTGATCCTCACGCTGTTCGTGGTCGGCCTCGCCGGGTTCCTCGCGTTCGCGCTGTCCGGCGTCTTCGTCGCCAAGGTCGAGCGGTGGCGGCTGCGGCTCGTCGACGCCGTCGACCTGCCCGACCAGCACCGGCCCGTCGAGGAGCCGGGGCTGCGCGCGTGGGTGACGACCCGGCTGCGGGAGGGGGCCACCTGGCGCGAGCTGGGGTACACGATCGTGATCTGCGCGATCCTGGGCTGGCTCGACTCGCTCGTCGTCGCGTTCGTGGTGTGGGCGGTGCCGGCGCTGCTGTGCGGCCCGCTCTACATCGACGACACCCCGCTGGTGTGGACGCTCATGGGCAGCGTCGCCGGTCTCGCGCTCGCGGTGATCATGTTGTACCCGGTGACGGCGTGGGCGGGCGCGCGCGCCGCGATCACCCGGGCGATCCTGGCGCCCCGCGCCGAGGACGACCCGCGGCTGGTGGAGCTGACCCGGTCCAGGGCGCGGCTGATCGACGCGTTCGAGGTCGAGCGGCGGCGGATCGAGCGTGACCTGCACGACGGCGCGCAGCAGCGGCTCGTGGCGCTGAGCATGCAGCTCGGCCTGGCCCGCCTGGAGCTGCCCGACGGTTCACCCGCCGCGGATCCGGTCCGACGCGCGCACGACCTCGCGAAGGAGGCCCTCGCCGAGCTGCGGGAGCTGATCCGCGGCGTACACCCGAAGATCCTGACCGACCGTGGACTCGCCGCGGCGGTGCGCGAGGTCGCCGACCGCGCCCCGCTGTCCGTCGACGTCGACATCGCACTACCCGCCCGGCTGCCGGAGCCGGTCGAGGTGACCGCGTACTTCGTGGTCGTCGAGGCCCTCGCCAACGTCGCCAAGCACAGCGGCGCGCGGCGGGCCAGGGTGATCGCGTCGGTCGTGTTCGACCGGCTCACCGTGCAGGTCCGCGACGACGGCCGGGGCGGCGCCGACCCGGCGCGCGGCACCGGACTCGCCGGGCTCGTCGACCGGGTCGCGGCCGTCGGCGGGACCGTCGCGCTCGCCAGCCCGCACGGAGGGCCTACGGTGGTGCACGTGGAGCTTCCGTGCGGGTCGTGATCGCCGAGGACGGGATCCTCATCCGGGAGGGGATCGCCGGCCTGTTGCGGCGGTTCGGTCATGAGGTTGTCGCCGCCGTCGGTACGGCCGACGACCTCGTCGCCGCGGTCCACGCCTCGCCGCCCGACCTGGTGGTGACCGACGTCCGGATGCCGCCGGCGTTCACGGACGAGGGGCTGCAGGCGGCGATCGCGCTCCGTGCCGCCTTCGTGAACCTGCCGGTGCTGGTGCTCAGCCAGTACGTGGAGCAGACGTACGCCGCCGAGCTGCTGGACTCCGGACGGAACGGATATGTCGGGTATCTGCTGAAAGATCGCATCGGGGATGTGACGGAGTTCGTCGACGCGGTGGATCGGGTCGCGGCCGGGCACACCGTCGTCGACCCGGAGGTGGTGATGCAGCTGCTGGGCCGCCGGCGCGACCCGCTGCGGCGGCTGACCCCCCGGGAGCGTGACGTCCTGGCGCTGATGGCCGAGGGGCGCTCCAACGCGGCGATCGCCCGGACGCTCGTGGTCTCGGAGGCGGCCGTGTCGAAGCACATCAACAGCCTGCTGGCCAAGCTCGACCTTCCCCCGGACGAGGACGACCACCGCCGGGTGCGGGCGGTCCTGGCGTACCTGCGCGGCTAGGGTGTCTCAGTGACCACTGACGCTCCGTCTTCCACTTCCGACTCGCCGTGGCCGGTCCGGGTCGTCTCGCAGAAGATCGGCGCGTGGATCGGCAAGCTCGGCTGGATCTGGGTCGACGGCCAGGTCGCGCAGATCACCCGCCGGCCCGGCACCAACACCGTCTTCCTCACGCTGCGCGACCCGTCCGCGGACCTGAGCCTCACCGTCACCACCAACCGTGACGTCGTCGACCTCGGTGCGCCCGGCCTCACCGACGGCGCCCGGATCGTCGTGCACGCCAGGCCCGAGTTCTACGCGGCCCGCGGCTCGCTCAGCCTCCGCGCCGACGAGATCCGCCAGGTCGGCCTCGGCGAGCTGCTCGCCCGGCTCGAGCAGCTCAAGAAGCTCCTCGCCGCCGAAGGCCTGTTCGACCGGGCCCGCAAGCGCCGGCTGCCCTTCCTGCCGTCGAAGGTCGGCCTGATCACCGGCCGGGCCAGCGCCGCCGAACGCGACGTCCTCACCAACGCTCGCCGCCGCTGGCCGACCGTCGACTTCCGGGTCATCAACGTCGCCGTGCAGGGCACGTCGGCGGTACCGCAGATCATCGACGCCCTCGCCGTCCTCGACCGCGACGAGACCGTCGACGTCATCGTCCTCGCCCGCGGCGGCGGCTCCACCGAGGACCTGCTGCCGTTCTCCGACGAGGCCCTGTGCCGGGCCGTGTTCGCGTGCCGGACCCCGGTCGTCTCCGCCGTCGGCCACGAGACCGACGTGCCGCTGGTCGACTTCGTCGCCGACGTGCGCGCCTCCACCCCCACCGACGCGGCCAAGCGCGTCGTGCCCGACCTCGCCGACGAGTTCCGCCTGATCGGCCAGGCCAAGCAGCGCCTCGACCGGGCCATGGCCGGCCTGCTCGACCGCGAGCAGCACCGCCTCGACGCGATCCGGTCCCGCCCCGTCTTCGCCCGCCCGCTCTCGTTGGTGGAGCACCGCGCGTCGGACGTGACCCAGCTGCGCGACCGGGCCACCCGCAGCCTGGGCCACCGCCTCGACCGGGCGTCGACCGAGCTCGACCACACCCTCGCCCGCCTGCGGACCCTGTCCCCGCTGGCCACCCTGGAGCGCGGCTACGCCATCGTCCAGCGCCCGGACGGCGCCGTGGTCCGCGCGGCCGATGAGGTCGCCCCCGGCGACGAGCTCCGCGTCCGTGTCGCGTCGTCCTCCTTCACCGCCACCGTCTCCGACGCTTCGGAGGGCTGACATGTCCCAGCGGATTCAGGACTACATGCTCGCCAGCGCTTCCGCGGGCCGCGAGGTCGTGGCCGCCGGCCCCTTCACGGTGACCATCAGCCCCCACGACCCCCTCGTGTACATCAACTACGCGATCCCGTCGGCCGGCGCCGACCCGACGCCCGCGGACATCGCCGCGCTGGAGGAGGCCTTCGTCTCCCGGTCGCGGACGCCCCGCCTGGAGTACCTGCCGGGCCTCGCCCCGCTGGTCGAGCCCGCCCTGGTCGCCGCCGGCTTCACCGTCACCGACCGCCTCCCCCTGATGGAGTGCCCGCCCGGCGCCGTCGCCGACCTGCCCCTCCCGCCGGGCTTCGAGCTCGTCACCCCCGCCACCGACGACGAGCTGCGCGACATGCTCTCCGCCCAGCACGAGGCCTTCGGCGAGCCCCCGCCGACCCCCGCCCACCTCGAGAAGGCCCGCGCCTCCGGCGGCATCCGCGTGCTGGCCCGCACCCTGGACGGCGAACCCGCCGGCGGCGGCGTGGCGGTCGCGGTGAAGGACGGCATCAGCGAGGTCGCCGGCATCGCCGTCCGCCCGGCGTTCGAACGCCGCGGCATCGGCGCCGCCATCACCGCCCACCTCACCCGCGCCGCCCACACGGCGGGCGCCACCATCGTCTTCCTCACCCCCGGCGGCGACGCCCAGGAGCGCGTCTACACCCGCGTCGGCTATCGCCGCACCGACTCGGTGCTCTTCCTGACCAAGGAGTCCACGTGACCGACCTCTCGTACGAGCAGGCCAGAGCCGAACTCGCCGCCGTCGTCGAAAAGCTCGAATCCGGCGGCACCACCCTCGAGGAGTCCCTGGCCCTCTGGGAACGCGGCGAACAGCTCGCCACCATCTGCCAGCGCTGGCTGGACAACGCCCGCGCCCGCCTCACCACGGACCGCACCTGAGCTGCAACGCTGTAATCCCCCCACCGCTGTCGCGGCGGGTCCCGGCGGGGCTTCTCACCCGACCGCTGTGCTGCCGCCCCACCGCTGCGCGGCGGGTCCCGGCGGGGATTCTCACCCGCACCCCAATGCGCCGCGCTGCGGCGCACTGCCCGCGCTGAGGCGCGAGGCAGGGCAAGCGGCGCGTGCGCGCCGCATCCTGTGGCCGGTCTCCGCGGTGGCCGGGGTTGATGTCCGCAGTGATCCCGAATGGTTCTGGTAGCCCTGGCTACTGAAATCGCACGGGATCATGGGGCGCTGGTGTCGGTCGGACAGCACCTCGGGCGAGTCGCAAAGCCACCCGCGTCGGCGAGTTCAGCTTTTGTGGCACGACGGGTAGGCGGCGGGCGTAGGGCGTCGTGCGAGACGACACTACGTCACGCTGGTGCTCCGCAGACGGGTCGGCGGGGACTACCGCGTCCATTGAAACGCTCGCGCCCGCCTCACCACGGACCGCGGCTGAGCGGCTGTAACTCCCCCCGCTGTACTTTCGCCCCACCGCTGCTGCTGCGGGTGATCCCGAATGGTTGTGGTAGCCCTGGCTACCGGAACCGCACGGGATCATGAGGCAGTGGTTGCCGCTACAACCCACCGGGGTGCGCGGACAGCCAGTCGCGATGCCGGTCCCGCAAAGCATCGCGGTCGGCCGTCGACGACAGCATCACGTCCATGCCCCCGTCATACGGGTGATACAGCCACCTCAGGCCGGTGTCCGCCAGCACGACGTTGGCGATCACATCGTCAGCAACCTGCCGCAACAACGGATCCAAGCAACCCACCGACCACGGCACCTGGCTGACGTACAGATGCATCCAGCTCTGGAATCCCGGCTCGTCGTCCATGCAGACGCTCGTCCAGTACGTGGCATCCGGGTGCACAACCACGGTCTCCGGTGACCGGCAAGGCTCCCTCGGCTCGGGAGCATCGGAACAGCCCGCCGTGACGACCAGCGCCTCGGGGCCGGACACCAGCTCGGCGAGGACGACGTTGTGCCTGGCCAAGACGATCCCGTACTCGGCCTCAGTGCCGGGATAGCGCTTGGAACCCGGCAGGGTGTGGAACCGCACCCACCGCTCCCGGACACCTCGAAGTTCGTAGGGCAGCTTCGAGCAGCCCGGCCACCGCTCGTCCCACAGCGCCGACAGCGCGGCGGTGTCAACCACACCGCCGGTCATCGGCCCGCGCCGTCATCGTCGTGTCCCTTGCGTTCAGACGTCCGCACGATCGATCCACTCCACTGTCGCAAACAGGTTCGGCCGCGGTGCCACGAAGGCCGCCTCGATGAGTGCGTACTCCCGCGCGTCCTCGACGACCTGCCGCCACGGTTCGCGAAAGTCGAGCGGCTCGTCGAGCCCCTCGTGGCCGTTCCAGAACGTGCCACCGTCGATGACTGCCCAAAGCTGGAAGTACAGCACCGCCTGACCGTGATCAGCCAGATCGTTGACCACGTCCACAAGCCGGGCAGACGGCCAGGCCTGCAGGATGCTGCCGGCTGCCGTCCGTAACGACGCCGTCAACGGCGGCAGGACCTCCTGCCGCGCTCCAAGCACCGTCAGCGCGTGGCGGACAGCAACCGCCTCGGTCCAGTCCGGTCCGTCGCCGCTGACCCGTTGGCGCCGATAGGCGGCCTGCAGCATCGGTACCGCCTCCCGAACGCCGAGCTCAGCGATCGCGCGGGCCGACCACTCCCGAACCGTCTCGTGCTCGCTGCCGAGCAGGTCGATCAGCGCAGGTCCCGCGGCTGCGTCGCCGAGGTGCTCGAAGACCTCGATCGCGGACAGCTGGCCGTATCGGTCCAGCGATCCCATGGCGGATGCCAGCGGCTGAACCACTTCGTCCCCGATCGAGATCAGCGCAGCCTTCGCGTCCTCGGCGATCTCGGTCGAGTCGTCGTCCAGCAGCCCGATGAGCCGCGCGATCTCGTCCGCCACAACCGCGAAGTCTGCCGGACCCCACTCGGCACGCACCAGCGAAATCCACTGCTCACCCCTCCAGAAAGAAGCTCGCACACCATCCACCGCACCCCCCAACCGCCGGGATGCAACCGTTCCGAACAGGCGACAGAAGTGCGGGTGTCGTGTCTGCCGGCTGGCGATCGGCCGGGCGCGTCGGGGTGGGAGGTGCGGCGGTAGCGAGTTGTCGGTGAACACCGCCTGCGGGATGTCGGCCGTGATCGTTGCTGGCTGCCACTCCCGCCGACGGCGACTCGGAGGGGCGGCTCTGTCGCACCGGTGCTGCGCGGGCGGGCGCCTGGACGGCTGGGCACGAGGGCGGCGGGACGGTCGGACTCGTGGATGGTCGGGGTGGCCACGATTTCGTGGTGCGAGCGGCTGTTTCTGCCGCACCGCAACGTCGGTGCCCACCTGTACTCCAGGGCATCCCGCAACTGCAGTCTGGCGGCGGTGGTGTCGCGGGTACGCCGTAGGCGAGCCGGATCCGCGCCTGCTGGTTGGGCGGGCATGTCGGCCGGCGGATCAGGGGCCGAAAGCGGTGGTCCGGGACAACTGCCGGGGTGGTGGGAGGCAGCAGTTGTCGGTTCGAGAGGCGATCGGCAGCGGCCGCAGGGCGGGTGCCACTGGGGCCAGCTTCGCGGAGGGCGGCCAAGCGGGGACGGCCGGGCTCGGCCGCGGGTGCCCTGGCGTGCTACTGGGGCGGGTCTTCGCGGAGGGCGGCCAACAGGATCTCGTACTCCGACTCGGGGGATTGCTGAGTGCCGTGCGGTCGGGCGGGCGTCGCGTGGTCGTGGTGCCGTGGGACGAAGGGCTCCCGGGGGTCGTGGGCGGAACTCGGGCCGTTGGGCCGGGGACCGGCAGAGGTCTGCGAGAGGTCCGGCAGGTGCGAGGGGGCGGGCAGGTGTGAGGGGTGTCGCAGGTTCGAGTGGTCCGGCAATGGCGAGGGGTGCGGGAGGTCCGAAGAGGTGGGCAGATCGGAGGAGCCCGAGGAGCCCGGGGAGCCCGAGGAGCCCGAGGAGCCCGAGGAGCCCGGGGAGCCCGAGGAGCCCGGGGAGCCCGAGGAATCCGAGGGGTCGGAAGAGTCGGAGGGGTCCTGGGGTTGGAGGTGGCGGGGGGTGAGCTCGACCTGGGACGGGGCGGGCAGGGGGTCGGCGCTGATGCCGAGTTCGGCGAGGCGGCGGGCGCTGACCAGGACGCGGGCCTCCAGGGAGCCGACGGCCTTGTTGTACGAGGACACGGCGGTGCCGAGGGCGGTGCCGACCTTGGCGAAGTGGTCGCCCATGGTGGTGAGGCGGGCGTAGAGCTCGCGGCCGGTCCGGTGCACGGCCAGGGCGTTGTGGGCGAGGGACTCCTGGCGCCACGCGTAGGCGATCGTGCGCAGCAGGGCGACCAGGGTGGCCGGGGTGGCGAGGACGACGTTACGGGTGAACGCGTGCTCCAGCAGGGTCGGGTCGTGCTGGAGGGCGGCGTCGAGGAACGTGTCGGCCGGCATGAAGAGGACGACGAACTCCGGGGCGGGCTCGAAGGCCGCCCAGTAGGACTTGGCGGCGAGCGCGTCGACGTGGCCGCGGAGGTGCTTCGCGTGCTGTCGCAGGTGAGCGGTGCGGCCGGCCTCGTCGCGGGCCTCCATGGCGCTGAGATAGCCCTCGAACGGAGCCTTGGCGTCGACGACCACCTGGCGGCCGCCGTGCAGGCGGACGACGAGGTCGGGGCGGACGACGCCGCCGTCGGTCGGGGCGGTGACCTGCTCGTCGAAGTCGCAGTGCTCCAGCATGCCGGCGGCCTCGACGATGCGGCGCAGCTGGTGCTCGCCCCAGCGGCCACGGATCTGTGGTGCGCGCAGGGCGGAGACGAGCTGGCGGGTCTCGGTGCGCAGCTCGCCGGAGACGTCGTGCATGGCGCGGACCTGCTCGCGCAGCGACTCATAGGCGCCGACGCGGTCGCGCTCCAGGTCGGCGACGCGGCGCTCATAGCGCAGAAGGGCGTCGTGCAGCGGGGCGACGGCGTCGGCGACCGCGTCCTGCGTCTGGGCGCGGGCCTCATAGGTGAGGGAGCGCAGCGACGACTCGAGCCGGGCCTCGCCGTCGCGGGTCGCCTGCAGGGTGGCCTCCAGCTTCGCCACATCGACCGCGGCGCGTGACCGCGCGGCGAACCAGCCGAGCGCGGCGCCGACGGCGAGCCCGATGACGATCAGCACGAGTTCCACGGCTACCAGCATGCCCGAGGGGTACGACAGAAAATGGGTACCGTCGAAGTCATGGGAACGTGGATCGTCCTCGTCGTCCTGCTGGTGGCCGCGGCGGTCGCGATCGCCGCATTCGTCGCCGCGGGCAATCGGAAGAAGGCGGACGCCCGTGAGGACGCCCTTCGCTGGTACGAGCGGCTCGGCGGCCAGGTCATGAACCTGTCCGGCGACACTCCCGCGGTGCGGCAGGCGCTCGTCGACGCGGGCGAGCGCTACACCGCCGCCGGCGCGCAGCTGGAGCGTTCGACGTCGGTCCGCCAGTACGAGCTGGCCCGCGAAACCGCCCTCGAAGGCCTCGCGTACGTGCGGGCGGCCCGGGTCGCGCTCGGCATCGACCCCGGACCGGACCTGCCGCCGCTCGCGGGCGCCCGCGCTGGGCAGCTCACCAAGGAGCGCGAGGTCGACGTGCAGGGGCACCGGTTCCGGGCCGGTCCGCACCCGGGCGACGCCACGCCGTACTACTACCCGGGCGGGCAGGTGGCGGGCCGCGGTGTGCCGGCCGGCTGGTATTCCGAGCCGTGGTGGAAGACGGCCCTGGTCGCGGGCGCGTGGGGGGTCGGGTCGCTGCTGGTGTTCGACGCGCTGTTCAGCCCGGCGTGGGGCGACTCAGGCTATGACGCGGGCTTCGACGCCGGCTTCGACCAGGGCTACGACGCCGGCACCGACGCCGCCGACCCGGGCCAAGACACCGATCAAGGCTACGACGGCGGAGACGCGAGCGACTTCGGAGATGGTGACTTCGGGGGCGGCGACTTCGGAGGGGACTTCTTCTGATGCCCCGGCGTCGGCGTCAGTACCGGCTTCCCTGAGCCCCTCGCGAAGCCCGCTCCGCGAGCGCCAGATCCGACGCCGCCGCCCGCGCGAACGGGCTGCTCGCCCCCAGCAGCTGCGCGTACACGGACTGCGCCGCCCGGTACTCGGTCACGGCCTCGTCCAGCCGCCCCAGGTCGTGCAGAACACTGGCGAGCCGGTGCCGCGAGACGGCGGTGTCGAGGTGGACCGGCCCCAGCAGGTGCAGCCGGCTGCCCAGCACGGCCCGGTGCTCCGCCTCCGCCTCCTGCAGCCGCCCCGCGTGGTGCAGCGCGGAGGCGAGCAGGCTGCGCGACATGAGCGTGTCGCGGTGCTCCGGCCCGAGCAGCCGCGCCCGCGCCCGCATGACCGTGCTGTGCTCGTCGATCGCCCGGTCGAGCTCGCCCATGTCCTGGTACACCTTGGCGAGGTTGCTCCGGCTGATCAGCGTCTCCTGGTGGTTGCTGCCCAGGACACGGGTGCGCGCCTCCAGGACCCGCTGGTGCTCGCCCTCGGAGCGGGTCAGGTCACCGAGCTGGTGGTAGATCGTCGCGAGGTGGCTGCGGCTGGTCAGCGTGTCGGGGTGGTCCTCGCCGAGGATGCGCATCCGCGCGGTCAGGACCTCGTCGCACTCCACCAGCGCCTCGGCGAGGCGGTCCAGGTCGCGCAGCACGGTCGCGTGCTGGTCGCGGGCGGTGAGCGTGTCGGGGTGGTCCCAGCCGAGGGCGTGCGCGCGGGCGTCGACGATCTCCCCGTACGCCTCCTTCGCCTCCTGCAGCTGGCCACGCCAGTGCAGGTCGGTCGCCCGCTGCCAGGTCGCGGAGTCGTCGTAGACGCGCGGCGCGGGGGAGGGCCGCCGCCGCGGCTCCGGGTTGGGCCATTCGGCCCGGTCCGGCTCAGGGGAAGCCGCGGAGTGCGCCGAGGCGGGGGAGTGCTGCGCCGGGATCGACGGCCCGAAGACCGGCGCCGCCGTGCCGAACGTGGGCGCCGGCGGCTGCATCACCGGCGGCCGCGGAGGAGCGGGCGGGGGCGCGGGCGTCCGCGTGGGGATGCGCGCCGCCTGCTGCGGCTCGAAGATCCCGTCGTCCACGTACGGATCGGGCTCGGGCTCGAACGAGTCGGGCGAGAACCGCTCGGGCACGAACCTGTCCGCGGGGGGCGAGGACAGCGTGGGCTGCTGCACCACCTCGGGCACCTCGATCGGCGACTCGAGGCCGCGCCGGCGCAGCTCCCGCTTGAGCGAGACGATCGCGTCGGAGATGCCGTCGCTGTGGTCGCCGAGGCGCCACGCGACCGCCATGACGGGCCGGTCCAGCGCGATGCTCAGCTGCCGGACCGAGCTCAGGATCGAGTCGTCGGGCGAGGCGTTGACGATCACGAGCGCCGCCTGGAACGCGGCCGTCTGCCCGACCAGCAGCGCCTGGTACGTGGTCTGCATGCGGGCGATGGAGAACCCGGTGCCGGCCCGGATGTCGACGATGATGTGCGACTCGGACATGGCGATCGGCCCGAGGAAGTAGCCGAAGACGGGCTGCAGCTTCTGCCCCTCGCGCCCGGCCGCCTCGTAGAGCGCCGCGTTGGCGCCCTCGTGATAGGCGATCGCCTGCGGGGCGTGACCGCGGATGAGCTGGACGAAGCGGTCGTACGCCCCCTCGGCGTCGCCTTCGAGCTGGGCCTTGCCGGCGGAGGCGACCCGCTCTTCACGGTCCGCGGAGCGGACCACGATCGTGCCGCCGGACAGCCCCGCGAGCCCGACCAGGACGCCGGCCGCCACGAGGGCGGCGGCGCCGGCGGTGCTGCGGAACTGCATCGTGGTGAGCACGCCCAGCGCGACCAAGGCAAGCCCGACGAGCACGACGGTGAATCGGGTCTGGCTACTCCATCGTCCGCCAGTCATCGGCCCTCTTCTAAGCGATCTACGCCCGCAGCAATGGAAAAGATCCGCAGCGTGACGAGAATCCTCCCACGAACGAACCAGTCCACGGTAGATCGCGTACGTGAACCCCGCCATTCATGCAGTTGAGAAGACAAAACTGTCAATTAGGCGACAGAAGCCTCGTGATCGAGCAGCCAGCGCTTGACCGGCAGCCCCCAGCGGAACCCGCCCAGGGTCCCGTCGGTGCGCAGCACCCGGTGGCACGGCACGAAGAGGGCGGCGGCGTTGCGGGCGCAGGCCTGCGCGGCGGCCCGGATCGCCGGCGGCCGGCCGGAGAGCACCGCGAACTCCCGATAGGTCACCGGAGCGCCGGCCGGCACCGTCCGCAGGACGTCCCACGCATGGGTGAGGAACGCGCCGCCGGAGCGCTGGCGCACCACGACGTCGTCGATCGCGTGCACGTCACCGTCCAGGTAGGACTGTGCGGCCTTGCCGGCGAGACCCACGTCGCCGACCTGCCGCAGCGCGGCGACGTCGACGAACAGCGCCAGGTCCGCCGGCGAGGACGTGAACCCGCTCGCCACCACCGCGCCGTCGTCGTCCACGACGATCGTCAGCGGGCCGGCGGGTGACGAAAGCACCGAATAGCTGTTCATTGAATCCTCCAGAGTCGGATGACGGCGTAGGAACGCCACGGCCGCCAGCGCTCGGCGTGCGCGGCCAGGGATCGGGGGTCGTCGGGCAGTCCGAGGGCCCGCGCGCCGCGCAGCACCCCCAGGTCGGTGGGCAGGAACGCGTCAGGGTCGCCGAGGGCGCGCATCGCGACGTACTGGGCCGTCCAGTCGCCGATGCCGGGCACCTCCTTGAGCCGGGCGACGGTCTCCGAGCGGTCGCCGTCCCCGTCCAGGCTCAGGCCGTCCAGCACCGCGGACGCCAGCGTCCGCAGCGTGCGCCGCCGCGCGGCCGGCATGGCGAACGCGGAGTCCGGCAGCTCCAGCAGGGACGAGGGGGTCGAGAAGGCCAGCCGGCGCAGCACGGTCCGGGCCGCCGCCACCGAGATCTGCTGCCCGACGATCGCGCGGACGGCGATCTCGAACCCGTCGACGGCGCGGGGCACCCGTACCCCCGCCTCCTTCGACACCAGAGGCGCCAGCAGCGGATCGTCGCCCAGCACGGCGTCCACGGCCGCGGGGTCGGCGTCGAGGTCGAAGAGGCGGCGGCAGCGCGCCACCGCGGGGGCCAGGTCGCGCAGGTCCGTGAGGCGCAGGGTGGCCGCGACGTGCCCGTCCTCGGGGCGCAGGTCCGCGGTGCCGGTGCCGTGCGGCAGGCGGAGGTTTCGCCGGTACGAGTCGCCGACGCGCTCGTCGATGCCCTCGATGGCCCGGTCACCGAGGAACGACAGCAGCGCCTCGGCGTGCAGCGGCGCCCGGAACGGCAGCCGTACGGACACCACACCCGGATCGAGCGTTGGCTGCGTCCGCCGCACGCGCAGGTCCGACGGCGTGCGGCCGTAGATCTCGCGGACGGTGTCGTTGAACTGCCGCACGCTGCCGAACCCGGCCGCGAACGCGATCTCCGCCAGCCCGAGCCGGGTCGTCTCGATCAGCACCCGCGCCGTCTGCGCCCGCTGCGCCCTGGCGAGGGCGAGGGGGCCGGCCCCGACCTCCGCGGTCAGCATCCTGTGCAGGTGCCGTTCGGTGTACCCGAGGCGCCCCGCCAGGCCCGGGACCCCGTCCCGGTCGACGACCCCGTCGGCGATCAGGCGCATCGCCCGGCCGACCACGTCGCCGCGCACGTCCCACTCGGGGGAGCCGGGCGCCGCGTCCGGCCGGCAGCGCAGGCACGCCCGGAACCCCTCCCGCTGCGCCGCCGCGGCCGTCGGCAGGAAGCGCACGTTCTCCGCCTTCGGCGTGATCGCCGGGCAGGACGGCCGGCAATAGATCTTCGTCGACTTCACCGCGGTCACGAAGACCCCGTCGAACCGCGCGTCGCGGCTGATCGCCGCCCTGCGACAGGTGTCGAAGTCCAGTTCCATACCACCCATCCTCCTCGCAGGTCCGGTCGCTGGCTGGCGGGATTCGGACCTGGGTGTCCAGATCCCCGGACGGGGTGTCAGGTTCCGGACCGGCCACTGGCACGTTTGCGGGATTCACCCGCCCCGCGGGTTGATTAAGTTGATCCCGTCAACGAGCGACCGACGGCCCCCCAGCCGAGATGGAGATAGCACCATGAGCGACTACGAGACCGACCCGGCCACCGGCGAGATCGGCGAGGCGGGCGACGGCTACGGCGAGCCGGAGATCATCACGCTCGAAGGGCAGGACGGCGCCACGATCTACGCCGTCGACGTGGACCACGACGGCGACGCCGAGGCGGCCGGGTACGACAAGGACAACGACGGCCAGCTCGAGCAGATCGCGCTCGACACCGACGGCGACGGCTCGCTCGAGACCCGGATGGTCGACCTCAACGGCGACGGCACGTTCGACGCGGTGCTCACCGACACCGACGGCGACGGCCGCATCGACGTCGCGGCGCTGGACGCCAACGGCGACGGCCTCGTCGACCGCGTGGTCGCGGACACCGACGGCGACGGCGTCATCGACACCGACGTCCGGGACGAGAACTTCGACGGCGTCGCCGACTCCGTCTCCCAGGACACCGACGCCGACGGCGACAGCGACGTGACGGTCACCGACACCGACGGCGACGGCACGTTCGAGACCGTCCGCTACGACGACCCCAGCACCAACCCCCTGGCCCAGGCCTGACTCGAAGCGCGCCGGGGTCCGGACGGCGGGAACCTCAGCCGGACCCCCTGCGCGACAGCCACATCGCGCCGAAGTCGACCAGCGCCCGCTGCCGCATCAGCCGGGCCGTCCCGGACCCGACCGGCCCCACCCGCTCCTCGCCGGTGATCGTGGCGAAGTCCTTGCCGAGCGGCTCGAACAGCGACGTGTCGTCGGCCAGCTCCTGGTACTCGACCCAGCGCCGCTCGCCGTCCACCAGGACCGGCGACCCCTGCCTGAGCCGTCGCGCCGAGGCGGGCGCCGCGCGGTACTCCGAAAGGTGCAGCGACGTGTTGTTGTCGTGCCCGACGCCCAGCAGCAGCACCCACGCGTCCGCCTCGTAGAGCCGCGCGAGCGGCGAGCCCTCGCCGAGACCGTCGTCGAGCGTGTGCCCGGCGGTGATCCGTTCGGCGTCCGGGCCGAGCGCGGCGAACGACACCGTCGGATGGTCGCTGCGCCGTACACCTGGGAAATGCCGGAAACACTCGGGCACGGCCCCCATGAAGTTGGTCGGGGTGACGCGCGGGTCGAAGGCCGGTGTCTCCGCCCTGATCACCGCCCACCAGGACTGGGGCACCGGCGGGTTGCCCCAGTCGGCCGGCTCGGTCAGCTGCCGCGAGTGCGTCGGCATGACCAGCGTGCCGGCCGGCCCGATCGCCTGCAGCAGCGCCGTCACGACCGCCTGCGCGCCGCCGGCGACCCAGCCGAGCCGCGACAGCGACGTGTGGACGATGACGGTCGCGCCCGCCGGCAGCCCGAGGGTGGCCAGCTGCGCGACCATTCCCCGCACGGTCCCCGGCACGGCCGCCCTGGCGATGGCGTCCTTCTCCACGTAGAGCCATCCTACTGAGTGAATACTGTTCGGCATGGTCGAGTGGGTGCTGTCCGGGTTCGGTGACGAGATCGACGACGACCCACGCGTGCAGCTGGCGGTGCTGCGGGCGCTCGGCGCGTCGCACGTGGAGGTCCGCAGCGCCTGGGGCGTCAACGTGGCCGACTTCGACGACGAGCTGACCGCGCGCCTCACCGCCGCGCTCACGGCCGCCGGGGTGGCGGTGTCGGCGGTCGCGTCACCCATCGGCAAGACCGACGTCTTCGGCGATCCGGACGTCGAGCTGGCTCGGCTGCGGGCCGTCATCGCGCTCACCCGGCGGCTGCGGAGCCGGTACGTGCGGCTCTTCTCCTTCTACCGGCCGCCGGGGGTCGCCGTGGAGGCGACGCGCGACACCGTGCTGCGCCGCCTGCGGGCCTTCGCCGACCTCGCCGAGCGCGAGCAGGTCGTGCTCCTGCACGAGAACGAGAAGGACGTCTACGGCGACGTGCCGGCCCGCGTGCTGGACCTGATCGAGTCGGTCGGCTCGCCGGCGCTGCGGGTGGCCTGGGACAACGCCAACTTCGTGCAGGTCGGCGTCCGCCCGTTCAGCGACGGTTACGCCATGTTGCGGCCGCATCTGGAGTACCTGCAGGTCAAGGACGCCCGGTTCGCCGACGGCGCGGTGGTGCCCGCCGGCGAGGGCGACGGCGAGCTGCTCCAGACGGTGACGGCGCTGCGCGACGACGGCTGGACCGGCTTCGCGTCGCTCGAACCGCACCTCGCCGACGGCCCTGACGCGGCGAAGACCGGCCCCGCGGGGTTCGGCCGGGCGGCCCGCGCCTTCGCCGCCCTCACGACAGGCGCGGGGATCACGCTGCGGTAGCCCCCGGGGGAGCCGGCGGATACGACGAGTTGCCGACTGCGGTTCCGCAAGCGCGTTGCTACCGTCCGTGGTCATGCGCTTGGCGACGTACAACGT
This sequence comes from Dactylosporangium sp. NPDC000521, assembly GCF_042898305.1. Taxonomy (NCBI): domain Bacteria; kingdom Bacillati; phylum Actinomycetota; class Actinomycetes; order Micromonosporales; family Micromonosporaceae; genus Dactylosporangium; species Dactylosporangium sp. NPDC000521. The sequence goes on from NZ_JBIAYW010000002.1 coordinate 78,816, forward strand.
GGAGAACCTCTTCGCCCGGGCCCGGGCGCTCGACCCGGCCGACCCGGCGAAGGGCCAGCCGGCGCTGTCGGCGTACGAGACGTTCAACCGGATCGCCGCCCACCCCGTCTACTCCGACGAGGACAAGGCCGCGATGCTCGACGCCCTGGAGACGCTGCGGGTCTTCGTGCGCACCCGCGCCGGGCGGCGGGCCAACCCCGACCTGTTCGGCGACGCGTTCGCGGTGCTGCGGGAGAACCGCGGGGACTTCCTCGCCGCGCCCGCCGACGCCGAGCCGCGCATCGTCGCCACCGGCCGGTCGTCCTGGAACGGCTGGGTCGACCTCATCGTCGACCCCGTCGACGAGGTCGCCACCCGGATGACCGCCCGGGTCGTCGCCGACGTGGCCGCCGACGTGCTCTGCGTCGTGGAGGCCGAGAGCCGCCCCTCGCTGGTGAAGTTCAACGACGAGCTGCTCGGCGGCCGGTACGGCCACGCCATGCTCGTCGACGGCAACGACCCCCGCGGCATCGACGTCGGCCTGTTCTGCGCAGCCGGCATCGGGATCGACTGGGTCCGCAGCCATGTCGACGTCCCTGACCCCGCGTCGGACCGGCGCTTGTTCAGCCGTGATTGTCCGGTGTACCGGCTGCTCCTGCCGTCCGGTGCGGAGCTGTACATGGTGCTCAACCATCTGAAGAGCCAGTCCTTCACCAGCGGCGACCCGGATCCGCTGCGGACCCGCCAGGCGACCGAGGTCCGGGCCGTCTACGACCGGCTCCGGGCCGGGGGCGCTTCGTTCGTGGCGGTCGTCGGCGACTTCAACAAGCGCCCCGACCACCCCTCGCTGCGCCCCCTGCTCGGCCCGGACTCGCCGCTGGTCGACGCCTACTCGCTGCCGGCCTTCTCGCAGCTGTTCGACCCGCTCGACCGCGACCGGGAGCGGCCCGGCAGCTTCCAGTCGTGCACGATCGGCAACCGCCTGGACTACATCCTGCTGTCACCCGAGCTCGCGGCGCGGGTCACCGACGGCGGGGTCTTCCGGCGCGGCCTGTGGGGCACGCCGTCCAACGCCAGACGGCCGCGGCTGTGGGACACGTACCCCGAGATCACCAGCGCCCGGCACGCCGCGTCCGACCACGGTGCGGTCTGGGTCGAGGTTGACCTGTAGCTTTTACGCGTGGCACTCAGCATCGGGATCGTCGGCCTGCCCAACGTCGGCAAGAGCACCCTGTTCAACGCGCTCACGAAGGGCGACGCGCTCGCCGCGAACTATCCGTTCGCGACCATCGAGCCCAACGTCGGCGTCGTCGGCCTCCCCGACGCCCGGCTCGGCAAGCTCGCGGAGCTGCACGGCTCGCAGAAGATCATCCCGGCGCCGGTCTCGTTCGTCGACATCGCGGGCCTCGTCCGCGGCGCCTCGAAGGGCCAGGGCCGCGGCAACGCGTTCCTCGCCAACATCCGCGACGCCTCCGCGATCTGCCAGGTGGTGCGCGCCTTCGCCGACCCCAACGTGGTCCACGTCGACGGCAAGGTCTCCCCGTCCGACGACATCGAGACGATCAACACCGAGCTGATCCTCGCCGACCTCCAGACGATCGAGAAGGCCCTGCCGCGCCTGGAGAAGGAGGCGAAGGTCCAGAAGCAGCGCGCCGGGGCCGCCGCCGCCGCGAAGGCCGCCGCCGAGCTGCTCAACGGCGGCACCACCCTCTACGCGGGCGCCGCCAAGGCCGGCATCGACGTCGCGGAGCTGCAGGAGCTGCACCTGCTCACCGCCAAGCCCTTCCTGTACGTCTTCAACGTCGACGAGGCCGGCCTCGCCGACCCCGCCTTCCTGGACGAGCTGCGCGCCCTGGTCGCCCCCGCCGAGGCCATCTTCCTCGACGCGAAGATCGAGTCGGAGCTCACCGACCTGGACGAAGACGAGGCGCTGGAGCTCCTGGCGTCGATCGGCCAGCCGGAGCCCGGCCTGCACCAGCTCATCCGGGTCGGCTTCCGCACCCTCGGCCTGCAGACCTACCTCACCGCCGGCCCCAAGGAAACCCGCGCCTGGACCATCCCGATCGGCGCCACCGCCCCCGAGGCCGCCGGCGTCATCCACTCCGACTTCCAGCGCGGCTTCATCAAGGCCGAGGTGGTCAGCTTCGACGACCTGATGGCCGCCGGCTCGCAGAACGCGGCCAAGGCCGCCGGCAAGGTCCGCATCGAGGGCAAGGACTACGTCATGCAGGACGGCGACGTCGTCGAGTTCCGCTTCAACGTCTAGGAGCGCTGGTGTCGTACGTCGTCGATTTCGAGACCGTCTCCACCACCGGCCTGGAGTCCTCACCGGTCGCCGAGGCCCTCGCCGGGCTGCGCGCCAACGAGGCCCGCTACTTCCGGAACAAGTACGACCACGTGTTCACGGTCTTCGCCGTCGAGCCGGCGTCGGCGGCACAGGAAGCGGTGGACCGCGTGCACCGCATCCTGCTGGAGGAGCGGGACCTCACCATCGGCTCCCGGCCGCTGGAGGCGACGTCCTTCGAGGTCGACGGCGTCCGCTGGACCTACGTCTTCTACGAGTCGGGCCTGTCGGTCAACGTGCTCTACACCCTCGCGGAAGGCGGGAAGCGGGCCGTCGGCTTCAAGCTCTCCGACGGCATGGAGGTCCCGGCCGAGCTCGCCGACCGCTTCAAGTTCGCCCGTCAGCGCTCCAAGCTCGCCGGCACCATCCGCGGCACGTTCTTCGTCATCAAGGGCGAATACGCCTAGCGGGAAGCAGCTTGTCCAGCTCGATCGTCACCGCGAACGGCACTGCAGTACGCAAAGTGTCGCGGTGGATGCCGGTCGCCACATACGCCCGGGTGGGTCCGTCGAGCTCGTAGGTGTGCACGACGGGCGCGGCGTTCTCCTCCTCGACGCGCCAATAATGGGCGATACCGGCTTCCGCGTACTTGCGCACCTTGACCGTCCGGTCGCGGTGCGCGGACTCCGGCGAGACCACCTCGATGACCAGCAGTAATTCGTCCGGCGTGAAGAACGTGCGAGGCGCATCGTCGTAGGGCACCGTCGTGGCCAGCACATCTGGTTCGGGGCGATTGCGCTTGTCGAGTCGAACGGTGATTTCCCGCTCGATCTCAACACCCGCCGGTGCCTGTTCTCTGAGGGTGACTTCCAGCGCTGTAACGACCCGGGCATGCCAGCGCAGCTGCGGCGACATCATGAATACGAGCGCTCCATCGAGCAGCTCGGTGTGTCGCGGCGCTTCGGGGAGGTGGTCGAGGTCGTCGGCGAACCACCCCTCGATGCGGGGCGGGCGCATCCAGTCGGGCACCGCAGTCATGTCGTCATCGTAGCGTTGCGTGACGGAGATCCGACGAATCAAGCGGCGCCGGCGATGATGGTGCGGTAGAGGTCCTCGATACGGGCGGCCAGGGTGACCTCGCCGGGCGACAGATCCGACATGCCCGGCACGCGGAGGCGGATCTGGGTGCGGCCGTCGAGGCGGCGCACGTCGGGGCGCACCTGGAGCGCGTCGGCGACGATCTTCATGCGCTCGGTCAGTGCCGCATGCTGGGAATCGTCCAAGTGCAGCGTGCGGCGAATCTCTTCGCCGTCGTGCGTCCAGCCTTGCAATAAACCCAGCGCATCGCTGAGATAGTCACGGTGCTGCTCGCTTCGCCTTGCCCGCATAACGACCTACCCTCCCGCGGCATCGTTGCCGGCTTGTGGCCGTTTCGAAGCCTGCCCGTCATCAACGGTGTCTGCAAGTCTGCTGGGCGACTGGTGGATCTGTCCACGGCCACATTTCCCTCGTCTGGTGAACAACAGGGCAGCGCCCGCAACCGGAACTTCATTTCGATCTGGCACCCTGGACATCCGTGCAGACCGAACGGTTGATGCCAAGGATCATCGTCGGCGCCGCGATCATCTCCGATGGCCGCGTCCTGGCCTGTGAGCGCGCCCTGCCGCCCGAAATGGCCGGAAAGTGGGAGTTCCCCGGAGGGAAGGTGGACCCGGGGGAGACCGAGGAGCAGGCACTGGTCCGGGAGTGCCAGGAGGAGCTCGGGGTCGATGTCGAGGTCGGCGCGCGGGTCGGTGCCGACATCACGATGCTCGGCGGCGCCGCGATCCTCAAGGTGTACCTCGCCCGGCTGGTGAACGGGGCGGTGCCCGTGCCACTGGAGCACAGCGACCTGCGCTGGCTCGCCGGCGACGAGCTCGACACGGTGCCGTGGCTGCCCGCCGACGCGCCGATCGTGGTGGCGCTGGCGCCGTTGCTACCTTCGACGGCGTGAACGTCACCTACCCCGAGGTCGGCGCGACCCGCGAAGGCCCCCTGCCGCCCGGCTACCACCATGTGACCCGCCGGGTGAGGGTGGGCCAAGGCCATGAGGACTTCGCCGCCGCAGCGGCCGCCCTGGCCCGCTGGCAGCCCCAGCGCGGCGCCGGGCTCCGGCTGCGCAGCGACGAGGACCGGGTCACGCTCGGCGGCCGGTTCTCCACCGGGATCGGGGTGGGGGCACTGCGGCTCTGGGTGCCGTGCCTGATCGTGTGGATCGTCGACGAGCCGGAGCGGTACGGGTTCGGCTTCGGCACCCTGCCCGGGCACGTCGAGACGGGCGAGGAGTCGTTCCTGCTGAGCGTCGAGCCCGGCGGCGAGGTGTGGTTTCAGATCAAGGCGTTCAGCCGCCCGGCGAAGTGGTGGGTCCGCCTGGGCGACCCCGTGGCGAAGCTGGTCCAGTCGCGGGTCACGGACCGCTACGCCAAGGCCATGCAGAAGGCGCCCCTCTGAGACAGAGAGGCGCCTTCTGGAGTCGGATCTAGTGGCCGTCGCCGGAGGGCGACGACGGGTGCTGGTACCGCAGCTGCTCCGGCGGCAGCGGGAACACCTGGTCGTCACCGAACGGAGAGCCGGCCGCCGCCCGGTCCAGGGTGAGCTCCGCCACCGTGAGCTTGCCGTCGGCGCCGACCGGCGCCTCCTGCGGCACCGGGCCCTCCTGGTGCCAGCTGCCGCTGGTGTCCGAGACCGCCAGGTCGCCCGAGGAGGTCTTGACAGACGTCGCGGCGCGCGCCGGTGTGGGATCGTCCAGCTGGTCACGACGGAAGATCTTGCGTCCGAGCCAGGTCACCGGGTCGTACCTCCGATCGACAACACGTTCCTTCATCGGGATGATCGCATTGTCAGTGATTTTGATGTGCTCGGGGCAGACTTCGGTGCAGCATTTGGTGATGTTGCAGTAGCCCAGGCCCTGCTCGGCCTGCGCCATCTCCTTGCGGTCGTCGCGGGCGTCGAGCGGGTGCATGTCCAGCTCGGCGGCCCGGATGAAGAAGCGCGGCCCGGAGAACGCCGTCTTGTTCTCCTCGTGGTCACGGATGACGTGACACACGTTCTGGCACAGGAAGCACTCGATGCACTTGCGGAACTCCTGCGAGCGCTCCACGTCGACCTGCTGCATCCGGTACTCGCCGGGCTCGACGCCGGCCGGCGGGGCGAACGCGGGCAGCTCGCGGGCCTTCTGGTAGTTGAAGTTGACGTTGGTGACGAGGTCGCGGATCACCGGGAACGTCCGCAGCGGCGTCACGGTGACCGTCTCGGTCTCGTCGAACGTCGACATCCGCGTCATGCAGCCCAGCCGCGGCTTGCCGTTGATCTCCATCGAGCAGGAGCCGCACTTGCCGGCCTTGCAGTTCCACCGCACGGCCAGGTCGGGCGTCTGCGTGGCCTGCAGCCGGTGGATGACGTCGAGCACGACCTCGCCCTCGTTGACCTCGACCTGGAAGTCCTCCAGCGAGCCGCCGGTGTCGTCGCCGCGCCAGACGCGGAAGTGGCGTTTGGTGCCCATCACAGCTCCTCGTCGGTCATGTACTTGGCGAGCTCGGTCTGGTCGAACAGGCCCTGCAGCTCAGGGCGCATGACCGGCAGCGGCTTGTGCTCCAGCCGGACGTCCTCGCCGTCGAGCGAGCAGACCAGGTTCACCTTGCGCCACTTCGGGTCCATCTTCGGGAAGTCCTCGCGGGTGTGGCCGCCGCGCGACTCCGTGCGCTCCAGCGCCGCCTTCGCGGTGCACTCCGACACGATGATCATGTTGCGGAGGTCCAGTGCCAGGTGCCAGCCCGGGTTGTACCTGCGGCCGCCGCTCACCCCGACCTTCTTGACGCGCTCCTTGAGCTCCGCCAACCGGGTGATCGACTCCCGCAGCTCGCCGTCGCGCCGGATGATGCCGACGAGGACGCCCATGATCTCCTGCAGGTCGTGGTGCAGCGTGTACGGGTTCTCCCCGGCATCCGCCCGCGCGAGCGGCGCCAGGGCCGTCTCGACGGCCGCCTCGACCGCGGCGGCGGACGGCTTGCGCCGGCCGATCCGCTCGGCGTGCGCGGCCGCGTGCTCACCGGCCCGCTTGCCGAACACCAGCAGGTCCGACAGCGAGTTGCCGCCGAGCCGGTTGGAGCCGTGCATGCCGCCGGACACCTCGCCGGCCGCGAACAGCCCCGCCACCGCGGCGGCGGTCGTGTCGGCGTCGACCTCCACGCCACCCATCACGTAGTGACAGGTCGGGCCGACCTCCATGGGCTGCTTGGTGATGTCGACGTCCGCCAGCTCCTTGAACTGGTGGTACATCGACGGCAGCCGCTTGCGGACCTGCTCGGCCGGCAGCCGGCTGGCGATGTCGAGCAGCACGCCGCCCGCCTTCGTGCCGCGGCCCGCCTTGACCTCGCTGTTGATCGCCCGGGCGACCTCGTCACGGGGCAGCAGCTCCGGGGGGCGCCGGTTGTTGTCCGGGTCGGTGTACCAGCGGTCGGCCTCTTCCTCGGTGTCCGCGTACTGCTTGCGGAACACGTCCGGCACGTAGTCGAACATGAACCGCTTGCCCTCGGTGTTGCGCAGCACGCCACCGTCGCCACGCACCGACTCGGTCACCAGGATGCCCTTGACCGACGGCGGCCAGACCATGCCGGTCGGATGGAACTGCAGGAACTCCATGTTGATCAGCGTCGCGCCGGTCCGCAGCGCCAGCGCGTGCCCGTCGCCGGTGTACTCCCAGGAGTTGGAGGTCACCTTGTACGACTTGCCGACGCCACCCGTCGCGAGCACGATCGCCGCGCTCTCGAACAGCACGAACTCGCCCGACTCGCGGTAGTAGCCGAACGCGCCGGACACCGCGCCGTCCTCGACGAACAGCTCCGTGATCGTGCACTCCTGGAAGACCCGGATCCGGGCCTCGTAGTCGCCGTGCTCGGCGAAGTCCTCCTGCTGCAGCGACACGATCTTCTGCTGCAACGTGCGGATCAGCTCCAGGCCGGTCCGGTCACCGACGTGCGCCAGCCGCGGGTACTCGTGGCCACCGAAGTTGCGCTGGCTGATCTTGCCGTCCTTGGTGCGGTCGAACAGCGCGCCGTAGGTCTCCAGCTCCCAGATCCGGTCCGGGGCCTCCTTGGCGTGCAGCTCCGCCATCCGGAAGTTGTTGAGGAACTTCCCGCCGCGCATCGTGTCGCGGAAGTGGACCTGCCAGTTGTCCCGCGAGTTGACGTTGCCCATCGCCGCGGCCGCGCCGCCCTCGGCCATGACGGTGTGCGCCTTGCCGAACAGCGACTTGGAGATGATGGCGGTCTTCTTGCCGGCGAGCCGGGCCTCGATCGCCGCCCGCAGCCCGGCGCCACCGGCGCCGATGACCACGACGTCGTACGTGTGTCGCTCGATGTTCGTCATGGGTTGTGTCCTCAGTTGAAGAACCGGAAGTCGGTGATCCAGCCGGCCGAGACCGCCATCACGTAGGCGTCGGCGATGATCACCGAGAACAGCGATGCCCACGCGTACTGCTGGTGCTTGGCGTTCAGCTTCGAGACGAGCCCCCACGCGCGGTACCGCACCGGGTGCTTCGAGAAGTGCTTGAGCCGCCCGCCGATGATGTTCCGGCAAGAGTGGCAGCCCAGCGTGTACGCCCAGATCAGCACCGCGTTGACCGCCAGGATCAGCGTGCCGAGCCCCATGCCGACGCCGCCGTCCTTGCCGTGCCAGGCGATGACCGCGTCATACGTCAGGACCGAGCCGACCAGGATCGCGGCGTAGAAGAAGTACCGGTGGATGTTCTGGAAGATCAGCGGGAAGCGGGTCTCGCCGGAGTAGGTCTTGTGACCGTCCGGGACCGCGCACGCCGGCGGCGACAGCCAGAACGAGCGGTAGTACGCCTTGCGGTAGTAGTAGCAGGTCAGCCGGAACCCGCCGGGCAGCACCAGGATGATCATCGCCGGCGACATCCACGACGGCAGCTGCGGGATCGGCTGGCCGAGGAAGTGGCTCGACCCCTCCACGCAGCTCTTCGTCAGACAAGGCGAGTAGAACGGCGCCAGATAGTGCTCTTCGCTGGCCCAGTAGTACTTGTTCATGATGGCGCGGACCAGGCCGTAGACCACGAAGGCCCCGAGACCGAGGAACACCAGCAGCGGCTGCAGCCACCACCTGTCCGTCCGCAACGTTTTCTCGCTGATCGCTGCGCGGGGCCCCGCGCCCGAGGCTGACCGAAGCCTGGCCGGCGTGGTCGTCATGGTGGTTGCTCCCTGGACGGGCCGATGTACCGATCTGTGGTCGGTGCACACGTTACGCCGGAACGCATCCGGCCTTGTGATCGCCCTCACCCACAGGCCTAACCACCGAATTTCCAGGCCGCACCCAGCCACTTACGAGCCGCCGCCCGCTGCCCTCACCCTTTCTGCCCACCCCGTGCCGCCGCACCGTCCCACCCGCACGGTCCCACCCTCATCAACCGCGTTCTCCCAGCTCAAAGCCGATTGAGCGGCAGCCCTTGCCGGCCACGCCCACGCTGGACACCACGGACGCCGCCACCTGCTCTCCTTGAGACACCCTCCGAGCCTTCGACCACTCCCGAGCCGCCGGGATCACCCATCACACCCCGCCCTAGAACAGTGGCATTTTCCACACCGAACGCGAACGCCCGACCTGCCCAACGCCGCCGAACCCGCCCGCCGGAGCGCGGACCCGCTCGCAGCACCGACCGGAACTGCCCTCCAGCCCGCCGCCCTGAGGCTCACCCTCGCGAGTGCCGTCCCCGGCCCGGCAGCCAGCGGCGGCACGGACACCCCCGCCGCCGTTCCGCTGCCCACCAGGTCAGCCGCCGTGTCGCGGTCGCGGTGGGTCAGTTCTGTGCCGTCGGGTTACTGCGCCGGCAGGTCGGTCGTCGCGTTACCAGTCCTGGGAGTCGGAGCGGTGCCGCTGTGCCGCCGTCGCGGTAGGACAGTGACGTGCCGTTGCGC
>NZ_JBIAYW010000002.1:88146-215343 GCF_042898305.1 Dactylosporangium sp. NPDC000521
CGGCAGGTCGGTCTGTGTGCCAGCGGGACAAGCGGTGCCGCTGTGCCGCCGTCGCGGTGGGACAGTGACGTGCCGTTGCGCCGGCAGGTCGGTCTGTGTGCCAGCGGGACAAGCGGTGCCGCTGTGCCGCCGTCGCGGTGGGACAGTGACGTGCCGTTGCGCCGGCAGGTCGGTCTTTGTGCCAGCGGGACAATCGCCGTATCGCCGAGCATGCTGGGCCGGTCGCCGTGCTGACCGGGTCGCCGGGCGGAGCTGGCGCAGTCCGCTCGATCCTCCGCGGCTCGCCCGCCGCATGCGCGGTCAGCCAGGACGTGTCCACACCGGAGCCGCGCGTCGAGGGGGTCGGTCCCGTCGGGCGCCGCCGTGCGTTCAGGGCATGCCGCTTCCCAGCGATGCGTCCGGCGGCGCTGCGTGGGTCGGGGGTGTGAGGGTGGTCAGCCAGAGGCGCCGCCGGTGTAGTTCCAGGAAGCGAGGCGCAGCGCCGGGGCGGACGCGCCCGACTCCGACCAAGGGCCCGGCAGCTCGACGGCGCGCGGGCCGACGCCCAGCACGGCGCCGGGGGCCAGGGCCTGCGGGTAGGACTGGGTGAAGCGGAAGTTGCGCACCGGGGTGGTCACCACGCCGTCCTCGATGAGCCAGACGCCGTTGCGCGTCAGGCCGGTGACGACCAGGGTGCGCGGGTCCAGGACGCGGGTGTAGTGGTTGTCGGTCACCAGCAGGCCGCGCTCCACGCCGGCGACCAGCGCCGCCACGCCCGAGTCGGCGGCCGGGCCGTCGACCTCGACCGGTGCGGGTCCGTCGTGGGCGAGCAGCCGCAGGCTCGAGGGCACCGCGCCGAAGCTGGCCCCGCCCGGGATCGCGTGGCCCGTGGAGGTGGCGCCCGCGCCCGCCTTCGCGGCCGTGCGCCGGTCGTGCACCAGCGCGGTCGACACGCCGGCGTCGACCAGGACGATCCGCTGCCGCGGGGTGCCCTCCACGTCGAACGGCAGCACCGTCGAGTCGGCCGCCGTCGCGTCCTCGACCAGCGTCACCGCGGGGTCGAACTGGGCCGCGCCCAGCTCCAGGAACGACTGGCGGTCCTGCACCATCTTGGCGTTGAAGCCATACATCCCGAGGAACTGCAGCACGTCGGCGACCGCCGTCGGCTCCAGCACCACCTCATACCGCCCCGGCGGCAGCTCCACCGGGTCGACGCCGGCCCTGGCCTTCGCCGCCGCGCGGGCGCCCAGGACCGCGCCGTCGAGGTCGGCGAGGCGCACCGACGCGAGCCGGGCCAGGCCGTCGGACGTCGCGGTCCGCGCGATGCCGTCCATCGCCGCGCCCGTCCTGCCGCCCGTGACGTGCTGGCCGGCGGAGTTGGCGTAGACGACCCGGGTCGACGACGTGCGGCAATACCCCGCCGCCTCCAGCCCGGCCGCCTCGTCCACGAACGCCCGCACCCTCGCCGCCCGGTCGTCCGGCGACGCGGCCGCGGTCGCCTCGTCGACGTTGCCGCCGAAGGCGGCGGGTGCCGGCGGGGCCAGGCCCGGCCAGGTCGGGTCGGCCGGCGCGAGCCGCATCCCCGCCACCGTGCGCTGGACGAAGTCCTCGATGCCGTCGACGACCGTGCTGGTCGCCGTCGCGGTCCGCCCGTCGGCGTGCAGCCTGAGCCGCACCTCCGTGGTCTCGTCGGCGACGTTCTGGTGGATGTAGGAATTGGCGAACCTGGTCAGCGCCACCGCCGACCGCCCTACCAGCACCTCGGCCTCGATGCCGTCGCCGACCAGCTTCAGGATCCGCTCGGCGAGATCGGTCTCGCTCATCCCCTGACCCCCACCCGCACGTTTTGGAACCGGGCCGCCGAGGCCGGATGGCCCGTGTGCCCGATCTGGCCCGGCTGGCCCTTGCCACAGTTGGGCGTGCCCCACGCCGTCGTCTCCGAGCCCAGCATGTCCATCGAGCCCCAGAACTTCGGCCCGATGCCCGTGTAGGTCGGGTTGCGCAGCATCCGCCCGAGCTTGCCGTCCTTGATCTCCCAGCCGACCTCGCAGCCGAACTGGAAGTTGAGCCGCTTGTCGTCGATCGACCAGGACCGGTTGAGGTCCATCAGCACGCCGTCGGCGGTCTCGGCGATCATCTCCTCGAGGGTGTGCGGCCCCGGGGTCAGCCCGACATTCGTCATGCGCACCATCGGCAACCGCGCCCAGCCGTCGGCCCGCACGCTGCCCGCATAGTCCAGGCCCGCCACCGCCGCCGACTCCCGGCCGGCCAGGGTGCCCACCCAGATCCCGTCGCGGACCGCGTGCCGCGGCTGCGCCGGGGTCCCCTCGTCGTCATAGCCGAACGAGCCGAGCGCACCCGGGATCGTCGGGTCGATCGTGATGTTCATGAGCTCGGAGCCATAGCGCAGCCGGCCGAGCTGTGCCAGGTCGAGCCAGCTCGTCCCCGCGAACGCCGCCTCCCACCCCAGGATCCGGTCCAGCTCGATCGCGTGCCCCACCGACTCGTGGATCTGCAACGCCATCTGCTCGCTGCCCAGGATCAGCGTCGTCTCGCCGGCCGGGCACTGCGGCGCCGACAGCAGCGCCCGCGCCTCCTCGGCGATCCGGGCGGCGTGCGCCGTCAGGTCGAGCTCGTCGACCAGCTCCCAGCCCCTCGTCCCATACTGCCCGCGATACGACGGATAGGACCTGCGCTGCGTCTCCCCGTCGCCGATCACCGTCGCGGAGATGCCCGCCCCCGACTCGCGGATGTGCTGGTCGATGCGGTGCCCCTGCGACGACACGAACCACTTGCGCGTGTCCCAGATCTGATACAGCCCCTCGGCGATGTCGGCGCCGCTCTTGTGCGCCTCCGCCGTCGCGCCGGTCAGCAGGTCACCCTTCGTCGACAGCGCCACACCCAGCGGGTCGACCTCGCACGCGCTCGCCCACGAGTCGGTGCGCGCCTCGATCTCCACCAGGTCGACCGGCGGCCCGGGCACCGACGCCGACGCCCGCGCGATCGCCGTGGCCCGCTCACCGGCCCGCCGCGCGGCGTCGCGCCCCAGGTCGGGCAGGGCGAAGAACCCCCAGCTCGACCCGACCAGCGCCCGCACGCCGACGCCGGCGTCCTCGGACTGGCTCAGGTCCTCGATCGCGCCGTTACGCGCGCTCATCGACTCGGACCGCCGGTGCATCACACGCGCGTCGGCATACCGGGCCCCGGCCGCGAGGGCCGCTTCAACCGCCGCACTTGCCACGTCGAAGTGGGTCATGGTTGGACACTACCGACCCGCTCCGACATTTTTCGGGCCCGGAACGAAAGCGCTTATCCGATCAGGTCGTTGATCTGGCCGGCGAGGCCGATGTCCCTGCTGGTCACGCCGCCCTCGCTGTGGGTGATCAGGCGGAAGGTCACCGTCCGCCAGCGGATGTCGATGTCGGGATGGTGGTCGGCCTGCTCGGCCAGGTGGGCGACCTCGGCCACCAGCCGGATGCCGTCGAGGAACGTCGCGGCCTTCACCGAGCGTTCGATGCCGGAAGCGTCACCGGACCAGCCGTCGAGCTGGGTGAGGGCGCTGGTCACCTCGTCATTGCCGAGAACCGCGGTCATGCCGGAAACGCTACGCCTGCCGTACAAAGAGAGCATGTCGATCGCCGCTGTCACCCGCGAATTACTCGTGCGCTACCTCGACCTGTGGGTGCCGGGGGCGGTGCACTCGCCGCACGGGGCGACGTTCCTGCACGCGTCGGCGACGGGCCTGGACGGTGACGTCGCGGAGGCGGCGTTGCGGGCCTGCGCCGAGTTCGGGGACCGGCTGTCCAGGCGGCGGCTCACCCTCCTGTACGTGACGCCGGAAGCCGCAGGCCTGGAGCGCCGGCTCGACTCCGTACAACGTGAACTGCAGACACCGGCGGAACTGTCGGTGCACGTCATGTCCGGCGACGTGGCGATGCTGCTGAAGGCGCTCGGCGCGGGGTCCGGCCCGCTGCTGTCCATGATCGACGGGATCGACCCGGCGGCCGTCGCGAAGGGCAAGCCCGCCGAGGTGATCACGGTGGACGTGCCGCGGGACCGGTTGCGGGACTTCGACCTCACCACCGCGGTGACGCTCGTCGCCGAGCGGGAGGACCAGCGGGAGGACCAGCGGGAGGGCCAGCGGGAGGAGCGCACGATCGCCTTCGGCACGCGGTCGGCGAAGAGCCTGGAGGCGTTCAAGGACGAGATGTGGGCCCTCGACGAGTACGCCGGCGTCCGGTACCGCGACCCCAGCGACCCCGAGGGTCACCTCATGGACATCACCTTCGACCCGAACCCGGGCGCACTGCGGCGCGAGCTCCTGACGCACCTGCGAAGCGGCGACAAGTCGGTCACCGAGCTGAAGCGGTTCGCCCTCACGGAGACGGTGTACCGCGCCGCCGACGCCGTCAAGGTGGTCACCGCGCTGCTGCAGAGCGGCGCGGTGACCAGGGAACCGGAAGGGGGCCGCCTCGGCGGCGACGTCAGGATACGGATCGCCGGATGAAGTCCAGCTCGATGCGCAGCAGCTTCTCCGCCAGCCCGCCCGCGGCCATGTGCGTCGCGCCGGTCAGCGGGATCATCGAGTGCGGCCGGCCCGCGGCGAGCAGCGCCGCCGACAGGCGCAGCGTGTGCGCGGCGACCACGTTGTCGTCGACGAGGCCGTGCACGAGCAGCATCGGCCGGGCGTCCTCCGGGCGCACCGGCGGCTCGGCAGCCAGCTCCACCAGCGAGTTGTGGCTGTACACCTCGGGCGCGTCCGCGGGCAGCCCCAGATACCGCTCCGTGTACGCGGTGTCGTACAGCGCCCAGTCGGTGACCGGTGCGCCGACGACCGCGCAGCGGTAGACGTCCGGGCGGCGCAGCACCGCCAGCGCGGACAGCCAGCCGCCGAACGACCAGCCGCGGATCGCGACCCGGTCCAGATCCAGGTCGGGGTGCTTCTCCGCGAGCGCCTGCAGGGCATCGGCCTGGTCGGTGAGGATGACGTCGGAGAAGCGCCGGTGGATCGCCTTCTCGAACGTCGGTGACACGCCGGGGGTGCCCCGGTTGTCGATCGTGACGACGGCGAACCCGGCGTCGGCCCACCACTGCTTCTCCAGCCAGCGGGCCCGCGCCGCGACGACCTCCTGGTGGCCCGGTCCGCCGTAGATCGCCACGAGGACCGGCAGCTTCCGCCCGGCGACGTGCCCGCGCGGGTAGAGCACGGCGGCGGGCAGCCTCCGGTCGGTGACCCGCTCCAGCACCGGCCTCGGTGCGAAGGGTGGTGTCGCGGCGAGCGACGCGATGGTGCCGATCTCCGCGTCGTCGTGGTGGATGGTGTACTGCCAGCCGGCGTGCTCCAGGGTCTGCGACCCGATCACCACCGTGCGGACGGCCGCGTGCGCGACGTGCCAGCCTGGCTCGGAGGTGAGCCGCTGCGCCTGCGCCCCGGCGTGGGAGATCGGGACGCGGAACACGTGCTGCTCGCTCGGCTCGCCCTCGCTCGCCTCGACGACGAGGTCACCGGCGAGACGGCCGGCGACGCGCCGCACGTACAGGTCGGGCGGGGTCAGCAGGCTGCCGTCGGCGAACAGGCAGCGCGCGTCGTAGCCGTCGTGCGCGAGCTCGCCGCCGACGAGGACCCGGCCGTCGGCCAGGTGCTGCGGGGTGCCGGGGACCGGCTCGACCCAGCGCGGGTCGGCGAGCTCGGCGTGCACCTGTGTCTCACCGGTCCGCGGGTCGACCGCGATCACCAGGCCGTGCTGCTGCAGGCGGCGCAGCACCGTGAGCAGCGGGCCGCCCTGCTCGGTCCAGGAGGCCTCGACCAGGTACGGGTACGTCTCCCGGTCCCAGTGCACGTCCACCCAGCCGCCGTCCAGGTCCAGCACGTGCAGGGTGACCTGCGCGTTGGTCGCGCCGGCGTGCGGGTACGCCACCGTCGTCGGCGGCTGCTCCGGCTGCGACGGATCGTGCAGGTGCCAGCGCGGCACCCGCGACTCGTCGACCCGGGTGGTCAGGATGCTGCGGCCGTCCGGCGACCACCAGTAGCCCCGGAAGCGGTGGAACTCCTCCGCGCCGATGAACTCCGCGAGGCCCCAGGTCACCCCCTCCTCGCCGGCCAGCACCGCGTCGGTCCCGTCGGGCTCGATGACGCGGAGTGCGCCGCCCGTCACGTACGCCACCCGGTGCCCCGCCGGATCCGGTCGCGGATCGACGGCGGGCCCGGCCGTGTGCAGCTCCGTGAGGTCCCCGGTCAGCAGGTCCACCCGGAAGAGGCGGCCTCCGAGCGGGAAGACGGCCATCACGCCGGCGTTGTCCATGGCGTACGAGCCGATGCCGCCCGCCGACAGCCGCAGCCGCTCGCGCAGGGCCCGCTCCGCGGGCGGAAGATCGGCTTCGACGCTCAGGAGGACGGCGGGGTCGGCGAGGAGCCGCTCCGCCCTGGTCGCCACGTCGAACACCCACAGGGCGTCGCGGCTGTCCTCAGGCCCCGACGAGCGCAGGAACACCACCCGCGCCCCGTCCGAGGTCACCGTCACGGCGCGTGGGGCGCCGTAAGAGAAGCGTCGGGTGCGCGCGGCCAACTCGGGATAGTCCACCCCGGAATGTTTACCTGAAGCGGCCGGATTGTCATGCTCAACCGGGGCCGCGCCGCGGGGGAAGTGTCATACGCACGTCGTAGAGTTGGCGCTGTGAGTGCTCGGAGCATCCTTTTCGTCCATGCGCACCCCGACGACGAGTCGATGGGGACCGGCGCGACGATGGCCCACTATGCGGCCGCCGGCGCGCACGTCACCCTGATCACCTGCACGCTCGGTGAGGAGGGCGAGATCCACCGGCCCGAGTTCGCCGGGCTCGCCGCGGGTGCGGCCGACCAGCTCGGCGGCTATCGCATCGCGGAGCTGGAGGAGGCGTGCCGCCGGCTCGGGGTCACCGACCACCGGTTCCTCGGCGGCGCCGGGCGCTATCGCGACTCCGGGATGATGGGCACCCCGCAGAATGAGCACCCCCGCGCGTTCTGGGGCGCCGACCTCGACGTGGCCGCGACCGAGTTGCTGGAGGTGATCCGCGAGGTCCGCCCGCAGGTCGCCGTCACCTATGACCCCAATGGCTTCTATGGCCACCCCGACCACATCCAGGCGCACCGGGTGCTGATGCGGGCCGTCGAGCTGGCCGACGCCGAGGGCATCGCGCCCGCGAAGGTCTACTGGACCGCCGTGCCGCGCAGCGTCCTGGAGGCCGGCATGCAGGAGTTCCGCGACTCGTCGGACAACCCGTTCGCCGACGTGGAGAAGCCGGAGGACCTGCCCTTCGGCACCGCCGACCACGAGATCGCGGCCCGCCTCGACGGGCACGAGTTCGCCGAGGAGAAGACCGCGGCGCTGCGCGCCCACGCGACGCAGATCCCGCCGACGTCGTGGCTGTTCGCGATCGCGGGCAACTTCGGGGCCGAGTTCATGGGCGTGGAGTATTACCGGCTCGCCCGTGGCGTGAAGGGCCCCGGCGTGGGGCCGTATGGCTGGGAAGAGGACCTCTTCGCGGGCCTGGACCTCGAGGCGCCCGCCTCGCAGCTGGAGACCGCGGCGTCGTGACGAAGCGGAAGGCGGTGACCGCACCGCGCGCCGGCCGGTCCGGCGCCGCGCGGGCAGACCTGTCCAAGCCGGCGAGCGCCGATGCCGCCGCGACCGCCGGGAGCGGTCCGGCGGGCGACGGTGCCCCGGTGGCCGGAAGCGGCGCGGCGGGCGACGGTGCCCCAGTGGTCGGGGACGGTCCGGCGGGCGACGGTGCCCCGGTGGTCGGGGACGGTCCGGCGGTGGGTGGTGGACCCGTGCTCGGCAAGGGCCCGGCGACGGGCGACGACGCTGCGAGCGGCGGCGACGGCTCCGCGGAGCCGCCGGCCACGCCTGATCCTGCCGCGACCGGCGGGGCGGAGCCCTACGCGCCGGACAGCGGGTTCGCCGTGCCCGGCGACGACAGCGCGCCGGAGCCCGAGGCCGCCGGCGGGTCGCTCGACACCGTGATCGCGGTCGGCGGGCTGGTCGTCGCGGTGCTGCTGGCGCTGGCGCTGGCGGTGTTCGAGGCGTTCCTGGCGCCGTTGCGGGTGTCCGACCTCGGGCTGTCCGGCACCGGGAAGAACAACATGCGGGTCCCGCTCGCGCTGGTGCTGGCGCTGGTGACGAACCCGATGCTCGTGTGGTTCGCGTTCACGACGACGGGCCGGCGGTTCGCGCCGCTGCTGCCGGCGGGCGCCTGGTGCGTCGTGTGGATCTTGGCAGCGGGCCGCACCACCGAGGGCGACCTGCTCATCACCGCCGACAACTGGTTGGGGCTGCTGACGCTGTTCGCGGGCTCGATGGCGTTCGCGATCAGCATCTACGTCATGGTGCTCCGGCAGCGGGTCGCGGCCTCAGCGAACTCCAAGGCAACGCATCTTGCGCCACAGAGCGTGAAACAGGTAGACACGTTCCCGCACCGTCCGTGACCCTCGGCGGCGCACGGGGAGCGAGCATCAGCGGAGGCTTGTGATGAAGGAGCGGTGGCTGCCGGTCGGCCTCATCGCGGGGGCACTCTTCCTCGTCAACGTCGCCGCGCGGCTGGTCGTGCGGTTCGCCGCCGGTGGCGACGACGACAAGCAGATCACCATCGGCCTGTGGGCACTGTTCGCGGTCGGCGCCGTGATGATCCCCGTCGCGTTCTGGTACGGCCGCCGCCACCCCATGCTCCGCCTCGTGGCCGACCTGGGCATCGCCGTGGTGTCCGCCTGCGTGCTCGCGGTGCTGATCGGGCCGTTCGTGTCGGGCGCCACCCCGTTCGGCGACGGCGTCGGCCTCGTCTTCCGCCAGTTCTTCTACTTCGTGGGCCTCTCCGCCATCGGCACGGTCCTGGGCGTGCTCGCGCTGATGACGCTCGGCTGGGACTACCGGTCGCAGTCGTGGAAGCGGTACATCGACCGCGCCGGCACCAAGCCCCGCCGCGTCGTCCGTCGCTAGCCACCCCACCCGCCCGGGCCCGTAGCCGACGCGTCACGAGGTCGCGGACGTCGCGCGGCGCCGCCGACTGAAGGGTGGCGATCGTCCGTCCGCGGTCTGTGTGATCGAAGGACGATGCTGGCCGCCCGGACGGCCACTACGCGACTTCGATCATGAAGGCCGCGCAACGACCGACCGCCAGGAAGACCAGGACCGTGGGCGGCGTCGGCGGTCAGGGCGATGGGCACTGGTTGTGAAAAGCCAGTGACAGTGTGGAAGCACCGGAGGCGCCCTCGACGGCGCTGGACCATGCGAGGACGACGGCCGGGAACATCACCGCGATCACGCCACCTGGCACCCGGCCCCCAGTATGGGCGGAAGACGCACTCTCCCTCCGCGTACGGACATCACCACCGGGACAGCGAACGCCGATCTCTCAGCCGAGAACCCTCATCACCGTGATCGAAGGACAGCCTTGGCCGTCCGGACGACCACCAGACGACTTCGATCTTCGAAGGCCACGACCATGACAGCCACCAGGCGACCGGCCCGCGGGGACAGCGTCAGCCGGTGGGCAGGACCCGTGTCTGGTAGACGTGGTGCGTGGTGAAGCCGAGCTTCTCGTACAGGGCGACCGCCCCCGTGTTGCGCTGCTCCACCTGCAGGTAGGCGTCGGTGGCGCCGGTTGCCGCGGCCCAGGTGAGCAGGGTGCCGATGACGCGGCGGGCGAGGCCCTGGCGCCGGGCGCGTTCGTCGGTGCCGATCAGGGACAGGCCCAGCCAGCGGCCCTCGGGGTCGGCGACGCAGCCCCGGCCGGTGGCGAGCAGTGCGCCGGCGGGGTCGCGCAGTGAGGCGAACCGGACGGCCGGCACGCCGGTGAGGACGTCGCGGGCGGAGGGGGGCAGCGGGCCCTTCCGGCCGGCGACGGCGGTCAGCCACTCGTCGGATGGTGAGGCGTCGAGCGTCACCTGTGGATCGGCGGCGGCCGGCAGGTCGGCGAGGCGGGCGGTCATGAGCAGCGTCAGCGGCATCGGGGTCCAGCCCCGGCGGTCGAGCTCGTCGTCGATGCGCTGGAAGAGCGGCAGCGGGACGCTCATCGCCGGGGGGAGGTGGCGCCGCTCGTACCAGCGCGACACCGCGTCGACGGCGTCGGGCAGCGGCAGGTCGGGGTCGCCGACGGGCAGAGCCGAGTTGCCGCGCATGGTCCAGCCGTCGGTGGCGCGCAGGAGCCAGTCGCCGAGTTGGTCGCGCTCGCCCGCGGGCCAGCCGGCCGCGGCGGCGACCTCCAGGGACTCGGTGGGGGTGAGGCGGCGCCGGTCGGGCACGGTCTTGGCCCTGTGGATCTCAGCGAGTGGAACGCGGATGGCGCCGGTCCGTGCACGCACTGTGAGATGCGTCTCGGTGATCTCGACGAGGCGGCCCAGAATGTCCGAGTAGAGGGGTCGATCGCCGCGCTGTCCCACGATGCGGCGCACGACGACCCGACTTCCCACATGCTGTGGACCGAGCACGCTGCACCTCCAGATCGGCGGGATACTAGGCTCGTACCGCCGCGGTAGGGATGCGGCGGGGTTCGCCAACCACGTTGGCAGCCTCAGGTGCGAAAGAGGGCGACCCGTGACATACATCATCGCCGAACCTTGCGTGGACCTGCTCGACAAGGCGTGCATCGAGGAGTGCCCTGTCGACTGCATCTACGAGGGCAACCGCATGCTCTACATCCACCCGGATGAGTGCGTCGACTGTGGTGCCTGCGAGCCGGTGTGCCCGGTCGAGGCGATCTTCTACGAGGACGACGTCCCGGAGAAGTGGAAGGACTTCGTCGGCGCGAACTACTCGTTCTTCGACGAGCTGGGCTCGCCCGGTGGCGCGTCGAAGGTCGGCAAGGTCGAGAAGGACGCGACGTTCGTCGCGAGCCTGCCGCCGCAGGAGCACGACCACTGACCGGCATCGTCTCGCCCATGGGAAGTCCTAGAAGTCTCGCTGCGGGGCTTCCGGACTTCCCGTGGGACCGCTTGGAGCCGGCCAAGGCCAAGGCTGCCGACCACCCCGGCGGCCTCGTCGACCTGTCGATCGGCACGCCCGTCGACCCGGTTCCCGCGGCGATTCGTGCTGCCCTGGCGGAGGCGTCGGACTCGCCCGGCTATCCGCTGACCGCCGGCACCCCGCAGCTGCGGGCCGCGATCCGTGCCTGGGTGACCCGCTGGTGCGCGCCGGCCGGTGACGGCTTCGGCGTGCTGCCGACGATCGGCTCGAAGGAGCTGGTCGCGTGGCTGCCGACGCTGCTCGGGCTCGGCCCCGGCGACACCGTGGTCATCCCGCCGGTCTGCTACCCGACGTATGAGGTCGGCGTGCAGCTCACCGGCGCGACCGTGGTGCGCTCCGACTCGCTGACGGCGCTCGGCCCGGCGCGGGTCCGCCTCGTGTGGGTCAACTCGCCGTCCAACCCGACAGGGCGCGTCCTGCCCGCCGCCCACCTGCGCAAGGTCGTCGACTGGGCCCGCGAGCGCGGCGCCGTCGTGGCCAGCGACGAGTGCTACCTGCCGCTGCCGTGGGAGGCCGAGCCGGTCTCGATCCTGTCGGTCTGCGACGGCCGCTTCGACAACGTCCTGGCGGTGCACTCGCTGTCGAAGCGCTCGAACCTGGCCGGGTACCGCGCGGGCTTCGTCGCCGGCGATCCCGCCCTGGTCGACGAGCTGCTGGCCGTCCGCAAGCACGCCGGCATGATCGTCCCCGCCCCGGTCCAGGCGGCGATGGTGGCCGCCCTCGGCGACGAGGCACACGTCCAGGATCAGCGCGACCGCTATGCGGCCCGCCGGGCCACCCTGCGGGCGGCCTTCACCGATGCGGGGTTCACCGTCGAGCACTCCGAGGCCGGCCTGTACCTGTGGCTGACCCGCGACGAGGACTCCTGGGACACGGTGGCCTGGCTGGCGGAGCGCGGCATCCTGGCCGCGCCCGGCGCGTTCTACGGCCCGGAGGGCAGCCGCCACGTCCGGGTCGCGCTGACCGCGAGCGACGAGCGCATCGCCGAAGCGGCGAAGCGCCTGCGGTAGAGGCCGAATCCCATGATCCGGTAGAGAAGTTGTCGCCAGAGCAGCGATTTCTCTACCGGATCATGGGAAATGAGGCGTCAGTTGGCGTGCAGTGCGGCGTTCAGCTCGATGCCGCGGCCCGCCCGCTCGCGGACCTCGAGGCGGCCCGAGACCGAGTTGCGGATGAACAGCAGGTTGGGCACGCCGGACAGCTCGCGCGCCTTCACCACCCGGCCGTCGGGCAGGGTGAGCTTCGAGCCGGCGGTGATGTAGCAGCCCGCCTCCACGACGCAGTCGTCGCCGAGCGAGATGCCGATGCCCGCGTTGGCGCCCAGCAGGCACCGCTCTCCCAGCCGGATCACCTCTTTGCCGCCGCCGGAGAGCGTGCCCATGATCGAGGAGCCGCCGCCGACGTCGGTGCCGTCGCCGACCACGACGCCCGCGGAGATGCGGCCCTCCACCATCGAGGTGCCCAGGGTGCCCGCGTTGAAGTTGACGAAGCCCTCGTGCATGACGGTCGTGCCGGGAGCGAGGTGGGCGCCCAGGCGCACCCGGTCGGCGTCGGCGATGCGGACGCCGGACGGGGTGACGTAGTCCACCATCCGTGGGAACTTGTCGATGCCGAAGACGTTGAGCCGGCGACCGCTCGCCAGGCGCAGCTCGTCGACCTGCTCGGGCAGGACCGGGCCGGCCGAGGTCCAAGCGACGTTGGCGAGCAGCCCGAACTGCCCGTCGAGGTTGGCCTGGTGCGGCTGGATCAGGCGGTGCGAGAGCAGGTGCAGGCGCAGGTAGACGTCAGCGGTGGAGGCGGGCGCGTCGCCGAGCGAGCCGATCTCTACCCGCACCACCTCGATGGACAGCGAGGGCAGCGGCGCGTCCCCGGTGGCGCTCAGCGACGGCGGCGAGGAAGGCAGCGCGCCGAGGCCGAGGTGACCGGTGGGGAACCAGGCGTCCAGGACCTGGCCCGAGGAGGCCACGGTGGCCAGGCCAAGCCCCCAGGCAGGGGAGTCGATGTAGGCGGTCGTCACGTGACCGAACGCTACCGCATCTAAGGTATGGACATGCTCACGCGTGACGTGCTCGAAGATCCGGTCGCCCTGACCCGCGCCCTCGTCGACATCGAGTCGGTGTCCGGCGACGAGGCGGAGATCGCCGACCAGGTCCAGCAGGCACTCAGCGGCACGGCCCTGAAGGTGGAGCGCTTCGGCCACACGATCGTCGCGCGCACGGAGCTGGGCCGGCCGGAGCGCGTCGTGCTCGCCGGGCACCTCGACACGGTCCCGCTCAACGACAACTGGCCGTCACGCACCGAGGGCGGCCTCATGCACGGCTGCGGCACCTCGGACATGAAGTCGGGCACGGCGATCGCGCTGCACCTCGCGGTCACCGAACGGGACCCCCGCCACGACGTCACCTACGTCTTCTACGAGTGCGAGGAGGTCGACTCGGCGCGCAACGGACTGAGGATCCTCGCCGACAAGCGGCCTGAGCTGCTGACCGACGCGTCGTTCGCGCTGCTGCTGGAGCCGACGCACGGCCTGGTCGAGGCGGGCTGCCAGGGCACGCTGCGGGTCCTCGCCCGCACCAGCGGCCGGCGCGCGCACTCGGCCCGCTCCTGGCTCGGCGACAACGCGATCCACAAGGCCGCACCGATCCTGCGGAGCCTGCAGGTATACGAGCCGCGCACGGTCGTCATCGACGGCTGCGAGTTCCGTGAGGGGCTGAACGCGGTCAGGATCGGCGGCGGTGTCGCGGGCAACGTGATCCCCGACGAGTGCGTGGTCGAGGTCAACTTCCGGTTCGCGCCCGACCGCTCCGAGGAGCAGGCCGCCGCCCATGTACGAGAGGTGCTCGACGGCTTCGAGCTGGAGATCGTCGACTCGGCGCCGGGCGCGCTGCCGGGGCTGGAGGCGCCGCCCGCCCGCGAGTTCCTCGCCGCGATCGGGCAGCCGCCGCGGGCGAAGCTCGGCTGGACCGACGTGGCCAGGTTCGCGGCCCTCGGCATCCCGGCGCTCAACTACGGCCCCGGCGACCCGAACCTCGCCCACAAGCAGGACGAGCACGTCGAGCTCGACAAGATCGTCGAGGGCGCCGACGTGGTGCGGCGCTGGCTGACGGCCGGCGCCTGAGGGTGCGAGGCCCGCGGCGCCCGTAACCGGCCTCAGCGCTCGTGCGTTGACGGTTCCGGGGGCTCGACCAACGGGCCCATGGCGGCCAGCAGGCGGCGCACCGCGAGCACCTCGCGGATCCGCCGGTTCATCTGCCGCCTGCGACGGTCGTGCTCAGCACGAGTCATACCGGTCACCCCCTACACCCTGCCGTCCGGTATATCGGGAACGACGCGATGAAACCGGCGAACGTTGTCCTCTGCACCCGATTTCTCACTGATGGGCGACGAACGGCCTGATCATCGCGGTGCGGGCGGTCCTGTCACATACGTCCTGCCGTCCGGGTACGGCCACGGGTTCCGCTCGCACCCTTCGAGGCCGAACGTCTGCCGCGCCATCACCGGCGCCGGCGCGCCCTTGCGCGGGCAGACCGCGTGGCCGTTGCCGAGGAAGTGGCCGACCTCGTGGTTGACGACCATGTCCCGGTAGTCGCCGAGCACCGGGTACCAGGCGACGCCGAGCTGCCACCGCTTCAGGTTGATGATCACGTCGCGCCCGCCGCGGCAGGAGACCTCGCCGCCGGTGCGCACGCCCCGCCTCGCGCACATCGAGTCGGTCGTGGCGGGGGTCGCCAGGTGCACGGTCAACTCGCTCGGCTGCCCGCCTGGCACCCGCTGGAAGGAGACCCGGCCGCCGGCGATCCAGCTTCTCGAGTCGCCCAGCGTCGCGTGTACCGCCGCCGCGAACTCCTCCGGATCGACCCCTGACCCCTGTTCGGTGGCGACCGTGTACCGCACCAGCCGCCCGGCGCCGCCGGCCCGCTCGCCCGCGACGGCGCTGTAGCCGAACGTCCCGGTGCCGCGCGCCGGGACCGCGGTGACCACCGGTGACGGCGTCGGCGTCGGTGTGGGCGGCGGCGTGGGCGACGGCGTGGGCGACGGTTCCGTCGAGGCGGACGGCTCGAGCGAGGGCGGAGCCGATGCCGGCGGTGTCGCCAGGGTGCTGTCCGGCACGGCGGCCGTGCCCAGCCCGTACCAGATCGCGCCGACGCCGGCGGTGATCGCGACCGCCAGCGCGACAACCAGCCCTCGCCGATGCCCCATGGCTGCATTGCATCATGACATCCACGTACGGTGGGGACCATGACCGAGGGTAGGACCAGTCAGCCGCGCGAGCGGCACCGCGGACCGGTGACGCTGCGCCGCGACTCGATTCCGCCGAGCACCGCCGACCAGCGGCTGCTCGACTCGCACCTGCGCGGCGAGTGGAAGACGAAGGACGCGTGGCGGGCGCTGCGGATCCTCAGCGAGTTCGTCGAGGGCTTCGACACCCTCGCCGACCTGCCGCCGTCGGTGAGCGTCTTCGGCTCGGCCCGCAGCAAGCCCGGCAGCCCCGAGTATCAGCTCGGCGAGAAGCTCGGGGCGGCGCTCGCCCGGGCGAACTATGCGGTCATCACCGGCGGCGGCCCCGGCGTCATGGAGGCGGCCAACAAGGGCGCCACGGAGGCCGGCGGGCTGTCGGTGGGCCTGGGCATCGAGCTGCCGTTCGAGCAGGGCCTCAACGAATGGGTCGACCTCGGCATCGACTTCCGCTACTTCTTCGCCCGCAAGACGATGTTCGTCAAGTACGCGCAGGCGTTCGTCGTGCTGCCCGGCGGCTTCGGCACCCTCGACGAGCTGTTCGAGGCCGTGACGCTCGTGCAGACGAAGAAGGTCACCCGCTTCCCGGTGGTGCTGATGGGCATCAGCTACTGGCAGGGGCTGGTCGACTGGCTGCGCGACACCATGCAGGCCGACGGCAAGATCGGCCCCGAGGACCTGGGCCTGCTGTACCTCACCGACGACGTCGACGAGGCCGTCCAGTACATCGTGGACGCCGGATCCGAGGAGATCGAGGTGGCGTCCGCCCGCCGGACCGCGCGCGAGGCGAGCGCCTGATGGCGGCGATCGGTGTGTTCTGCGCCTCCTCGCAGCGGCTCGACCAGCGCTGGCTCGACCTCGCCCACCAGCTCGGCGTCGAGATCGGCCGGCGCGGCCACGAGCTGGTCTCCGGCGGCGGCTGCGTCGGCATGATGGGCGCCGTCGCCGACGGCACCCGCGACGGCGGCGGCCGCACGTACGGTGTCATCCCGCAGGCCCTCGTGGACCTGGAGGTCGCCGACACGAAGTCCGACGAGCTCGTCGTCACCGACGGCATGGCGTCGCGCAAGACGCTGATGATCGAGAAGTCGGACGCGTTCGTGGTCCTGCCCGGCGGGCTCGGCACCCTCGACGAGCTGTTCGAGGTGTGGACGACCGCCATGCTCGACCTGCACCGCAAGCCGGTGCTGCTGTTCGACGCCGACGGCTTCTACGCCGGCCTGCTCGACTGGCTGCGCGGCCTCGCCGCCCAGGAGTTCGTCCGCCCGTCGGCGCTGTCGATGCTGCTGATCTCCCGGGACGTGCCGGAGTCACTCGACCTGCTGGAGGCGAGCCTCCTCGGAGGAATTGTCGGACGGTCGTGATTGCATAGCGGCGTGACCACGACCGCTGCCCCCCGCCGTGCCTTCCGTCTGGTGCGGCGCCCCGCTCCGGCGGCGGTCGCGATCGAGGCCGACCCGTGGCAGCGGCTCGTCGTGGAGCACACGGCCGGGCCGCTGCTCGTCGTCGGCGGCCCCGGCACCGGCAAGACGACCACGCTCGTCGAGGCCGTCGCCGCGCGGGTCGCCGAAGGGGTCGAGCCCGACAGGATCCTGGTGCTGACGTTCGGCCGGCGCGGCGCGGTGCGGCTGCGGGACACGATCGAGGCGCGGCTGGGCCGCGCGGCGGGGCTGCGGACCACCGCCGAGCCGATGGTCCGCACGTTCCACGGCTATGCGTTCGGGCTGCTGCGCCGCGCCGCCGTCGAGCGTGGTGAGCCGTCGCCGCGGCTGCTCACCGGCCCCGAGCAGGACCTCGTCATCCGCGAGCTGCTGCAGGACTCGCGGGCGCCGTGGCCCGAGGCGCTGTGCGGCGCGCTCGGCACCCGCGCGTTCGCGACCGAGCTGCGCGACCTGCTGCTGCGCGCCGTCGAGCGGGGCGTCGGCCCGCAGGGGCTGGCCCGGCTCGCGGTCGTGCACCAGCGCCCCGACTGGGCCGCCGCGGCCGCGTTCTTCGAGGAGTATCTGCAGGTCCTCGCCCTGCGCGACGCGGCCGGCCGGGGCGCCGTCGCCTATGACTACGCGGAGCTGGTGCGGGCCGCGGCGGGGCTGCTGGCCGACCAGCCCGACCTCCTCGCCGCCGAGCGGCGCAGGATCGAGTGCGTCTACCTCGACGAGCTGCCCGACACCGACCCCGCCCAGATCGAGCTGCTCGACCTGATCGCGGGCTCGGGCGCGCACCTCGTCGCGTTCGCCGACCCCGACTCGTCGACGTTCGCGTTCCGCGGCGCCGACCCGGGGATCGTCGGCGACTTCCCCGACCGGTTCCGCACCGCCGGCGGGCGGCCCGCGCCGCAGGTGATCCTGCCCAGCTCGCGCCGGCTCGGCGACGGGCTGCTCGCGCCGACCCGGCGGATCGCGTCGCGGCTGCGGGGCCCGTCCCGGCACCGGCTGCTGGAGGCGTCCCGCCCAGGCGGCACGGTGGAGACCGCGACGTTCGGCTCCGAGACGACGGAGGCGGCGTTCCTGGCGCACCGGCTCCGCGAGGCGCACCTGCTGCGCGGCGTGCCGTGGTCGCGGATGGCGGTCGTGGTGCGCTCCACCGCCCGGCAGCTCGCGCCGCTGCAGCGGGCCCTGCACTCGGCGGGCGTGCCGACCGTCACCGAGGCCGAGGACCTGCCGCTGCACCTGCAGCCGGCGATCGCGCCGCTGCTGCTGCTCCTGCGCTGCGCCCTGGACGCCGACCGGCTCGACGAGGACGCCGCGATCGCGCTGCTGCACTCGCCGCTCGGCGGCGCCGACCCGCTCGCCGAGCGGCGCCTCCGGCAGGGCCTGCGCGCCCTCGCGCTCGCCGCCGGCGACCGGCGCCCGTCCGGGGTCCTGCTCCTGCAGGCGCTGCGCGACCCGGGGGAGCTCGACGCGGTCGAGCGGCGGTGGGCGGCACCGGCCCGCACCGTCGGGCAGCTGCTGCGGGCCGTCCGCGACGCCGCGGCCCGGCCCGGCGCCACCGCCGAGGAGGTGCTGTGGACCGCCTGGCAGGGCAGCGGCCTCGCCGACCGGTGGACGGCGCTGAGCTCCCGCGGCGGCCACCGTGGCGCCGCCGCCGACCGTGACCTCGACGCCGTCGTGTCGCTGTTCGACGCGGCGGCCCGCTTCACCGACCGGCTCCCCGGCGCCGGCATCGCCGTCTTCCTCGACCACGTCGAGGGGCAGGACCTGCCCGCCGACTCGCTCGCCCCGTCCGCCGACCGCGGCGACGCCGTCCGCATCCTGACCGCGCACGCCGCGAAGGGCCTCGAGTGGGACGTCGTCGCCGTCGCCGGCGTGCAGGAGGGTGTCTGGCCAGACCTGCGGCTGCGCGGCAGCGTGCTCGGCTCGGAGCTGCTCGTCGAGGTCCTCGCCGGCCGCACCATGGAGACGATCGGCAGGCTGTCGGCGCTGCTCGACGAGGAGCGCCGCCTCTTCTACGTCGCCGTCAGCCGGGCCCGCGAGCAGGTCCTCGTCACCGCGGTCGCCTCCGGCGACGGCGAGGAGCAGCCGAGCCGCTTCCTGCTGGAGCTGGCCGGTGTGGACGCGGATGCCGACCCTGAGGGCGCCACCGTGTTCGAGCCGCCCCGGGCGCTGACCCTGCCGACGCTCGTCGCCGAGCTGCGGGTCGCCCTGATCGACCCCGATGCCTCCGCCGGCCGCCACGCCGCGGCCGCCGCGATCCTCGCCCGGCTCGCCGCCGAGGGGGTGCCCGGCGCCGACCCCGACAGCTGGTGGGGGCTGCCGCCGCTGTCCGACGACCGCCCCCTCGTCGACCCCGGCGAGCCGGTGACCGTCACCCCGTCGACCGTGGAGAGCGTCGACCGCTGCAGCCTGCGCTGGCTCCTGGAGCGGCACGGCGGGAAGCTGGCCCCGTCGCCGGAGCAGTCGATCGGCAACCTCGTGCACGCCGCCGCGATGCTCGCCTCCGACGCCACCGCCGACCGGGCCCAGCTCGTCGCCTATGTCGCCGACCGGTTCGACGCGATCGAGCTCTCCGCGCGCTGGCTCGCCGGCCGCGAGCGCGACCGCGCCGAGACCATGCTCGACAAGCTCATCGGCTGGCTCGCCGGCAACCCGCGCCGCCTCGTCGCGATCGAGCAGGACTTCCTCGTCGAGCTCGCCGACCCCGACGCCCCGGTCGAGATCAAGGGCCGCGTCGACCGGCTCGAGCTCGACGAGCAGGGCCGCCTCGTCGTCGTCGACCTCAAGACCGGCAAGTCCATCCCCGCCAACGCCAACCTCGCCGAGCACCCGCAGCTCGCGGCCTATCAGGCGGCGATCGAGCTGGGCGCCTTCGAGGAGTCCACCGTCTCCGGCGGCGCCACCCTGGTGCAGCTCGGCGGCGAGACCAATGCCGCCCGTGAGCAGGTCCAGCCCCCGCTCGGCGAGTCCGGCGACCCCAACTGGGCCCAGGCGCTGGTCCGTAAGACCGCCCAGACCATGGCGGCCTCGACCTTCAGCGCCGTCGTCAACAACAAGTGCCGGGTCTGCCCGGTCAAGACCTCCTGCCCCGTCTCGGGCAAGGGCAGGCACGTCACATGACCCAGACCGAGGACCAGAGCACCCAGAGCACCCAGAGCACCCAGAGCGCCCAGAGCACCAGCGCCGCGCGGGTGAGCTTCCCGCCGGTCGAGCTGGCGAAGCTGCTCAGGCAGCCGGCGCCGACGGCACAGCAGGCGGCGGTGATAGCGGCGCCGGTGGAGCCGCTGCTCGTCGTGGCGGGCGCCGGGTCGGGCAAGACGGAGACGATGGCGGCGCGGGTGGTGTGGCTCGTCGCCAACGGGCACGTGCGCCCGGAGCAGATCCTGGGGCTCACGTTCACCAGGAAGGCGGCCGGCGAGCTGTCGCACCGGATCCGGCAGCGGCTCGGGCAGCTGGTGCGGCGGCTCGGGCGCGACGACCTGATCGCGGGGGAGCCGACCGTCGCCACGTACCACTCGTATGCGGCGCGGGTGGTCCGCGAGCACGGTGTCCGGGCCGGCTTCGAGCCGAGCACGCGGCTGCTCACCGAGGCCGCGTGCTGGCAGCTCGCCGACGCGGTCGTCCGCGGGTATGACGGCGACATGACGGCGGTCGCGTCGGCGCCGTCGACCGTGGTGGACGCGGTGCTGCACCTGGCCGGGGACCTCGCCGAGCACCTGCGGGAGCCGGAGGACGTCGCCGCGTGGACCGGCCGGTTCTTCGCCGAGGTGGGCGCCAAGACCGGCAAGATGGCCAAGCCGGTCCGTGACGTGCTGTCCCGGCAGCAGGCCCGGCTGCAGCTGCTGCCGCTGATCCGGCAGTACCAGGAGAAGAAGGCACTGCTGGAGGCGATGGACTTCGGCGACCAGCTGTCCAGGGCGGCCCGCGTCGCGCTCGCGCACCCCGAGGTCGGCGCCGTCGAGCGGGACCGCTTCCGGGTGGTGCTGCTCGACGAGTACCAGGACACCAGCCACGCGCAGGTGGTGCTGCTGCGGTCGCTGTTCGGCGGCGGCCACCCGGTGACCGCCGTCGGCGACCCCTGCCAGTCGATCTACGGCTGGCGTGGCGCGTCCGCGGGCACCCTGGAGCGGTTCCCGGCCGAGTTCCCGACCGCGGCCGGCGATGCCGCCGGCGAGCTCACGCTGACCACCAGCTGGCGCAACCGGCCCGAGATCCTCGACGTCGCCAACACGATCTCCGCGCCGCTGCGGGCGCACGGGGCCCGCGTCGCCGAGCTCGCCCCGGCCGACGTGCTCGCCGAGCCGGCGTCGACGGCGACCGTCCACTGCGCGCTGCTCGACACGTATGCCGGCGAGGCCGCCTGGATCGCCGACCGGATCGTCGCGTCGTGGCGGCTCGCGGCGAAGGTCGCGCCGGACACGTTCCCGCTCGACATCCCCGTCGACGACCGGCCGACGACGGCGGTGCTGGTGCGCACCCGCGCGCAGATCCCCGCGCTGGAGAACGCGCTGCGCTCCCGCGGCCTGCCGGTCGAGGTCGTCGGGCTCGGCGGCCTGCTCGACACGCCCGAGGTCCGCGACGTCGTCAGCGTCCTGCGGGTCCTCGCCGACCCCGCCGAGGGCGCCGCGCTGCTGCGCATCCTGACCGGCCCCCGGTGGCGGATCGGGCCGCGTGACCTCGTCGCCCTGTACCGCCGTGCCCGCGCCGTCGCCGCCGCGCGCCGGGCCGGGCCGGAGGACGACGAGCCGGCCCTCGCCGACCGGCTCGACGAGGCGGTCCTGGTCGAGGCGCTCGACGACCTCGGCGACCCGGCCGCGTATTCGGAGCCCGGGTTCGCCCGCTTCGCGGCGCTCGGCGCGGAGCTGCGCCGCCTGCGCCGGCGCCTCGACCAGCCGCTGCCGGACCTCGTCGCCGACATCGAGCGCGCCACCGGCCTCGACGTCGAGGTCGCCGCCCGGCCCGGCGACGCCGGCCTGGCCCGCGGGCACCTCGACGCGTTCAGCAACATCGCGGCCCGCTTCGCCGGCGAGTCGGAGGGCGCGACGCTCAGCGCGTTCCTGGCGTTCCTCGCCGCCGCGGAAAACGAGGAGCGCGGCCTCGCGCCCGGCGAGGTCGAGGTCTTCTCCGGCGCGGTGCAGATCCTGACCGCGCACGCCGCCAAGGGGCTCGAGTGGGACGTGGTGTCGGTCGCCGGCCTCTGCGCCGACGTGTTCCCCGGCCCGAGCAACGCCGGCGACCACTGGCTGCGCGGCCTCGGCGTCCTGCCCTTCCCGCTGCGCGGCGACAGCGACGGCCTGCCGGTGCTGGACCTCTCGGCGGCCGCGGACATCAAGGGCGTCGTGCGCCGGCTGGAGGCGTTCACCGACGACTGGCGCCACCACGACGTGCGCGAGGAGCGGCGCCTGGCCTACGTGGCGGTCACCCGACCCCGCCGGCTGCTGCTGGCCAGCGGCTACTGGTGGGGCGACGGCGTCAAGCGGGCCCGCGGGCCGTCGATCTTCCTCGACGAGATCCGGGAGCGGTGCGTGGCCGGCGCCGGCCTGGTCGACGTCTGGACCGACGCGCCGGCCCCCGACGCGCAGAACCCGACGGCCGAGCAGGTCCCGAGCGCCAGCTGGCCCGCCGACCCCCTCGGCTCCCGCCGGCCGCTGCTGGAGGCGGCAGCCGCGATGGTGCGAGCCGCGACCGCCGCTCTCGCCGCGTCACCGGCGGCGCCGGCCACCGCGTCGGACAGGACGGACGCAGCGGCGGCCTCGGCGCCGGTGTCGGCAGCACCGGCCTTCGCGTCGGATGGGGACGCCGAGCACCCGGCCGGGACGGCCGTCGTGGACGAAGGGGCGGCCTCGGCGCCGGTGTCGGCAGCACCGGCCTTCGCGTCGGATGGGGACGCCGAGCACCCGACCGTCGGGGCCGCTACGGGGGTCGGGGAGGCGTCAGTCGTACCGATGCCGCAAACGCTGGAAGAGGGGTCATGGCAGCGCTGGTCGGCGGAGGCGGACCTGCTGCTGGCGGAGCGGGCCCGCATCACCCCACAGCTCAACGCGCCGGTCGAGGTCGCGCTGCCCGGGCACCTGTCGGTGTCGCAGCTCGTGGCGCTGCGCCGCGACCCGCAGCGGCTGGCCCGGACGCTGCGCCGGCCGCTGCCGTCGCGCCCGGACCCGTACGCGCGGCGGGGCACCGCGTTCCACCACTGGCTGGAGCAGCGGTTCAAGGCGGAGCGGCTGCTCGACCTCGACGAGCTGCCCGGCGCCGCCGACGAGGGCGCCGCGCCCGACGAGGCCCTCGCGGACCTGCAGGCCAGGTTCCTGGCGGGGGAGTGGGCCGACCGGGTGCCGCTGGACGTGGAGGTGCCGTTCGCCTCCGTCATCGCCGGGGTGGTGGTCCGCGGGCGGATGGACGCGGTCTACGCGTACCCCGACGGCCGCTTCGACGTCGTGGACTGGAAGACGGGCGCCCAGCCCACCGGCGCCGACGCGACCGCCGCGGCGGTGCAGCTCGCCGCGTACCGCCTGGCCTGGTCGGAGCTGCGCGGCGTGCCGCTGGAGCAGGTCGGCGCCGCGTTCTTCTACGTCCGCGAGGGGGTGACGGTCCGCCCGGCCGACCTGCTCGACACCGACGGTCTGCTGGCCTTGATCGCGACCCTGCCCGCGTCCGGTCTCTAGCGTCAAGGTTCCGACACCTTTCTGTCCACGGAACCACGCCGTCCCCGAAGCTGTCCAAGGGGCATGCGGACGGGCATGCGAGGGGAAGTGCGCACGATGCAGGCATCGCACACGCGCGAGGTGGCACTGGTGGTCGGGGTGGCGACCGCGGGGGTGCTGACCGCCGCCCTGATCGTCCTCGGCCCGGTCGCCGCCGCCGACACGCCCAGATATCCGCAGGTCACCGATGTGCGCACGCCGGCGCATCCGCAGCCATAGCCCCTTTTGGCAGACTGGCGCCGGGCTGCGACACTTGCTGGTGAGATGACCGAGCAGCATTCACCGTGGGCTCAGCCGGACACGCAGGTCGTGCTGGCGCCCGTCGGGCCGGCGCCGACGATCCAGCGCACGGCCGAGCCGCCGCGCGCGGCGCCGGGCTACCAGTCCGGCCGGGTCTCGGGCCTCGGCGCGCCCCCGATCGTCCCACCTCCGACGTGGGGCACCGGTGGTGGCGGCGACGACGATGACGACCCGGTAAAGCGCAACAAGCGCATCCTGAAGCTGCTCACCGGCGGCGCGATCGCGGTCGTCGCGATCGGCCTGGTCGTCATCCTGGTCTCGCTGATGACCGGCAACGCGACGACCCCCGGCGGCCTCTTCGACCGCCGCGCCGAGGGCCCCAGCGACACCCGCCCAGAGCTGGCCCGCCGCTGCCCGCCGCCGACCATCCCACCCGAGCTTCCACCCGGCGGCGACCCGGCGCCCGCCGGCCCGCGGACCGTCGACGAGGAGTCGGGGATCTCCTACAAGCAGTACGGCGCCCCGTGGGGGCCGTGGGACAACGTCTGGGCCGACCAGGGCGAGCTGAAGGTCACCTACCGGACCGGCCAGCACTTCGTCACCGAGCCCGACTACAACGCCGGCAGCGACTACCACGCCACGATCCTCTCCGGCCACGTGCCGGCCGCCGTCAACGACGGCATGGTCCTGGACCTCAGGTGCGTCGGCGACCAGATCGCCGCCGATGTGCGGATCAGCTTCTACCCCAAGGGCAACCAGCTGGAGCAGATCTCCGCGAAGGACCTCACCCTCGGCGGGCGCCCCGGCCGGCTGATCAAGTTCCGCCTGCACTTCTCCCAGCCGGGCCTGCGCGCGAAGAGTGAGCTGGTGTCGATCGCCCTCGTCGACCTGGGCAAACCCGAGGCCGCCATCCTGTACGTCTCGATCCCCGACACCCACCGCCAGTTCGACTACATCGCCGACGAGGCCCCGGAGTCGGTCCGGCCCATCTAGCGACGGACGGTCGACTGGCGTCAGTTGCGCCGATCCGTCACGCTGCGGGTCTCGCTGAAGCCGGCCTAGTGACAGACTTGCGCCGATCCGTCACGCTGGCGCCGTGAAAAAGGCCGCAGTGGTTGCAGGGGTCGTGCTCGCGCTCGTTCCGGTGAGCCCGGCGCGCGCCGACGGCATTCGTGACGATCAGTGGCACCTGCAGTGGCTGCGGGTGAGCGAAGCCAACGAGAAGACCCGCGGCGAAGGTGTCACGGTCGCGATCGTGGACAACGGCGTCGACCGCAACCACCCCGACCTGACCGCCAGCGTGCTGCCGGCGATCTACACCAGCGGCTCGCTCACCGCCCCCGGCGACCCCGACGGGCACGGCACGGCGCTCGCCGGGCTGATCGCGGGGCAGGGGCACGGCGCCAACCGGCAGAACGGGGTGCTCGGCATCGCGCCCGGCGCCGACGTCCTGCCGGTGGTCCTCGGCAGCCCGGCCACTCCCGACCCGACCGGCGCCCGCACCGTCACCCCGGACCAGCTGGCCGAGGGGATCGAGCTGGCCACCGTACGCGGCGCGAAGGTCATCGTCGTCGGCTACTCCGTCGGCGGGAGCGAGCGCCTGCAGCAGGCGGTCCGCGAGGCGCAGGCCGCCGACGCGATCGTCGTCGCCGCCGACGGCAACCGGGCCGGCGAGGCGTTCGAGCCCTACCCGGCCGCGTACGACGGGGTCCTCGCCGCGGTGCCGTTGTCGCGCGCCGGCGAGGTGCTCGTCGCGTCGGACAGCGGCCGGCGGCTCGGGTTCGGCGTGCCCGGCGAGGAGATCATGACCACGAACACCGGCGGCGGCTACCGCGTCGACGCCGGCGGTGTGGCGGCCGGCGAGCTGGCCGCGGTGGTGGCGCTGGTGCGGGCGGCGTACCCCAAGCTGCCCGCCGACGAGATCGTCCACCGCCTGAAGGTCACCGCCGTCGACGCCGGCGACAAGGGGGCCGACCCGCGGTTCGGCGTCGGCCGGGTCGACCTGGTGCCCGCGCTGACCAGGACGATCCCGCTCGCCCACCCGCCGGCGCCGTCGATCGCGCCGTCGCCGTCGGTCACCGCGTCGGCGCCCGCCCCGGGGCAGCCAGTCGCGGGGCCGCTGCCGGCCCGGTCGCGGGGGCCGCTGGGGTGGCTGCTCGGCCTGCCGCTGGTCGCCTTCGTCGGGGTGCTGCTCTGGTACGCGCTGCGGGCCGAGCTGCGCCTCCGGCGAACCGCCGTCGCCGACGACGAGACGACCGGGTGAACGCGGCGGAACGGGACGAGTCGGCGGGCGAGGACGGCGAACCGTGCGGGAGGGGATAGATTCGACGGGTGCCTCGTCGTAGTCCCGCTGTGCGGATTCCCGCGTCCAAGTATCCGGTCGAGCGCCTCACCCTCCCCAACGGTCTGCGGGTGGTGCTCACGCCCGACCGGGCCGCGCCCGTCGTCGGCGTAGCGGTCGTCTACGACGTCGGCATCCGGTCGGAGCCGCAGGGCCGCACCGGCTTCGCACACCTGTTCGAGCACCTGATGTTCCAGGGCTCGGAGAGCCTGGAGAAGCTGGCCCACTTCCGCTACGTGCAGGGCTCCGGCGGCACCTTCAACGGGTCGACCCACTTCGACTACACCGACTACTTCGAGACGCTGCCGTCCAACGCGTTGGAGCGGGCGCTGTTCCTCGAGGCGGACCGGATGCGCTCGCCCCGCCTGACCGAGGAGAACCTGCGCAACCAGGTCGACGTGGTCAAGGAGGAGATCCGGGTCAACGTGCTCAACCGGCCGTATGGGGGCTTCCCGTGGCTGCGGCTGCCCCCGGTCATGTTCGACACGTTCGCCAACGCGCACGACGGCTACGGCTCGTTCGACGACCTGGAGTCCGCGACCGTCGCCGACGCCGCCGACTTCTTCGACCGCTACTACGCGTGCGGCAACGCGGTGCTCGCGGTGTCCGGCGACTTCGACGTGGCGGCCGCGACGGCGCTGATCGAGCGGCACTTCAGCGACGTTCCGGCGCGCCCGGCCCCGGCCCGCCCCGACTTCGCCGAGCCCGACCTGACGAGCGAGCGCCGCGACTCGTACGAGGACCGCCTGGCCCCGCTGCCGGCGGTCGCGGCGGCGTGGCGGGTGCCGGACCCGATCAACGACCTCGAGGGTTTCCTGCCGTACGTGGTGCTCGCCGAGGTGCTCACCGACGGCGACGCGTCCCGGCTGGTGGAGCGCCTCGTCCTGCGCGACCGGTCGGTGACCAGCGTCGGCGGGTATGTCGGCTTCATGGGCGAGCCGTTCGCGGTGCGCGACCCCACCGCGCTGGTCCTGCAGGCGCACCTTCCCCCGGGCGGCGACGTCGACAAGGTGCTGCGCACGGTCGAGGAGGAGTGCCAGCGCATCGCCACCGACGGCCTCGCGCCCGACGAGCTCAGCCGCACCCAGGCCCGCATGGCCACGCACCTGCTGCGCGACACCGACGCGGTGCTCGGCCGGGCGCTGCAGATGGCGGTGCTGGAGCAGCAGCGCGGCGAGCCCGAGCTGCTCAACCAGCTCCACACGCTGATCGGTGGGGTCACCGAGGAGCAGATCATCGCCGCGGCGGCCGAGCTGGTCCCGTCGCGTCGCGCCGCGGTCGAGGTCATTGCCGGAGGAGCCAAGTGACTGCCGAAACCCTGCTCCGCACCGTGCCGGTGCTCGGGCCGAACCGCCCGCTGAAGCTGCCGAAGACCGTCGAGCGGACCCTCGACAACGGGCTGACCGTGATCGCGCTGCGCCGCTCGTCGGTGCCGCTGGTCGAGGTGCGGCTGCGGGTGCCGTTCGCGAAGGCGCACCTGGCCCGCGCCGCGCTGCTGACGCAGACGGTGCTGTCGGGCACGACCACGATGTCGACCGTCGACATCGCCGCGGAGCTGCAGAAGGTCGGCGGCGGGCTGTCCGCCGGCGCCGACCCCGACCGGCTGCTGATCTCCGGCAACGCGCTCGTCGGCGGGCTGGACCGGCTGCTGGACCTGCTCGCCGACGTGCTCACCGACGCCAGCTACCCGGCGGAGGAGGTCAGCACCGAGCGGGCCCGCCTGGTCGACCGGATCCGGGTCGCGCAGAGCCAGCCGAGCCACCTCGCGCGGGCCGCGCTGCTGAAGCGGATGTATGGCAAGCACCCGTATGCCGTGCAGACCCCGGCGCCGGAGCACGTCGAGGCGGTCACCCCCGGCACGCTGCGCACGCTGCACGCCGAGCGGCTGCACCCGGCCGGCGCCACCCTCGTCATCGTCGGCGACATCGCGCCCGACAAGGCGATCGCGGCCGCCGAGCGGATGCTGGCGAAGTGGGACGGCGCGGGCACGACCGTGGACCTGCCGCCGACCCCGGAGCTGAAGCCGGGGCCGCTGACGCTCGTCGACCGGCCCGGGTCCGTGCAGTCGTCGCTGCGCCTAGCGCTGCCCGCGGTGTCCCGCCGGCACCCCGACCACGCGGCGCTCCAGCTGGCGAACCTCGTCTTCGGCGGTTACTTCTCCTCCCGCTGGGTGGAGAACATCCGTGAGGACAAGGGCTACACGTACGGGCCGCACTCCCTCGTCGAGCACGCCGTCGCCGGGTCGGCGCTGGTCGTCGCCGCCGAGGTCGCGACCGAGGTGACCGGCCCCGCGCTGCTGGAGACGCTGTACGAGCTGGGCCGGCTGGCCAGCATCCCGCCGAAGGAGGACGAGCTGGAGCAGGCCCGCCAGTACGCGCTCGGCACCCTCCAGCTGGGCATGTCGACGCAGGCGGGGCTGGCCGGGCTGGTCTCCACGTATGCCGGCTTCGGGCTGCGCCTGGACTACCTGGCCGAGCACGCCGCCCGGCTCGCCCGCGTCAGCCGCGACGACGTGGCGGCCGCGGCCGCGCGGTACCTGGCGCCGTCGCGGATCGCGGCGGTCGTCCTCGGCGACGCGGAGAAGATCGAGCAGCCCCTGGCCGCGCTGACGGCGGTCACCCGAGCGGCATCGTGACCGGGCCGGAGCGCAGCGGAGGGCTGGGCACCATGGGCGCAGTCCTCGGGTCAGGCCGGCGCCGGAGCGTAGCGGAGGTGGCGGCATGACCGAGTTAGCCGCTGCCGCCCGGCCCGGCCCCCCGCTCGCCCGGGGACCGCTGGATCGGGCGGCGCACCGCCGTACCGACGCGACATGGCTGGAAGAGGCCTGGTCGCGGGCCCGCGTGGTGGTCGTCGACGACGGGCACATGCTGGTGCGCGGCGACGACCCGCCCGAGCTCGTCCTGATCGACCCAGCCGACGCGCCGCAGGGGGAGCGGTTCTTCCTCGGCGAGGACACCGACGGCACCGTCTACTTCGCCGTCGCCGCGGACGTGACCGTGCTGCCCGGCACCAGGCGGGTGAATCTGCGGCAGGTGGGGCACGCGCTGCCGGACCTGCCGGCCGGGCTGTTCATCACCGCCGTCGGGCTGGCCAACTGGCACTCGCGCCACCCGTACAGCCCCCTCAGCGGCAAACTGACGGTCCCGGCGCAGGCGGGGTGGGTCCGCACCACCGAGGACGGCGCGGAGACGCTGTGGCCGCGCACCGACCCGGCCGTGATCATGCTGGTGCACGACGGGGTCGAGGGGCCGGACGGGCGGTGCCTGCTCGGCTGCAACGCGCAGTGGCCGGCGGCCGGCGGGATCCGGCGCTACTCGACGCTCGCCGGGTTCGTCGAGCCGGGCGAGTCCGCGGAGATGGCGGTCGCGCGGGAGGTGCTCGAGGAGGTCGGCGTCAGGGTCGGCGGCGTCACCTACGTGGCGAGCCAGCCGTGGCCGTTCCCGGGCTCGCTGATGCTCGGGTTCCACGCCACCGCGCCGGTCGGGGCGACGGTCGTCGTCGACGAGGAGGAGATCCTCGAGGGGCGATGGTTCTCCCGTGTCGAGATCGCCGCGGTACTGGATGGCAGCTCGCGAGCCTTCGGCCTGCCCTTCCCCGCGTCGATCGCGCACTACCTGATCACGGAGTGGCTCGGCCCCGACCTCGGTTGACGGCCTCCCGGTGCCACTGCTCGCACCAGCGGTCGAGGACCCCGGCGGCGTGGGCCGGGGTCACCTCGCGGATGTCGTGGTCGATCCTGTGCGCGGCGAACGCCTGCGTCGGGTGCCAGCCGAGATCGCGCCACACCGCCTCCTCCGCCACCCGCCCGGCGGGGTCGACGACCCGGCGCAGCAGCGACAGCGGCGCCTCCGGGTCCGTCTCGCCGTCGAGCCGGACGAAGTACGTGACGAGCAGCCGCGGGGCGGGCGGCGGCCCGGCCCGCCAGGCGCGCAGCGCGTCGTCGGTCAGCCGCGCGCCGGGCTCCGGGTCGGGCGCGCGGAAGTCCTGCCGCTCCATGTGCCGCAGCAGGTCGGGCTCGGGGGCGAGCCCGTCGTCGAGGATCTCGGCGACGAACCGCTCCGGCCACACCCACACCCCGTCGGTGCGCAGCACGCCGTGCCCGTGCCCGATCGCGGCGCCGCCGGACAGGTAACCGGCGATGCGCCGCCGGCGCCCCGGGTCGGCCACCCGAGGCCGCTCCGGGGCGGCTCGGGTGGGTCTGCCCGGTTCCGGGGTGCCGACGGCGTAGTCGCGAGCTACCCGCATGCCGGCCACCGTAGTGAGCCGGCCGCGCGGTGTGAAGGGATCGGCGCGCTTCGGGCGGTCAGCCGCTGACCGCGTTGGCCAGCTGCGCCTTCACCTGGACGATGGTCGGGTTCGTCAGTGCCGTGCCGTCGTCGAACTTCAGGGTCGGGACGGTCTGGTTGCCGCCGTTGACGCTCTCGACGAACTTCGCCGCCTCCGGGTCCCGTTCGATGTCGACGACCTGGTACTGGATGCCCTCGCGATCCATCTGCGACTTCAAGCGGTGGCAGTAGCCACACCACGTGGTCGAGTACATGGTCAGCATCCGGTGGTCTCCTCGTTGGGATCGCTGTCGGTTCCGGTAGGTACTTCGGCGGAAACGTCATACCCGGCTGGAATGATGCCTACCTGTGGCGGACTCCTCAAACCCACTCGCAGGTCTTGACCCGGAGCAGGCTGCCGTGGTCACTGCGCCGGCCGGCCCCCTGTGCGTCCTCGCGGGCGCCGGCACGGGCAAGACCAGGGCGATCACCCACCGCATCGCCCACCGGGTCCGCTCCGGGCACGTCCGCGCCCAGCACGTCCTCGCCGTCACGTTCACCGCCCGGGCCGCCGCCGAGATGCGCGCCCGCCTCGGCCAGCTCGGCGCCGGCGGCGTCCAGGCCCGCACGTTCCACGCCGCCGCGCTGCGCCAGGTCCGTTACTTCGCCCCGCGGCTCTTCTCCGGCCGCGAGATGCCCGAGCTGCTGGACAGCAAGGCCCGCCTGGTCGGCCTCGCCGCCACCCGCGCCGGCGTCAAGATCGACGGCACCGGCGCCCGCGACCTCGCCAGCGAGATCGAATGGGCCAAGTCGTCGCTGATCGAGCCCGCCGACTATGCGGTCGCCGCGGGCAAGGCGCTGCGCGAGCCGCCGTTCGACGCGGCCAAGGTGGGCGAGGTCTATGCCGCCTACGAGCGGGTCAAGCGCGCCCACGGCGTGATCGACTTCGAGGACATGATCCGGGCCGCGATCTGGGCCATGGAGGAGCACGAGGACGTCGCGGAGCAGATCCGCTCGCAGTATCGGCACTTCGTCGTCGACGAATACCAGGACGTCAACCCGATGCAGCAGCGGCTGCTGGAGTCGTGGCTCGGCGACCGCGACGACCTCACCGTCGTCGGCGACGCCAGCCAGACGATCTACTCGTTCACCGGCGCCAGCGCGACCTATCTCGTCGACTTCAAGCGCCGCCACCCCGGCGCCACCGTCATCCGGCTCGTCCGTGACTACCGGTCCACCCCTCAGGTCGTCGCCCTGGCCAACTCGGTCATCGGCCAGGCCCGCGGCGAGCTGGCCCGGCTGCGCCTGGAGCTGATCGGGCAGCGCCCGCCGGGCGCCGAGCCGGTCCTGCGCTCGTTCACCGACGAGCCGCAGGAGGCCGCCGCCGTCGCCGCCCGCTGCGGCGAGATCATCGCCTCCGGCACGCCGGCAGAGGAGATCGCCGTGCTGTTCCGGGTCAACGCGCAGTCCGAGGTCTACCAGGAGGCCCTCGCCGAGGCCGGGGTGCCCTACGTGGTGCACGGCGCCGAGCGGTTCTTCGAGCGCGTCGAGGTCCGCCAGGCGATGATCGCGCTGCGCGCCGCGACCAGGTCGCTCGACCCCGGCGCACCCCTGACCGAGTCGGTCACCAAGGCCCTGGAGGGCGTCGGCTGGCGCGCCGACCAGATCCCCGCCGGCGGTGCCTCCCGCGAGCGGTGGGAGGCGGTGTCGGCGCTCGTCACGCTCGCCGAGAGCATGCCGACGCTCGGACTCGAAGCGTTCAACGAAGAGCTCGCCCGCCGCGCGGCCCTGCAGCACGTGCCGACGGTCGCCGGGGTCACGCTGTCGTCGCTGCACTCGGCGAAGGGCCTGGAGTGGGATGCCGTGTTCCTCGTCGGCCTCGCCGAGGGCACGATGCCCGTCATCCACGCCCGCACCCCCGACGCGGTCGAGGAGGAGCGCCGGCTGCTCTATGTCGGCGTCACCCGCGCGCGCCACACCCTCTGGCTGTCCTACGCCGGCGCCCGCACGCCCGGCGGCCGGCCCCGGCGCGCCA
Organism: Dactylosporangium sp. NPDC000521; assembly: GCF_042898305.1. Lineage (NCBI taxonomy): Bacteria > Bacillati > Actinomycetota > Actinomycetes > Micromonosporales > Micromonosporaceae > Dactylosporangium > Dactylosporangium sp. NPDC000521. Next base: position 120,371 of record NZ_JBIAYW010000002.1, read on the forward strand.
CCCGATTCCTGCCGGCACTGGAGCCGGGGCGCTCGTCCGGCTCCGGTTCCGGTTCTGGTTCGTTCGCGAGGAGCGCGCCGGGGATCGGCAAGAGCGAGGTGACCGCCCGGGTGAAGCGCGCCGTCGCCGTCTCGTGCCGGGTCTGCGGCGCCGGGCTGCTCAGCGGGCCGGAGCGCAAGCTGGGCCGCTGCACCGGCTGCCCGTCCGACCGCGACGAGGAGCTGCTGGCCAGGCTGCTCGACTGGCGGGCCCGGCTCGCCGCCGTGCACAAGGTCCCGCCCTTCGTTGTATTCACAGATGTCACTCTCGCGGCGATCGCCGAGCGCCGCCCCGGCCGCCGCGAGGAGCTCGCCGTCATCGCCGGCATCGGCCCCCGGAAGCTCGGCCTCTACGGCGACGACGTGCTCGCGCTGGTGTCCGGCCGCACCGTCGAGGACCTCGCCGGGAGCGACTGATGTCGATGGGCTGAAAAGTGACAAGAAGTTTTCCCGGAAATTCGATTGCCCTACCCTGAAGACGCGACATAGCCTGCGAACACGAACGCCGGAGCCCCGGCGGCCGACCCATGACGAGTGTGGAGAGAAGGTGCGACCCGTGAAGCTCTATATCTCAGCCGAGCAGCAGCCGGCGTTGCATGCCCTCTGCGCCCCGTCCCCGGCGTCGGCCTCCGCCCTGTGGCAGGAGTCTGCCGTCAGAGGCGCCTTCGCTTCGGCCTTCCCGGTCCCGACCGTTGCCTCCGCTCCGGCCGCTGCCCCGATCGCTTCCTTCGCGGTCACGGGTGGCGTCGCGGCCCTGGGCGGCGTCTCGGTCCCGGGCGGCGTCGAAATCCAGGGCACCGCGGTTTCCGCGATCGATCTGGGCGGCTTCGAAGCCCAGGGCGTCTCGGTTCTGGGCCGCGAGGCCGGCCGAGGCATCAGCAGCACCACCGGCACCAGCAGCACCACCAGCACCATCGAGCGCGACCGCACCGTTGAGCAGATGCCCGCCGTTGGCGTCCAGCTGCTCGACCGGCGGGGAGTCCAGGTTCAGGGGACCAGTGGGCTCACCGCGAACGACAAGCACGACCTGACGGCTCCGAAGCCCAACGGCGGAGTCCGCGGCACACCACCTCGAGGCAGGCCGGTCTAACCAGACCGACTTACCGGCTCACCTCGAGGCCGCGGAACCCGACACCGGGATCCGCGGCCTCAGTCATTTGCACCGACGATCACCACCAAACGATCGAGAAACAGAAAGGGGTGACCGGGATGAGCCTGGCCTTGGCATCGCGCGATGTGCGCGTCGAGAGCACCGACGAGCGTCTCCTTGTCGCTGCTCGGGGCGTGAAGTCCGACCTGCCGTGCCGCACCTTCGACCCGGACCTGTGGTTCGCCGACTCGCCGGCGGAGCTCGAGCTGGCCAAGTCGCTCTGCGTGGAGTGCCCTCTGCGCGTCGAGTGCCTGGCCGGTGCCATCGAGCGCGCCGAGCCCTGGGGTGTCTGGGGTGGCGAGATCTTCGAGCGCGGTGCGGTCGTCCCGCGGAAGCGTCCGCGTGGCCGTCCGCGCAAGGAGGACGTCGCTCGCGACGCCGTCCTGCGGGTCGAGGTCGCAGCTCGCACCGCGGCCGTGGCCGCGAGCGTGGCGGCCTGACATGAGCGCACATCCGTTGCCAGCCAGCCGAGGCCTGCGCGCCGCGCAGCCGACCCGGCTTCAACTCACCGACCTTCGCACCATCTCCCTGAGGAGCATGACCGTGTCCTTGCAACTACTCCACGAAGCGCTGTCCCGAGCCCGAATGCGTCAGCCTCAGGCTGTCCGTCACTCTGAGGCTTCTTCGTCCGCCCGTCAGATCGCGATGCGCGCCCGCCGTGAGCAGGAGCGTCAGCTGAGCCGACACTGACCGCAACGCACAGCGCGGGCCTCCCGGTGCCACCGGGAGGCCCGCCCGTCTTTGTCTCCGCGCCTCGTGTCTCCGCTTGTCTCCGCGCTGGGGGCGGCTTCCAGATCGACACGGTGATCGAAGGCGATTTCTGGTCGTTCCCACAGCCAGTTCTGTCCGTGGATCACCGCGCCCGCGTCCGGTGCCGGGTGGCTACTCCGACTTACGGCGGCGGGGCTTCTTCGTCGGCTCGGCGAAGCCAGGTAGCCAGCGCTCGATGATCTCGCGGTATGGGGCCTCGGCCTCCAGCTGGCACAGCACGCCGATCGAGCCGAGCGTCACCCGGTGCGCGAGCATGTACGACGGCGGGAGGTTGAGCTGGCGGCTCATCGCGTACGCGGGGCTCTTCGGGTTGGCGAGCCGGCCCGCCTCGGCGCGCAGCCACGCCCGGCTGAAGCGGAACCTCGGCTCCGCGATCGGGTCCAGCATCGGCCTGATGTAGCTCAGCACCGCCGCCGCGTCGATGTTCGCGTCGCGCTTCACGAAGCCTTCATCCTGCAGGCCGGTCAGGACCGCCTCGGCATCGCCGGCGAGGGCGAGGCGGGTCAGGCGGCCGATCACCTCCGGGTGCCCGCCGGGCATGCGGGCCACCGCGCCGAAGTCGAGGACGCCGAGACGGCCGTCGGGCAGCATGCGGAAGTTGCCGGGGTGCGGGTCGGCGTGCAGCAGCTCAGCCCTGGCAGGGGCGGAGAAGTGCAGCAGCACCATCCGGGTGCCCGCCGCGTCGCGCTCCTCGACGGTGCCGGACGCGATGATCGTCGACAGCGAGACGCCCTCGATCCACTCGGTGACGAGCACCCGGGGGGACGACGCGAGGACCTGCGGCACGCAGATGTCCGGGTCGCCGTCGTACGCCGCCGCGAACGCGCGCTGCGACGCCGCCTCCAGCTCGTAGTCCAGCTCCTCGGTGACCCGGTCGCGGATCTCCTGCACGAGCGGCTTCACGTCGAGCCCCGGCTGGATCGCCTTGAACAGCCCGGCGAACCTGGCCAACTGGTTCAGGTCCGACCGCAGCGCCTCGCCGGCGCCCGGGTACTGCACCTTCACGGCCACTTCGCGGCCGTCGGCCCACACGGCCTTGTGAACCTGCCCGATGCTGGCTGCGGCGGCCGGCTTGTCGTCGAACTCCTTGAACAGCTGCCGCCAGTCCTCACCCAGCGACTCGCGCAGCACGGCGTGGACGCTGGCGGCCGGCAGCGGCGGGGCGGCCTCCTGCAGCTTGGTCAGCGCCGCCCGGTACGGCCCGGCAAGCTCCTCCGGCAGCGCCGCCTCGAAGACGGACAGCGCCTGCCCCATCTTCATCGCACCGCCCTTGAGCTGCCCGAGCACGCTGAACAAGTGCTCGGCGGTGCGCCGCTGGACATCGGCGGACACCACATCGGCGGCCATACCGGTCACTCGCTTGCCCAGGCCGAGTGCGGCCCGCCCGGCCAGCCCGAGAGGAAGCGACGCCAGTCGTGCGGTGCGGGCGACTGCGCCCCTAGGGATCTCGGTCACACGTCATTCTTACCCGTTCTGCGCTGCACGACGACGGCGACGGCAGTCACAGCGCGGATGCGCCACCCATTCCCGGCGTCTCAGCTCACCGGCACGGGGGATCTCGACGATCGCCGCCTCGGTCCGCGACGCCGCCCCGTCGAGGAACGCGAGCACCTCGTCGGCGGCGAACGCCACCCCCGCGAGCGCCGTCGCCGACGCGCACGGCTCCCCGTCGCCGGGCGGGGCGGTGGCGAGCTGCGCGGCGAGGACCGGCCAGATCGGGTCGCGGTCCCGCCGGTGCAGGTCCAGGCAGGCGCGGCAGGGGGAGGCGGCTGGTCGTACCAGCGGACCGACGAGCACGGTCCCGAGCCGGACGGTCAGCTCCAGCCGGGCGAGGCTCGCCAGCCGCAGCCCCCGGCCGGCGAGCGCGGGTGGGTGGCGGTCGCCGACCCGCACCACGAGGTCGACGTGGTCGGTCCGGGCCGCGGACAGGTCGACCCCCGGCGCGTACCTGGCGACGGCGCTGCCGGTCGCGACCGCCCGTGAAACTCCCACCTCGTCGGCGAGCAGACCGCCGACCAGGACGTCCCCGATGCCGGTGACCCCGTCGACGACCGGGTCGACGTGCCCGACCCCGCTGGCGGCGAGCAGCGCCGCGAGCGGTGCCAGCAGCGGGCCGTCCCCCGCGATGACGACACGGGAGGCGTACCGGCGGCGAAGCACCTCCGCGGGTGCGTTCCGCGGCAGCTCGGTCCGCGCAGGCTTCCTCCGCGCGCCCGCTTTGTGCCGCGGTGTCCCGGTCGCGTCGCTGAGGGCTGTCGTATTGCTGTGGACTGCCGCGTCGCTGCGGGCTGTCGTATTGCTGAGGGCTGCCGCGTCGCTGTGGGCTGCCGTGTTGCTGTGGGCTGTCGCGTTGCTGGGAGCTGCCGTGTTGCTGTGGGCGGTGTCGCGGTGGGCTGTGTGGGGCGGTGGGGCTTGTTGGCGCAGGCGCAGGGCGATCGCGGCGGCCTCGACGCTCAACCGGCGGTGCATCGGTGCCGGCAGGCCGGCCGGGACGAGCGCGTGCGCGGCGACGACCAGCCCCTCGTCGCGCAGCGCCTGCACCAGGCTGAGCACCTCCGCCGAGGTCAGGCCGAGCGCCTCCCCGGCCGCGACGACCGCGGCCTCGGTGTGCGCGCCGTCGAGCAGGTCCAGCACCCGGGCCAGCTCCGGCCGGCACAGGTGCAGCACGACGGCGCCGGCAGGGTCGGTGCCGAGTTGGACGGTCTGCCTGTCACGCCACAGGCGGCGGAGGTTCGGCAGGAGTGTCGGTCGCATGACCGGAGACTGCCACCGGCGCAGACTCCGGCCGGGGTGGTTGTCCACAGGGATATCCACCGCCGGCCGGACTTGTCCACAGCCAGCCGCCGAGTTGTCCACAGGGAAAGGCGCAAACGCTGTAAAGCGCGCGGGCCAACCTTGCTGCACTAGCGCGACGATCTCGGGGCTCACGCGCCGGGCGGGGGCGGCGAGGAGCCGATGTGTACGGCCCGCCGACGGCGGCCGTGCCTGTTTGCGTCTCAGGCCTTGCCGAGAATCCGGTTGACCGTGGTGCCGCAGACCGGGCAGGCACCCTTGGCCATCTTCATGCCCGTCTTCGAGATCGCGATCTCGCCCTCGAAGTCCCGCTTCTCCTTGCACTTGACGCAGTAGCCGTTGTACGTCTCGGCCACGATGCCCTCCTCATCTCGGTCCGGTGCCACGCACCGGTGTTGACCAGCTAGGTCGACGTGGTGAGTGTGCCTTGTCGGACACTCGGGGAAAGTGCGGTAAGACGGGACACGCCGAGCGTAATCGGAAGATCTTCCTCTAACCGCACGCTACACACTATGCACAGGCTGGGGATAACTGTGTGGGCAACGTGTGGGTTGCTGTGGATGAAATGCCGCCAAGTGGCCTCAGCAGGCCGACGACCGGTGGAATCTTTCCGGCGAGCCGCCACGAATGGGTGACATACGGGCGCCCTCCGCGAGATTGGCCCTTGCGGAGGGATGGCCGTTTCCGGCTAGCGTTCCTCCGTGAGCGGTACCCTGAGGGGGCCGGCATGACACGTAAGCCGGTCATCGAAGTGCGGCGCAGCAAGCGCCGCCGACGTACGGTGTCTGCCTACCGTGATGGTGAGCGGGTCGTCGTGCTGATCCCCGCGCAGTTCTCCCGGGCGGAGGAGCGCGAGTGGGTCGATCGCATGCTGGAGCGCCTGGCCGTCCGCGAGCAGCGTGCCCGGCGCACCGACAGCGAGCTGACGGCACGCGCGCAGCGACTCGCCGCCCGCTACCTGCCCGACCACCCCAACGCCGCCCGCCCGACCAGCGTTCGCTGGGTGCAGAACCAGAACGGGCGCTGGGGCTCGTGCACGCCGGCAGACGGTACCATCCGCATCTCGCACCGGGTGCAGGAGATGCCGGACTGGGTGATCGACTACGTGCTGCTGCACGAGCTGTCACACTTGGTCATCGCCAACCACAGCGCCGCCTTCTGGGCACTGGTCGGCCGCTACCCGAAGTCGGAGCGGGCGCGGGGGTATCTTGAGGGGGTGTCAGCGGCAGCGGGTCTCGGGATCACTGAATGACCGACCCCGCCTTCCCTGACGACCCGGCTTTTCCTGACGACCCGGCTTTTCCTGGCGAGCTGGCTCTTGCTGGCGAGCCGGCTTTGAGTGGCGCCCCGGCTGCCTCAACGGTGCAGGGCGTCTCGGCCGCCGTCATCGTGCTCCTCATACCCACCCCGTGGTCGCCGCCCGGCATCGACCCGGCCTCATGGCGCGCCGCCCTGGCCGAGGACGTCGTCGACCTGATCGCCCCGCTGCCACTCGTCCAGCCGGCGATCGCCGCCCTCCCCGCCGACCTGCCCCTGGCCTCGAAGATCGCGTGGCCGGGCATGCCGCAGTACGAGCTGCCGACCCTCTCGATCCGCGCGGCCCTCGCCGCCGCCGCCGCCGACGGCCATGAACGCGCCGTCGTCCTCATGGCCGACGCCCCCGACCTGCCGGCCATGCTGATCGGCAAGATGATCCGCCCGCTGTCGACCCGGACGGTCGCGGTCGCCCCCGCCGCGGGCGGCGGCCTCCTGGGCCTGGCGTGCCGCCTGCCGGTCCCCTCCTGGCTGCCCGACCTGGACCCCGAGACCGCCGCCGTCGCGACCGCCCGCCGCCCCGCCCCCGAACCGACGATGGTCGCCGCCGCCCCCGGCTGGCACCGCCTCCGCACCCCCGACGACCTCCGCCACCTGGACATGGCCCTCGACGGCTGGGACGCCACCCGATCCCTGCTCTCCTGAATCGCCGCTTTCCGTGAGGGGAGGGCTGCGGAGAGCGAGATCGACAAGGTCAATTAGGTGGCCTGAGGTACGGTGTGATTGACCGGTCAGCGCCGTTCGAACCTGGTGGCGTAACGCTCCCAGCGAGGGGCGTGGACCGCCTCAGCACCTGTTTCGCTCCCCCTGAGAACGTCGCCTGGGAACGCCGCCGCCCTCCAGCCAACCGCTCGAGTCGTCGGCCCCTTCAGGTCTTCGCTCCCCAGGTCTTCGCTCCGGTCGCTCGGGCCCCTCGGGTCTTCGCTCCGGTCGCTCGAGTTGCGCCGGCCACCCCTTCCCGCCGGCCGCACGGCTCCGCCAGCCGCGGACCCGTCGGCCGCGAGTCGCAGCCGTGGACCCGTCGGCCGCGAGTTGCAGCCGCAGGTTTGTCGGCCGCGAGTCGCAGTCGCAGGCTTGTCGGGCGCGAGTTGCAGCCACGGGGCCTGTCTGCCGAGAGTCTGCCGAGAGCTGGTGGCCGCGGGGCCTGTCGACCGCGAGTTGGTGGCTGACAGAGTGCCCGCCTGCCGCCAGCGAATGCCTGTGCAAGGGACCGCCGGCACGTGGGGTAGGGAATGCCTGCTGCCAAGGACCGCTGGCACGAGGGGAAGCCGGTCGCGAGGGACCGTGCGGGCCGTGCTGCGGGTGGGGGATCGGCGCACAGCTCGCTTGTCGCGAGAAAGCGCTGGCCAGGAAGGACCGCTCGGCGGCGGCCGGCATGTACGTCGCGCTGAGAGGTGGCTGGGTCGCCGGCGGCATGTTCGGGATCAAAAGAACCTCGGAACCCTGACCCGCGGCAAATGGCGAGAGAAGCGCTGGCCCGGAGGGTGGCGAGGGAAGCGTCGGCCCGGAAGGATCGCTCGGGCGGTGCCGCGAGTCGCAGGTCAGCAGCACGGCTCGCCTGCCGTGAGGGGCGCCGTCTGGCGGCTCGAAGGTGCTGCGAAGAGAGAAGGTGCTGCGAAGAGACTGGCAGCGCGAAGGGTCGCGGTGGTCGGGCGTTCGTATCCGCAGGCGGGCTGGGGTGCTGCGAAAAGACCGGCGGGGCGAAGCGTCTGGGTCGCGGTGAGCGGGTTGGGAGGTCCATGGGCCGTTGCCTGCCGTGATGGACCCCCCGCGGTCGCCTCCGCTTATGTCAGGGGTTTGGCTCGTCGCCCGGCTTGCTGGGGTCGGCGCCGGGGTCCGGCGTGGGCGGGGTGTCGCCGGCGGCAGGGCCGGAGGGGTCCTTCGACGGCTTCTCGTCGGTGAGGCCGAGGTTGCTGAGGCCGTCGGCGAAGCCGAGGTCGCTCAGGTCCAGCTGGGTCCGGGCGAACAGGTCCGGGTCCGCGAACGCCTCCTCGTCGGGCAGCAGGTCTGGGTGGTCCCAGAGCGCGTCGCGGCCCGCGACGCCGCGGTGCTCGGCCAGGGCCGCCCACAGGGCGGTGGCCTCGCGGAGGCGGCGGGGGCGCAGCTCGAGGCCGACCAGGGCGGCGAACGTCTGCTCGGCAGGGCCGCCGGCGGCGCGGCGGCGGCGGAAGGCCTCGGAGAGGCGGACCACGTCGGGGAGGCGGTCGCCGGCGGCGCGGTCGACGATGTGGCAGACCCAGCCCTCGATGAGGGCGAGCGCGGTCTCCAGCCGGGCGAGCGCGGCACGCTGCTGCGGCGTGTCCTCGGGGGTGAAGATGCCCTCCAGGACGAGCTCCTGCGGGTCGCTGCTGAGGGTCGAGGGGTCGATGCGGCTCATCGCCTCCTCGATCGCCTCGCGGTCGACGTGGATGCCCGCCGCGTACGCCTCGACAGCCGCGAACACGTGGGCGCGCAGCCACGGGACGTGGCCGAAGAGCCGCTGGTGGGCGGCCTCGCGAAGGGCGACGTACAGGCGCACCTGGTCGTCGGGGATCTCCAGGCCCCGCCCGTATTCGGCGATGTTGGCCGGGACGAGCGCGGCCGAGCCGGCGGGCCCGAGGGGCAGGCCGATGTCGCCGGCGGAGAGGACCTCGGCGGCGAGGGAGCCCAGGGCGGTGCCCAGCTGACCGCCCAGCAGGGCGCTGCCGAGCGACGCGACCATCGAGGTCATGGGACCCATCTGGGCGCGCATCTCTTCCGGGACCAGCTCCGTCATCGCCGACACCATCCTGGCGGCGACAGGGTCGCAGAGCTTGCGCCAGACGGGCAGGGTCGTGTTGAGCCACTCGCCCCGGCTCCACGCGGCGGTGGAGCGCACGCCGGACGGCAGGGCCGACTCGGGGTCGATCCACAGGTCGGCCAGGCGCAGCGCCTCGATCACCGCGGCGCGCTCCGCCGGCGTCACGGATGGGTCACCGACCGGCTTCGCGGCGTCAGGGTCGGCCGTGTTCGCTGGTGGCGTAACCGCGGTGCCGGGCATGGCGAAGCCGACCGGGAACTGGGCGAGACCGCCGGCGGGTCCGCCGCCGGTGAGGTGGGCCTGCGCCAGCTGGCGTGCCAGATCCCAGTTGACCGGGCCGCCGCCGGGCGTGGCGAACAGTTGCTGCAGCTGGCTGAGGAATTGCTGCATCTGGCGCGGATCGTTGGGATCCGGCACCTCGCCGCCGGGCGGACCGAAGCCGAACGGGATGTCTGCGGGCATGTTCCAAAGGTACTCGCTTCCGATGTCAGAAATCGGAGAGCGCTAGGCTCGCCGCCATGAGACGTCGTGGCGTGACCGTGTTGGTCGGCGCGTTGCTGCTGCTGTTGCTGTCCTGGCAGACGACCGTGTTGAAGGTGCCTTACGTCGAGATGGGGCCCGGACCGACGTACAACACGCTCGGCGCCGGCGACGACGGCAAGCCGATCATCAATGTCACCGGGGCGACGGTCACGAAGTCGGCCGGGCAGCTGCGGATGACGACGGTTTCGGTGCAGCCGCAGATGACGTTGCTCGAGGCCATGCTCGGCTGGTGGCAGGACGACCGCGCGGTCGTGCCGCGTGAGCTGATCTACCCGCCGGACCGCACGGAGCAGCAGGTCAACGACGAGAACAAGAAGGAGTTCCAGGCGTCGCAGTCCTCGGCGGAGACGGTCGCGCTGCGCAAGCTCGGCTATCCGGTCCTGGTGGCCGTCGACGAGGTGTCGGAGGGCTATCCGGCTGTCGGGCAGTTGCAGAAGGGCGACGTGATCACCGCCATCGACGGCACCCCGGTGACGTCGCTGGCGAAGCTCACGGAGCTCATCCGGGCGAAGCCGGCCGGCACGACGCGGCAGGTGGAGTACACCCGCGGCACCGACAAGGCGACCGCGAGCATCGCGACGAAGGCCGGCGACGACGGCAACCCGCGACTCGGGGTCGTGGCCAAGACGTCCCAGCCGCACCCGTTCCAGCTGTCGATCCAGCTGGACCGCATCGGCGGGCCGTCGGCCGGGCTGATGTTCACGCTCGGCATCATCGACACGATCAAGGAAGAGGACCTGACCGGCGGGATCATCATCGCCGGCACGGGCACCATCGACGACGAGGGCAACGTCGGGCCGATCGGCGGCATCCCGCAGAAACTGGTCGCGGCGAAGGAGGCGAAGGCCAAGGTCTTCCTCACCCCGGCGGCCAACTGCGAGGAAGCCGTCGCCAATGCCCAGCCGGGCCTGCCATTGATCAAGGTCAGCACCGCCGACGAGGCGCTCGCCGCGCTCGAGCAGTTGCGGGCCGGTCGGACACCACCGTTGTGTGGTCCATGACTACGCTGAACGAGTTTCCATACGCGAACGGGCGGAGCCGACCGTGGTAATGCGTAATCCGATGACCAGGGTGAGCCGACGTGGTCGGGTCACGATCGTCGTGCTGGCGGTCGTCTTCCTGCTCTTCACCCTCTTCGACCGGGTCGTCGGTGCCTGGACCGACTATCTGTGGTTCTCCGAGGTCAAATACACGGGCGTCTTCTCGACGGTGCTCACGACCCGTCTGTGGATGTTCCTCATCTTCGGGGCGGCGGTCGGGCTCGTCATCGCCGGCAACCTCTACCTGGCCTACAGGACCCGCCCGCTGCTGCGGCCGCACTCCGCGGAGCAGCACGCGCTGGACCGCTACCGCCTCTTCCTGCTGCCGCACATGACGATCTGGGTCGTCGCGGTGTCCGGGCTGATCGGCCTGTTCTCGGGCCTGTCGGCGCAGGGGCACTGGCAGGACTGGCTGCTGTTCAGCAACAGCACGCCGTTCGGGCAGACCGACCAGCAGTTCGGCGTCGACCTGAGCTTCTACGTCTTCGAATACCCGTTCTGGCGGTACGTGCTGGGCGTCGCCTTCACCGCGGTGGTCTTCTCGCTGCTGGGCGCGCTCGCGCTGCACTACCTGTTCGGCGGGGTGCGGCTGCAGGGCGCCGGCGAGCGCATGACGACCGCGGCGCGCGCCCACCTGACCGCGCTGGTCGCAGCGTTCGTGCTGCTCAAGGCCGGTGCGTACTACCTGGACCGGCGCGGCCTGCTGCTGGACAAGTTCCCGACCCAGGAGCTGTACGGCGCCGGCTACACCAACATCAACGCGCTGCTGCCGGCGAAGGAGATCCTCGCCTGGATCTCGATCGTCGTGGCGATCGCGATCCTGGTGTTCTCCAACGCGTTCATGCGCAACCTCGTGTGGCCCGGCCTGGCGCTGGGCCTGCTGGCGCTGTCGGCGGTCGCGGTCGGCGGGATCTACCCGGCCGCGGTGCAGTCGTTCACGGTGAAGCCGAGCCAGCTGCAGAAGGAGGCGCAGTACTTCCAGCGCAGCATCGACGCCACGAGGCTGGCGTACGGGCTGAACACGGTCGACGTCAAGCCGTACGGGGCCAAGGCGGAGAAGCCGCCGACGAACCTGCCGTCGTACGACGAGACGGTCAACAACATCCGGCTGCTCGACCCGGCCGTCGTCGGTGAGACGTACACGCAGCAGCAGCAGGTCCGCGGCTTCTACGAGTTCAACCCGAAGCTGGACATCGACCGGTACACGATCAACGGCAAGACGCAGGACTACGTCGTCGGGGTCCGGGAGATCAACTACAACCAGCTGCAGCAGAACAACTGGCAGAACCGGCACTCGGTCTACACCCACGGCTACGGGTTCGTCGCCGCGCCGGCCAACCAGGTCGTGTGCAACGGGCAGCCGTTCTACGTCTCCGGGTTCCTCACCGAGCAGGCCAAGCCGGTCGGCGACCAGGGCCAGCAGTGCGCGTCCCCGCAGGACCTGATCCCGGTCCAGCAGCCGCGGATCTACTACGGCGAGCAGATGGGCGGCGTCTACGCGATCACCGGCCAGGCGCCCGGCACGACCGGCGCCGAGTTCGACCGGCCGACCGCCAACGCCGGCGACCAGTACTCCAGCTACGACGGCTCCGGTGGCGTCGCGGTCGGCTCGTACTGGCGGCGGCTGCTCTACGCGGCGGAGTTCCGCGAGACGAACTTCCTGCTCTCGGGCGTGTTCAACGAGAACTCGAAGGTGCTCTACGTGCGCAACCCCGAGGACCGGGTTCGCAAGATCGCGCCGTTCCTGACGCTGGACAGCGACCCGTACCCGGCGGTCGTCGACGGCAGGATCAAGTGGATCGTCGACGGGTACACCACCTCGGCGACCTACCCGTATTCGCAGCGCATCGACTGGAACACCGCGATCCAGGACTCGTCGACCAACAGCCGGATGTTCCCCGAGCCGCGTCAGGACGTGTCGTACCTGCGGAACTCGGTGAAGGCGACCGTCGACGCCTACACGGGTGAGGTGACCCTCTACGCGTTCGACGAGAGCGACCCGATCCTGAAGGCGTGGAACAAGGCCTTCGGCAACAAGCTGGTCAAGCCGCGTTCGGCGATCTCGCAGTCGCTGCAGGACCACCTGCGCTACCCGGAGGACCAGTTCAAGGTCCAGCGTGACCTGCTCAGCCGCTTCCACGTCACCACGCCGAACGGCTTCTTCTCCGGCCAGGACTTCTGGGAGGTGCCGAAGAACCCGGCGAACCCGACCGCGGACCAGCCGCCGTACTACATCGTGGCCAAGCTGCCCAACCAGGACAAATCCCGGTTCCAGCTCACGACGGCGCTCGCCCCGCGCAGCCGCGGCAACCTGGCGGCGCTGATGTCGGCGTCCTACGTGGACGGCAAGCCCGTGTTCGAGATCCTGGAGCTGCCGCCGGACACGGCGGTGCAGGGGCCGGCGCAGATGCACAGCACGATGACGGGCATCGCCGACGCCAGGCGCGAGATCACCCAGTTCAGCTCCAGTAACTCCGAGGTCATGTACGGCAACCTGCTCTCCCTGCCGGTCGCCGAGGGCATGCTGTACGTGGAGCCGATCTACCTGCGGACGAAGAGCGACAAGACGTTCCCGACGCTGCAGAGGGTCCTGGTCGCCTACGGGCCGAACTACAAGGCCTACGCCAACAACCTCGCCGACGGCCTGGCCGAGCTGGTGAAACAGGCGACCGGCCAGGCGCCTGTGCCCGGCAGTGGCGAGAACGCCGAGCCGACGGTGCCGCCGGTCGGCAACCAGACCGGGTCTCCGCAGGTACAGGCGGCGATCAACGACATGAACAAAGCGATCGCCGACCTCAAGGCGGCCCAGGTCGCCGGGGACTTCGAGGGGTACGGCCGGGCGCTCAAGACCCTGCAGGACGCGATCGCCCGCTACGAGGCCGCGGTGAAGGCCGCGGCCCCGGGGGCGAGCCCTTCGGCGAGCGCGTCACCGGGGGCATCGCCGAGCACACCGGCCAGCGCGAACCCGGCAGCGTCGGGCTCGCCGGCGCCGTCGGGCTGAGCAACGTCGAGCGTTGAGGGGCCGCCGCATTCCGGTGCGGCGGCCCCGCGTGACGCCGGACACGGTCACCCGTAAGCGATTTGGAGCACGCGACACCCGTGCGCTAATCTGGACAAGCCGACGCGGGGTGGAGCAGCTCGGTAGCTCGCTGGGCTCATAACCCAGAGGTCGCAGGTTCAAATCCTGTCCCCGCTACAACCGCTAACGCCCCCTGCTCACGCCGGGGGCGTTTCGCATTGGCGGTTTCCGCATTCCCCGCGCGAGCGGAGCTCGCTCCCCACAGGGGGAGCTTTGCTCCACCCTCGCCCCCTCCAAACCGGTGCGTCGCGACGGGTTGCCTTGCCTTGGGGTTCGTCGGGGGGATTGCTTGTTCTGCGAACTGCGCGGAGTCGCTGACGCCCGCTGCTCGTGCCGGGGATTGCTTGTTCTGCGAACTGCGCGGAGCTGCTGACGCCACCTGCTCGCGCCGGGGGCTTGCTCTACTCTCGTCCCCTCCACCGGTGCGGAGCGACGGGTTGCTTGTCATGGCCGTCGATTTGGGTTGGGTAAGGCGGTGGTTCTCTGGCCCGCGGCTGGGTGGGTGTGAAGTTGATGTGCTGGCTGCTCGTGGCGCGGTGGGGGCGGGTGAGGGGGAGTCGGTGGGCGTTTGGCGATGGGTGGCGCCGGGGGTGCTCGTGGTGCTGGCTGCGTGCGGCTCGTGGCCGTCGGCCTTCCAGTCGACCGAGCGGTCGCAGGTGCTCGGGGAGTGGTGTGGTGCCGACGGCGACCGGATGCAGCTCGGCGACGACGGCACGGCCGCCATCAGCGGGATGTCGGCGAAGCTCGGGCAGCGGCTGATCGGGCAGTACGACCAGCCGGTCACGCCGACGCTCGACGGCAGCTGGGGCTGGGAGGTAACGGGCAAGTCCTACGTGACGCTCACGTTCGCGCCGGTGCCGCCCTCCACCGGCTCCAGGGTCGAACGGCTCAGGGTCGCCAACGACGGCGAGAAGATCAGGCTCCTGGCCTACTTCGGCGACTTCGACTCCGGTTACGACTACTCGTTCGAGCGTTGCGTCTGATCTGGGCCTGATGCAGGGCCCGCCCGGGCGGTATGTACGCATGGCCGCCGTCTCGTACCCCGGGGCGGTGGCGATGTCGCGTGTGCTGCGGAAACGGGCAACCGTACAGTGTCACGTGTTAGTGTTGGCTCCTGCTGTGAGCGCGAGGAGCGTCGGAAATGTTCGGATCGGCGACGCTCGACGAGCGCGGGGTGCGGCCGGGGACGATGGCCGCCGGACAGGTGCATCTCGGTGGCGCCCGGGAGGGCCTCGCCGTGGACGGGGTGGCCGTGACGCTCATGACGGTGGTCAGCGGCGTCGAGGTCGACTTCCTGCGGTGCGAGGTGTCGGCGGGGTTCACCCTGGCCGCCGGCCGGAGCCGGGCGATCCCGTTCGAGCAGCCGTTGCCGTGGGAGACGCCGTTCACGCACTTCGCGGGGGAGCACCTGCCGGCCGTGTCGGTGCGGCTGCGGACCACGGTCACCGTCGCGGGCAAGCCCGTCGACGTCGGCGTGACGCCCGTGATGGTGCACCCGACGGGCGGGCAGTGGCTGGTGCTCGACGCGCTGCGCCGGCGGGGGTGGACGTTTCCGCGGTGTGAGGTGCGGCAGGGGACGGTGCCCGGGGTCAGGCAGAGCGACCCGTTCCTGCAGTGGTTCGAGTGCGAGGCCCCCGACGCGGGCGGCCCGCTGCGGCTGACGTTCGTCGCCAACCCGGTCGGTGTCGACGTCCTGATCGTCGGTGCGGGTGGCGACCGGCGGTTCGCGGTGCGGCATGCCGACGAGGACATGATGGGGCTGGCCGCGGCGCTCGATGCGTTCGACGAGGACAGCGCGGTCGTCAACGTCTGACAAGGAGCGCCGGGCGGGACCGGGCGGTCGACCGCGGCGATCATCACGAGGCCGACGGCGCTGAGAAGCGGGGCAAGGGCACCCGTGAGCAGGGCAAGAACACCCGTGAGCAGGTGGAACCACAGGCCCAGGGAGGGGCCGCCGGCGTCGGTGGCTGCGGCGGCGTCGAGGCCGTAGCGCCCGCGGAGGGTGCCGGTGGCGGTCGGGCGGTCCGGGGGTCAGCCGCAGCGCCAGCCGGCAGCCGTCGAAAAGGGGCGGCCACCGGATCCGGTGGCCGCCCCCTTTCGAGCGGGGAGGTCAGGCGAGCAGTTCGAACTCCGCCAGCTGCGTCTCGGCGGCGCCGTGGTTGGCGGTCACCTGGATCCGGTAGCGGCTGTAGGACGTCGTGTTCGAGATGACGAACGCTCTGGTCTGGCGGCGGTCGACGAAGTCGATGTTCGTGCGGGTGTCGACCGTCGTCCACGTGACGCCGTCGTTCGAGCCCTGCAGCGTCCAACTGCGAGGGTCGCGGCCGGGCACGTCGTCGGCGGAGGTCAGCGTGTACTGCTTGACCGTCGCCGGCGCGGTGAGCTGGCAGGTGATCGTCGCGGTGGTCGCGAAGGCCAGCCATTTCGTCATCGAGGTGTCGTCGACCAGCATCGCGCGGCCCTCGGCGGTGCCGTTCTCCGCGGTCGCGGTGACGGTGCTGCCGGTGGCCTTGTCCTTCAGCTGGACCGGCGCGGCGGTCCCGCTCGTCAGCGAGCCGGGGATGTCCGAGGCGCCGGTGCCCCACGACGACGGGTTGGGGCCCATCACGAAGTTCAGCGTGCCGCCCGCGGTGAGGTCGGCGTGCGTCAGGTAGTTCTTCGTGTAGTTGACGCCGTTGAGGGTGGCGCTCTGGATGTAGCGGTTGGTGTCGCTGACGCCGGGCGCGTTGACCGTGAACGTCCGGCCGTTCTCCAGGGTCATCGTCGTCTTCGGGTGCAGCGGCGCGCCGATCGTGTAGTCGGTCGAGCCCATCCGCGCCGGGTAGAAGCCCATCGCGGAGAACACGTACCACGCCGACATCTCACCGTTGTCCTCGTCGCCGAGGTACCCGTTGCCGGTGCCCGCACCGGAGTTGTAGAGGGTGGTGAGCACGCGCCGGACCTGGTTCTGCGTCTTCGCCGGGGTGCCGGCGTAGTTGTACATGTAGAGCATGTGGTGGATGGGCTCGTTGGAGTGCGCGTACTGGCCCATGTTCGTGTCGTACGCCTCGGACATCTCGTGGATCGTCCCGCCGTAGCAGCCGGGCAGGAAGTCCCGGGGCGCGGCGAGCACGGCGTCGATCTTCGCCGACAGCTGGGCCTTGCCGCCGTACAGGTTGGCCATGCCGTTGGGGTCCTGCGGTGCCGCGGTCGCGTAGTGCCACGGCGCGCCCTCGGTGAACTCGCAGCCCCACTCGTTGGGCTTGAAGTTCGCGTCGGTGGTGCGCCACGCGCCGTTGCTCTGCTTGCCGCGGAAGAACCCGACGGACTGCGAGAACAGGTTGGTGTAGTCGAGCGCCTGGTTGCGGAAGTAGGCGGCGTCCTCGGTGTACCCGAGCGCCTGCCCCATCTGCGCGATGCCGAAGTTGTTGGTCGCGTCCTCCAGGGTCCACGCCGCCGACTCGCCGAGGACGTCGGTCGCCACGTACCCCTTGAACACCGACGTCTGGATGGCCTTGCGCCCCTTGTTGCCGGCGCCGGAGTAGGTGCTCGCGTTCTTCACCATCGACGCGTACGCCGCCTGGTAGTCGAAGTTGCGGACGCCCTTCATGTACGCGTCGGCGAACGCCAGGTCCTGGTTGGTGCCGACCATGATGTCGATCGAGCCGGGCCCGGTCCAGCGCGGCGTCCAGCCGAAGTTCTTGTACGCGTTGACGATGCCGTCGAGCATCTCGCCCGTCCGCGTCGGCGTGAGCAGCGTGTACAGCGGCCAGACCGCGCGGGACGTGTCCCAGAAGCCGTTGTTCACGTACATCTGGCCGTCGTGGATCGTGTTGTCGTAGGGGCTGTGGTACTTGCGGACCCCGCCGACCATCTCGGAGCGGTTGTTCGGGTACATGAACGAGCGGTACATGTTCGAGTAGAACGTGACCTGGTTGTCGCTGGTCGCGCCCTCGATCCGGACCTTGCCGAGGGTCGAGTCCCACAGGGTCGCGGCTTCTTCGCGCACGGTGTCGAAGCTCTTCGCGCCGACCTCCTGGTTGAGGTTGGCGGTGGCCTGCGCGACGCTCATGAACGAGGTGCCGATCTTCAGGGTCACCTGCTCGTTCGCGGCGGTGGCGAAGCGGACCCAGCTGGTCGCGCCCTGGCCGGTGATGGTGCCCGAGGCGGCGATCGCCTTGTCCGTGGTGGCCGACACGTACAGCGTCTGGCCGCGGTGGTTGATCGAGCCCTGGATCGTCCGGTTGGCGTTGTTGACGGTGAGCGAGCCGCTGGCGCTGTCGACGGTGTCGAAGAGGATCACCGATTCCGCCGCGGACGGGAAGGTGAAGCGCATGACGCCGGCGTGGTCGGTCGGCGCGATCTCCGCCGTGATCCCGTACGTGTCGAGCCGCGTCTTGTAGTAGTGCGCCTTCGCCACCTCGTTGCCGTGGCTGAAGGTCGACTTGCGGGAGTCGGGCGTCGACTTCACCGCGCCGGTCATCGGCATGACCTGCAGCTGCGCGTAGTCGCCGATCCACGGGCTCGGCTCGTGGCTGATCGCGAAGCCCTGCATGGTCGTGGCCTTGTACTCGTACAACCAGCTGTCGTTGTTGCCGTTGGTCACCGGCGTCCAGAAGTTGAAGCCGTTCGGGACCGTCGTGCCGGGGAACGTGTTGCCGCGCGAGTAGCTGAAGCTGGAGTTGGAGCCGCGCCGGGTGTCGACGTAGTCCGACAGCCGGGCCGCGGTGCCGCCGTCGGCGCTGATCTGGATGTCGTCGAACCAGCCCCGGAACAGGCCCGTGTTCAGCGGCTGGTCGTAGGCGACCATGATCCGGTCGATCGTCTTGCCGGCCCGGACCGCGCCGATGTTCGACGTGACGTAGTTCCAGGTGTCGAAGGACAGCACCGAGCCGTTGCCCTGAAACGTCGGGTGCACCCGCACACCGTGCTGGTCCACCGCGCCGGAGTCGCGCAGGTTGGTGCCGTCGGTGAACATCAGGTCGACCGCGACGTCGAGATGCCCGCCGGACTGGGGGTACACCCAGTAGGACAGCGTGCTGGCCGCACCGACCGGGATGTCGACGTCGAAGACCCGGTTGTACGAGAAGGACGTCGTCGCGCTCAGGTCGTTGCCGGAGTACAGCAGCGCGGTCGTCCCGGTGTGGGCCGTTCCGGTGCCCGGGATGCTCTCCATGCCGGTCAGCGCGCAGCAGTAGCCGCCGATGCCGTTGCTGTTCTCGACGCTGTTGGTCCAGGTCGGCTGCGGTTCGCCGGCCTCGAAGCTGGTCGACCAGTCGCCGGCGGCGGCTGCCGCGGGCTCGGTGAACACGGTGGCGCTGATCAGGCTCGCGGCGAGGGCGGCCGCCGCGAACCAGGCACGCCTGCGGGTGGTGCGGGGGCGGGGGAGTGTCATGCGGCAACCTGCCGTTTCGGTGAGGGTTGTCTCGCCGCTTCCGACATCGTTGTCAGCGCGCGTGCCAGCACCAGCCGTCGACGCTGGGGATGGCGTGCGCACACCTGGCGGGGCGGCGCTTCTCAAGGGGGCGGGACGTTCACTACGGAGATTCCCGCCGATATCGAGTTTTGTCAACTCTTGACAAATCGCGATGGCGGGGGGCGGCGAACCGCCACCCCCCGCCATACCCACGATCGTTATTGCTTCAGGAACACCTGCGCGGTGCTGCCGTTGCAGTCCCAGAGCTGGAGCCGGGCCCCGTTGTCCGGGGAGCCGTTCGGGGAGTCCAGGCAGCGGCCCGACTGCGGGTTGCGCAGCGAGCCGTCCGGCTGCGGCACCCACTGCTGTGCGCCGCCGCCGTTGCAGTCCCACAGCTGGATGAGGGTGCCGTTGGCGGTGCCGTTGCCGGTGGCGTCCATGCAGCGGTTCAGCGTGCGCAGCGCCGTGCCGTCCCAGGCCCAGTGCTGGTCGACCGCGAAGGGCTGGCAGCCCCACAGCTGGACCGCGGCGCCGTTGCCGCCCGTGTCGTCGGCGGCGACGTCGACGCACGCGCCGCCGGGGCCGTTGACGAACGTCGCGCCGGGGGAGCCGCCGCCGAGGCGGAAGACCTGCGCGCCACTGCCGTTGCAGTCCCAGAGCTGGAGCCGGGCACCGTTGGCCGTGGAGCCGCTGGGGGAGTCGAGGCAGCGGCCGGACTGCGGGTTGCGCAGCGAGCCGTTGCTCTGCGGCACCCACTGCTGTGCGCCGCCGCCGTTGCAGTCCCACAGCTGGATGAGGGTGCCGTTGGCGGTGCCGTTGCCCGTCGCGTCCAGGCAGCGGCCGAGCGTCTGCAGCGCGGTGCCGCTCCAGGACCAGCGCTGGTCGACGGCGTTGAGCTGGCAGTCCCACAGCTGCGCGGCGGAGCCGTTGGTTCCGGTGTCGTCCGCCGCGATGTCGACGCACTTGCCGCCGGGGCCGGTGACGTTGCGCCCGGGCGGCGGGCCGGCGGTGTTGAGCCGCTTCGAGGCCGCGATGAGCTGCTGGTTGGCGTTGCGGATCCGCGTCTGGTCGTACTTGAGGACCTGCCGGTCGTAGGTCCAGAAGCCGTTGACCTCACCCTCAACGTCGAAGGGCTGCGTGTAGACCATGGCGGCCAGCCCCCGGCTGTAGACGAGGTTGAGCGCCTGGGTCTGCAGGCTCACGTACCGGTCGGTGGCGGACAGCCCGCTCGGGTGCGACTCGTAGATGAAGTACTGGCCGTTCGGGCTGTACTCGTGGCCGGCGGAGCGCACGCCGAGCCCGCCGTACTCGCCGAGGACCGCGGTGCGGGTGCTCGTCGGGGTCGGCGAGTTCGGACCCACGTACCAGTGCCAGTCCTGGATGTCGCCGTTGCCGGGGTCGCCCTTCGAGTTGCAGCAGTTGTAGCCGCTGTGCGCGTTGACGAGCCGGGTCGGGTCCTGGTTCTTGACGTTCTGCACGACGCGGGTCGTGTCGGCGAGGTTCCACTCGCCCCAGCCCTCGTTGAACGGCACGTACACGATCACCGCCGGCGACGACCGGTGCTCGTCGACGATCTGCCCGACCTCGGTCTCCCACTGCGCGTGCTGCGCCGCGGTGCCGGGCGCCTCGCCCATGCTCGGCATGTCCTGCCACACCAGCAGCCCGAGCCGGTCCGCGTGGTAGAACCAGCGCTGCGGCTCGACCTTGATGTGCTTGCGGACCATGTTGAAGCCCAGGTCCTTGATCTTCTGCAGGTCGCCGGCGAGCGCGGCGTCGGTCGGGGCCGTGTAGAGCCCGTCGGGCCAGAAGCCCTGGTCGAGCACGCCGCTCTGGAGCACGAACTGCCCGTTCAGCGTGGGCACGAGCTTCCCGTTGACCACGGCCTTGCCGACCTCACGCATGCCGAAGTAGTGCATCGTCTGGTCCACGGTCGCGCCCGAGCCGTTCCGCAGCGAGATGCGGAGGTTGTACAGGAAGGGGTCGTCGGGCGACCAGCGCCGCGCGTTGGGCACCGGGACGGTGAAGTCGGTGAAGCCGCCGGTCGCGGTGCCGACCACGGTCGTGCCGTCCATCGCCTCGGCGAACACCGAGTGCCCGCTGACGTCGCCCCTGGTGAAGACCCGGATCCGCAACGTGTTGCTGGAGATGTTGGGGTACAGGTCGGCGCTGAAGATCGACGCCGTCGGCGTCGGCTCCATCCACACCGTCTGCCAGATGCCCGACGACGGCGTGTACATGATGCCGCCGGGGTTGCGCACCTGCTTGCCGCGGGCGATGTTCAGGCCGGGCGTGTCGGACGGGTCGTAGACCCGCACGATCAGCTCGTTGGTGCCCCCGTTGAGCTGCGGCGTGATGTCGAACTCGAAGCGGTCGTAGCCGCCGGTGTGCCCGCCGACCTGCACGCCGTTGACCCACACCGTGGCCTGCCAGTCGACCGCGCCGAAGTGCAGCTGGACGCGCCGCCCGGCCCATCCGGCCGGCACCGTGAACGTGCGCCGGTAGAACAGGTACAGCCGGTTGTCGTTCGCGGGCCGCTTGATCCCGGAGAGCGCCGACTCCACGGGGAACGGGACGTTGACCCGCTCCGGCAGCGTCTGGCCGAAGACGGGGTTGTCGTTGGTGGTCGACTGACGCAGCTGCCACTCGCCGTTGAGGTTGAGCCAGTCCGGACGGGTCATCTGCGGCCGCGGGTACTCCGGCAGCGGCTGGCCGGCGAGCGCCTGGCTCGTCCAGGGGGTGGTGAGGGGCGACGGCTGGGCCGGCGCGGCCACCGCGGGCGGTGCGGCGGACACCGCCGTCCCGAGGCCGAGCACCGCGGCGAGGACTGCGGTGAGCAGCCTCCGCCGGGGACGTGATGCGGACATGAGGGTCTCCTTGGCGGACGGAGTCCGACACCGCTGGCGGCAGGTATCGGTAGATGCTGATCCGCATGTTAACGATGTCACACAGAAATCAACAGAACCACTCAGGAAGTGGACTCGATCCAACCCTTTGATCGGAGCCCGAACCAAGGTCCGGGGAGCCGTGGGTCTCGCGTAGCGTGGCGAGGATGGACGACCTCGCGTTCGACGGCGTGCCGCTGCGGTTCCGTGCGGCCGGTCCCCGCACCGCGTCGACGCCGGTGCGCGTCGCCGGTGGGCTGCGGGTCTCGGGCGGGCCCGGTGCCGATCTGTTCCTGGACCCGGCCGGTGCGTCGAGCCGGCCCGACGCCGAGCGGTTCACCGCCCGGGTCGACGGCGACTTCCAGCTCAGCGCGCACGTCGCGCCGGTCCTGCGGGACACGTTCGACTCGGCGGTGCTGCTCGCCTGGATCGACGACGAGAACTGGTGCAAGATCTGCGCCGAGCTCGACCCCGGGGGCATCCCGCGCATCGTCACCGTCGTGACGCGGGCCGGCGCCTCCGACGATGCCAACGGCTGGCCTTACGAAGGGTCCGGGGTGCATCTGCGGATCAGCCGCATGGGTGCGGTGTTCGCGCTGCACGCCTCCGGCGACGGCGTCGCCTGGCAGCTGGCCCGCGTCTTCGCGATGCCCTCGCTCCCGGCGCGCCGGTCGAGGCCGGGCTGCTGGTCCAGTCGCCCCGCGGGCTCGGCACGACCGCCGTCTTCTCGGACGTCAGGTTCGCCGGGACCCGCCTCGCCGACCTGCGCGACGGGTCCTGACGCGACCCGGCTACTTGACGGTCACGTCCAGCTCGGCCACGTCGGTCGGCTTCCGGGCGTCGCCGGCGATGTCGACCACCCGCAGCTTGTACGTGCCGGGCACGTACTTGAACTGGAAGCCGAGGTTGCGGGCGGGTGCCAGGTTCTCCGAACCGGACGACATCGCCTCGTTCGGCGCGCTCTTCGGGGCGACCTCGGTGCCGTCGGGCAGGCCGAGCCGGAAGTGCTCCGCGCCCACGTACTGGCTGCTCTTGCCGTTGTAGCGGATGTCGAGCTTGCAGGTGAAGACCCGGTTGTCCTTCAGCGCCTGGCCGTTGTAGTCCAGGAAGCCGCCGCGCACGTCACAGGTGGTGAACGTGACCTCCAGGTCGTGGATGGTGACCTTCTTGTCCTTGAGCACGTTGACCGGCTCGTAGGCGACGACCTCGCCGCCGCCGAGCGGGATCTTGGCCTGGGCCTCCTTGCCGTCGCCGATGAGCAGCGTGCCGGTGCCGATGCTGGCCTTGAGCGGGTCGTACACGGCGAAGGACACGTGGAAGTTGCTCTTCTGGCCGCCGGAGACCTGCGACGTCTCCTTGAACCTGCCCGAGTACTCCTGGCCGTCGATCTGGAACGCCATCCGCACGCCGTAGGACTGCACGGTGTCGTCGCCGAGGTTCTCCATCTGGACCTCCGCGACCAGCGGGTCCTCGTCGGCGTCGGCCTCGTAGGTCATCTTGCCGAAGGTGAGCTTGACCTGGCCGTACCAGACGGCCTTGTTGATGTCGACGGTCTGCTGCTTCGCGCCCGGCTTGGCGTCCTTGGTGCTGGCCGGGCCGGCCTGGGTGGCGTCGCCGCCGGTGCCGCGGTTGCCGTTGCCGCCGGTGCTGACGGTGGGGTTGTCGGTGGCCTTGTCGTTGCTCACGGCCCGGTAGGTGACGACGCCGCCGATGCCGAGCAGCAGCACGAGCACGACCGCGATGCCGATGACGAGGCCGGGCCTGCCGCCGCCGGCCGGGCGCTGCGGGGGCGGGCCGAAGGGCGGCAGCCTGGGCGGGCCGCCGGGCGTCGCCGGGTTGCCACCGTGGCCGAACTGGGCGGTCGGCGCCGACGGCGGCTGGCTGCCGAACGCGGCCCCGGCCAGCCCAGCCCCGACAGGGCCTCCGACAGGGCCTCCGACAGGGCCTCCGACAGGGGCGGCACCGGGCGGCGCGAAGCCCGGGTGGCCGCCCGGGGCGTTCAGGGGCGGGCCGCTCGCGGGCGGGCCGCTGGCCGGCGGGCCGCTCTGCGGGAAGGCGTTCGGCGGCGCGGAGACCGGGGCGCCGGACGCCGGCGGGATGCCGCCGATCCACGTGGGCGGCGACGAGGGCGACGCGGCCGGTGACAGCGGGCCGGTCATGGGCGCGGTCACTGGCGCGGCGGGTCCGGAGACGGGCACGGCACCCATCGGCGCGCCCATGCCCGGCGGCCGCGGCCCGGTCTGCGGGCCCGAGGCGGGCCCCATGACCGGCCCCGGGCGGCTCGGCATCGCGGCGATCGCGCTGCCCAGGGCCACCACCAGCTCCGGCTGCTCGATGATCGTGGGTGCGACGCCGAGCCGCTGGTGCAGCAGCGTGCTGACCATCGGGATGCGGCTCGAGCCGCCGACCAGGAACAGCCCGGCGATCTGGTCGGTGCGCACGCCGGCGCGCTGGAGCGTGTTGGCGGTCAGGTCGACGGTGCGCTGCAGGTACGGCCGCGACACCTTCTCGAACTCGGCCCGCGTGACGTGCAGGTCGACCTCGAACAGCGGCACGTGCACGCCCGCGGACGAAGTGCGCGACAGCTGCTCCTTGGCGGTGCGCACGTCCTCGCGGAGCAGGAAGCTGCGCCGCCGGGAGATGTCGTCGGTGGGGTCGGTGAGCTGCCGCCACCGCTCGGCGTCGCCCATCGCGAGGCTCTGCCCGACATCGGCGAGCAGGGCCGCGTCGAGGTCGACGCCGCCGACGTCGGGAAGGCCGTCGCTGGCGAGGACGTCCCAGCCGCCGTCGGGCCGCCGGCGCAGGACGGAGGTGTCGAACGTGCCGCCGCCGAAGTCGTACACCACCAGGACACCGCCGGGAGCGATCTGCCGCCCCATGACGGTGGTGAAGTAGGCGGCGGCCGCGATCGGCTCGGGCACGAGGATCGGGGCGGGCATGCCGGCGCGCGCGGCGGCGTCGGCCAGGACGGACCGGCGGTGGGTCGCCCAGTTGGCCGGATAGGTGAGCACGGTGCGCACCGGCATGATGCCGAGCACCCGCGACGCCTCGTCGGCGGTGCGCCGCAGGATGGCCGCGAGCAGGTCCGACACCGGATACTCACGGGACCCGAGCAGGACCGTGCCGTCGTCGATGCGGCGCTTCGGGTTGGGCTCGAAGCGGCTCGGGTCCAGGCGGGCGCTGCGCTCGGCGTCCTTGCCGGTGAGCAGGTGCCCGTCGACCTCCGCGAACACCGACGACGGCAGCAGGAAGCTCGCGTCGAAGAGCAGGGGCTGGCTACGACCGCCGGCAGAGGTCAGCGCCGCGACCGTGTGGGTGGTCCCCAGGTCGACGCCCAACTGCGAGTCGGATTGCCTCGTCACGCCGACACGGTATCTCCTTCTATCAACGCCTGGTCTTGGTGGCTTCCTCCGTCCGGACGAGCGGGGTGTCGACGAGGTGCTCGGCCAGGAACCACGCCTGCAGCTCGCCGGTGCGGATCACCTCGGAGACCAGCATGTCGTTGGTGCCGTCGTCGCCCATCGCGCCCGTCTTCGCCGCCGCGTCGTGGGCCTCGACCAGGATCATCTCGTGCGCCTCGAGCAGGCGCGACAGCATCGCCGGCACCTCCTCGGCCCCGTCCGGCGGCCGCGGCACCCGGGTGAGCTCCGCGACGTGCCTCGGGTCGCCGACCGCGATGCCGCCCAGGGTCTGCACCCGCTCGGCGACCGCGTCGACGAGCTCCAGCTGCTCGCCGGCGTGCTTGTCGAGCAGCAGGTGCAGCTGGTAGAAGGTCGGGCCGCGCATCAGCCAGTGGTGCTTCTTGTAGAGCGAGAACAGGATCTGGGTGTCGGCGAGGATCTGGTTGAGCCGCTCGCAGGAGTACATCCGGGTCTCCGCGGACAGCGCGACCGGAAACTGGCGGACGGTGCCGAACCGCTGGATCTCGGTGCTCTGCTGGTGCAGCCAGGGCTGGCTGCCTTTCTTCTTCGTCGCCGCCGGCGTGCTGCTTTTCGCTGCGGCTGGCGTGCTGGTCTTCGCTGGTGGCATGGCGGCGCTCTGCCCACCGCCGCCGACGGCAACCTCACCCGGGGGCGGAACCGGAGGGTGGCCCGGCGCGTCAGAGCCGGTATGACACAGCTGCGCGTGCTCGCCGCCACCCTGGCGCTTCCTTTGCTCATGGCCACCGCCGGTTGCGGCGAGGAACCGGCCGGCGGCACCTCGGCGGTCTCGTACGGCGCCGACGAGCTCGTCCTGCGCGTCGACGTCTCCGGCGGGCTGGTCCCGGTCGCGATGACCGTCACGGCAGTGCCGACGCTGAGCGTGTATGGCGACGGCCGGGTCGTCACCAATGGGCCCATGATCGAGATCTATCCGGGCCCCGCCCTGCCCAACG
This sequence comes from Dactylosporangium sp. NPDC000521, assembly GCF_042898305.1. NCBI lineage: Bacteria > Bacillati > Actinomycetota > Actinomycetes > Micromonosporales > Micromonosporaceae > Dactylosporangium > Dactylosporangium sp. NPDC000521. The sequence goes on from NZ_JBIAYW010000002.1 coordinate 146,530, forward strand.
TGCAGCTGCAGCGGATCAGCACCGCCGACGTGGCGAAGCTGGTCGACCGGGCGGTCGACGCGGGCGTGGGCAAGCAGGCCGACTTCGGCATGCCCAATGTCGCCGACGCGCCCACCACGCACATCATGGTCCGCACCGCCGCCGGCGAGCAGGTCACCGACGTGCCGGCGCTCGGCATCGGCGAGGACGAGCTGCCCGGCCCGCAGCGCGCCGCCCGGGAGCGCATCGACCGCCTCGTGAAGGCGCTCACGGACCTGCCGTCGACGCTGGGCAAGGGCGCGGTGTCGGAGTCGGCGGCATATCCGGCGGCGGGCGTCGCGGCCGTCGCCGCCCAGTGGACCGAGGCGGGCGGCGACGAGGGGCTGCAGCCGCAGGCGCCGGTGGCGTGGCCGGGTCCGGCGCTGCCCGGTGAGCCGGTCGCGGACCGGCCGGGGGTGCACTGCGTGAGCGCCACCGGCGGGCAGGGCGCCCAGATCCTGGCCGCCGCCGCGAAGGCCAACACCCGCACCCCGTGGTCGTCGGCCGGCTCGACCTGGCAGGTGACCTTCCGCCCGCTGCTGCCGGGCGAGTCAAGCTGCGCGGACCTGACTCACCGCTGAGCCCGCGGCCGCTAGGCCACCCGGGCGCGGACCTGTTCCGCGTCGGGGTGGCCGAGGTCTTCGAGGATGGTGAGGGCGGCGAGCCAGCAGGTGCGGGCCTCCGCGTCGGCGCCCGCCGCCCGGTAGAGGTCGCCCAGGTGGGTCTGGGTCTCCGACTCGCCGTAGCGGTCGCCGATCTCCCGCCACAGCTCCAGGGCCTGCCGGTAGCACTCGACGGCCGGCTCGTGCTCGCCGAGCTGGTGGTGGATGAAGCCGATGCTGTCCCAGCTGTAGGCCTCGCCGGTCCGGTCCCCGATCCGCTGCTGCAGTTCGAGGGCCTGGTGGCAGTGGTCGAGGGCCTTCCGGTGCTCGCCTGACGCGGCGTAGGACCAGCCGAGGTTCGCCAGCGCCGCGCCCTGCCCTGCCTGGTCGCCGGTGGCGCGCAGGAGGTCGAGGGAGCGCAGCAGGTGTCCGATCGCGTCGCGGGGGCGGGCCTGCCGGTCGGCGATGAAGCCGAGGTTGCCGTGGACGCGGGCCCGTCCGGCGTCGTCGCCGATGTGCCCGTACCGCTCCAGCGCCAGCTCCAGGTGGGTGGTGGCGGCGTCGTGGTCGCCCATCCGGATGCAGGCCCGCCCGAGCTGGTGGGCGCTGACCGCCTCGCCCGCGGCGTCGCCGGCCCGCCGCGCGGATGCCAGGGCGATCCGCTGCGCGTCGAGCAGGTCCGGCCAGTGACCGCGCCGGTCGAGGTGGTCCACGAGCGTCCACGCGAGCCGCCACGCGTGGCCGTCGTGGCCGGTGGCGGCGGCCTCACGGACCGCGGCGAGGAGCGTGTGGTGCTCCACGGCGAACCAGGCGAGCGCCTGCGCCTCCGTGCCGGGCGCGGCGGTGCCGGGGAGGCCCGGCAGCGGCGTGCGGTGCGGGTCGAGCAGCAGCGCCGCGGTGTGCGCGGTGTGCAGGGAGTGCTCCAGGAGCCGCACCGTGGCGGCGTCGCGGTCGGCCGGGTCGTCGAGGGCGCCGGACAGCTCGGCGGCGTACGCGCGGAGCAGGTCGTGCGCGACGAACCGGCCGGGCGCGTGCTCGGCGAGCAGGCTCGCGTGGGTGAGCTCGGCGAGGGCCCGCCACGCGTCGGCCGGCTCCCCGTGGACCTCGCCGAGCAGCGCGGCCGCGGCGTCCCTGCTCACGTCGGGGCCGGGGGCGAGGGAGAGCAGCCGGAAGAGCGTGGCGGCGGGGGCGCTCAGCCGCTGGTACGACCAGTCGAACACCGACCGCACGCCGGTGTCGTGCAGCACCCGCTCGGTCCGCAGCTCGTGCGCGAGGACGCCGAGCGGCAGGTCCGGGTTCGCGGCGGCGCGGGCGGCCACGATCACCAGCGCGAGGGGCAGCCGGGCGCACGTGCCGGCGATCGCGTCGACGGCGGCGGGCTCGGCCTCGACGCGGGCGGCACCGATCCGGGTGGCGAACAGCCGGCGGGTCTCCGCGGCGGTGAGCAGGTCGAGCGTGACGGGCACGGCGCTGTCGGTGGCGACCAGCCCGGCGAGCTGGTTGCGGCTGGTGACCAGGGCGAGGCTGCCTGAGCCGCCCGGCAGCAGCGGCCGGACCTGCTCGGCGTCGGCGGCGTTGTCGAGCACGACGAGGACCCGGCGGCCGGTCAGGAGGCTGCGGAAGAGCCCGATTCTCGCGTCCAGCTCCGCCGGGACCTGGTCGGGCGCGACACCGAGGGCGGTGAGGAACGCCCGGAGCGCCTCGTCCGCGGTCACCTCCGCGGCCGCGCCGAACCCCCGCAGGTTCACGTACAGCTGGCCGTCCGGGAACCGGTCGATGACCCGGTGCGCCCAGTGCACCGCGAGCGCGGTCTTGCCGACCCCCGCGGTGCCGATGACGACCACGGTGCCACCGTTGACGGCCGCGTCGAGCCGCGCGATCGCCGCGGCCCGTCCGGTGAAGCCTTCCGGCGCGGCCGGCAGCTGACGCGGCCACCGGTCGGCGGCCGGCGCCGGGCCCGGCTCGTCGGCCCGGGCGTGCTCCTCGACACGGTCACGGGCGTCGGCGAGCGCCCCGAGCTCGTCCGGCGCCGCGTCGAGCAGCTGGACGAGCTCGTCGAAGCGGTCCGCCGGTGGGACGATCTTGCCGGTCAGGTAGCCGCCGATGCTGCCGTGGGACCAGCCGGTGCGGCCCGCCAGCTCCCGGTAGGTCAGCGGTGGCTCGCCCCGTCGCCGGGCCTGCCGCCGGCGCAGGTGCCGCAGGAGCTCGGCGAGCGCGTCGACGCTCTCGACCCTCGACGCGGTCGCCAGGACCGCCGCGCTGTCGCTGTCCATGATGGAGCGGCAGGATACCAACCCGGCACCAGCCCTCCGGCCGGCGTCGATAGGGTCGCTGCATGCGTGTCGAGGAGCTGCTGGCGTTGGACCGGGCGCACGTCTGGCACCCGTACGGGCCGATGCCCGGGCGGAGCGCCCCGCTCGTCGCGGCCTCCGCGGAAGGGGTGCGGATCCGCCTGGCGGAGCCGTTCGAGGGCCACGACGAGCTGGTCGACGGGATGGCGTCGTGGTGGTCGGCGATCCACGGCTACCGGCACCCGGCCCTCGACGCGGCCGCGCTGGGGCAGCTCGGCCGGATGAGCCACGTGATGTTCGGCGGGTTCACGCACGAGCCGGCGGTCTCGCTCGCGGCGCGCCTCGTCGAGCTGACGCCGGAGCCGCTGCGGCACGTGTTCTTCAGCGACTCGGGGTCGGTGTCGGTCGAGGTCGCGGTGAAGATGTGCCTGCAGTACCAGCGTTCGCTCGGCCGCCCCGCGAAGCGCAGGCTGCTGACCTGGCGCGGCGGGTACCACGGCGACACCTTCCACCCGATGTCGGTCTGCGACCCCGACGGCGGGATGCACAGCCTGTGGACGGGGGTGCTGCCGGCGCAGGTGTTCGCACCGGAGCCGCCGGCGGCATTCGACCCGGCCTACGCGGCGGCGCTGACCGCGCTCATCCACGAGCACGCGCACGAGCTGGCGGCGGTCATCGTCGAGCCGGTCGTGCAGGGCGCCGGCGGGATGCGCTTCCACGCGCCGGAGTACCTGCGGGTGCTGCGGGACGCGACCCGCGACGCGGACGTCCTGCTGATCTTCGACGAGATCGCGACCGGCTTCGGCCGCACCGGCGCGCTGTTCGCCGCCGACCACGCCGGGGTCTCGCCCGACGTGATGTGCGTCGGCAAGGCGCTCACCGGCGGGTACCTGTCGCTCGCCGCGACCCTGTGCACGGCCGAGGTCGCCGACGGCATCTCGCGGGGCGGCGTGCCGGTCCTGGCGCACGGCCCCACGTTCATGGCCAACCCGCTGGCCTGCGCGGTCGCCGGGGCGTCGGTGGACCTGCTCCTCAGCGGCGACTGGCAGGGCGACGTGAAGCGGATCGAGACGGTGCTCTCCTCCGGTCTGGAGGAGGCCCGCGAGCTGCCGGGTGTCGCCGATGTACGGGTCCTCGGCGGGATCGGTGTCGTCCAGCTCGACCACGAGGTGGACATGGCGGCGGCGACACGGGCGGCCGCAGCGCACGGGGTGTGGCTGCGGCCGTTCCGCGATCTGATCTACACGATGCCGCCGTACGTGACGACCGCATCGGACCTGTCGTTGGTCGCGGCGGCCATGGTGGCCGCCGCGGCCGCCGGCTAACGGCCCTGCAGCGACTTCACGTTGTCGCCGAAGGACCAGCCCTTCGAGCCGTCCCAGTTGATCGACCAGGTCATCAGGCCCTTCAGCTGGGTGTTGTACGCCTGCGACACCAGCGACGGGGCCATGTAGCCGCCACCCGCGCCGGGCTGGGCGGGCAGGCCGGGGACCTGCTTGTCGTACGGCACCCGGATCGTCACACCCTGGATGGTGAGGCCGCTGTTGAGGCAGTTCGTCTGCACCTGGAAGCCCTGCACGGTGCCGGCCGAGTAGGAGTCACCGGAGCAGCCGTACATGCTGCCGTTGTAGTACTGCATGTTCAGCCACCACAGCCGGCCGTTGTCGACGTACTTCTTGATGATCGGCAGGTACGAGCCCCAGATCGAGCCGTAGGTGACGCTGCCGCCGGTCACGTACGCCGTCTCCGGCGCCATCGTCAGGCCGAAGTTCGACGGCATCTGCGCGAGCACGCCGTCGATGATCCGGATCAGGTTCGCCTGCGACGTCGACAGCGTGTTGATGTTGCCGCTGCCGCTGAGGCCGGTCTCGATGTCGATGTCGATGCCGTCGAAGTTGTACGTCTTGAGGATCGGCACGATCGTCGCGACGAACCGATCGGCGACGGTGCTGGAGCTCAGGTCGATGCCGGCCGCCGCACCACCGATCGACATGAGGATCGTCGCGCCGGCCGCCTTCGCCGCGCACATCTCGGCGGGCGTGGACACCTTGACGCCGGCGTCCATGCCGTCCTCCCACAGCACGGTCCCGTCGGACCGGATCACGGGGAACGCGGCGTTGATGACGTTGTACCCGTGCTGCTTGATCCGCGAGTCGGTGATCGGGACCCAGCCCATGCCCGGGTGCACGCCGTTCGAGGCGCCGTCCCAGTTCTCCCAGTAGCCCTGCAGGACCTTCCCGGCGGGCCGCGACTTCACCGCGCAGGTGTTGCCACCCGGCGGCGTCGACGTGGACGGGCTGGTGCTCGGGCTCTTGCTCGCGCTCGGGCTGGTGCTCGGGCTCCTGCTGGCGCTCGGGCTGGTGCTGGGGCTCCGGCTCGCGCTCGGGCTGCTGGTGGGCGTGCCGCCGGTGCACGCGCCGAGGTCCTTCCACAGCGACGGGGTCGAGGCCGGGTTCCAGCCCGCGCCCACGTACGCGGTGTGCGTGACCAGCGCCTGGTACAGCTTCCCGCCGTAGGTGACCTGCGTGCCGGCGGTGTAGGTGTTGCCCTCCGCCCACGCGGGCGCCGAGCACGCGACTGCGGCGGCGGCGTTGCTGGCGGCCTCGGCCTGGGTGACGGTGGCCATGACCATGCCCGCCACTAGCGTCACCGCCGCGCCGGCAATCAGGGCAAATGTTCGACGTTGCGCTCTCATAGCGAGCCCTCCACATCGATGGGATCGATGGGCAGGGACTGTATCAGTTAAGTTTCTTTCACAAAAGAAGTACCTCTATGTGCCCAGGTCGTAGCGTTGCGCGCTTTAAGGTTCTGTTACGTTACGCCCGCCGCTCGGCTGGCGGTGGCGGGCTAGCGGGCGCCGCCGTTGACGTAGAGGGTCTGGCCGGAGACGTAGGAGGCCTCGTCGCTGGCCAGGAAGGCGATCACGGCGGCGACCTCCTCGGGCTGGCCGACCCGGCGCAGCGGGGTGCGGGCGGCGACCTCCTTCTGGTGGTCCTCCGGGGTGCTGCCGACGCGGGAGGCGGTGGCGGCGGTCATCGGCGTGGCGATGTAGCCGGGCGCGACGGCGTTGACGGTGATGTTGTACGGGCCGAGCTCGATCGCCAGGGTCGCGGTGAGGCCCTGGACGCCGGCCTTGGCCGCGGCGTAGTTGGCCTGGCCGCGGTTGCCGAGCGCGGAGCGGCTGCTGAGGTTGACGATGCGGCCGGAGCGCGCCGGCACCATGTGTCGCTGTGCGGCGTGGCAGCACAGGAACATGCTGGTCAGGTTGGTGGTGAGGACCGCCTCCCACTCCTCGAACGGCATCTTGAAGAGCAGGTTGTCGCGGGTGATGCCGGCGTTGTTGACGAGGATGTCGAGCGCGCCGAAGTCCTCGACGACCTGGTCGAACGTGCGGTCGACCGCGCCCTGGTCGGTGACGTCGCAGGAGTACGCGGTGCCGACACCATCGGGGACGCGGGACGCGTCCAGGTCGAGCAGCGCGACGCGGGCGCCCTGGGCGGCGAGCAGGCGGGCCGTCGCCAGGCCGATCCCCTGGGCGGCCCCGGTCACGACGGCGGTCTTCCCGGCGAATCTGGACATGATCACCTTTCCACGAGGACGGCGGAGCCCTGCCCGACGCCGACGCACATGGTGGCGAGGCCGCGGGTGGCGCCGGTGCGGCGCATGCGGTGCAGCAGGGTGGTCAGGATGCGGGCGCCGGAGCAACCCAGCGGGTGGCCGAGGGCGATCGCGCCGCCGGACGGGTTGACCAGGTCGGGGTCGATCCCCAGCTGGTCGGTGACGGCGAGCGCCTGCGCGGCGAAGGCCTCGTTGAGCTCGGCGGACTGCACGTCGCCGAGCTTCCAGCCGCTGCGGGCGAGGACCCGGCCGGTGGCGGGGACGGGGCCGATGCCCATCACGTCGGGGTGCACGCCGGCGGAGGCGCCGGCGACGTACCGGCCGAGCGGCTCCAGGTCGAGCTCGCGCAGCGCCTCCTCGCTGACCAGGAGCAGGCCGGCGGCGCCGTCGTTGAGCGGGGAGGAGTTGCCGGCGGTCACCGTGCCGCCCGCCTTGAAGACCGGCTTGAGGCCCGAGAGCTTCGCCAGGCTCGTGTCGGCGCGGATGCCCTCGTCGGAGAAGACACCGCCGACCGGGATGATCTCGTCGGCGAAGTCGCCGGCGTCCCGGGCGCGCGCGGCGAGCTGGTGGCTGCGCAGCGCGAACGCGTCCTGCCGGTCGCGGGACACGTCGTAGCGGGCGGCGACCTCCTCGGCCGTCTCACCCATGCTCAGCACGCCGTGCAGGTCCTTCATGAGCGGGTTGGTCAGGCGCCAGCCGAGGCGGGTGTCGGCGAGGGGCATCGTCTGCGGCAGTGCGTCGTCGGGTCGGGGGAGCACGAACGGCGCCCTGCTCATCGACTCGGACCCGCCGGCGACGACCACGTCGGCTTCCCCCGCGGCGATGGTGCGGGCCGCGACGGTCACCGCCTCCATGCCGGACGCGCACAGCCGGTTGACGGTCGCGCCGGGCACCGACTCGGGCAGCCCGGCGAGCAGCACGGCCATGCGGGCGACGTTGCGGTTGTCCTCACCGGCCTGGTTGGCGGCGCCCCAGTAGACCTCGTCGACGCGGGCGGGGTCGATCCCCTCGACGAGGGTCCGGATCACGGTGGCCGCGAGGTCGTCGGGGCGGACATGGCTGAGGCCGCCGCGCAGCTTCCCGATGGGGGTCCGCCGCGCGGCGGCGAAGTAGACGGCACGCATGCCCAATAAACTAACACTGTTAGTCTGCGTCAGGTAGGCTCCGCACCCTGTACAGCGCGCCACAGCCAGACCCCTGACGCGCGCCGGGACAGCAGGCCCGTCACCCGGTAGGGGAACGGGGTGACCGACCCGTCCGGGTGGTGCTCACTGCCGTCGGCCTCGGCGAGGACGAACGCGCCGCTGGGCACCGCGTGCACCGTCGCCGCGGTGGCCTGCCAGCTGTAGGACTCCGGCCGGGCGAACAGCGTCTCGAGGAGCTTCTCGACCGAGGTGCGGCCGGTCGCCGACTCGCCGGCCTCGCTACCCACGTACGTGATGTCGTCGTCGGGGACGAAGCACGCCAGTACCGCGGCGGCATCCTGCGACAGGAACGCCATCCCCAGCCTGTCCACCATCTCGATGGGGTCGCTCATGACGGGCTCACCACCAGTTGTCTGGGCGAGCGCATGCCCGGCAGGAAGAGGAACGCGAACGTGACGATCGCGCCGAGGACGCCGGCGCCCACGAGGGTGTTCTGCACGCCGATCGCCGACGCCACGGGGGCGGCCATCGCGTAGGACAGCGGCACCAGGGCGATGGAGATGAACCAGTCGACGCTGGAGACCCGGCCGAGCAGCTCCTCCGGCACGAGCTTCTGCTTCGCCGTCGCCCAGGCGATGGTGCCGGCCGCCTCCAGGCCGTTGACCAGGGCGCACGCGATGGCGAGGTGCCACGAGGCGGTCGCCATGCCGTAGCCGGCGACAGCGAGGGTGGCGAGCGTCCAGGTGATGTAGATGAAGGGCATGTACCGGTTCGGCACGCCGCGCTGGCCGACGATGAGGGCCGCCGCGATCGCCCCGAGGCCGCCGCTGGCGAGCACCAGGCCGAGGTCGCCGGCGGTGCCGTGCAGCTCGTTCTTCACCACGAACGGCAGCAGGACCTCGGTCGGGCCGATGAAGAGCAGGTAGGCGAAGGTCGCGGCGAGGAAGGTGCCCCACAGCCACGCGTTGCCGCGGACATAGTTCATGCCCTCCTTGAACTCCTCCCACACCGAGCCCGTTTCCCCCTCTGAAGCCGAAGCCTGCGAGGAGGCGACCGGCCGCATCAGCCACAGGCAGGTGGCGGAGATCGCGAACGTGGCCGCGTCCAGCGCGAACGCCAACCCGCTACCCCCGATCGCGATCAGGATGCCGCCGATCGAGGGGCCGGCCATCTGCAGCGCCGCCGGCCGGACGAACTGGTCGAGGGCGTTCGCCTGGACCAGGTCGTCCGCCGGCACCAGCTGCGGCACGATCGAGTCGAAGGCCGGGCCGAAGAAGCCCGAGGCGGCCCCGTAGACCGCCACGAGCGCGACGATGTGCCACACCTGGACCACGCCGGTCAGGCTGAGCACGGTCAGGACGGTGAGCACCGCGCCCCGCACCAGGTCGGTGCACAGCATGATCTTCCGCCGGTCGAACCGGTCGCTGATCACCCCGCCGAACAGCAGCGTGGCGACCTGGGGCAGCGAGAGGGCGAACCCGACGACGGACATCGCCGCGGGCGCGCCGGACAGCGCGTACACCTGCCAGGCCAGGGCGACGAGCAGGATGCCGTCACCGATCAGTGAGGTGCTCATCCCCGTCCAGAGCAGGCGGAAGTCCCGCTGCCGGAGCGGCACGAGCAGCCCGGGGAGCTGCCGCGGGGCGCGGTGCTTCGCCATCAGGCCGCGTCGCGCAGCTGCTGGCGGTCGGCGAGCTCGGAGAGCACCACGTTGAGCTGGTCCAGCTCCTCGTCGGTGTTCGCCGCGGTCACCTGCACGCGGAAGCCGACCTGGTCGCGGGGGACCAGCGGGTAGGCGGCCAGGGTGACGTAGATGCCCCGGTCCCACAGGAACTGCCCGATCTCCTGGATGTCCTGGCCCTCGGCCAGGGGCAGCTCGATGATGGGCGTGGTGCCGGTGTTCGGCGTGTACAGGCCGAGGCCGCGCACGTGGTCGAGCACCTTCATCGTCTTGCGGTACAGGTCGGCGCGGATCTCGTCGCCGCGCTTCTCGTTGACGTCGAGGCCGGCCATGACGGTGGCGAGCGACGCCGTCGGCGACGGGCCGGAGTACAGGTACGGCGGGGCGGCGACCTTGAGGTGGTTCTTCAGCCACGTCGGCAGCGCCAGGAACGCCATCAGCGACGAGTACGACTTGGAGAAGCCGCCGACCAGCACGATGTTGTCGTAGGTCTCGCCGGCGTACCTGACGATCGCGTTGCCGCGGGAGCCGTAGGGCGAGGTCTCGTCCGGGGTGCGCTCGCCGATGACGCCGAAGCCGTGCGCCTCGTCGACGTAGAGCAGCGCGTCGTTCTCGCGGCAGACCTGCGCGAAGCGGGCCAGGTCGGGGGCGAGGCCGGTCATCGAGTTGACGCCGTCCATCGCGACCAGGCGGGTGACGCCGGCCGGCGCCGCCTTCAGCAGCTCCTCGAGGTGCTCCGGGTCGTTGGCGCGGAAGCGGGTGACGGTCGCGCCGAGGCCCTTGGCGTACATGCAGCCGTCGTAGATCGTCTTGTGCGACTGCGAGTCCAGGAAGATCATGCCCTGGCCGGCGAGGATCGGGATCACCGACATGTGGATGTGGGTGATCGTCGGCAGCAGCAGCGTGTCGGGGGCGCCGAGCAGCTCGGTGAGGCGCTCCTCGATCTCGAGGTAGGGCTTCGGGTTGCCGAGCAGCCGCGACCAGCTGGGGTGGGTGCCCCAGGTGCGGATGTACGGGTCGACCGCGTCCATGATCTCCGGCTCCAGGTCGAAGCCGAGGTAGTTGCAGGAGGCGAAGTCCGACAGCCAGTGCTGGCCGACCCGGATGCGACGGCCGTCGATCTCCTCGATCGTGGCGTCGTACATCGGGCTGCTCGTGCGCAGGCGCTCGAGGTCGGCCCACCGCCCGTCACGGCGGATGTAGCTGGCCTTGGTGCTGTGCATCGGGCTGACGGTCATTCGTCCTGCCTTTCGTAGAAGGGGTGTCGCAATCCATTGCAACGGGCAATTGGTGCGTCACCTGGTCCGGCGCGGTTGCTGTCCGGTTGGATGACGCGGGCCGTCGGTGGTTCAGGCCATCGCGGCGAACGGCGCCGCTTTGGGGATCAGGGCGAAGGCGTCCCGCTCGGAGAGCGGCTTCGCGAAGAGGTAGCCCTGGCCGTACGGGCACCCCATGTCACGCAGGGCCAACGCCTGCGCGGACTCCTCGACGCCCTCGGCCACGACCGCGAGGTCGAGCGTCTGGGCGAGGGTGACGATGGCGGTGACGACCGCCCGCTGCTGTTTGGACTCCAGCATGTCGTCGATGAACGACTTGTCGATCTTGAGCACGTCGATCGGCATGTGCTGCAGGTACGACAGCGACGAATAACCGGTGCCGAAGTCGTCGATCGCGAGCCGGACGCCCATCGCCCGCAGCGCGTCGAAGTCGGCCCTGACCTGCTCGTCGTTGCGCAGCAGCAGGCTCTCGGTGATCTCCAGCAGCAGCGTGCCGGGCTCCACGCCCGAGGCCTTCAGCAGCTGCCGGACCTCCTCGACGAAGCCGGGGGTGCGGAACTGCCGGACGGAGACGTTGACGCTGATGTACCGCAGCGCGCCCGGCGCCGTGGAGCGTTGCCACCGGCCGACGGTGTTGAGCGCCTGCTGCAGCACCATCCGCCCCATCGGCACGATCAGGCCGCTCTCCTCGGCCACCTCGATGAAGTGGCCGGGCGCGATCATGCCCCTGGTCGGGTGGTTCCACCGCACGAGCGCCTCGAAGCCCAGCGGCGAGCCGGTCTCCAGGTCCACGATCGGCTGGTACTGCAGCACGAACTGCTGCTCCTTGACCGCCTGGTCGAGCGCGGCGCGCAGCTCCAGCCGTTCGAGCACCGCCGTGTGCAGGTCCGACTGGTAGCGCCGCCACTGGCCCTTGCCGGCGCCCTTCGCCACGTACAGGGCGAGGTCGGCCTGGCGCATGAGCTCCTCGGCGGAGTTCGCGTCGACGGTGGTGGATAGCCCGACGCTGGAGATGCCGTTGACGTCCTGACCGGCGATCTCGAACGGCTCGGCGAGCGCGAGCACGATCCGCTCCGCCGCGAGCTCCAGCTCGGCCATCGAGCCGGTCTCGATCAGCGCGGCGAACTCGTCGCCGCCGAGCCGGGCGACCGTGTCGGTGTCGCGCAGCGCCCCGATGATCCGCTCGCCGACCGCGATCAGCAGCGCGTCGCCGACGGCGTGCCCCAGCGTGTCGTTGACGATCTTGAAGTCGTCCAGGTCGATGAACAGGACGCCGACCAGGCTCCCGTCGCGCTTGGACCGGGCCACGGCCTGCTCCACCCGGTCCTGGAAGAGCACCCGGTTGGCCAGGCCCGTCAGCGAGTCGTGGAACGCCTGTCGGATCAGCTGCTCCTCCAGCTGCCGGCGCTCGGTCACGTCCCGCACGGTGAGCACCAGGCCGCCGACGGTCTGGTCGTCGCGAAGGTCCCGGCAGTCGACCTCGACCAGGAGGCCGGCGCCGTCGACGCGCTCGGCGCGCAGGTCGATCTGGTTGTGCGCGTGCACCCCGCCGCGGACCTGGGCGAGCAGCTCGGCGAGGCGGGCCCGCTCGTCGGCGGCGACGAACTCCCACAGCTCGTAGCCGGCGAGCCGCTCGTCGCCGAACACGGTGCCGGCGGCCGGGCTGCAGTACTGGATCAGGTCGTGCTCGTCGACGATGAGGATCACGTCGGACGTGTTGTGGATCAGGGTCCGGAAGTAGGCCTCGCTGCTGCGCCGGTTGACCTCCGCGGTCAGCGTCATGCGCTCCAGGGCCATGGCGGCCTGCGACGCGAGCACCTCGAACGTGGTCTGCAGCGCCTGCAGCGCCTCCGTCGGCGCGCCCACGAACAGCATGCCCTCGATGCCCATCGGGTGGCGCAGCGCCGAGCTGTAGCCGCGCAGCTGCTCCCGGACGTCCGGGTCCAGCCCCGACACGCGGACCAGCCCCGGCTCGTCGACCCGATCGGCGCGCACCAGCACGACCGTGTGGGCCATACCCTCCGGCAGCAGCCGGTCCACGGTGTGCCGCACGGCGGCGAGGGTCTCCGCGGCGTCGGCGGCCGACACCAGCGTGGTCGTCGCCTCGCGGAGCTCCCGCTCGCGGGCCATCGACTGGCGGTGGTTGCCCATGACGCCGGCGAGGCGGGTGAGCACCAGCACGAACATGACGCCGGACATGACCGCGATGACGGCCGCGTCGCGGACCGTGCCGAGGCTCGCCTCGACCAGCAGCACCCCGGGCGCGATCAGCGACGCCGCGCCGAGCAGCGCGATGCGGCGCACGCCGACCTCGCCCGACCGCGACCTGACGGGCTCGGTGAGCTCCACCATCGACGGGTGCAGCGCCGCCGCGGCCCACGCCGAGTAGCAGAGCACCCAGCCGAGGTCCGTGGGGCCGCCGACGTGCCAGTCGCCGTTGAGCTGGATCAGGCCGTACACGACGTCGGCGACGAGCAGTCCGGTGGTGCCGAGGCCGAGGATCACGATCGACGGGCTGCGGCGCCCGCTGCTGGTGATCAGGCGGGCGAACACCGCGAGGGTGAGCACGTCACCGAGGGGGTACGCGACGGAGACCAGCTTCTGCACGAGCGTCAGCTCGGTGCTGCGCACGTACGGGTCGATCAGGAAGATCCACGCGAGCAGGGCGATGCCGATGGTGAGCGTGGTCGCGTCGAGCAGGCTGTCGCGGTCGTTGCGGCCGGTCCTGGAGCGGATGAAGCCGAGCAGGCCGCCGGCGACGAGGGGGTACATCGCCAGGTACAGCACATCGTTGACCGAAGGGAACGGGTTGGTCATCCCGAACACGTCGGTGAGCAGGTTGTACACGAAGTCGCCGGAGCCGAACGCGAACAGCGCGGCGGCGAGCAGGTACCACGGCCAGCGGCGCGACGGGCGGTGCACGGCCACTCCGACGACGACCCCGGCGGTGCTGGACAGGCCGATCGCGCCCCACCAGAGCATGTGCTGGCCGGGCCACAGGTAGAACGCCACGGTGAGCAGCGCCATCCAGGCCGCGAACCAGGTGCTGAGCGTGCGTGTCAGCAAGTCCGCCTCCGTTCCGCTCGCCGTCGGGAAGTTCTCCGCGATTGACCAGATCGGTCACGCGATGAAGGTCTGAACAATTACCGGGGTGCGGGTCTGGTCCACTGAGTTGCCGGCCGGGTCGGCCGAACGCCTGACGCCGGTGCCGCGCCGTGTGCCGGTCGTCCGCGCCAGCCGGCCGAGAGCGATCAGCGCCGCGAACGCGCCGAGCACCGGCAGCGCCCGCCCCTCGCGCAGCCACAGCGCCGGCAGGCCCACCTTCGGCACCCGGAGCCGGGCGAGGCCGCGCACGCGGGCCGCCGGGTTCCGACGCGTTGGCGTCGCCCTCCGTGGTGAAGGCGCCGTCGGCGTTGCGCCGCACGACCTGGTGCACCAGCAGCGTGCCGGGCCGGGCCGGGTTCTCGACCACGACGACCTGCCCCGGCCGGACCAGCTCGGGTGCCACCGGCGCCGGCACCACCGGGTCGCCGGGCGCGATCCCGGGCCGCATCGAGCCGGTCAGCACGACCTGGCTGTCCCATCCGAACGCCACCGGCACGAGCGTCGCGCCGACGCAGGCCAGCGTCGCGGCGGGGCGCCCCGCACGGGGATTCTGAACAGCTCGAACACAACATCTGGCTCATCGGCCGCCAGTCACCGCACCGGCACTCACACCGTCCGCTGGAACGCCGGCGGCGCGTTGCGGGTCGGCCGGCTGCGCACCACGGCGGCCGGCTACGGCGGGGCGTTCGGCGGCGCGGTCGACGACGTGCGGCTCTACGCCCGGGCGCTCAACGCCTCCGACGTGGCGAACCTGTTCGCGAACGCCGCCGTCGAGCCGGGCCCGGGGGTGGTGCCGAACCCGATCACCGTCGGGCTGCCCGGCGCGCTGCAGGGCGCCCAGCAGGGGCAGTCGGCGAGCACCGCGACCGGCTACCGTGGCGTCACGAACGTGTCCTCGAACCCGACCGTCAGCAACCCGGGGCCGTTCACGGCCGAGGCATGGATCCGCACCTGGGCGGGCGGCGCGGTCATCGGCTCCAGCGCCGGCGCGACCGGCTACAGCGGGGTCCGCGACCGGTTGCTCCACGTCGAGTTCAACGGCCGATTGTGGTCGCCTCGAACGCCGCGCAGGCCACGGCGGAGGACTCGACGGGCTACCGGCGGGATCAGCCTCGCCGGCTGGCCGAACCGCCCGGCGAACGACTACTTCACCGGGGTCATCGACTTCACCGGGGTCATCGACGAGCCGGCGGTGTTTGCGGCACAACTGAGCGACCAGCAGATCGCCTCGCACTTCCACGCGAACCACTGAGCACGAGGGCCTTCGTCTCCCGGGTGATCTGGTGGTGGTGCTGCGGCTCGGCGTAGAAGCTGAGCCCGATCACGCTGCCCAGGGTGATCACGAAGCCGGCCGCCACCAGCCACTCCTTGCCCGGCCACACGCCGTCGCCGAGGAAGAGCAGGCCGATCAGAGCGGCGGGCACCGCGCCGGCGGCGTCCATGGCGGCGACCGCGGCGGTGGTCGAGCCGCGCTGCATCGCCAGGCCGAGCAGCAGCTGGCCGACGAGCGAATGGGCGATCAACAGGTACGACAGCGGGTCGGTGAAGAACTGGCCCACGTTGTCGGCGGAGGCGAGCGGGCGGGACGCGACGGCCGCGGCCCCGAACGCCACTCCGGACAGCGCGCCGAGCGCCACCGAGCCGGGCGCGCCGTGCAACCGGCCGGCGAAGAAGCCGATGACCGCGATCACGCCAAGCGCGACGACGAGCCCGGCCACGCCGGCCGTGCCGAGCTGCCGTGACGGGGCGGGCTTCGCCGCCAGTACCAACGCGGCGAGACCGAACGCGAGCAGCACCAGCAACGCGAGCTCGGTCCGCGGCAGCCGCCACTTGAGGATGAGGACGCCGAGCAGCGCGGTGACCCCGAGCCCGGCCGCCATCGCGGACTGCACCAGGAACAGCGGCAGGTCCCGCCGGGCGAAGAACGCGAGCGCGAAACCGCCGAACTGGCACGCGACGCCGACGAGGTACGACTTGTGCCGCCCCAGCCGCAGCAGCAACATCGGGTGGAACCCGTGGTGCAGGTCGGTGCGTGCGGCGGCTACCGATTGCAGCAGGTTGGCCACTCCGTAGGCAGCGATCATCGCGCCGAGGAACAGCCAACTCCAAGATGCCACCCGGAGAGGATAGACCCGGTTCGGGGCAGTGGCATGCGGACCATTCGGTTTAGCCGGACAAACCAGACAATCTGGGGTTTCCCAAACGGGTGAGAACGTCCTCGTGAAGGTGACCGTTCGTAGCGATCGCGCTTCCGCCGCCCGGACCCGGCTCGCCCTGCAGGTCGGTGAAAGTGCCACCCGCCTCGGTGACGATCGGCACCAGCGCCGCGAGGTCCCACAGCGACAGCTCCGGCTCGACCATGATGTCCACGGCGCCCTCGGCGAGCAGCATGTACCCGTAGAAGTCGCCGAACGCCCGCTGGCGCCACGTCCGGCGGGTCAGGTCGAGGATGGCGTTGAGCCGCCCCGCCTCCTCCCAGCCGCGCAGCGAGGAGTAGCAGAAGCTGGCGTCGGCGAGCCGGTCGACACCACTCACCCGGATCGGCGTCGCCGCGGCCGTATGGCGCCCCGCATACGCACCGTGACCGAGCGCGCCCCACCAGCGCCGCCCGAGCGCCGGCGCGGACACCAGCCCGACCACCGGCTGGGCGCCCTCCATCAATGCGATCAGCGTCGCCCAGATGGGTACTCCGCGGACGTAGTTCTTCGTGCCGTCGATCGGGTCGATCACCCACTGGCGCGTCCCGGGACCGGCGGCGGCCTCGGTCGCCCCGTACTCCTCGCCGAGGACCCCGTCGCGCGGCCGGGCCCGCTGCAGCGTCGCCCGCAGCGCCTTCTCGACCGCCGTGTCCGCCTCCGTCACCGGCGTCAGGTCGGGCTTCGTCGACACGTGCAGATCCTGGGCCCGGAACCGGGGAACGGCGATCGCGTCCGCGGTGTCGGCAAGCAGGTGAGCGAGGGCCAGGTCGTCCGCGTAGCGCGCCATGCGCGGAAACTTAGCCGACGATCGCCACCTTCTGGCAGTACTGTCGCCGTTTGTGACCACCTCGCCGGCCGCCCTGTGTGGCCTCCTTGCGGAAGAGGACCGGCTCCGGGTTTACGCCGCCGTGGTGCTCGGGGCACCGGGCATCGCCGCGATCTCGGCCGCGACCGGCCTGCCGGCCCGCGCCGTCGTCGCCGCCGTCGGCCGGTTGCGGCAGGGCGGGCTGCTGACCGGCGGCGACGGTGCCCTGCGCGCTGACGTCGAGGTCTTCAAGGAATCCGTCCGCGCGCACGCCGCGACCCCGGCCGCCGTCGAGCCCATGGACCCCGACCGCCAGCGCGACCAGGTCCTGCGCACGTTCGTCGTCGACGGCCGGCTGACCCAGATGCCCGCCGCCCACGGCAAGCGCCTGGTGGTGCTGGAGCACATCGCGTCGTCGTTCGAGCCGGGCGTGCGCTATCCGGAGCGGGAGGTCAACGCGGTGCTGCGGGCATGGTTCGACGACCACGCGGCGCTGCGGCGCTACCTCGTCGACAACCAGCTGCTCTCCCGCGCCGACGGCGTCTACTGGCGCACCGGCGGGCCGGTGGCCGTCTAGGCCTCGTCCTGGAAGTCCTGGGGGTCCTGGGGGTCCTTCGGATCTCCGGTGCCCTCCTTGGACGCGAGCAGGCGGCGGAACGAGGCGAGCCGCCTCGGATCGGCGCCGCCCTCGGCGACCAGCATGTCCAGGCCGCACTCGCCGCCGGCGCCGGTGTGGTCGCAGTTGGGCGCGCACCTGGTCGACGCCTCGACCAGGTCGGGGAACCCGTGCAGCAGGCTGTCCGCCGACACGTGCGCCAGGCCGAACGACCGGACGCCCGGCGTGTCGATGATCCAGCCGCCGTCGTCCGGCAGGCGCAGCGCCACCGCGCTGGTGGACGTGTGCCGGCCCTTGCCGACGGCGCTGACCACGCCGACCGCCCGGTCGGTGCCCGGGACGAGCCGGTTGACCAGCGTCGACTTGCCGACCCCGGAATGGCCGATCATCACCGACACCCGGCCGCTCAGCGCCTCGACGAGGTCGTCGATGGGCTCGCCCGGCCGGCACAGCACATACGGCAGGTCCAGCTCGGAGTAGTAGTCCAGCACCGCCTCCGGGCCCGCCAGGTCACCCTTGGTGAGGCACAGCAGCGGCTCGATCTCGGCGTCGTACGCGGCGACCAGGCACCGGTCGATGAAGCCCGTCCGCGGCGGCGGGTCGTGCAGCGAGTTGACGATCACGAGCTGCTCGGCGTTGGCGACCACGACGCGCTCGAAGCGCCCCTCGGTCGAGCCCTCCTCGTCGTCGGCGGTGCGCATCAGCACCGACCGCCGGTCGTCGATGCGCACGATCCTCGCCAGGGTGTCCGGCCGCCCGGTCACGTCCCCGACGATCTGGACGTTGTCGCCGACGACGACGCCACGGCGGCCCAGCTCGCGGGCGCGCATGGCGGTCACGACCGCGTCGGTGTCGGCGATGTGGCAGGTGTACCGCCCGCGGTCGACCGCCACGACGAACCCCTCGACCGCGTCGCTGTGCTTCGGCCGGGTGCGCGTGCGGGGTCGCGAGGACCGGCTCGGGCGGACCCGGACGTCATCCTCGTCGTATTCGCGCTTGCGCGTCAGTCTTGTCCTCCAACCGAGCCCGGACCATGCACCATGGTTGACCATAGCCGGGGGAAGTCCGGCAGTGTCTTCGCGGTGCATGCCACATCGTCCAGCCGCACCCCGGGCACGGCGAGCCCGACGACGGCGGCGGCGTGCGCGAGGCGGTGGTCGTCCCGCGTGACGAACGTGCCGCCGCGCAGCGGGCGGGGCCGGATCCGCAGGCCGTCGTGGTCCTGGGCGATGTCGGCGCCGAGGCCCGCCAGGCCCTCGACGAGCGCGGCGATCCGGTCGGTCTCGTGGGCGCTCAGGTGCGCCAGGCCGTGCAGGTGCGACGGGGAGTCCGCGACGGCGGCGAGGGCAGCGAGCACCGGGGCCAGCTCCGCGACGTCGGCCAGGTCGGCGGTGAGGCCGTGGACCGCGCCGGTGCCGCGCACGACCAGCCCCTGCCGGGTGACCGCGGGTGAGCCGCCCATCTGGCGCAGCAGGTCCAGCAGCCGGTGGCCGGCCTGGATGCCGGAGCGCGGCCAGCCGGCGAGGGTCACGGCGCCGCCGGTGACCAGCGCCGCGCCGAGGAACGGCGCGGCGCCCAGCAGGTCCGGCTCGATGTCCCAGGCGCGGCCGTGGAGCGGGCCGGGCTCGACCACCCACACGTCCGGCCGGCTGTCGTCGATGGCGGCCCCGGCGGCGCGCAGCATCTGCACCGTCGTGCGCAGGTGGGGTGCGCGGGGCAGCGCCGGGCCGGCGTGGCGCACGGTGAGGCCGCGGTCGAACTCCGGCGCGGCCAGCAGCAGCCCCGACAGCATCTGGCTGGAGGCCGACGCGTCGATCGTCGCCGTGCCGCCGGTGACCCGGCCGATGCCGTGCACCGTCAGCGGCAGCCCGGCCCCGTAGTCCACCCGCGCGCCGAGGGTGCGCAGCGCGCCGATCAGGGGCGCCATCGGCCGCGTGCGGCTGCGCTCGTCGCCGTCGAAGGTGACGGCACCGTCGGCCAGCCCGGCGACCGGCGGGAGGAAGCGCAGCACCGTGCCGGCGGTGCCCACGTCGACCCGGGCCGGGCCGCCCAGCGGGCGGGGCCGCACCAGCCACAGGTTGTCGTCGGAGGTGGACACGTGGCAGCCCATGGCGCGCAGGCCCGCCGCCATCAGCTCGGTGTCGCGGGCCCGCAGCGGAGCGCGCAGGGTGCTGGCGCCCAGGGACAGCGCGCCGAGGACCAGCGCCCGGGCCGTCATCGACTTCGAGCCGGGGAGCCGGACCGTGGCGGTGACCGGCGCCGAGGCGGTCGGCGCGATCCACGGCAGGGACACGGGGGCGGTCAGGCGAGGCACGCGTTCAGTGTGCGGCCCGTTCCGCTGGGTAGCGACCACTGACGATGCTTCGTTCGTCACGGGTACCGTAATGAGCATGTGTGGTCGGTATGCGACATCCCGCAGCAACGTTGACCTGAGCGCGCTCTTCGAGGCCGCCGACGAGACGGACGGGCTCGAGCCGGACTACAACGTCGCCCCGACGGACCAGGTGCCGGTGGTGCGCGTCTCCCAGTCCGCCGGCGGCCGCGTCCTGAGCAGCGCCCGCTGGGGTCTGGTGCCCCCGTGGGCCGCCGACCTCAAGGTGGGCGCCCGGATGATCAACGCGCGATCCGAGACGGTCGCGGAGTCGAAGGCGTTCGCACAGTCGTTCGCGAAGCGGCGCTGTCTCGTGCCCGCCGACGGCTGGTTCGAATGGAAGCGCGGGGACGGCAAGGACAAGCAGGCGTATTTCATGACACTCGGTGACGACGAGCCGTGCGTGTTCGCCGGAATCTGGACGGTGTGGGGGAAAGGCGACGACCGGGTGCTCACCTGCAGCATCATCACCGCGCCCGCCGTGGACGATCTGACGCTCATTCACGACCGCATGCCGCTGGTGCTGCCGCCGTCACGGTGGGAGGAGTGGCTGGAGGCCCCCGTCGATGAGCGGCTGCTGGCCCCGACACCGTCCGAGCACGTCGCGCGGCTGGAGCTTCGACCGGTCGGCGCGCGGGTGGGTGACGTACGTAACGACGGCCGTGATTTGCTCGACCGCGTGCCGGCGCCGGCCCTGCGATCGAGTGACGTCGAGCCGATCGATCTGACCCTCTTTTAGGCTGTACGTCCATTTCCTCCCCGGCAGGTTTTGCCTAACCGCGTGAAAACTCTTGTAATTGCAGGTGTTTGTGCGATAGAACACAGCGCCGGTAGGTCAATGTCGGATGGGGGCATCCCGACGTTTTCCTGCCTTGTGTTCGTTTGACCCACGGGGGAGGTGGGTGTATGACCCGGGCGAGGATGCCACGCCCGCATGAGGTCGCTGCCGCCAAGCGTGATCCGCGTCTGTTGCGCGCGGTGCGCGAGCAACAGGGCGATGATGCCTGGCGGACCCGCGGCGCATGCCAGACAGTTGATCCGGAGACGTTCTTTCCGGCACCGAGCGAGCCCGCCGACGCTGCCGTCGCGTTGTGCCGCACCTGCGACGTCCAGGGCGCCTGCCTGGCCTGGGCGCTGGAGGTGGGCGACTGCCACGGTGTGTGGGGAGCGACCACACCGCGTGAGCGGCGTGCGATGCTCGTCGCATGGCGCAGCGACGCTCCACAACCCGCGCTGACGGGCCCGCCACAGGCAGCCGAGCACCGGATGGGCCCAATGGCGTGCCTTCCGCTGCTGCCGATCCAGCGAGTGGGCCGGAAGTCGACCGACCGGCGCGATCCGGTCGGCGCCGTCAGCGGCTGACCGACGGGCCGGCCGGCGCGCTTCCTGGCTCCTCGGCCGGCCCTTCCACTCTCGTACCGGCAGGCTCTTCCGGTCTCGTATCGGCGGACTCTTCCGGTCGTGTTTCTGCGGGCTCTTCTGCTCGTGTGCCGGTCGGCTCTTCTGGTCGGGCGTCGGTGGGCTCTTCCGTCGCGCCGGTGGGCCGGCGGAGCCGGTCCCGGGCCAAGCGGTCGCTCGCCGGGCAGGAGGTGGAGACCCCGCACGGGGTCGCGCGCTTCTCGCTCGACGTCCCGGCGGGGTACACGGGGACGCTGCTCGTCCTGGGCCATGGCGCCGGTGGTGACGTCGACGCCGTGGACCTCGTGGCGGTCCGTGCCGCCGTGCTCGCCGCCGGGGCGGCCGTCGCCATGGTGACGCAGCCGTACCGGGTCGCCGGAGCACGCCGGCCACCCGCGCCGGCCAGGCAGCTCGACGCCGCCTGGCTCGCCGTGGTCGCGGAGCTGCGCCGCAAGGTGGCGATCGACACCCTCGTCGTCGGCGGCAGGTCCAGCGGCGCACGGGTCGCCTGCCGCACCGCGGCCGAGGCCGGCGCCGACCGCATCCTGGCGCTCGCCTTCCCGCTGCACCCGCCCGGCAAGCCGGACGTCACCCGCGCGGATGAACTACGCACGGGCGTGCCGACCCTGGTGCTCAACGGCGACCGTGACCCCTTCGGCGTGCCCGAGCCGCTGCAGGCCGTACATGTGGAAATCCTGCCCGGTGAGACCCATGCCCTCTCGAAGGCGCCGCAGCTGATCGCCGATCTCGCCGTGGCGTTCGTCACCATGCCCGGCATCGTTCGTTGAACACGATGTGACCGGTGTAAACCGGGACACAACTCTCCACACCGCGGACCGATGCCGGTCCGCAAACTCCCAGGCCCTTCCTGTTCCCGGCGGCCGACCGGTCCCAAATCAAAGGCCGGCCGCCGGGGCAGGCGGGTAGGAATTGCCGGGGCGGCGCGGTTGTTACACGGATCGTGCGACGCTGCCGAGGCGTTGCCTGTGGAGGGAAGTCAACTCGTGGCAACTCTTGAGCGCGAGGATCAACGCATCCGCGAGCTGCTGTTCAGCCCGTCGTGGCCGGCGGCGACGGACGCGGAGCCCGATCCGTCCTGGCAACCGATCGCCCGTGAGCGGTTGACGGGCGCCACAAACTCAGAAGTCGCTCAGCAACTCGGCGTATCCTCGGCAGGACGGTCGAGGGTTGGAGTCGCACGAGTGGTCAGCAGCGAGAGCGCGGTGCAGCAGCGCATCCGGTTCGAGCACGACGCGTTGCCCTTCATCGATCAGTTGTACGCGGCGGCCCTGCGCATGACGCGCAACCCGGCCGACGCGGAGGACCTCGTCCAGGAGACGTTCCTCAAGGCGTATGCGGCGTTCCACCAGTTCGAGACGGGCACCAACCTCAAGGCCTGGCTCTACCGCATCCTGACCAACACCTACATCAACTCCTATCGCCGCCGTCAGCGCCAGCCCGTCCAGGCGCCCACGGAGGAGATCACCGACTGGCAGCTCGCCGAGGCCGAGTCGCACACGTCCAGCGGCCTGCGCTCCGCCGAGACCGAGGCCCTCGACCGGCTGCCCGACTCCGACGTCAAGGAGGCGCTGCAGTCGCTGCCGGAGGAGTTCCGGCTCGCCGTCTACCTCGCCGACGTCGAGGGCTTCTCCTACAAGGAGATCGCCGACATCATGAACACGCCCATCGGCACTGTGATGTCCCGCCTGCACCGCGGCCGGCGCAACCTCCGCCGTTCGCTCGAGACCTATGCTGCCGACCGGGGGTTCACCCGCACCCCGTCCGCTGAGCCGAGCGAGGTCTGAGACCGATGAGCTGTGGAGACCCGCACGAGACAGACTGCGGCGCCGTCCTCGCCGAGGTGTATCTCTACCTCGACCTGGAGTGCGCCGACGACCGCCGTTCGCTCATCCGCGACCACCTCGACGAGTGCTCGCCCTGCCTGCGCGAGTTCGGCATCGAGCAGGAGGTGAAGGCGCTCGTCGCCCGCTGCTGCGGCTCCGAGCTCGCCCCCGCCGAGCTCAAGGACCGCCTCCGCTCCAAGCTCTCCGAGCTGGTCGTCAACGCCGAAGCCCGCGAGCTCCGCACCGACTGACGCCTTGCTCCCGGTCCCGGTAGCCCCGGCTACCGGGACTGCCACGTTTTTTGGCTGCGCCGTCCGCGGTCCGCGTGCGGGTCCGCCGATCCATGTGGGATGTCGCAGCAGCAAGCCAGCATGGTGGATGGGGTTCTTTCCGTCCGGCCTGGGGTCGGGCGCCAGGTGGCGTGGTTGCCGTCGTCGCGGTGATGTTCCCCGGCCTTCGGCCTCACATGGTCCGGCGCCGTCGAGGGCGTCATACGGTGCTTCCCCCACCGTCGCTGGCTTGTCACAACCAGTGCCTGTCGCTCCGACCGTCGGCGCCGTACCCGCCGTCGTTGGCTTCACGACCAGTGCATTTCCCGCTGACCGCCGGCGCGCGCTCGCCGTCGTTGACTTCACAAACCGGCGCAACGCAGTCTCGTCGCAGCACCGTCCCTGCCGTCGTAGTTCCGCTCGGAGTGATCGTGGTCGTGGCTTTCGGTGATCGAAGTCGTCTGGTGGTCGTGCGGGCGGCCGGGGTTGTCCTTCGATCATGGTGATGGCGGGGGTGTTCGGCTGCTGACCGCCGATGCCGTACCCGCCGTCGTTGGCTTCATGAACCGGCGCGACGTGCTTTCGTCGCAGCAGTGTTCCTGCTGTCGTAGTTGCCGCTCGGAGTGATCGTGGTCGTGGCTTTCGGTGATCGAAGTCGTCTGGTGGTCGTGCGGGCGGCCGGGGTTGTCCTTCGATCATGGTGATGGCGGGGGTGTTCGGCTGCTGACCGCCGATGCCGTACTCGGCGTCGTTGGCTTCATGAACCGGCGCGGCGCGCTTTCGTCGCAGCAGTGTTCCTGCTGTCGTAGTTGCCGCTCGGAGTGATAGTGGTCGTGGCTTTCGGTGATCGAAGTCGTCTGGTGGTCGTGCGGGCGGCCGGGGTTGTCCTTCGATCATGGTGATGGCGGGGGTGTTCGGCTGCTGACCGCCGATGCCGTACTCGGCGTCGTTGGCTTCATGAACCGGCGCGACGTGCTTTCGTCGCAGCAGTGTTCCTGCTGTCGTAGTTGCCGCTCGGAGTGATCGTGGTCGTGGCTTTCGGTGATCGAAGTCGTCTGGTGGTCGTGCGGGCGGCCGGGGCTGTCCTTCGATCATGGTGATGGCGCGGGTGTTCGGCTGCTGACCGCCGATGCCGTACCCGCTGTCGTTGGCTTCGCGAACCGGCGCGACGTGCTTTCGTCGCAGCGGCGTTCCTGCTGTCGTGGTTGCCTCTGGGAGTGATCGTGGTCGTGGCTTTCGGTGATCGAAGTCGTCTGGTGGTCGTGCGGGCGGCCGGGGTTGTCCTTCGATCACGGTGATGGCGGGGTGCTCGGCTGAGGGATCCGTGTTCGCTGTCCCCGTGGTGATGTCCTGTGCGGAGGGAGTGCGTCTTCCGTACGGACTTGGGGCCGGGGCACGCGCGATGACGACGTCCGTGTGCGCGAAGCCGTGAATCGGTTATGTCGACTCGCAGCACTCCCGACATAACCGAAATTTCGGATATGTTCGCGCAGCGGACATATCCGGGGGTGCCGTGGTGCGCGTGGTGACGGCGTCCGTATGCGCACGTCGCTGACCGGCGGCGTCGCGCTCGCCGTTGTGGATTGGCAGTCAGTGCGACGCAGCCTGGCCGTGCGCGTCGCCCTCGCGTCGCGGTTCCCTGCAGGTCAGTGTCGGGGGTGGGGTCAGCGGAGGCGGAAGACGGGGGCTCTGGGGGTGAAGGGGAGGCGGGCGGTTTCTGGGATGAGGAAGGCGTGCTCGCGGCGTACGCGGACCGGGTCGCAGCAGCCGTCGGTGATGACCAGGATCGGGGCGTCGGCGGGGAAGTCGGGGGCGCGTTCCAGGAGCCTGATGCCCGGCTGCAGGATGGTGCCGCCGCGGCCCTTCACCTTGACGCGGCCGGCGATGTCGGCGACGGGGAGGTAGCCGGCGTCGTACGCGGCCGCGTCGCAGAACACGACCCGGGCGGCCGGCACGTTGCGGGCGGTGGCGTAGGAGGCGATCGCGCCGAGGGCCTTGCCGAGCAGGGTGCGGTCCATCGAACCGGAGGTGTCCAGCACGACGCCGAACGTGGCGCGGAAGGTCTCCTCCTCGGGCCAGAGCCAGCCGGGCCGCGGGATGTGCGGCGTGGAGCTCTGGCGGCGGGAGGCGCGGGCGTAGGAGCGGCGCGGGGCGGGGGAGCGGACGTGCTCGGCGAACCAGCGGGCGAGCTGCGCGTCCCACGGCAGCGGCGGGTGGTCCAGGGCGCGGATCTCCTCGACCAGGCCGGACGGCAGGAAGCCGCGGCCGTTGGACTCGTGGAAGGCCAGGCCGGTCGCGAGGGCGCGGCGGTAGTACTCGTCGAGCTCGGTGCCGCGGTGGGGGCGGCGGGCGTCGCAGAGGATGTCGCCCAGGCCGCGGCCCCGCAACGTGCCGAGGCGGCGCAGGCGGCGCAGGTCGGTGGCGATGAGGTCGTACACCTCCTCGGCGCCGGCGTCCTTGAAGCGCGGGTCGTACAGGGCGCCTTCGGGCAGGTCGCCGACGGCCATCTCGACGAGCCAGCCGTTGATGACGTAGTCGGTGGCGACGTTCCACAGGTACGGGTCGCGGTGCGCGATCCGGTCGCCGTGGCGCAGGGCGGCGTGCAGCATCTCGTGCGCGATGACGAAGCGGCGCTCCTCCGCGGTGAGCGGCGCGAGCGGGTTGACGTAGATCTCGGCGGCGGACGGGTCGACGGCGGCGACGCTGATCGACAGGTCGCGGGCCACGGCGACGTCGCTGACGATGGTGAAGCCCGCAGCGAGTCCGGCCAGCAGCGGGTACGACGACACGAACCAGCGGCGGGCGACCTCCCACGCCTCGTCGGTCTTGCGGCCGGAGTCCGATCGCAGTGCCCCCGCCTCGTCGACGGCCTCGGCCGCAGCCTGGCCGAGGCCCAGGGCGAAGCGGTCCGGCCACGACATGGCGGCGGTCGTGACGGGCGCGGACGGCACGAGGTCGGGGCCGGCGCCGCCGGCGGAGCAGCCGGACAGGCCGTCGGGGATACCGGAGATCCGCCAGCGCTCGGCGAGCTGCTCCTCGAAGGCGGTCGGCAGCGGCGGCAGCAGCACAGGCGGGCGGCCGAGCCGCAGCTCCGCCTGGAACCGGGCCACGACCACGCACCGCGCGACGGCAAGCGCAGCATCGGCAGGCGAAGCGCCGCCGAAGACCGAAGCGGCGTCGAAAACCGAAGCGGCGCCGGTAACCGAGGCGGTGCCGGAAAGCGAGGCGGTGCCGGGAACCGAAGCGGCGCCGGTAACCGAGGCGGTGCCGGGAACCGAAGTGACGGTGGGGGAGAGGTGGCCGAAGCCGAGGTGCAGCGCGCAGTGCGCGAACACCCAGATCCACTCGTCGGGCTCCAGCGGCGAGTGCTTGTTGGCGATCACCGTGCCGTCGGCGTACACGCGGGCGTGGCCGCGGTCGCGGATCAGCTGCGCGTCCTCCGCCCAGCGCATCCGCAGCGCCCGCGGGTCGGTGCCGGTCGGGTCGCTGGCGAGCGCGCGGAACATGGCGTTGCCGGACACCGCGGACCAGGCGTTCTGGGCCGCCTCCAGCCGCCGGTCGACCTTCCTGGAGGCGCCGCGTGCGGCGCTCATGCCCGGGCGGCGACGAGCCGCGGCAGGTCGCGGGTCACCTCGACCAGGAACCAGGCGGGCAGCGCCGGCATTCCGGACTCGTCGGCGGCGATGACGAGCTGCGCGCACTCCAGGGAGATCTCGGCCAGCTCGACCAGCAGGCCCTTGGCCCGCACCGAGAAGCGGCGCACCGACGGCGAGGCGTGCTCGCGGCTGGCCGGCAGGTCCTTCACGAGCCGGGCCCGGAACGCCTCGGCGAAGAAGTACAGCAGGTCACGGTCGGTCGGGTCGCGGGGCCAGGACGCGTCGCCGCGGACGATGGCGTCCAGGCCGTAGCGATGGCGGACGGTCTTGACGTACGCGCAGAACGCCGACGCGTGCGAGGGCGTCAGCGTGCCGGCGGTGAGGACCCGCAGCAGATCGTCATCCTCCAGCGAACCGAAGGAGAGCAGCGCGTCGGAGAGCATGTGCCAGGAGCGCGGGGTCGAGAACGGCTCCTCGGTCTTCGGTGGCTTGGACCAGAGGTGGTCGGGCCGCTGGGTGAGGTAGTCGGTCACCCAGCTGTGCAGGCCGGCGCCGACCGCCCACAGCAGCCAGTCGTCGGCGCTTGCCCGCAGGTGTACGTGGATGAGCCGGTTGAGCAGCGCGGACGCCATCGGACGGGCGAGTGCGTTGTCGGAGGCCCGGTTGCCGGCACCGATCACGATCGATCCGGCGGGCAGCTCGTACGAGCCGATCCGCCGGTCGAGGATGAGGGAGTAGAAGGCCTTCTGCACCTCGGGCGAGGCGGAGTTGAGCTCGTCGAGGAAGAGGCAGTAGGGCTCGTCGCGGGCGATCGACTCCGGCGGCGCGAAGCGGCTGCGGCCGTCGCGCAGCTCGGGCACCCCGATGAGGTCCTCGGGCGCCAGCTGCGTGCCGATGAGGGTGACGCAGTCCAGCCCGAGGGCTGCCGCGAACTCCTTCACCAGGGAGCTCTTGCCGATGCCGGGCTGCCCCCACACGAAGACGGGCCGCACCACCGCGACGTGCAGCAGCACGCCGGGCAGTTCCGCCGGGGTCACCGTGATGGTCGATTCCACGGGGCCATGATGCGTTCGCCGTACAGCCGAGCGCGACCGGGTTTCGCGCGGATATGCTGCGGTTCGCAATCCGACGTCAAAGGAGACCGGGATGTCCGACGAGATCCGCGCCGAGATGGTGGCCAACGTCTGGAAGATCACCACCGAGGTCGGTGCCGAGGTCAATGAGGGCGACACCCTCGTGATCCTGGAGTCGATGAAGATGGAGATCCCCGTCGTCGCCGAGTCTGAGGGCACGGTCAGCCAGATCGCCGTCAACGAGGGCGACGTGGTGCAGGAGGGCGATCTCATCGCCGTGATCGGGTGACACAGCGGACGCCCGTGGTCCGGCGGGCGGACCCGGAGGACTACGCCGGCGTCGCGCGGCTGACGGTGGAGGCGTACCGCGCCGACGGCCAGCTGGACGACGAGCACGGCTACGCGGATGTGCTCGCGGACGTGGCGACCCGGGCGGCGCACTGCGAGGTCCTGGTCGCCGTCGATGGTGACGTACTGCTGGGCGCGGTCGCGTTCGTGCTGCCCGGCACCCGGTATGCGGAGCTGTCGCGGCCGGGCGAGGCCGAGTTCAGGATGCTGGCCGTCGACCCGGCGGCGCAGCGGCGCGGGGTGGCGCGGGCGCTGGTCCGCGCCTGCGTCGACCGCGCGACCGTCCTCGGCTGCGGGTCGATGGTGATCTGCACGCGGGACCGCAACAGCGCCGCGCTGGCGCTCTACGACACTTTCGGCTTCGTCCGGGAGCCGGCGCTGGACTGGACGCCGGTCGAGGGCGTCACCCTGCTCGGCCTGCGCCTGAAGCTGCCGACCACCGCGACCTGAGCCCCGCGGGGCGGGTCACTCGCCGGCGGCCGCCAGGCGCATCAGGTCCTCGGCGACCACCAGGGTCGCGTCGCGGCGGTCCTGGGGGCTGAGGTCATCGCGCCTGCGGAGCACGAAGTGGCCCGCGTGGATGGTGAAGATCGCCATCGCGCGGCGCAGCTGCTGGACGGTGGACTCGCCGGGCTCCATCAGGAAGCCGAAGACCCGCTCCATCTGGTCCTTCATGAGCTTGCCGGCCGCCAGCGTGTTGATGAGCGTCTGGTTGCGCTCGAAGAAGCGGATCACGTGCTCGTGCTTGGCGACGTCGTGCAGCACCGAGTAGCGCCGGACGAACTCGAGCCGGGTCTCCTCCGTGCGCGGCTGCGCCTCCGCCCACTCCATCAGCGCGTCGACGGCGGCGATGCGCTGCTCGATGAGGCTCCGGACGATGTCGTCCTTGGTCGGGAAGTGGTAGTAGAGCGCGGCCTTGGTGACGCCGAGCTTCTCCGCGATCTCCCGTAGCGACGTCTTGTCGTAGCCGTCCTCGATGAACATCTCCAGGGCCACCCGCTGGATGTGCGCGCGCACGTCCTCGGTCTCGGCGTCGTCGGTCCGGATCCGGTTGCGCCCCCGCACGACCCGCGCTGCTGCCTGCTGGTTCTGCTCCATCGGGACCATCCTACGTGAACTCACTTGACGAGCGGCTAGTACCAACTTACCGTACGGCTAGTAAGTCAACTAGCCGGCCGACAAGTAAGGTGTGCCACGATGTCTGACAAGCGCCTCAGGGTCGTCCTGCCGGGACTGCTCATGGCGATGCTCCTGGCGATGCTCGACAACGTGATCGTCGGCACCGCGATGCCCCGCATCGTCGGTGACCTGGGCGGCGTCGACCACCTCTCGTGGGTCGTCACCGCGTACGTCCTCGGCTCGACGGTGTCCACGCCGATCTGGGGCAAGCTCGGCGACCTGTACGGGCGGAAGACGGTCTTCCTGACCTCGATCGTGCTGTTCCTGCTCGGCTCGGTGCTGTGCGGCTTCTCCCAGGACATGGCGCAGCTGATCGGCTTCCGCGCGTTCCAGGGCCTCGGCGCCGGTGGTCTCATGGTCGGGGCGATGGCCGTCCTCGGTGAGCTCGTGTCACCGCGGGAGCGTGGCAAGTACCAGGGGCAGTTCGCCGCGGTCATGGCGATCGCGATGGTCGGCGGGCCGCTCGTCGGCGGCTTCATCACCGACCACGCCGACTGGCGCTGGGCGTTCTTCGTCAACCTGCCGCTCGGTGGCGCGGCCCTGGTGCTGCTCGCCCTGAAGCTCGACATGCCGAAGAAGCGCACCGAGCACCGCATCGACTGGCTCGGCGCGGCGCTGCTCTCGGCCGGCGTCACCGCGCTGGTCCTGATCACCACGTGGGGCGGCAACCAGTACGCGTGGGGCTCCGCGCAGATCGCCGGGCTCGCCGCCCTGGCCGGGGTGTCGCTCGCCGCGTTCGTGGTCGTCGAGCGGCGCCACCCGGAGCCGATCCTGCCCCTGGCCATCTTCCGCAACCGCAACTTCAGCCTGGTCTCGGGCATCGGCTTCCTGGTCGGGTTCGCGATGTTCGGCGCGATCACGTTCCTGCCGCTGTACCAGCAGATCGTGCAGGGCGCGTCGGCGACCAACTCCGGCCTGCTCCTGCTGCCCATGATGGGCGGCCTGCTGGTGACCTCGCTGGTGGCCGGCCAGTTGATCACCAAGACCGGCCGGTACCGGATCTTCCCCGTGATCGGCGGGCTCGTCATGATCGTGGCGATGGTGCTGCTGTCGCGGCTGGCCGCGGACACCTCGAAGACCGAGTCGGCGATCTACATGGCGGTCCTCGGCCTGGGTATGGGCTTCCTGATGCAGACCTCGATGCTCATCGCGCAGAACAGCGTGGAGCTCAAGGACATCGGCGTCGCGAGCAGCACCTCGACGTTCGCCCGCTCGATCGGCGGCGCGTTCGGCGTGGCGGCGTTCGGCGCGATCTTCAACCACCGGCTGCACGACCTGCTCGCGGAGAAGGTCGGCGACCAGGCGGCGGACCGGCTCGCCGGCGGCGGTGGCGGCGGCGCCTCGATCGGGCCGGCGACGCTCGGCAAGCTTTCGGCCGAGGTGCGCACCGCGGTGGTCGACGCGATCGCCGGCGCGACGTCCAGCGTGTTCCTCTGGGCGATCGCCGCGACGGTGCTCGTGCCGCTGCTCGCGGTGTTCATCCGCGAGGTGGCGCTGCGCGGCGGCCCCGAAGCGGCCGGCGAGCAGGCGGAGAGCACATTGGTTGCGCGGGAGGGGTAGTTTCGCGCACACCATGCGCGAACTTGCGCCAAAAACTGGCGTCTGGTGCGCGAAGCTGCCAAACTTTGAGCAGTAACGCGCATCAGACGCCAGTTCATAGAGGAGTAGCCGTGACCGAGCAGCCCGGTGCCGGGATGCAGGCGGACATCGCCGAGCAGCCGGCCGTGTTCGCGAGGCTCGTCGACGAGCAGGCGGGCGCCATCGCCGCCGTCGCCGAGCGGATCGCGCAGTGGCAGCCGCGCAACGTGATCTTCACGGCGCGTGGTACGTCGGACCATGCCGCGCTGTACGCGGCGTACCTCACCGAGATCCGCCTCGGCATCCCCGTCGGCCTCGCCTCGCCGTCGGCGATGACGCTCTACGGCGCCCGCCCCGACCTGCGCGACACGCTCGTCGTCGGGGTCAGCCAGAGCGGCGGCTCGCCCGACCTGCGCGAGGTGCTGCGGGTCGCCGGCGAGCAGGGCGCGCACACCCTCGCCGTCACCAACAACGCCGAGTCGCCCCTGGCCCAGGTCGCCGAGCTGCACGTCGACGTCGTCGCCGGGCACGAGGTCGCGGTCGCCGCGACCAAGACCTACACCGCGGAGCTGCTCGCGCTGCTCATGCTGGTCGAGAGCATCAAGGGCGGCGGCTCGCTGCCCGCCGAGGAGCTCGCCGCGCTGCGCGAGCTGCCCGGCCACGCGGAGCGCGTCCTCGCCGACGACACCGCCGCCGACCTCGCCGCCCGCTACCGGTTCGCGGACCGGATCGTGACCACGGGCCGCGGCTACGCGTACCCGACGGCGCGCGAGACCGCGCTCAAGCTGATGGAGACGTCCTACGTGGCCGGTCTCGCGTTCTCCGGCGCCGACCTGCTGCACGGCCCCCTCGCGATGGCCGACCCCGACGTGCCGGTCCTCGCCGTCGTCGGCGGTGGGCCCGCCGGCGCGTCGATGCGGGACGTCGTCGGCCGGCTCGGCGAGCGCCGCGCCGACGTGGTCGTGTTCGGCCCGTCGAAGGTCGACGGCGCGGCCGGCTGGGTGCCGACCCCCGAGGTCGACGAGCGCTACGCGCCGCTGCTGGACATCCTGCCGCTGCAGCGCCTCGCCCTGTCTCTCGCCCTGCACCGGGGTGAGAACCCCGACGCGCCGCGCGGCCTCAAGAAGGTGACGGCGACGCTGTAACGGCGACATCGACGACGGCGGGGCGGCCTTCGCGCAGCGCCCGCGTCTCGAACGCCACCGGGGGCCGGTCACCGACCAGGATCTGGTAGGTCGGCCGGCTCCCGGACAGGTTCAGCAGCTCGAAGGAGAAGTTGCAGCGGTACGCTCCGCCGGTCGCTGCCAGTACACCTGCCGCCAACGTCGTCACGGCCACCACTTTGCCGTCCTGATCGGCCACCTTCACCGTCGCGCCGGAGGTGATGTCCGGCGCCGGGGCCAGGCACGGGGTGCCCGGGATGCCGGTCGCCGCGCCCGCCACGCTCACGTAGCCGTGCAGCTGGAAGCCGTCGGGCTTGCTGGTCTCGTCGGCGCGGCCCACCCATCCGCAGCCGCCGAGGGTGAGCACGAGTCCGAGGGCAGGCAACAGGCGACGCACCGGCCCACCATAGTCTGTAGTCGTGTCGACCCTGCGTGACCTCGTCGAGGAGCACACCTCTCTCGCGCCCGAGGACATCGAGCACCTGCACCGCCTCGCCGGCGACTGGCAGATCGTGTCCGACCTGTCCTTCGCCGACCTGCTCATGTGGGTGCCGATCGCGGACCGCGGCGAGTTCCTGTGCGTCGCGCAGGTGCGGCCGACGACCGCCCCGACCGCCTATCAGGACGACCAGGTCGGGCGGGTCGCCGGCGGGCCCGAGGTGGCGCACCTCGCGATCGTCCGGTCGCAGGGCAGGATCTGGCGGGAGGGGGATCCCGTCTGGTACGGCGACATGCCCGCCCGCCACGAGGCGATCCCCGTCCGCCGCCGGGACGAGACGCAGGTCATCGCCGTCGTCGGCCGTGACACCAACCTCAGCACCGCCCGGACCCCGGCGCAGCTGGAGCTCAACTACCTGACCACCGCAGACGACCTGGCGCAGATGATCGCCGACGGCACGTTCCCGCCGCCGCGGCACCCGGGCGAGACCACCAGCGCCCCGCGCATCGGCGACGGCCTGGTCCGGCTCGACGCGTCCGGCAAGGTCACCTATGCCAGCCCCAACGCACAGTCGGCGTACCGGCGGCTCGGGCTCGCCGCGCACCTCGTCGGCGAGAGCCTCGCCGAGATCACCGGCCGGCTCGTCGACGACCCCCTCGAGGGCAAGGACGCCACGGACCGGGTCCACTCGGCGCTGCGCGGCGACGCGCCCGCCCGCAAGGAGCTGGAGGCGCGCGGTGCGACCGTGCTCATGCGGGCGCTGCCGCTGATGCCGGCGGGCGTGCCGATCGGGGCGCTCGTCCTGGTCCGCGACATCACCGAGGTCCGCCGCCGCGACCGGCAGCTCATGACGAAGGACGCGACGATCCGGGAGATCCACCACCGGGTCAAGAACAACCTGCAGACCGTCGCCGCGCTGCTGCGGCTGCAGGCCCGCCGGGTGGGGGTCCCGGCCGCCCGGCACGCGCTGGAGGAGTCGGTGCGAAGGGTCGCCTCCATCGCCCTGGTGCACGAGACCCTTTCGATGTCGGCGTCGGACACCGCGGACGAGGCGGTCGAGTTCGACGGGATCGTGGACCGGGTCGCGGCCGCGGCCGTCGAGGTGGCCGCCTCCGACTTCACCGTGGCGCTGCGCCGGGACGGCGACTTCGGCGTGCTGCCCGCGGAGATCGCCACGCCGCTCGTCATGGTCCTCAACGAGCTGCTGCAGAACGCCGTGGAGCACGCGTTCGAGCCGCGCGACGGCCAGACCGGTGAAGCCGCCCACGGCGGCGAGCACGATCCGGAGGTCGTCGTCTCCGTGCACCGCTTCCGCAAGCAGCTGCACGTCACCGTCGCCGACAACGGCCGGGGGCTGCCCGACGGGTTCGACCTGGACAGCAGCGAGCGGCTCGGGCTGCAGATCGTGCGGACGCTCGCGACGGGGGAGCTGCGCGGCACGATCGAGCTGCGCACCCGGGCCGGCGGCGGCACGGAGGCGGTCATGGTCGTCCCGCTGGCGAAACGCTGAAACCTACCGCACTGTGGGACCCATCGCGTGAGCACGTCACGGTTCAGGTGTTTCCGGGCTGCTATTCCTATCGGCTGAGTCGTATTTTTGTTGCTTCCTGGTTACGTGAGTTTGAGACAACCCTCACGCCGACGTGGCGTAAGGACCGGTCGACGTGGAAGACTGCACCCTATGCACGCTGCTTCTCTGCGGCTCGTCAGCCGCCGACACGTCGACTACGGTCGCGTGCGCAGCGCCATGTGTCCGGCTTGCTGAACGCCGCCCGCTAATTCTTTCTTTCGGGCGCGCGACTCGCGCCGGATTTTCCATGACATCGACGTCATCCATCGCGCATCTTTCGCGATAGGCCGGCGCAGGCTCGCGTGCTCTCAACCCTGAGAGGACGCCGACATGACGGTGAACACCGTCCCGGCAGAAAACGCCGCACCCGCTCCTCGTCCCGCTCGCGGACGGGCCGGAGCCGGTGGGCGCCCTCGCGGCGAGGGGCAGTGGGCGCTCGGTCACCGGGAGCCGCTCAACCCCAACGAGCGCAGCAAGAAGGACGACAACCCGCTCAACGTCCGGGCCCGTATCGAGAACATCTACGCGCACCGCGGCTTCGACTCGATCGACCCGGCCGACCTGCGCGGCCGGTTCCGCTGGTTCGGGCTGTACACGCAGCGCAAGCCCGGCATCGACGGCGGCCGGACCGCGATCCTCGAGCCCGAGGAGCTCGACGACAAGTACTTCATGCTGCGCATCCGCAGCGACGGCGGCCAGCTGAGCCTCGCCCAGCTGCGCACCATCGCGTCGATCGCCACCCGCTTCGCCCGCGACACCGCCGACATCACCGACCGGCAGAACATCCAGCTGCACTGGATCCGCGTCGAGGACGTCCCGCAGATCTGGCGGGAGCTCGAGGCCGTCGGCCTGTCCACGACCGAGGCCTGCGGCGACACCCCGCGCGTGGTGCTCGGCAGCCCGATCGCCGGCGTCGCAGAGAGCGAGGTGCTCGACCCGACCGAGGCGATCAAGGAGATCACCGAGAAGTACGTCGGCGACCCGACGCTGTCCAACCTGCCGCGCAAGTTCAAGACCTCGATCTCGTGGCTGGCGGACACCCCGTACGAGGCGAACGACGTCTCCTTCGTCGGCGTGATCCACCCCGAGCACGGCCCCGGCTTCGACCTGTGGGTCGGCGGCGGCCTGTCGACGAACCCGATGCTGGCGGTGCGCCTCGGCGTGTGGGTGCCGCTGCACGAGGTCGTCGACGTGTGGCACGGCGTCATCCAGATCTTCCGCGACTACGGCTACCGCCGCCTGCGCAGCCGCGCCCGGCTGAAGTTCCTCGTCGCCGACTGGGGCGCGGCGAAGTTCCGCGAGGTGCTGGAGACCGAGTACCTCAAGCGCCCGCTGATCGACGGTCCGTCGCCGGAACTGCCGGAGAAGCCGATCGACCACATCGGCGTGCACAAGCAGTGGGACGGCAAGTACTTCGTCGGCGCCGCGCCCATCGCGGGCCGCAGCTCCGGCACCCAGCTCGCCAAGGTAGCCGACCTCGCCGAGCGGCACGGCAGCGACCGGGTGCGGCTCACCCCGTACCAGAAGATCATCGTCCTCGACATCGCCGAGGCCGACACCGAGGCGGTCGTGCTGGGCCTGCGCGAGGCCGGGCTGGAGGCCCGCCCGTCCACCTGGCGGCGCAGCACGATGGCGTGCACCGGCATCGAGTTCTGCAAGCTGGCGATCGTCGAGACGAAGGCCCGCGCCGCCGAGCTGGTGGAGTACCTGGAGGCCAAGGTCGCCGAGCTCGACGCCGACATCTCCATCCACCTCAACGGCTGCCCCAACGCCTGCGCCCGCACGCAGGTGGCCGACATCGGCCTCAAGGGCATGCTCGTGCGCGACGAGGCCACCGGCGACATGGTCGAGGGCTTCCAGGTCCACCTCGGCGGTGGCCTGGGCATGGCGGCCGGGCAGAACGCCGGCTTCGGGCGCAAGCTCCGCGGCCTGAAGACCACCGCCGCCGCCCTGCCCGCGTACGTCGAGCGGGTCGCCGGCCACTACCTCGCCGGTCGCGAGTCCGGCGAGTCGTTCGCCCACTGGGTCATGCGGGCTCCGGAGGAGGAACTCCGATGAGCGAGCGGAGCGGGCGAATTGTGTTGCAGGGCGACTCGGAGCCTCGTGGCGCCGGTGAGCGAAGCGAGCCGGTGACATGAGCGAGCGGATGGCTCCGCTGTACTGCCCGTACTGCGGGGACGAGGACCTACGGCCACACGAGGACACGCACGGCGCATGGGAGTGCCGCAGCTGCGCGCGGGTCTTCTCACTGAAATTCCTGGGGCTGGCGGCACGAATGTTGGAGGCGAAGCGATGAGCACAGCCGTTGCACGTACCCGTGAAGAGTCCATCGCCCTGGCCAAGGAGGCGTCGGCCCAGCTCGAGGGCAAGACCGCCGACAAGATCGTGGAGTGGGCCGCCGCCGAGTTCGGCGACCGCTTCTGTGTGACCAGCTCGTTCGCCGACGCCGTGCTCGCCCACGTCGTCTCGAAGGTCGTGCCCGGCGTGCCGGTCATCTTCCTCGACACCGGCCTGCACTTCGCCGAGACGCTCCGCGTCCGCGAGGTCGTCCAGCGGACCCTCCCGGTGACGGTCCGCTCGATCCGCCCGCGGCAGACCGTCGCCGAGCAGGACGCCGAGTTCGGGCCGCGGCTCTACGCCCGCGACCCCGACGAGTGCTGCTTCCTGCGCAAGATCGAGCCGCTGGAGCGGGCCCTCGAGGACTACGACGCGTGGGCCGCCGGCCTGCGCCGCGACGAGTCGCCGAGCCGCGCCAACACGCCGATCGTGAGCTTCGAGCAGGCCCGCGGCAAGTTCAAGGTCTCGCCGCTGGCGCAGTGGACGCAGGCCGACGTCGACGCGTACATCTCCCGCTACAACGTCCCGGTGAACGCCCTCATGCGGCAGGGGTACGCCTCCGTCGGCTGCTGGCCGTGCACCCGGCGGACCCCTCCCGGCGGCGACCCGCGCGGCGGGCGCTGGCCGATGTTCGACAAGACCGAGTGCGGTCTCCACGCAGGGTGAAGGTTCGTGGTGCGAAGCATGGGGGGTGTGGAGTGGCGCAGCCCCCCTCGGAACCGCCGGCGAAGCCGGGGGAGCCGGTAACAGCTGTTCTACTGGTGGCGCACGGGTCCTCCGACCCGCGGGCGGCGGCCTCGACGAGAGCCCTCGCCCGCGCGGTCGCGGCCCAGCGCCCCGGGCTGGACGTGCGGACGTCGTTCCTCGATCATGCGGGACCCCGTCCGGACACGGTGCTGTTCGACATGCAGCGCCTCGGTCATCGTTCGGCGGCTGTCGTACCGCTGCTGCTGACCTCGGCGTTTCACGGCCGGGTCGACCTGCCGGGCGTGATCGAGCGGGCGTACGCCGCCGGCCTGACGATGCGGGTGCGCGTGACCGACGTGCTCGGCCCTGTGGGCGGTCTTCTGGAGCCGCACCTCATCGCCGCCCTGCGTCGGCAACTGCCCGCCGTCGATGCCGACGGGGTTGTCATGATCGCCGCCGGTACCCGCGACGACCTGGCCAGACACACCGTCGACCTGGCCGCCGCCGAGCTCGGGCGGTCGCTCGGGCTGCCGTGCCGTGCGGCGTTCGCCTCCGGGTCGCCTGTCACCGGCGCGGTCGCGGTGTCGGCGCTGCGATCGCAGGGCTGCTCGCGGATCGCGATCTCCTCGTACTTCCTGGCCCCCGGCAAGCTGCACGAGGCCGCCGTCGCCTCCGCCGTGTCCGCGGGCGCGCTGGAGCCGGCCGCGCCGCCGCTCGGCCGGGCCCTGGACCTGGCCCGCCTGGTGGTGGCCAGGATCGGCCGGGTGTCCCCGGAGACGGTGGATCTCGCCGCCTGAGAGCTCCCACGGTGGCGGACGGCTACCTTGGACGTATGCAGATGACATGCCC
Organism: Dactylosporangium sp. NPDC000521; assembly: GCF_042898305.1. Taxonomy (NCBI): domain Bacteria; kingdom Bacillati; phylum Actinomycetota; class Actinomycetes; order Micromonosporales; family Micromonosporaceae; genus Dactylosporangium; species Dactylosporangium sp. NPDC000521. The sequence goes on from NZ_JBIAYW010000002.1 coordinate 184,587, forward strand.
GAAGTGCCGCGGTGAGATGCGGCAGTACGAGCGCAGCGGTGTCACGGTGGACCAGTGCCTGGAGTGCCGGGGTATCTTCCTCGACCGCGGGGAGCTGGAGAAGCTCGTCGATGCGGAGAACGCCTGGCGCGGCGGGCGTGCTCCCGGGATGCCCGGGGTTCCTGGGGTTCCCGGTGTCCCGCCCGGCGGGCCGGGCTATCCGCCGCCCGGGGCGACGCAGGCCTACCCGCCGCCGCCCGCCTACGGTCAGCAGCCCTACGGTCAGCAGCCTTACGGTCAGCAGCCCTACGGTCAGCCGGGTCATGGTCAGCCGGCGTACGGCCATTATCCGCAGCAGCACGGGCACGGCCACCACGGTCATTACGGCCATCACAAGAAGCGGAAGAAGCACCACCGCGACAGCTTCTTCGAGGAACTGTTCGACTGAGCTTCAGTGAACGCGAAACGCCCCGGCCGGGCGGCCGGGGCGGTTTTCGTCTTCGGTGCGGTTATGGCATTGGGCTATGCGGAGTGAGCGCGGACCCGCAGGCCGCCGCGACGCTTCATCAAACGACGCTCGTCTTCGCTCATTCCGCCCCAGACGCCTGCGTCCTGACCGGAATCGAGTGCCCACTGCAGGCAGTCGCTGGTCACGGAGCAGCGCTGGCAGACCGCCTTCGCCTGCTCGACCTGCAGCAACGCCGGGCCCGAAGTTCCGATGGGGAAGAACAGCTCCGGGTCCTCGTCGCGGCAGAGGGCATGGTGGCGCCAGTCCGACATGGCGGCAACACTCCTTGTTGTTTTCGCGGATCGTTGTTAGTGATTCCCTATGTGCATCTCGCGTAACGTCTCGGCTAGGCGGAGCCTGAAGATCCGTAACGCGTGTGCGGGCAACGCTCAGTGTTCGTTTCGCTTGTGAATGCTTTCACGAACTACCGCGATGTCAAGGGGTCCAAACCAAGAAAATCCAAGTCGGTGAGCAAGCTCACGCACTGTTTGTCCGATTTTATTGCGTTTAGTGACCCTGAATCGCAACAGTCAGTTACCAATATAGTACGGTTCGGTCAACGATCGGAGGGGTTTCGGAGATGCGGCCGCGGTGTCCCTGTCGCGACTCTCTGCAACTTTCTCCCCCTTCGGTGGACGACCGCCGGGAGTGACTCAACACACTACGCGTAACGCTCCCGGTACGGACGCGAAATCCAACTTGTCGCACTCCCCGAGGTACTCCCCGTCGACCTGGAAAGCGATCGGTTTGGCGGCGGTGAGCGTGAACCCGGCGAGATCATGCATCCGCAGCACCTGCTTGCCCTTCGGGTCGGCGCCGCGAGCCAGCTGCGCCATCGTCCGGACCGTGCTCCCGACCTGCATCTGCACCAGGCCCAACACGTCGAGCCCCGTGTCGAACGAGGCACGCGGATTCGGATCCACCGGCCGCTCGCCGATGTATGTCCACGGTGCAGTGTTCTGCACCAACATCCACGTTAGCCCGGACCGGGCCGGTTCGCCCGGGAGCTCGAGCGTGAGGAGCGGCACCCGGCGGTTCGTCGTCGCGTACTGCTGCGCGATCGACCGGAAATACAGCCACGGCGTCGACGTCGAACCCCGGTGTCTGGCCTGGTCAACGCGCCGCACGACCTCCGCGTCAAGGCCCATGCCGGCGCAGAACGTGAAATACCGGTCGTCGGCGCGGCCGAGGCCGACGATCCGCTCCCGCCGGTCCCGCAGCGCCTCCAGGATCGCGCCGGTGCCCTCGGCCCAGTCGCTCGGCAGGCCGAGCGCCCTCGCGAAGACGTTCGTGGAGCCACCCGGCACGACCGCGAGCGCCGGGCGCTCCTGCGCGCGTCCGGCGGCCGGGCCGGCGTCGAACGTCATCAAACCGTTGACCGCCTCGTTGACCGTGCCGTCGCCGCCGAGCGTCACGACGAGGTCGAAGCGCTCCCGGGCGGCGTCGCGCGCCAGCTCCACGCCGTGACCTTTGCGCTGCGTGTATGCCACCTCCAGGTCGACCTGGCTGCGCAGCGCACGCACCAGGATGTCCCGGCCGCGTTCGGTGGTGGTCGTCGCGTTCGGGTTGACGACCAGGAGGGCTCGCATGGGCGGCACTGTACCCGCTCTCCCGCGCGCTAAGGTGAGGTGCACGGGACGGGGTCGGCTGAGGGGAATGCCAGGTGAGCGGCCAGCGAAGCGGCTCGGGTCGCGAGCGGGGATTGCAGGGTTGGCTTGCGCTGACGCCGGAGGCGGCGGCGTGAGCGGCCAGCGAAGCGGCTCGGGTCGCGAGCGGGGATTGCAGGGTTGGCTTGCGCTGACGCCGGAGGCGGCAGCGTGAGCGGCCAGCGAAGCGGCACGGTGGCGTCGGAGCGGGAGCCGGCGACCCTGCGGTGGGCGGTGCGGCTGCTGTTCGCGGAGGGCATCGGGCTTGCCCTGCTCACGCTGGTGATCGTGTATCTGGACGTGACCAGCAACGCGACGTTCCTCGCCACGGCGCTGTCCTTCACCGGCTACCTGGCGCTCATGACCCTGCTGTTCCTGGGGATCGCCGTCGCGCTGCACCGCCGTCAGCGGTGGGCCCGCGGCCCGGGGATCGTCACGCAGATGCTGCAGATGCCGATCGGCTGGACGATGCTCACGCACGGCCAGCCCTACATCGGCGCGCCGCTCTTCGCCCTCGGTCTCGCCGGGGCGATCCTGCTGTTCGCCCCGTCGACGCGGATCGCGCTGGGCATCCGCTGAACGTACGACCTGGAGCGTTGCTCGTCCCGCCGACGGCCGCGGTGACCTACGCTCGGATGTCGTGACGGTCGCACCCGCCTATCAGGTCCTCGCCGACCGGCTCCGCCTCGAGATCATGTCCGGCCAGCTCCTGCCCGGTGCCAGGCTGCCGACGGAGCCGCAGCTCTGTGAGCAGTCCGGCCTGAGCCGGTCCACCGTCCGCGAGGCGCTCCGCCTGCTGAGCAGCCAGCACCTGATCGTCACCACCCGCGGTGTCAACGGCGGCAGCTTCGTCGCCGAGCCCGACGCCCGCACGCTCGGCGAGTCCCTCACCGACGGCGTGGGGCTGCTGCTGGCCAGCGGCGCGGTCAAGGGCGACGACTTCCTCGAGGTCCGCCGGATGCTCGAGGTCCCGGCCGCCGGCCTCGCCGCCGCCCGCCGCGAGCCGTGCCACCTGCGCGACCTCGAGGCCGCGATGTTCGACCCCGAGACCGCGACGCTGGACGAGCGCATCGCCATGCACGGTGCGTTCCACCTGGCCGTCGCCGCCGCGTCGGGCAACACCCTGCTCTGCCTGATGGTGCGTCCGCTGTACACCGTGAGCGACCGCAAGGCCGCCGCCCACAACGCCCCGTTGCCGATGTGGCGGATCATCGACCGGGATCATCGAGCGCTGCTGGCGGCGATCCGCGAGCAGGACATCGACCTCGCGATGGAGATCGCCCGCGGGCACATCGACCACGTCAGGCCGTCGGAGCTCCCGCCGGAGCACGCCCGCACCCCGGTCCCGGGCGTCGCCGCTCTGAAGGAACGCCCTGTGTAGATCGCCGGCCGGTCGCGGATGTCGAGGCGCACGTCGCCGCCGTGGGCGCGGTGCTGCGGTTTCCGCGTCGGCGCTTGTTTCGGCTTATTGCGTTTCGGCCTATTGTGCGGCGCCTATTTCGGGCGGCGCTTGGTCAGGCGGATTCTCGCCTGGAGGCCGTCGACCGCCGCCGACACCTCATCGGCGAGCGCGCTGAGCACCTGCCACGCGAAGGACTCGCCCCCGGGCAGCCGCTCCGTCGGCGACCCGAGCGGCACCGACGTCTCGACCGTCAGCGCGTCCGCGGTGACCGTGAACCGGCAGGCCAGCTCGACCGTGTCGCCGAGCTGCGGCGTCTCGCTCGCCACCGCCAGCAGCATCGCGCACGCCTCATCGACGGCGATCCGGAGGTCTTCGATCTCGTCGAGCGTGAACTGCAGGCGCGCCGCGAGACCCGCCGTCGCGGTGCGCAACACCCCCAGGTAGGCGGGCGACGCCGGCACGGCGAGCAGCACGACGTCGTCGGCGTCGGAGCCTGACCTCTTCGAAACGACCTGAGTCACGCGATGAACCCCCTTGCCCGCGACTCTACGACGTCGCCGCTCGCGCCGTCGCGGCGAGTGCGTCCCCGGTGAGCCGGTAGGGCAGCCAGTCCGACTTGTGCCGCGCGCCGAGCGCGTCGTAGAAGCCGCGGGCCGGGTTCCAGTCGAGCACCGCCCACTCCAGCCGGGGGTACCCGGACTCCACACAGATCTGCGCCAGCTTCGCCACCAGGGCTTTCCCGGCTCCGGTACCGCGTGCGCCCGGCCGCACGTACAGATCCTCCAGGTAGATGCCGTGCACGCCCTCCCACGTGGAGTACGTCCGGAACCACAGCGCCATCCCCACCGTCTCGCCGCCGGCCTGGGCGACGTGGCAGAACACCGCCGGTGCCGGAGCGAAGAGCGCCGCCCGCAGCTGCTCCTCCGTCAGGTGGCACTCCTCGAGGGCCTTCTCGAACTCCGCGAGCTCATACACCATCCCGACGATCGCCGGCACGTCCTCGTCCGTCGCCGCACGAATTTCCACGCTCATCGATGCTCCTCCGATAAAGAACGCCCCCCACCCCGCCGTGGCGGTGTGGGGGGCCTCCGGTCTGACCGCAGGTCAGGCCTGCTTCGTCTCCCAGAAGATCTTCGCGATCTCGTCGATCTTCGCCAGCAGCTGCTCGGCGACGGCCGGGTCGACCGAGCCCTTCGCGCCGGACGCGCCCGCGAGCTTCGTCGCCTCGTTGAAGAGGCCGTGCAGCTGCGGGTACTTCTCGAAGTGCGGCGGCTTGAAGTAGTCGGTCCACAGCACCCACAGGTGGTGCTTGACCAGCTCGGCACGCTGCTCCTTGATCAGCAGCGCCCGGGTCCGAAACTCGGGGTCGCTGTTGGCCTGGTACTTCTCACTGATTGCTTTGACGGACTCGGCCTCAATACGGGCCTGCGCCGGGTCGTAGACACCACACGGCAGGTCGCAGTGGGCGCTCACTACGGTGCGCGGGGTGAATAGCCGCGACAGTCGCATCGAACCCTCCAGGGTGATTTGCGATGATCCTCAGTTGGTGACCCTACTCCTGTCCAAACTCGGGGATTTCATGCGGCTACCGTGGTTCACAGCTCTGGTGCACGGCCCGTCGATGGCGCCGACGCTGCGCCAAGGCGATCGGATTCTCGTTCGCCGCGTCGGCACCGCGCGGCCCGGCGACGTCGTCGTCGGGTCTTTCCGCAGCCGGCCAGGCCTCCTGGTGGTGAAGCGCGTGGCCCGGGCGGAGGCCGGCGGATGGTGGCTGACCGGCGACAACCCCTTCGGATCCGATGATTCCGAGGTGTACGGGCCGGCCGACGTCATCGGACGTGTGACATTTCGCTGGTGGCCACAACCGGTGCGGCTACGGCGCGTCGCAGCGTAAGGTGATGCGGATACCGGGTCACCCCCGCTGAATCGCATCCTGAGCGCTTTCACCACCCATGCGCTTGCGCGGAAACACCAGCATTGTCAGACGTGGCAAAGGAGCCCCCGTGTCTGCACCCGTGACCAATCAGGCCCTCGAGGGGCCGGTTTTCGACCTGCACCAGGGCGGCAAGATGTCCGTCCAGTCCAGCGTCCCGCTCGCGACCCGTGAAGATCTCGCCCTGGCGTACACGCCGGGCGTCGCCCAGGTCTGTGAGGCCATCGCCGCCGACGAGGCGCTCGTCCACGAGCTGACCTGGGTCGGCCGGGCCGTCGCCGTGGTCACCGACGGCTCGGCGGTGCTCGGACTGGGCAACATCGGCCCGCGCGCCGCGATGCCGGTCATGGAGGGCAAGGCCGTCCTCTTCAAGCAGTTCGGCGGGGTGGACGCGGTGCCGATCTGCCTGGACACCCAGGACCCCGACGAGATCGTCGCGATCGTCACCGCCCTCGCACCGTCGTTCGGCGGCATCAACCTCGAGGACATCTCCGCGCCGCGGTGCTTCGAGATCGAGCGCCGCCTGGAAGCGACCCTGCCGATCCCCGTCTTCCACGACGACCAGCACGGCACCGCGATCGTCGTGCTCGCCGCGCTGCGCAACGCCGCCCGCGTCCTCGGCCGCGACCTGCGCGACCTGCGCATCGTCGTCAGCGGCGCCGGCGCGGCGGGCGTCGCCGTCACCAAGATGCTCATCAGCGGCGGCGCCGACGCCGGCGAGATCGTCGTGCTCGACTCCCGGGGCTGCCTGCACACCGGGCGCACCGATCTGAACCCGGAGAAGTCGGCGCTCGCCGCTCGTACCAACGCCGGCGGGATCACCGGTGACATCGTCAACGCGCTCCGTGGTGCCGACGTCCTCATCGGCGTCTCCGGTGGCACCATCGGCGAGGCGGCGCTGGCCGGCATGTCCCCCGGAGGAGCGATCTTCGCCCTCGCGAACCCGACGCCCGAGGTGCACCCGTCGGTCGCCGCGCGCTACGCGGCGGTCGTCGCCACCGGGCGCAGCGACTTCCCCAACCAGATCAACAACGTCCTCGCGTTCCCCGGCATCTTCCGCGGTGCCCTGGACGCCGGCGCGACCAGGATCACCGACGGCATGAAGGTCGCCGCGGCCTCCGCCATCGCCTCGGTGCTGGCCGTTGAGGAGCTGACCACGGACGCGATCGTGCCCAGCGCCCTGGACCCGCGTGTCGCGCCGGCCGTGGCCGCCGCGGTCGCCGCCGCCGCCCGCGCCGACGGTGTGTTGAGATAGCCGTCATGCGTGCAGCTTTCGCGTCCAGTTTCAACGACGCCGACCCCCTCGCCGGCCTCACGGTCGGCGAGGCCCCGGCGCCTGCCCCGGGCGACGGCTGGGCCGTGGTGGACGTGCGCGCCAGCGCCCTCAACCACCACGACCTGTGGTCGCTGCGCGGCGTCGGCCTCCGCGCCGAGCAGCTGCCGATGATCCTCGGCTGCGACGCCGCCGGCATCGGCCCCGACGGTGCCGAGGTCGTCGTGTACCCGGTGGTCTTCACCCCGTCGGGCGAGGTCTCGATCCTCTCGGAGTACTACCAGGGCACCGTCGCGGAGCAGGTCACCGTCCCCGCGTACAACCTCGTGCCCAAGCCGGCGGAGCTCACCTTCGCCGAGGCGGCCTGCCTGCCGACGGCGTGGCTGACCGCGTACCGGATGCTCACCACCAAGGGCCGCGTGGAGCCCGACCAGGCCGTCCTGGTCCAGGGCGCCGGCGGCGGCGTCGCCACTGCGGCGATCCTGCTCGCCAAGGCCCTGGGCGCCCGCGTCTACGCCACCTCCCGCGACGCCGAGAAGCGCGAGCGAGCCACTTCCCTGGGCGCCACCGCCTTCGACTCGGGAGCCCGCCTCCCCGAACGCGTGGACGTCATCATCGAAACCGTCGGCGAGGCCACCTTCGACCATTCGATGAAGTGCGCCAAACCCGGCGCCCGCATCGTCGTCTCCGGCGCCACCAGCGGCCACCTCCCGAAGGTCAACCTCCGCCGCATGTTCGCCCTGCAGCTGGAGATCCTGGGCACCAGCATGGGCACCCCGGAAGAACTCGCCGCGCTGATGACCCTCCTCGCCAAGACCGGCGTCCGCCCCGTGATCGACTCGATCATCCCCTTCTCCGAAGCCCGCACCGCCTTCGAGAAGCTCCACTCTGGCAACGTCTTCGGCAAGATCGTCCTCGACCACACCACCTGACCCCTTCAACCCGCCGCAGCTCGGGCGTGCCCGGCCTCCACACCAGGCACGCCCGTCCAGCACCCTCTGAGCGGCCGGCCCCTCCCACCCAGCCACCCGCCATCCGGTGCTGCTGAGGACCTCCCCACCCCGTCATCCCCCTGGGCCCACAGCCAGACCTCGACGCCTTTCTCGCGACGGGCTTTCTCGCAATGGGCTCTCTCGCGACGCCTCTCGCGACGGGCTTTCTCGCAACGGGCTCTCTCGCGGCGGCTCTGTCGCGACGCCTCTCTCGCAACGGGCTCTCTCGCGGCGGCTCTGTCGCGACGCCTCTCTCGCAACGGGCTCTCTCGGGACGGCTCTGTCGCGACGGGCTCTGTCGCGACGCCTCTCTCGGTGCCCCATCTCCCAGCACCCCGTCTCTCGACAGCCACGACCTTGGGCACCCTCAAAGCTCGACCCGTCCCCCTCGCCAGCCCCAGCCCGCGCCGAACCTGTCCGACGCAGCCCCTGACCCGCGCCGACCTGCCCCTGTCGGACCTGGCTGGTGCTGGACGTGACCCGCACTGGACGTTGCCCGCGCCGGGCCGTGGCGTGCCGGACCGTGGTCTGCGCTGAACCTGGCCCGCGGTGTCGACGGTGGCACCACAGCGAAAGGCGTACGGCGGCGGGCCGGCAGCCGTGCTCGTGGGACACGTTGTAGTCGCGGGTGTTGATCGTGAATTGGTCGTCCCGGGCGGTGCCCGATAGCGGACCGGAGCCAAAGCGGGTGCGCAGTTGCCGGCCTCGCCCCCCCCCCGCGATGACGTTGCCGACTGGCGACATGGGGCCGGGCCTTGCGAATTGACCGAGCGGCGGCCCGGCAAGGCCCGGGCAGGGCAGGCCCGGGCAGGCCGGGCAGGGCAGGCCCGGGCAGGCCACACGGCAGCTGCGCTTCGGTGGCACCGGTGCAGGTGGCCGGCGTGGTCGGTGTGGTCGGTGTGGTGCGGCCGGACGTGCTGCTGGCCGGGCGGCGCCCCGACGGGTGGGCGACGGCGATGGCGATGCGGACGTTTGAGGTGCTGGAGTGGCTTGCGGTTCTCGACGGGTCGTCGTACCAGAGCGCCGCGGCGGCGGGAGGGCGACCGGTGGCCCGGACGGTGGGGCGGTCGGCGATGCCGGGCGAATCGTCGAGCCACTGGACACTGACACCGCGACCGGTGGCGGCGTTGCTTCCCTGCGTGCGGACGGTGGCGGCGCCGCCGCATTCCTTCGGGTGGGTTGCGGTGGCGGGGTTGCTTCCCTGCGTGCGGACGGTGGCGGCGTCGCATTCCTTCGGGTGGGTAGCGGTGGCGGTGTTGCTCCGCTGAGGGCGGACTGTGGCGGCGGCGTCGCATTCCTGCGGACCGACGGTGGCGGCGGCGCCGCCCTTCTTCCGGTCGGTGGCGGTGGTGGCGTTGCTGTCGTGTGGACGGACTGTGGTGGCGGCGGAGCGGTTGGCCGTGGACGAGGTGGGGCGTCCGAGCGTGACGCCCTGCGCGCGCTCCCGGGCAGTACGGCCTCCAACGCGGGACGGGGTGTCGGGACGGCGGGCCGCGCTGGTGGCGGTGCATGTGGCGGGACGGCAGGACCTGTCGGCGGCGACTCGGCTGCCGCGGCACCCGACGGGGTGGGGCGGAGGCCGGCCAGGACGCGGGCGTTGTGCAGGCGGGTCAGCTTTGTCGCGTGACGGGTGGCCAGGCCGTGTCTGCGGGCCTGGGCGAACTCCGCCTTGGCTCGCTGCCGCTCCTCCCGACGGCGGCCGTGCTCCGCGGCCTGGGCCGCCAAACGTGCGCGCCAGTCGATCTGGCCGGTGGTGCAGCGGCCGGCGTCAGGGGCCTCCAGCGAGAAATATGGTCGTGGCACTGCCTGCCTCCCCCCGGCAAGAGCCGACGTCGCCGCCTCTATTCCTATGCTAGCATATGCCCATAGCGTCTCACGATCACAGGCGATCGTCGAAGGAGGGACCTTGCGGGAGTTGGCGGCGGGCGGTGGGGTCTCCGTAGAGCTCGAGGCGCAGGAAAGCCAGGGTCAGCGAGCGGACCTCGGTGAAGGAGGTGACGTCCGGGCGGAGGTAGGGGTCGTTGTGGTTGCCGCCGGGGACGGTCAGCATGGCCTTCGACCAGGGGACCACGTCGTAGGTGGCCTTGCCCGAGGCGTAGGAGACCAAGGGGTCGGCGTCGCCGTGGACGAAGAGCAGAGAGGCCGGGGTGCCGGTGAAGGCGGTGCCCACGCCCAGGCCACTGCCGGCCAGGATGATGCCGGCGTGGAGGCGGGCGTCGCGGCCCGCGGTGAAGAGGCCGACGGTGGTGATGGCGCCGGCGGAGTGGCCGGCGGCGGCAAGGCGGGTGCTGTCGATGCGTTTGCCGAGTGGGCCGGCGAGGACCTGGCTCAGCACGAAGCTGGCGTCGGCAGGCTGGTTGAGCACGTCGTAGACGTCCAGGCGGGGGGCGCTGCGGGTCGTGTTGGGATACGCGGGGGCGATCACCGCGAAGCCGGCCGACGCCCACGCGGTGAGCAGGGGAGTGAAGGCCTCGGGGGTGCCGTTGAGGCCATGGCTGAACACGACCGCCGGCACGCGGGAAGTGGTCGAGGGCATCCAGATGACGGTGCGCAGGACGCGGCCTTCGCGGTGGTAGGTCACCTCCTGGCGCGACACGTCGAGTGCGCTCTGGGGCACGGGGAGGGGAGGTAGCGGCGTGACCTGGGCGAGTTGTGGGGCGACGGTCGCGGCCGGGGAAGGCGACGGCGTGACCCACTTGGCCGGCGCCGGCTGGCCGGTGCAGCCAGCGAGGCCGGGGGCAGCGAGGCCGGCGAGGCCAGCGGTCAGCAGGGCCACGACGAGACGGCGCATGGCATCCACCGTACGAGGCGGACCCCAGGATCAAGGCTGGCCCGGCGGGCGATTTCCGGCTAGGTTGCGGCGCATGTCCGTCGTCTTCCGGGTGCTCACCGCGGTGAGTGCATTGACCGGGATCGTCCTGCTGCTCGACTACACAAACGGCGACGGGGGAGTGTTCGTCTACTTCACCGTGCAGAGCAGCGTGATCATCGCGGTGGTGTCGGCCCTGGCGGCGCTGCGCCCGGTGCCGGGGTGGGTGCGTGGGGCGGCGACGCTGTACAGCTGCATCACCGGCACGGTGTATCACTCGTTGCTGGCGAATCCGTCCAGCCCGTTCCACGTGGTGGATTCCGGGGCGCACGCACCGCACAACCTGCTGCTGCACACGGTGACGCCGATCCTCGCCGCGGTCACCTGGCTGTTCGTCGACAGGGAGCCGGTCCGCTGGTGGTATGCGGCCGTCTGGCTCGGCTATCCCCTGGCGTATCTGGGTTTTGCGCTGGTACGCGGGGCGATCGTCGACAAGTATCCATACCCGTTCGTCGACGCGAATGAGCTCGGTTACGGCGGCGTGACGATCTCGGCGCTCGGCTTCACCGTGGCGTTCTTCCTGCTCGGGCTGCTGCTCATCGGACTGGGCGAGGGAGTCCGGCGATTAACTGGGCAGCAGCGCGCCCGGGTTGAGGATCCCGCGGGGGTCTAGCGTGCGCTTCGTGGCCCGCAGCACGTCGGTGAAGGGCGGGTCGGGCGACACCGTCGGCATCTGCCGGCTCGCGCACCCGATCGAGCCACGGCAGGTGGTCCCGGCCGACCGCGTGATGGTGGGTGATGGTGTCGCCGGCGCTGGGTGATGGCCGGGGCTGACGGTGGCCTCGACCTCGTCCCAGAGCATGACATCGGCGCCGCGCCGGGCCGGCGTGATGACGGTGAAGTGCGGCGCCGGGCCGTCGGAGTGCGCGTGAGTGATCCGGCAGGTGACCACGGCGACGCGAGCCGGCGCGGCGGCGATCTCGGCCGTGTGCAGTGCCTCGAAGCGGCTTCACGTGTACGCGGTTTCGACGATCAGGCCGATGGCGAGGCGAGCTTGCGCGGCGGCGATCTCGGCTGTGTGCAGTGCCTCGAAGCGGCTTCACGTGTACGCGGTTTCGACGGTCGGGCCGATGGCGAGGCGAGCTTGCGTGGTGGTGATCTCGGCTGTGTGCAGTGCCTCGAAGTGGCTTCACGTGTACGCGGTTTCGACGATCGGGCCGATGGCGAGGCGAGCTTGCGTGGTGGTGATCTCGGCCGTGTGCAGTGCCTCGAAGCGGCTTCACGTGCAGGCGGTCTCGACGATCAGGCCGGTCTTTGATGAGGGCATCGCGGGTGTACGGCGCGCAGAAACGACGATCGCCAGTTGCCGACATGGCCGCCTTGCCCCGAGCCGCAGCTGGCGACGCCACCGCGAGAACGGCCGGAGCTGACAAAAGCTGCCGCTGGAACGGCAGGAGGCGCTGCCGGGGCCGGAGCCGATGAAGCCGCCGCTGGAAGGGGTGGAGCCTGCGAAGCCGCGGCTGGAGCGGCCGGGGCTGGAGGAACCGTCATCGGAGCTACCCGGGGCCAAACCGCCGACGGAGTCGGCGGCGCCACCGAACGGAGCCACCCGAGCCGTCGGAGTGCTGAGCAGGGCCGCCGGAGTTGTGGGCGCGGGTGCCGGACCTGTGAAGAGGGCTGCTGGAGTTGTGGGCAGGAGCGCCAGAGTATCGAGCAGGGCTGCCGGAGCCGTCAGTGGAGTGGGCGGGGTGGGCGGCGCCGCCGGAGGTTGTGGGCGGGAGTGTCGGTGTCTTGGGTAGGGCTGCCAGAGCCGTCAGCGGAGTGGGCAGGGTGAGCAGTGGGGGCGCCGCTGTGGTCGGTGCAGAGGGCGAGGGCGTCGTTCAGGGGGAGTGCTGTCGGGGCATTGAAGGCGAGCAGCAACGGGGCCTGGCCGTCGGTGGTTCCCGTGTTCAGCATCGTCTCCACGATCGCCCGGTAGCAGCGGCCCGTCGGTGGGCGTCAACGATCGCTGCCGCTGTTCGGTCATCGACGGAGAGTGCCACAATCCGACACGTTCGGCTACTGCCCGCGGGGCAGGTCATCGGTATTCTGGCGGCCATGCCCGATGAGCGCGTTGACCCAAGTCAGAACACTCAGGCATTCCAGGCATGGGTGGACAACACCGAGACGGCTCAGCCCGCCGCGACCGGCTCCAAGGTCGGCCTCGTCGTGGCCGGCGCTGTCGTCGCGGTCGTTGCGATCGTCGTCGTGGTGCTCGCGCTGCTGTAGATTCCCACCGATTCGAACCGGGTCACTCCGTCGAGCCTGGCGTCGTCGTCCAGCGTGAGCCGGGCGGTGTCGTCGCCGTCGAGGGTCCAGGCGAGGAAGTTCAGCACCGTCGCCATCGCCTGGTGGTGCCCGCGCTCGGGGTCGTTGGTGCCGGCGCCGTGCTCGCCGCCGATGATTGTCAGGAACGCCTTCGGCCACGGGTCCGCGCCGTACGACGTGCGCCCCTGCTCATACGCCACGACGGGGTCCTTGTCGCCGTGTATGAACAGCAGCGGCACCGGGCTGCCCTGGTACTTCCCGGCAGGACGGCCCGCGAAGATGACCCCGGCCTTCAGGCGCGGGTCGCGGTGCACCGTGAACAGCCCGTCGGTCGTCGTCCCGCCGCCGGAGTGCCCGATCGCCGCCATCCGCTCGGGGTCGATGCTGTCGGCCATCGGGTTGTCCGGCTGCAGCATCTGCGTGATGACGAACGACGCGTCCAGCGACTGGTTCGGCACATCGAGCTTGTTGAACTTCGGCGTGTCCTTCTTCGTGAATGGATACGCCGGAGCGACGACCACGTACCCGGCCTCCGCCAGGAACTTGGTCATGCCCTCCTGCATCTGCGGATTGCTGTAGAAGCCGTGGCTCCAGAGGATCAGCGGCAGCTTCCCGGACAGTGGCTCGGCGCCGCCCTGGACCTGCCCCCTGGTCCGCTGGGCCGAGCCCCGCGTCGGGTACCACACGGTCGTGGGGAGCGGCCGGTCCTTGCCCCGGGCGAAGTTGAAGTGCCGCACGCCGACCGCATAGCCGCTGATCCGCGCCGCCTGAGCACCGGCGGCCGCGGTCAAGGGCTGCTCCTCGGCCTCAGAGGCCGAAAAAGCGCCGCCCAGAAGGAGCAGGGCGGCGGCCAGGAGCGACACGGTTGCGGATCGGTTGCGACTTCGGGGCACGTACAGAATGTAAGTGGACCATGCACTACGCGGGGATCACCCGACTGGGGACAACTGATTGTCTTGCCGGACTACACCAAGTTGTCCTCGATCGACCCAATTGGCGGATGCGGCCCGCAGCCACGCTGAATTGCAGCGACCCCTTGCCCCGACAATTCGGAAATGTCCGTCATCTCTGGCCGCCGCAGCCGACCGTTGTGGTCACCGCGGCAGGTGTACGACCAGCGCCCGCACGGTCAACGACAGCCAGGCGACGGGAGATGCGCCCATGCGGCTCGTCGGAACGAAATCGCGAATCGCCGGCAGTCGCACCCGCCCGGCCGGCGACGGCACCGGAGGGTCACATTCCGGATAAATCGGATTCGTCCATCGAAATGCGCTGAACGAAGCCGCCCGAGCCTGGCGGAGAAAGTGGAGAGGGGCGGTCAGTCCTCGTCGTCGTCCAGGCGGGCCAGGTAGACGGCGAGGCGTTCGATCGGCGTCTCGAACTCGGGGTTCTGGTCGACGAAGTCACGCAGGCGTTCGGCGAGCCATTCGAGGGTGACCTCCTCCTCGCCCCGGCGCTGGGCGAGCTCCTCGATACCGCGGTCGGTGAAGTACATGGGCACCTCCAATGGAACCGGGGAGGGCGCGAGCCCTCCCCGGAACGGAACGAGACGAGACGACGGAACGAGACGAAACGACAGAAGGTCAGCGCTTCGGCAGCGCGGCCTCGATGAGGGCCTGCTGTTCGGCGTCGTGGAGCTTGGTGGAGCCGACCGCGGGAGCGGCGGCGGCGGGGCGGGAGATGCGGCGCAGGCCGACGCCCTGGAGGTGCTCCAGGAGGTTGAGGGCGATGAACGACCAGGCGCCCTGGTTGGCCGGCTCCTCCTGGACCCAGGCGAAGTCCTCCGCGTTGGGGAACTGCGCCAGCGCCGCGCGCAGCTCCTCCACCGGCATCGGGTAGAGCTGCTCGACCCGGATGATGGCGGTGTCGGTGATGTCGCGCTCGGTGCGGGCCTGCAGCAGGTCGTAGAAGACCTTGCCGGAGCAGAGCAGGACGCGCTTGACGCCGGCCGCGTTCAGGGCCGAGCCCTTGATGCCGGGGTCGCCGAGGACGGTGGCGAAGGTGCCGGTGGTGAAGTCCTCGACCGGCGACACGCACAGCCGGTGCCGCAGCAGCGACTTGGGCGTGAAGACGACGAGCGGCTTCTTCTTCGGCGACAGCGCCTGGCGGCGCAGCAGGTGGAAGTGGTTCGCCGGGGTGGTCGGCACCGCGACCCGCATGTTGTCCTCGGCGCACAGCTGCAGGTACCGCTCCAGCCGGCCCGACGTGTGGTCGGGGCCCTGACCCTCGTGCGAGTGCGGCAGGAGCAGCGTCACGGCGGTGCGCTGGCCCCACTTGACCTCGCCGGAGGAGATGAACTCGTCCACGATGGACTGGGCGCCGTTGACGAAGTCGCCGAACTGCGCCTCCCACATGACGAGGGCGTCGGGGTTCTCGACGGAGTAGCCGTACTCGAAGCCCATCGCGGCGAACTCCGACAGCAGGGAGTCGTAGACGAAGAGCTTCGCGCTGTCCTTGATGAGGGCGGACATCGGCATGTAGTCGGCGCCGGTCTCCGCGTCGACGATCGCGGCGTGCCGCTGCACGAAGGTGCCGCGGCGGGAGTCCTGGCCGGAGAGCCGGACGGTGACGCCCTGGTTGACCAGCGAGCCGAACGCGATGACCTCGCCGAAGCCCCAGTCGATGTCGCCGGCGGCGGCCATCTTCGCGCGGCGGTCCAGCAGCTGCTGGACACGCTTGTGCGGGGTGAAGCCGTCGGGGAGCTTGACGTGCGCCTCGCCGATCGCGTGCAGGACCGAGACGTCGATCGCGGTCTCGACCACCGGCTCCGGCTCGGGCTCGCGCAGGCGGGTGAGGCGCGACGCCGGGTTGGAGGACGCGTCGCGGGTCGCCTTGAACACCGTCTCCAGCTGCTCGTGGTAGTCCTTGAGCAGGGCCTCGGCCTCGGTGATCGGGATGTCGCCGCGGCCGATGAGCTCCTCGGTGTAGATCTTCCGCACCGAGCGCTTCTGGTCGATGATCGCGTACATCAGCGGGTTGGTCATCGACGGGTCGTCGCCCTCGTTGTGCCCGCGGCGCCGGTAGCAGACCAGGTCGATGACGACGTCCTTGTTGAACGCCTGGCGGTACTCGAAGGCGAGCCGCGCGACGCGGACCACGGCCTCCGGGTCGTCGCCGTTCACGTGGAAGATCGGCGCCTGGATCATGCGGGCGACGTCGGTGGAGTACAGCGAGGAGCGCGAGTACTCCGGCGCGGTGGTGAAGCCGACCTGGTTGTTGACGACGACGTGGACGGTGCCGCCGGTGCGGTAGCCGCGCAGCTGCGACAGGTTGAGCGTCTCGGCGACCACGCCCTGGCCGGCGAACGCGGCGTCGCCGTGGATCAGCAGCGGCAGGACCGTGTAGCCCTCGAGCTTGAGGTCGATCGAGTCCTGCTTGGCTCGCACGATGCCTTCGAGGACCGGGTTGACGGCCTCCAGGTGCGACGGGTTCGCCACCACGGAGACGGTCGTGGCGTGCTCGCCGTCGGGGTGGGTGAACTTGCCGGTCATGCCCAGGTGGTACTTGACGTCGCCGGAGCCGTGCGCCGACTTCAGGTCCAGGTGCCCCTCGAACTCGGAGAAGATCTTCTCGTAGGGCTTGCCGACGATGTTGGCCAGGACGTTGAGGCGGCCGCGGTGCGCCATGCCGATGACGACCTCGTCGAGGCCGCCCTCGGCCGAGTTCTGCAGGATCTCGTCGAGCAGCGGGATCAGCGACTCGCCACCCTCGAGGGAGAAGCGGCGCTGGCCGACGTACTTCGTCTGCAGGAACGTCTCGAACGCCTCGGCGGCGTTGAGGCGGTTGAGGATGTGCTTCTGCTCGGCGGTGTCGGGCTTCTCGTACGGCTTCTCGACCCGCTCGGCGACCCAGCGCCGCTCCTCCGGGTCCATGATGTGCATGTACTCGACGCCGACGCGGCGGCAGTAGGAGTCGCGCAGGACGCCGAGGACGGCCCGCAGCTTCATCTTCTGCTTGCCGGCGAAGCCGCCGACGGGGAAGACCCGGTCCAGGTCCCACAGCGTCAGCCCGTGCTCGAGCACGTCGAGGTCCGGGTGGCGGCGGATGCGGAACTCCAGCGGGTCGGTGTCGGCCATCAGGTGGCCGCGGACCCGGTAGGCGTGGATGAGCTCGACGACCCGGGCCGCCTTGTCGATCTGTCCTTCGCTGGTCCGGGCGACGTCGCGCACCCAGCGGACCGGCTCGTACGGGATCCGCAGCGCCGTGAAGATCTGGTCGTAGAACCCGTGCTCGCCGAGCAGCAGCTCGTGCATGACCTTGAGGAACTCGCCGGACTGCGCGCCCTGGATGATCCGGTGGTCGTAGGTGCTGGTCAGCGTCAGGATCTTGCTGATGCCGAGGTCGGCGAGGGTCTCGTCGGACATGCCGGCGTAGGGCGCCGGGTACTCCATGGCGCCGACGCCGATGATCGTGCCCTGGCCGGCCATCAGCCGCGGCATGGAGTGCACGGTGCCGATGCCGCCCGGGTTGGTCAGCGACACTGTGGCGCCGCTGTGGTCCTCCATGGTCAGCTCGTTGCGCCGGGCCCGCCGCACGATGTCCTCATACGCCGACCAGAACTGCCGGAAGTCCATGGTGTCGGCGGCCTTGATGCTCGGCACCACCAAGTTGCGCGAGCCGTCGGGCTTGACCAGGTCGATCGCGATGCCGAGGTTGACGTGCTCGGGCTGGACCAGGTTGGGCTTGCCGTCGATCTCGGCGAACGAGTTGTTCATCTCCGGGTGCGCGGCGAGCGCCCGGACCATCGCGAAACCGATCAGGTGGGTGAAGCTGACCTTGCCACCCCGGCCGCGAGCCAGGTGGTTGTTGATCACGACGCGGTTGTCGGACAGCAGCTTCGCCGGCACGGCGCGCACGCTCGTGGCGGTCGGCACCTCCAGCGAGGCGTCCATGTTCTGCACGATGCGGGCCGCGACGCCGCGGAGCGGGACGTGCTTCGCGCCACCCTGCGGAGCGGGCTCGGCCTTCGGAGCCGCCTTGGCCGCGGGAGCAGCGGCCTTGGGCGCCGCGGGCGCGGCCTTCGGAGCCGCGGGAGGGGCCTTCGGCGCCGCCGGAGCGGGCGCGGCGGGAGCCGGAGCGGCAGGAGCCTGCGCGGCGGGGGCCGGCGCGGTCGTGGTCACGGCCGCCGGCTCAGCCACCTCGGCAGGCGCCGCCGAGGTGCCCTCGGCGCCGTCCCCGCTCGGCTTGTAGTCGGCGAAGAAGTCGTGCCACGCGGGGTCCACGCTGGCCGGGTCGGCGAGGTACCTCTGATACATGTCCTCGACGATCCACTCGTTCGGGCCGAAACCCGCCAAGGGGTTCTCCTGCGAGTTGGTCGCTTGGGTCGACACGGCTGCTGATCGCCTCTTCCAAACGGAGTAGCTGGGGTCACGGATCCGCGTCAAGGCTACGCGCTGCCTAACGCTCGTTCGTCGCCGACGCCCGCCGGAGTGACCATGTAGACGACGGCATGGGTCCAACCCATACAACTGTGGCCGCCTTCCGGCGGCCACAACTGTCGGAGATCTGCCTCAGATGAATGGGTCAGGCGATGTCGCGCTTCCGGGTGATCAGCGTGCCGACGGTGCCGAGGACGGCCGCCCAGACGATGAGCACGACCGCGCCGGCCCAGCGTGGCGGCAGGTCCACGCCGCCGAGCTGGGTGGCCAGGCCGCCGACGACGTGCGACGACGCCAGCGGCGGGATGTAGACCGCGCTCTCCATGACCCAGTCCTTCTTGATCACCAGCTCATGGATCAGGCTGAGGACGATGATCGCGGCCCAGGTGCCGACGGTGTAGAGGCAGGCCGCGGTGATCGTCGCGCCGATCTGGCTGCGGATCAGCACCCCGATGCCGATGCCGAAGACCGCCCACAGCACGTACACCAGCAGGTTCAGCAGTATGGCCTGCTGTGCCGTCCAGTGGCCCAGGCTGTTGGTGAGGCCCTCGGCGCCGAAGTAGAGCACCCCGCCGACGATCGAGATCACGGTGGTGATCAGCCAGAACAGCACGCCCGCCAGGCCCGCCGTGATGAGCTTCGCGGTGATCACCCGGGTGCGGCGAGGGGTCGCGAGGAACGTCGCGGTCGCCGTCTGGTGGTAGAACTCGTTGGTGATGATCAGGATCGCCACGAGCATCACCAGGAGCAGGCCGAAGAACTGGCCCGAGGTGTAGATGTTGGCGGCGTAGCCGGCGAGCTTGCCGGCCGTGTGCGCCTTGGCGACCTTGGCCTCCTCCTCCTGCTGGAGCTGCCGCTGGTCCGCCTCGAACTGGGCCCGCTGCTCCTCGGTGAGGTTCGGCGGCGGCTCGGCCTGCTGGTAGTTGGCGTAGTTGTTGGTCAGCTCCGAGCTGGTCTGCTCGATGTTGATCCAGAGTGCGAGGCCGGTGAAGACCAGCGAGATCAGCAGGAAGATCCACCACATGTTCGTGGTGCGCACCTTCAGCAGCTCGCTGCGGATGAGCCGGGTCATGCCGCCACCTCCGCTGCGCTCGGGCGCCGGCCTGATCCGGGCACTGCGCTCATGATGACCAACTCCTCGCTCCGCTGCGGGTCGCTCATCGGATGGCCGCCTTTCCCTGGGTCAGTTCGAGGAACACGTGCTCCAGGTCGGGTCGCTCGTTGACCAGCTCGTGCAGCTCGATCCCCGCCTGCAGGGCCAGCCGGCCGACGGCCGGGGCGTCCAGGCCGGTGACCACGTGGCTGTCGTTGCCGTTGGGCTGGATCGAGGCGCCCGCGGTCCGCACCGCGGCGACCAGCTCCGTCAGGTTGGGCGTCCGCACCCGGGTGCGGGGCGCGCTGGAGTCGCCGCCGACGATCTGCTCGACCGGGCCCTGGGTGACGAGGCGGCCGGCGGCGATGATGACGACGTCGTCGGCGAGGATCTCCATCTCCGACAGCAGGTGGCTGGAGACCAGCACGGTGCGGCCCTGCTGGGCCAGGCCCTTCAGCAGCCCGCGCATCCAGCGGATGCCCTCCGGGTCGAGGCCGTTGGCGGGCTCGTCGAGGATCAGCACCTGCGGGTCGCCGAGCATCGCCTGGGCGATGCCGAGCCGCTGCTTCATGCCCAGCGAGTAGCCACGGAACTTGCGCCTCGCGGCGGGGGTGAGCCCGACCAGCTCCAGCATCTTGTCGACCTGGGTGTCCGGGATGCCGGCCGCGGCCGCGACGATGCGCAGGTGGTTGCGGGCGGTCCGGCCCTTGTGCGCGGCCGAGGCCTCCAGGATCGCGCCGGCCAGCCGGAGCGGCTCGGCGACGTCGGCGTAGCGCTGGCCGCCGATGGTCGCGGTGCCCGACGTCGGGGTCACCAGGTTGAGGATCATGCGTAGCGTCGTGGTCTTGCCGGCGCCGTTGGGGCCGAGGAACCCGGTGACGCGACCCGGCTCGACCACGAACGACAGGTGATCGACGGCCGTGACGTTCTTGTACCGCTTCGTCAGGTCGGAGACCACGATCTGTCCGTTGGACAACGTGCCGCTCCCTCCAAGAGAGTGAAGTCGTCAATATGGCACGCCGCGTCCACGCGCCGCCGCCCCGCCCCGGCACGGATCAACACGAGGAAAACTCGCTCATAGCAGAGCGTATCCACGTATACACGATAGGTGACATTCCGGATCGCGATCATGGCGCTTCTGCTCCTCCCCGCAGCCGTCGCAGGGATGGCGAGAAGCGCTGCGGCAGACATCGTCGACGCGTTCCGCCCCGTGTACTCGGTCAACGACAGCGGGTCGATCGTGCTGCGCGGCAACGCCAACCTGACCTGCGACGACACCAGCCCGACCTGCACGGCGGCGCGGAACGGCGGCGGCACCGGCGGCCAGCTCAACAACAACGGCTACAAGATGCGCCATGTGGACGTCGATGACGAGCCGACCGTCAACTCCAGCACCGCCGACCTCCCGGTCCCGGACGGCGCGACCGTGCTCTACGCCGGGCTCTTCTGGGGAGGGGACACGGCGCCGGGCACGGGCACGCCGGCCCCCGACGAGAGCCGCAGGAACACCGTGAAGTTCAAGGTGCCCGGCGGCGCGTACCGGACGATCACCGCGAACCGGCTCACCGACGTCACCACGTTCCCCGGCCACCGGCCGTACCAGGGCTACGCCGACGTGTCGTCGCTCGTCGCGGGCGCCGGCGGCGGCACGTACGCGGTCGCCGACATCCAGGCCGCCACCGGCGTCAACGACCGCTACGCCGCCTGGTCCCTCGCCGTCGTCCTGCACGACCCGGCGCAGCCGGTGCGCAACCTCGTCGTCTACGACGGCTTCGGCTCGGTGCGCGGCATCACCCCCGCCGACGCGACGGTCAGCATCCCGGTCACCGGCTTCCAGACCCCGCCGACCGGGGCCGTCACCACCAGCCTCGGCGCCGTCGCATACGAGGGCGACGCCGGCAGCGGCGGCGACAGCGTCCGCCTCGACGGCACGCCGCTGACCGACGCGCGCAACCCGGCGACGAACTTCTTCAACAGCACCGTCAGCGACCACGGCGCGGCCGTCACCGCCCGTAACCCCGCCGACACCAACCTCCTCGGCTTCGACATCGACCAGGTCGACGCGAGCGGCGTGCTGGCCAACGGCGCGAACAGCGCGACGATCACCCTCCAGACCACCGCGGTCACCGGCGAGACGTTCTACCCGGGCGTGATCACGTTCGCGACCGACCTCTACGCGCCGCGGCTCACCGCGGTCAAGACCGCCACCGACGTCAACGGCGGCGACCTGGAGCGTGGCGACGAGATCCGGTACACGATCGAGGTCGGCAACGACGGGCTCGCCCCCGCCGAGGACGCCCAGCTCGCCGACGCCGTGCCGCCCGGGACGACGTTCGTGCCGGGGAGCCTGACGATCGACGGCGCGACCCAGAGCGACCCCGTGGACACCGATCGTGCCGAGTTCAGTGCTGATGTCGTCGTTTTCAGAATTGGTACCGGCAGCGACGCCACACACGGAGGCCACCTGGCGGTCGGTGACAAGGTCGTCGCCGGCTATCGCGTCACGGCGGGCGCCCCCGGCGCCACTGGCGCGACGAGCATCCGCAACGTCGCTCACGCCGCCGCCACCGGCACGGACACCGGGGTGAAGCTGCGCACCCCGTCCAACCCGGCCACGCAGGACCTGCCCGCGACGGGCCCGGCCGCCGACCTGGCGGTCACCGCCGCCGGCCCGCGGGTCGTGCAGGGCGCCGGCCCGGTCAGGATCCCGGTGACGCTCACCAACACCGGCCCCGCCACCGCCACCGGCGTCACCCTGACCGCGGTCCTGCCGGCGGGCGTGAGCGGCGACCCCGCGAGCGCCGGCCCCTGCGCCTGGGCGGCCGCGCAGGCCCTGACGTGCCCCGTGGGGACGCTCACCGCCGGTGCCACGTTCACCGTCGACGTCGTGGCGATCGTCAGCGCCGCCGCCGCGCACCACACCGAGGTCACCGCGGCCGTCACGTCCTCGACCACCGACCCGGTGGCCGCGAACGACACCGCGACCGCCGCCGTCGTGCGCAACACCGCCCCGGCGCCGGTCCCGGACGCGGCGACCGTCGCCGCCGGCGGCACCGTGACGATCCCCGCCGCGGCCAACGACACCGACCCCGACGGCGACACCGTGCGCGTCGCCGGCATCGCCACGCCGCCCACCGGCGGGCACGCGATCGTCGACGCCACCGGCACGGTCCGCTACACGGCCGGCCAGCACGCCGGCACCGACACCTTCACCTACGTCGCCGCCGACGCGAACGGCGGCACCGCGACCTCGACGGTGACCGTGACCGTCACCGCCGCCGGCCCGCCCGGCCCCGACGCCGCCCCCGTCGCGGCGGACGACACGGTGACGGTGCCCACCGGGGCCACGTCCGCGACGTTCGACCCGCTCGCCAACGACACCGACCCCGACGGCGACCAGCTCACCGTCATCGGGATCGGCGGCGACGGCTCCGGCGCGCCCGCCGGGGGCACCGTCACGCGCACCGCGTCCGGGATGCTCGTCTACACGCCGCGGGAGGGCTTCCGGGGTGCCGACAGCTTCACGTACACCGTGGGCGACGGCAACGGAGGGCACTCCACCGCCACCGTGACGGTCACCGCGGCCGACCGCGCCCCGGTCGCCGGTGCCGACGAGCGCAGCACCCCGGCCGGCACCCCGGTCGACGTGGATGTGCTCGCCAACGACACCGACCCGGACCCCGGCGACCCGCTGACCGTGGCCGCCTGGGACGCCACCACCACCCACGGCGGCACCGTCACGCGCAGCGGCGGCCTGCTGCGGTATGCGCCGGCGGCGGGGTTCTCGGGCGACGACACCTTCACGTACACCGTGAGCGACGGCAACGGCAGTTCGACCGGCACGGTCACCGTCCACGTCGGCCCGGCCGGGGCGCCGGCGCCGCGGGCTGACGCCGCGAGCACCCCGACCGGCACCCCGGTGACCGTCGACGTCCTCGCGAACGACGCGGACCCGGCCGCCACCGTCACGTCGGTCACGCCCGGCGCGCACGGCACGACCGCGATCGGCGCCGGCGGGACCGTCACCTACACGCCGCGGGGCGGCTTCTCCGGCGTCGACACGTTCAGCTATGCCGTCAGCGACGGCCGCGGCGGGCTCGGCACCGCGACCGTCACCGTCACCGTGTTCAACCAGGCGCCGGTGGGCGTGGACGACACGCTGCGCGCGCCGGCCGGGGGCGCGGTCGTCGTGCCCGTCCTCGCCAACGACACCGACGCCAACGCCGACACCCTGCGGGCCGTCGCCGCGACCGGTGCCGCGCACGGCACGCTGCGGATCGTCGGCGGCACCGTGCAGTACACCCCGGTGGCGGGCTACCGGGGCGCCGACAGCTTCACGTACACCCTGAGCGACGGCAACGGGGGCACCAGCACCGCCGCGGTGACGCTCGACGTCACGGGTGGCGCACCGGTCGCCGGCGCCGATGCCGTGGCCACCGCCCCGGGCGTCGCCGTGACCGTGACCGTGATCGGCAACGACAGCGACCCCGACGGCGACCCGCTCACGGTGGCCGCGGCCGGCCGGCCCGGGCACGGCGGCACCGTGCTCAACGGCGACGGGACCGTCACGTACACGCCCGCGGACGGGTTCGAGGGGGTCGACACCTTCACCTACACGCTGCGCGACGCCACCGGCCTGCAGGGCACCGGGACCGTGACCGTGACGGTCGGGCCGCACACCGGCCCGGTGGTGGTGACCACGCCGATGGTGACGACGCCGGCCGGGAGCGGCGCGAAGACGATCACCCCGCTGGACAACGTCAAGGACCCCGACGGCGACCCGCTGAAGGTCGTCGGCGTGACCCAGCCGGCGAACGGCACCGCCGTGCTCAACGCCGACGGGACCGTCACGTACACGCCGGACAAGGGCTTCACCGGCGCGGACGCCTTCACCTACACCGTCACCGACGGCACCGCCACGGTCGCCGGCACCGTCGAGGTGATGGTCGGCGCGGTCGACCTGCCGGTCACCGGCGGCGCGGTGGCGCCGCACGCGATCGCGGGCCTGCTCATGCTGCTCGCCGGCTGGGTCCTGCGGTTCCTGCCGGCGCTGTCCTTCACGTCCGGTCGGCGACCTGGATCACGTGCTTGAGCGCGGTTCCTGCCGGTGCTGTGCTTCACGTCCGGTCGGCGACCCGGATCACGTGCTTGAGGCCGGACCACACGTCGTCGATGGCGCAGACCTTGACGTCCACCCGGCCGTGCGCCAAGGCGAAGTCGCGGACCCCGTTCTCGTCGAGGTCGGTCGCCATGCCCGAGGAGCGCTTCGGCCAGGCGACCCACAGCGCGCCGCCGGGTGGCGTCAGCCGGTGCAGCACCGGCCAGCGCCGCCGCAACCTGGCCTGATCAGGGCAGAAGCAGACGATCACGTCGTAGAGGCCGGGCGCGCCGCGACGGTGCAGGACCACGTCGGACGGCAGTTCGTGCAGCTCGAACCCGGCCGGCGCCCCGTCGAGCAGCACGCGGTGCCCGGCGCTGACGCCGAGCTTCTTGGGTAGTGGAGTCCCTGAATATCCCGCCATGCCTGACCACGGTAGTCATCGTTCACCCGCCCGCCATGCGGGTAACCAGTCACCGTCAGCCAGCCGCAGGGGTCGAGCCTTACACCGAAAGCATGACGATTCTCGCCGTCGCCGCCGACCCGGTCGGGGTCGACGAAACCGATCGCTACACCCTGCTGGTGGCCACGGACGGTGACCAGGTCCGGGCCGCACAACGGCTCCGCCACGACGTCTTCGCCGGTGAACTCGGCGCCAGGCTGCACCCCGGCACGCCGGGGCTGGACGTCGACGCGTTCGACGAGCACTGCGACCACCTCATCATCCGTGACGAGCGCACCGGCGACGTCGTCGGCACGTACCGGATGCTGCCGCCGGACCGCGCGGTGGCCGCCGGCGGGCTCTACGCCGACACCGAGTTCGACCTCGCGGGCCTGCACCAGCTGCGCGGGGGCCTGGTCGAGACCGGCCGCTCCTGCGTGCACCCCGACCACCGCAGCGGCGCCGTGATCAACCTGATGTGGGCCGGCATCGCGCGGTACATGCACCTGCACGGCCACCGCTGGCTCGGCGGGTGCGCGTCGGTGCCGGTCGCCGACGCCGCCGGGGTGTGGGACCTCGCCCAGCGCAAGCACCTCGTGCCGCCCGCCTGGCGGGTCCGGCCGCGCAACCCCCTCGCGCTGGACGGGCCGGTGCCGGCCAAGGTCGAGGTGCCGCCGCTGCTCAAGGGGTACCTGCGGCTCGGCGCCTGGATCGGCGGCGAGCCCGCGCACGACCCCGACTTCGACTGCGCCGACTTCTACGTGCTGCTGTCGCTGGATCGGGTCAACCCGCGGTACATGCGGCACTTCCTCGGTCAGGAGTGAGCGCGGTGGCCGTCGTCGACTCGCTCTGGCTGCCGCGCTCGACCTGCGACGTGAGCTGCCTGCCGGCCCGCTCGGACGAGCACGTCCCGGTCACGACGATGGTGAAGCGGATCGTCGTGACCGGGTCGGTTGTGCTGCTCGCGGTGCTCGCGGTGCCGGTCCTGGCCCTGCTGCCGCAGCGGCACCTGATCGCCGTGCAGCGCCGGCTCGCCCGCGCGGTGCTCGCCGGGCTCGGGATCTCGCACCGGGCCGTCGGCCGGGTCCCGCAGTCCGGCGCGCTGCTGGTCGCCAACCACGTCTCGTGGCTCGACGTGGTCGTGATCCTCGCGCACGCGCCGGCCAAGCTCCTCGCCAAGCGCGAGGTGCGCCAGTGGCCGCTGATCGGCCGGCTCGCCGCCACCCTCGGCACCGTCTTCGTCGACCGGTCCCGGCCCAAGACCCTGCCGGCCACCGTCGGGCGGATCAGCGCCGAGCTCGCCGCCGGTGGCGTGGTCGCCGTCTTCCCGGAGGGCACCACCTGGTGCGGCCGGATGGGCGGCACCTTCCGGCCGGCGATGTTCCAGGCCGCGGTCGACGCGGCCGCCCCGGTCGTGCCGGTGCGGCTCACGTTCGCCCAGAACGGCACGCCGACGACGGTCGCCGCGTTCATCGGCGACGAGACCCTGGCCACCTCGCTGCGCCGGGTCGTCGCCGCCCGCGGGCTGTCGATCGAGCTGAAGGCGCACGCCAAGCTGTACCCGGAGCCGGCCTCCTCCCGCCGCGTCCTGGCCCGCGCCGCGACCTCGGTGGTGGCCGCCTAGAACATCCGGGACACGACAGTCGCGATGTATCGCGTTTGTCTGCTACCTTCGGTGGCATGACGACGTGGAACATCGCCGAGCCCACGCGGCTCGAGCTCAAGGGGGAGGTCAAGGACCTCCAGGTCACGCTGGTCGGCGGCCGGGTGAACGTCGTCGGCGCCGACGGACCCGCCCGGGTCGAGGTCACCGCGATCGGTGAGCGCCCGGTCACGGTCGTCCTCGACGACGACGGCGTGCTGCGCGTCTCGCACGGGCGCGTCCCCAAGTGGCCGGGCTTCTTCTGGTGGCTCTTCCACAACCGGTTCAAGGTCGACGTCTCCGTCATGGTCCCCGACCGGACCCCGGCAACGCTCAACGTCGTCTCCGGCTCCGTCATCCTCTCCTCGCTGCGGGCCGGCGCCAAGGTGGACGCGACCAGCGCCCGGGTCACCCTGCTCGGCCTGGACGGCCCCGTCGCCGCCAAGGTGATCTCCGGCTCCATCGAGGCGCTCACCCTCGACGGCGAGGCCGACCTGGAGACCGTCTCCGGCGAGATCGTCGTCGCCGACTCCACCGCGCGGAAGGTCCACGCCCGGGCGATCTCCGGCTCGATCACGTGCGACCTCGACAACCCGCCCGTCGACACCGACGTGCGGCTGGAGACCGTCTCCGGCGAGATCACCGCCCGGGTCCGTGAGGACAGCGACCTGCAGGTCCACCTCAGCGCGATCTCCGGGCGGGTGGTCAACGCGTTCCCCGGCCTCGACCAGGTCGGCCGCAGCGCCGTCACCGGGCGGCTCGGCACCGGCACCGGCCGCCTGACCGCCAACGCGACGTCTGGCACGATCACCTTGTTGTGCCGGCCGGTCGATCTGGACGAGGATTCCTGATGAGTGCGGTGTTCAGTCACGGGCGGTTGCGGCTGTACCTGCTGAAGCTGCTCAACGAAGGACCCCGCCACGGGTATGACCTGATCCGGCTCCTGGAGAACCGCTTCCACGGCCTGTACGCGCCCTCCGCCGGCACGATCTACCCGCGCCTGCAGCGGATGGAGGCCGACGGGCTGGTCAGCCACACCGCGTCCGGCGGCCGGAAGGTGTATGACATCACCGACGCCGGGCGGGCCGAGCTGGTGCAGCGCGCCGCCGAGCTGGAGCGCCTCGAGACCGACATCAATGCTTCCCTCGCCGACCTGTCGACCCTTGCCGACGAGGTCGAGCAGGGCGTCCACGGCTCGGTGCGCGACCTCAAGCGCGAGCTGAAGGAGGCCGGCAAGCAGGCCCGCACCGCACCCGCCTGGGGCTGGGGCTACCCGCCACGGCCCGGCGCCGCCGGCACCACCAGACCGGCGCCCGCGCCCGGTGACGCCGCCGCCGAGCTGGAGGAGAAGGCCGCCCAGCTGCTCGCGGAGGTGCGCCGGCTGGCCCGCGCCGGCCGCGCCAGCCAGGAGACGATGCGTGCCACGCTGGTCGTCCTCGACGGCGCGATCGATCAGGTGCGGCGACTTCTGCGCTAGCTTTGGGTGACGGGGCGGGGTGTCCAGGAACTTCCCAGGCAACCATCAGCCCTGCTCCAGCGGGAGGCGGAAGACTATGCGCATGGGGGTACGAGGCGGCGTCGCACAATCCGGGGGTGCCCCGTCGCCAGGCGTTGCGCAGGCTGAGGCGAGACTGCTCGTGGTCGAGGACGATCCGAACATCCGCGAGCTCCTCTCGGCCAGCCTGCGTTTCGCCGGATTTGCGGTTGACGCGGTGACCACCGGTGCCGAGGCGGTCACCGCGGCCCGCGATGCGAAGCCCGACCTGGTCGTGCTCGACGTGATGCTGCCCGACCTCGACGGTTTCGAGGTCATCCGGCGGCTCCGTGAGGGTGGCGTCCGGCTTCCCGTCGTGTTCCTCACCGCCCGGGACGGCACCGAGGACAAGGTCCGCGGCCTGACGCTCGGCGGCGACGACTATGTCACCAAGCCGTTCAGCCTGGAGGAGCTCACCGCGCGGATCCGCGCCGTGCTGCGCCGCACCGCCGGCGACCCCGGGCCCAACCGGCTGGTCTTCCACGACCTGGAGCTCGACGAGGAGACCCACGAGGTGTCCCGCGCCGGGCAGACGATCGCCCTGTCGCCGACCGAGTTCAAGCTGCTGCGCTACCTGATGCTCAACGCCGGCCGCGTGCTGTCCAAGGCGCAGATCCTCGACTTCGTGTGGAACTACGACTTCCGCGGCGACGACAGCATCGTGGAGTCGTACATCTCCTACCTGCGGCGCAAGGTGGACATCGCCGAGCCGCGGCTGATCCACACCCTGCGCGGCGTGGGCTACGTCCTCCGCCTTCCCGTCTGAGGCCCACCGATGGTGCGGTTCATCGCCGACGTGCCGCTGCGGGTCAAGCTGATCGCCGCGGTGCTCACGCTCGTCACCATGGCGCTGCTGGTCATCGGCGTCGCCAGTGCCCTGGTTATGAAGAGCAGCATGTTCGACAAGGTCGACCAGCAGCTGCGGACGATGGCCGAGACCGTCGACCTGAGCCGGCTGGCGCTGACCGACACCAGCCAGGACACGATCCTGCAGAGCAACTACTACATCGCCTGGGTCACGCAGCTGCGCTCCGGCAAGCTCGAGACCGGCGTCGTCGGCACCCGCCAGGACGCCGACGCGCCGCCCATCCCCGGCACGTGGGAGGACCTCGAGAAGCACCTGGGCGTGCCGTACACGGCGACCACCGCGAAGACCCATGAACGCTGGCGCATCCTGATCATCCAGCGCCAGGACACGCTGCTGCTCGTCGCGGAGAGCCTCTCGATGGTCGACAGCGCCGTCGACGAGCTCGTCGCCGCGGAGCTGTTCGTCGGCGCCGGCGTCCTCGTCGTGCTCGCCGCCGTCGGCGTCGCCATGGTCCGCGCCAGCCTCCAGCCGCTGCGCGAGATCGAGCGCACCGCCGCCGCGATCGCCGCCGGCGACCTCACCCGCCGGGTGCCCGAGAGCCCGCCGGAGACGGAGATGGGGCACCTCGCCGCCGCGCTCAACGCCATGCTCGCCCAGATCGAGGGCGCCTTCAGGCTGCGCGAGGCGTCCGAGGAGCGCATGCGGCAGTTCATCGCCGACGCCTCCCACGAGCTGCGCACGCCGCTGACCACGATCCGGGGCTTCGCCGAGCTGTACCGGGTGGGCGCCGTCAGCGAGCCGGGGGAGACACTGAAGCGCATCGAGGACGAGGCCGCCCGCATGGGCCTGCTGGTCGAGGACCTGCTCATGCTTGCCCGCCTCGACCAGGAGCGCCCCCTGGCGCTGGCCGACATGGACCTGCGCGTCATCGCCAGCGACGCGGTGGCCGCCGCCCGGGCCGTCGCCCCCGACCGCACCGTCGACCTGGAGATCGAGAGGGACGAGCCGATCGAGGTCAACGGCGACGAGTCCCGCCTGCGCCAGGTCGTCGGCAACCTCATGACCAACGCCCTCACCCACACGCCCGCCGGCACGCCCGTCGCCCTGCGCCTGCGCCGCGACGGCACCGACGCCCTCATCGAGGTCGCCGACCACGGCCCGGGCCTCACCGAGGAGCACGCCGCCCGCGTCTTCGAGCGCTTCTACCGGGTGGACAAGGCCCGCACCCGCAGCAAGGCCAGCGGCTCGCACAGCGGCAGCGGCCTGGGCCTGGCGATCGTGGCCGCCCTCGTCGCCGTCCACCACGGCACCGTCTCCGTCTTCAACACCCCCGGCGGCGGCGCCACCTTCCAGGTCCGGCTCCCGCTCACAGGCGGTTCCCAGGCCGCGGTCAGTGGTTTGCAAGCTGCCGTCGCCAAGCTCAAATCATGAGCGAACAGCAGGGATGGGCGCCGGACCCAGCCGACGAGCAGGGTCGGGCGTCGGGCCCGGCCGCAGAGCCGGCCACCGAGCCGGCCAGCACCACCGCCGGGCTTTCGAGCCCCACGCCCCCCGGCATCTCGCCGGGCACCGGGCCGGCTGACCGCACGCCGGCCGGCGCCACCCCGGGCTTCGACACCACGCAGGACCACCTGATGCGGTCCGAGACGCCCCCCACCTGGCCGACGAACCCGGCCGCCCCGGCCACCGGCGCCGCCGACACCCAAAACCCGGCCCGGACCTGGCCCACCACACCCCAGGCCACGCCACCCGCGCTCGCCACGCCACCCGCGCTCGCCACGCCGGCCACGCCGCCGGGGCTGCCCGCGCCCGCCGCCCCTGGCTCGAAGCCCGCCGCGTCCGCTGGTCATGACTCGCAGCCCGCCGCGTCCGCCGCCCCTGGTCACGACCCCCGGCCCGCCGCGCCCGGTTCG
>NZ_JBIAYW010000002.1:215443-387707 GCF_042898305.1 Dactylosporangium sp. NPDC000521
CAGCCTGCCGCGCCCGCTGCTCCTGGCTCGCAGCCTGCCGCGCCCGCTGCTCCTGGCTCGCAGCCTGCCGCGCCCGCTGCTCCTGGCTCGCAGCCTGCCGCGCCCGCTGCTCCTGGCTCGCAGCCCGCCGCGTCCGCTGGTCACGACTCGCAGCCCACCGCCTCCGCTGGTCAGGACGCCTGGCCTGGCGCTTCCGACCCGCAGCCTGCCGCTTCCACTGGTCACGGCGCCTGGCCTGCCGCGCCCGCCGCTCCTGGCTCGCAGCCCGCCGCGTCCGCTGGTCACGACTCGCAGCCCACCGCCTCCGCTGGTCAGGACGCCTGGCCCGGCGCTTCCGACCCGCAACCCGCCGCTTCCACTGGTCACGGCACCTGGCCTGCCGCGCCCGCCGCTTCTGGCTCGCAGCCCGCCGCCCTCGGCTCGCAGCTCGCCGCACACGACTCCCGGCCCGCCGCGGCCGGCTTCCAGGCAGCCGCGCACCCCGCGCCAGGCGCTCAGGCCGGCGTCAACGGACCCATCCAGACCTGGCCGGCGTCGCAGCACGGCGCTCCGCAGGCCGGCAACCTCCGCTCCGTGGCGCAGAGCGGCCCCATCGCAGCCGGACAGAACGGGCCGTACCCCTTCTCCGGACAATACGGGCAGCCCCAAGCCGGGCAGACCAGCGCCGGGCAGCTCCACGCGGGACAGACCAACGCCGGACAGCCCCACGCCGGGCAGCTCCACGCGGGACAGGCCAACGCCGGGCAGTACAACAGCGGACAGCCCAACAGCGGGCAGGAGCAGCCGCACCTGCCGACGGCGCAGCTGCCACCGCACGTGCCGCACATGCACCGGCCGCTCCATTGGCAGCAGCAGCCGCAGCCCGGGTCGGTGTTCGTGCCGGGCCCGGTGCGCAGGCGCAACCGGGTCGGTCTCGCCGTGGCGGGGATCGTCGCGGCGATCGGGCTGTCGGCGGTGTCGGCGTTCGGCGGCGGGCTCGCGGCCCTCGAGCTGCGCCCCGCGGCCTCACCAGCGGTCGTCGGCGCCGCCAACTCGTCCGGCACCGCCGGCGCCAACACCACCCTGTCCGACGTCGCGGCGCACGTGCTGCCCAGCGTGGTCTCGATCAGCACGGGCAACGCGGTCGGCTCCGGTGTGGTCATCACCGACGACGGGGCGATCCTCACCAACAACCACGTGGTCGCGACGGCCCGGGGCACGTCGGTGCAGGTGACGTTCCCGAGCGGGCAGACCGCCCAGGCGAAGATCGTGGGCACCGAGCCCGCCACCGACCTGGCCGTGGTCAAGATCGTGGGTGGAGGAACGTACAAGCCGCTCGTGTTCGGTGACAGCTCGTCCGTCAAGGTCGGCGACACGGTGCTCGCCGTCGGCAGCCCGCTCGGCCTCGACGGGTCCGTCACCGCCGGCATCGTGAGCGCCGTCAACCGCACGATCGACGAGGGCAACGACGGCCAGTCCGCCGCCGCGAAGATCACCGGGGCAATCCAGACCGACGCCGCGATCAACCCCGGCAACTCCGGCGGCGCGCTGGTCAACACCGCCGGTCAGCTCGTCGGCATCAACACCGCCATCGCGACCTCGGGCGACACCGCCGGCAACATCGGCGTCGGCTTCGCCATCAGCAGCAACACGGCCAAGGCCGTAGCTCAGCGCCTCCTGAGCTAAGAAGCTGGTTTCCCCTCCAGAAAAGAGATCCGGTGGTGCGCCTGGCGGGGCGCCCACCGGATCTCTGTATCCGCAGTACTGCAGACCAATTTCGGGTATGCCGCTGCGCGGACATACCCGAAATTTCGGTTATGTCGGGGAGCGGAGCGAGTCGACATAACCGGGTCCGGTCGCAGCTGGACGGCTCAGGCCCAGCCGAACGAGCGCTCCACCGCCTTCAGCCAGGACGCGTGCCCCTTGTCCCGGGTCTCCGCGGACATGGACGGCGACCACTGCCGGTCCACCCGCCACTTGTCCCGCAGCGTCTCCGTGTCGGGCCAGAACCCGACGGCGAGACCCGCCGCGTACGCGGCACCCAGCGCCGTCGTCTCTGACACCGTCGGGCGGACCACCGGCACATCCAGTACATCGGCCTGAAACGCCATCAAGAGGTCACTGGCGGTCATCCCTCCGTCGACCTTCAGGGTCTCCAGCGGCACGGCGGACTCGGCCATCATGGCGTCCACGACGTCCTTGACCTGCCAGGCGGTCGCCTCCAGGGCGGCCCGGGCGAGGTGCCCCTTGGTGACGTAACCGGTCAGGCCGGTGATGACGCCGCGCGCGTCGGGGCGCCAGTGCGGGGCGAACAGGCCGGAGAACGCGGGCACGATGTAACAGCCGCCGTTGTCGGCGACGGTGGCGGCCAGGTCGTTGATCTCCGGCGCCGAGCCGATGAGGCCCAGGTTGTCGCGCAGCCACTGCACGAGGGAGCCGGTGATCGCGATGGAGCCCTCCAGCGCGTACACGGCCGGGGCGTCGCCGATGCGGTAGCCGACGGTGCTCAGCAGGCCACGCGTGCTCGCCACCGGCTGGTGACCGGTGTTGAGCAGCAGGAACGAGCCGGTCCCATAGGTGCACTTCGCCTCACCGGGCGTGAAGCAGGCCTGGCCGAAGAGCGCCGCCTGCTGGTCGCCGAGGGCGCTCGCCACCGGCACGCCGTGCAGCATCGTCTTCGCCTCGCCGTACACGTGCGAGGAGGGGCCGATCTCCGGCAGCATCGCGCGCGGGATGCCGAACGCCGACAGCAGCTCGTCGTCCCAGTCGAGCGTGGTGAGGTTCATCAGCATCGTCCGGCTGGCGTTGGTGACGTCGGTGACGTGCCGGCCGGTGAGCTTCTCGATGAGCCAGGTGTCGACGGTACCGAAGCGGATCTCACCCGCCTCGGCGCGGGCGCGCAGGCCGGGCACGTTGTCCAGCAGCCAGACCGCCTTCGGTCCGGCGAAGTACGTCGCGAGGGGCAGCCCGCACCGCTCCCGGAAGCGGTCGGGGCCGGCGTCGCCGGCGAGGGAACGGATGAGGGCGTCGGTGCGGGTGTCCTGCCAGACGATCGCCGGGTGCACCGGCTCGCCGGTCTCGGCGTCCCACAGGATCGTGGTCTCGCGCTGGTTGGTGATGCCGATGGCGGCGACATCGGCGCGGGACAGGCCCGCCTGGTCGAGGGCGCGGGTCGACACGGCCTGGACCTGGTGCCAGATCTCGACGGGGTCGTGTTCGACCCAGCCCGGTCTCGGGAAGCTCTGGCGGTGTTCGCGCTGGTCAAGCGCCACGATGGCGCCGTCGGCGTCGAACACGATCGCACGGGAGGAGGTCGTGCCCTGGTCGATGGCGAGGATGTACACGCTGCCATCTTCGCCGAAGAGTTGTCACGTTCGGGACGGAACCTTCCCGTGGTCGCATTCGCGGCCTACGCTCCCTGCCGGGAATCAGTGGCCCCTATCAGGAGCGATCGTGGCCGTCATCGAGACGCGCATCAGTGTCTGGGAGGCCCTCGCCGGGCGCGCCCCAGGAGTTCCGTTGGGCCCGGCCGACCAGGGTCTGTGGCAGGCGGTCACGGATCGGCTCAACCCTGCCAGGGCCCGGCCGGTGCTGCGCAAGTCGGTCGAGGCGGTCACGCTCACGTCGGCCCGCGGCGTCGACTACGTGATGGTGCGCTCGCCCGACCACGGCGAGGCCTGCTACCTGCGGCTCACGCCGGAGGAGTGGAGCCTGGCGCAGCTCATGGACGGCACCCGGACCGTCGCACGGCTCGTCGCCGACTTCGCCCGCATCGCCGGACGGCTCGCCCCCGACCAGGTCACCCGGGTCGTCGCCGACCTCGCCGGCAACCGCATGCTCGACGAGCTGCCGGTCGACGCGTTCCACCGGCTGCAGCGCGTACACCGGCGGCCGTGGCCGATCCGGCTCGGCAAGGCGATCGTCGCGACCGCCCAGGGCCGCCGGGTCGTCATCGCCCGCGTCGACCCGATCGTCACGTTCCTGTACAAGGCCGGCGGCCGGCTGTTCTTCACCCGGGTCGTCGCGGTGCTCGCCGGGCTGATCGCGCTCGCCGGCCTCGGCGTCTTCGTCTTCAACTGGTTCCGCGCCGACCAGTCGGTGTTCCTGACCGACGACTCCTACTTCACCGGCGCCCTGGTGCTGCTCGGCCTCAACGTCGTCGCGCTCGCCTGCCACGAGCTGGGGCACGCGCTGGGGGCGAAGCACGCCGGCAGGAAGGTCCCGGTCGCCGGTTTCCTGGTGTACTTCGGGATCCCGTCCGTCTTCGTGGACACCACCGACGTCTGGATGGCCGGCCGGCGCGCGCGGCTCGTCACCACGATCGCGGGCCCGGCGACCGGCCTGGTGCTCGCCGGCGCCTGCCAGCTCGTCGGGCTGTTCTACCCGGAGCTGGAGCCGTGGACGTTCAAGCTGGCGTTCGCGTGGTACCTCAACGCGCTGTTCAACCTCAACCCGTTCATGGCGCTCGACGGTTACTACCTGCTCATGGACTGGCTGGAGGTGCCCAACCTGCGGGCCCGCGGCCTGGCCTGGGTCATCGCCCGCCTGCGCCGGCGCCCGCCCCGCTTCGGTGAGCTCGACCGGGAGGGCCGCCTCGTCGCCCTGTACGGCATGCTCGCCGTCGTCTGGCTCGCCATCGCCGTCAACCTGATGTACCGGATCTACACCGACCGGGTCGCGGGCGTCGTCACCGGCCTGTGGAACGCCGGCTGGGCCGCCCGCGCGCTGCTCGCCGTCATCGTCGCCGGGCTGCTCGCCCCGCTGGTCTACCTGCTGTTCTCGTGGCTGCGCCGGCGGGCCCGGCGGATACGGGACCGGATGGGCGAGCGCAAGCTGTCCCGCGACGAGCCGCGCCGGCTCGCCGCCCTGCGCGCGTCCAAGCTCGCCGACCTGCCGCCGGCCGCGCTCGCGAAGCTCGCCGAGCAGGCCCGCTGGGTGCACCCGCGGACCGGTGAGCAGCTGGTCTTCGCCGGCGCCGCGCAGCAGTCGGTCTACGTCGTCGTCGACGGCGCCCTGGAGGCCCGCCGCCCCGGCGATCCGACCGGCACCGTCCGCGAGCGGGTCGGCCGCGGTGGCGTCGTCGGCCTCGCCAACGCGATCACCGGCGCGCCCGCCGCACTCGGCTGGCTGACCGCCGGCACGACCCTGCTCGCGATCCCGCCGTCCACGGTCGCCGCGGCCGTCGGCCCGGTGTCCGGCCCGCCGCCGGTGGAGTGGGCCGAGCTGGAGGCGCTGCTGGCGGATGCGCCGGCACTCGCCGATCTCGGCCCGGAGGACCGCCTCGGGCTCATGAGCCGCGCGCACCCGGCACAGCTGATGCCCGGGCAGCCGGTGTACCTGAAGAGCGGCACCGACGCGATCGTCGTCGCGTCCGGGTCGCTGCTGCTGCCCGAGGGCGAGCAGGTGGGCCGCGGCGCGATGATCGGCCCGTACGGTGAGGCACCGTCCGGCCCGGTCGCCACCGCCCGCTCCGCCGCCCGCGTCTGGACGCTGCCCGCCGTCGCCGGCCTGCCGCTGCTCATCGGCGGCCCCACGGCCGTCGTCGCCGTGGCCGGCGGTCGCGCGCCGTCCTCGGGCGCCCACCCGCCGTCGGTGTACCCGCCGCTCGCCGCGCCGCCCGGTGTCTACGGCCCGTCCGACGACTCGGTCGACAAGCGCTTCGAACGCAAGCTGTGGTGGCTGCTCGTGCTGCTGCTGATCTTCGCCCTGTTCCTGACCGGCAGCAACCTCTTCTCCGCGCCCGTGTGGGCCGAGATGCCGACCGACCAGGCCCTGATCACCGCAACGCGGGGGCAGACGACGGTCACGATCCACGGCGAGGAGCACACCCTGCGGCGCGACGGCAAGATGTACGTCGAGCTCGGCGACTCCGTCTCCGTCGCGGACCGCTCCACCGCCACGATGACGTTCCGCGGCGGCAGCGTCACGGTCCTGTGCGCCGGCACCCGGCTCGACGTCGGCGAGCTGGTCAGCTCGGTCGACCGCCGCCCGATCCAGCCGACCGGCGCGTACACGCTGCGCTCCGGCCGCACCCTGGTCGACACCGCGAGCACCACGACGGCCTTCGAGCCGCTGAAGCTCACGGTCACCGGCGCCGGCGACCCGGTCGCCAACGACGGGCGGGCCAGGTTCGCCCTGACCGCCGGCAGCGCGTCCCCGGAGGTCGGCTCGGGCGCCGTCACCCAGGGCGGCTCGACCGTCGCGGCCGACCCCTCCGCCGACCTGACCTGCGGCGACGGCATCGCCCTGCCGAAGCCGGGCGGCACGCCGACCGTGTCGCCGGGGCCGTCGCCCTCGGACACGCCGTCGGAGTCCCCGTCACCGTCGGTGTCGGCATCGGCGTCGGAGAGCGCGCCGGCCACCCCGACCACCGGCCCGACCCCGACGAAGACGAAGACCCCGACCCCGACCCGCGGCACCACGACGACCGCCGGCCCCCCGCCGACCACGTCGCCACCGCCACCGAGGGACACCACGGTGCCGACCGTGCGGCTGACCTTCGCGAGCGAGCAGACCTACGTCTACCCGCCTGGCTGCCGCTACGGTGGCCCGTCGACCGTGCCGCTCACCGTCACCGCTGTGGACAAGGTCGACCCCACATCGACGTTGAAGGTGACGATCAGCGCCAGGGTGGGAAACGGCTCGGCGAAGTACTCCAGTGGGAACCAGTTCGCCGCCACGTTCGGCGGGGTGACACTGACCGCCGACGCCAAAATCGTCGTGACAGCGCGCGCGGTGGACCCCGCGGGCAATGCCGGCTCCGCAACGATCACCGTCACCTACTACTCGCAATGCATCGTCGGCTGAGGGAGTTCGAACGTGCTCTGTTGGTTCTGTGCCAAGGCGGCGCGGGGGTCGTGCCGGTTCTGCGCGCGCGGGCTGTGCGAGGACCATGCGAAGTTCGGCCCGTACCTGCTGGAGGTGCACCGGTCGCAGAGCCGCGGCCGTGCCGAAGGGCTCGTCGTGGAGGACGCGGTGCAGTGCGGCACCTGCCGGCCCCGCCCGCAGCCCGTTCCGATGCCCGAGCTCGACTGACCAAACCTGGGGGACTGTTCCGATGAGCGACTTCGACGACGTACTCGAGCGGCTGCTGACCGACCCGGGCTTCCAGGCGCGCCTGGCGGCGGACCCGGCGGGCGCGCTCGCGGGGTACCGGCTGAGCGACGACGAACTGGAGCTGCTCCAGGCGCAGGTCGGCGGCGGCGACGTGGGGCAGTCGCGGGTCGAGCAGCGCACGAGCAAGGCCAGCGTGTTCGGCCTGTTCTCCTCGATCGGCTCGGGCATCGGCGACGTCGTCCACGGCCACGGCGGCGGCGGTCCGTCGTTCGATCACGGCGGCGGGCAGAGCGTCGGGCACGACCTGGGTGGCGGCGGCCAGGGCTCCGGCGTGGCGCACAGCGCGGCCCACGGGCTGGGCGCGCTGGAGCAGGCCGGCGGCCGGCACGCCGCCCCCGAGCCGGAGGTCCAGCACGGCGGCCTGGCCGCGCACCTGCAGGGCGCCATCGACCACGGCGCGCACGCGTCGGCCGGCGGTGTCGAGGCGCACGCCGGTCCCGGTGGGGCGTACGCGTCCGCGGGCGGCGTCGAGGCGCAGGCCGGCTACGGCAGCGCGGGCTTCGACCAGGCGCAGCCGGGCTACGGCGGTGCCGGGCTCGCCGAGGCGCCTGACCCGCAGGACGGCGGCTATGGCGGTCTGTCCGAGGCGTCCGATGACGGCCAGGGTGGCGGTCACGGCGGTCTCGCCGAGGCGCCCGATGATCCCCGCTCGTACGCGTCGGCGGGATACGGCGACGGTCAGGATGGTTACGGCGGTCTCGCCGAGGCGCCCGACCCGCAGGGCAGCGAAGGGCTCGCCGAGGCGTCCCCGTACGGCGTCAGCGAGGTCCACTCCAGCGGCCAGGGCACCGTGTACCGCAGCGCGAGCGCCGGCATCGGCGAGGCGGTCGCCGGCGGCCAGGGCGCGCACGCCGGCTTCGGGCAGGCGGAGGCGTCAGCCGGCTTCGGCCAGGCACACGCCCAGGCCGGGCTCGGGGAGGCGCAGGCCGGCGGCGCCGCGGGCGGCGGGCGGCACGGGATCGCCGGTGCGCTCGACGCCATCGCCGGCGCGCACCAGCCGGGCCACGGGAGCGAGGCAGGCCACGGGGCGGGTGTCGCGGGTGGCATCGCCGGCGTGCTGCATGACGGTGCGCCCAACGGGGCGGGCCAGGCGCCCACCGACGGCTACCACACCCGGGTCGACTGGGACGGCGACGGCAAGTGGGACCAGCACACCTACGTGAACCGGGCGGACGGCGGCGTCGACATCGTCGTGGACACCGACGGTGACGGGCGGGCCGAGTTCGTCGGGCACGACACGGACCGCGACGGCCTCATCAACTCCTCCGAGATCGACACCAACCACGACGGCGTCATGGATCAGCGGTACGAGGACCTCAACGGCGACGGCTGGCTGGACCGCCGCACCCGCTGAAATGTGAACGGATTTCGCCTGGCGGACATCAACATGTATCGACGTGTTGCGCCGGGTGGCGTGTGCTGTGGGGCATGACTGGAGACCACTCCCATCACCGTCACGAAGGCCGTCATGAAGGTATGGACCGCCGGGGGCTGCTCGCCGCGGGCGCCGGCGGTCTGCTCGTCCTCGCCACCCCCGGCGTCGCGGCCGCGGACGGCCGGACCACCCGCGCCGAGACCGGCACGGCCGCGACCGTCGGCGCCGGCCCGGCCGCGCTGGCCGGGGCCGCCCGGGCGTCCGCCATCACCGCCGGCACCGGCCTGGTCCACGCCGACCTGCACAACCACACCGTGATGTCGGACGGCGACGGTGACCCGGCCCTCGCCTTCGCCTCGATGCGCTCGGCCGGCCTGGACGTCGCCGCGCTGACCGACCACACCACCCTGTTCGGCATCGGCGGCCTGTCGAAGCCGGAGTGGGACCGCACCGGCGCCCTCGCCGACGCCGCCGACGACCCCGGCAACTACACCGCCATCCGCGGCTTCGAGTGGTCGCACCCGCTGCTCGGCCACGTCAACGTCTGGTTCACCAACGGGTTCACCGATCTCGGCGGATCGAGCAACATGGGCGGCCTGTACAACTGGATCACCGGCAACGGGGGCATCGCCAGCTTCAACCACCCCGGCCGCGAGATCGCCCGCTTCGGTAACTTCTCCTACTCCGCGGCCGCCCGCGACGCCATGGTCAGCCTGGAGATGTTCAACCGCGGCGACGACTACCTCTTCGACGGCTGGTCCGACGGGCGCACCTCCGCCCTCAACGCCTGCCTCAACGCCGGGTGGCGGACCGGGCTCAGTGGCGTCTCGGACGAGCACGGCACCGACTGGGGCTTCCCCGAGGGCAAGGGCCGCACCGGGCTGTGGGTGACGCAGAACACCCGCGCCGGGGTCCTGGAGGCGATGCGGGCCCGCCGCTTCTTCGCCACGCGGGTCTCCGGCCTGCGCGTCGACGCCACCGCCAACGACGTCCGGATGGGCGGGGTGCTGCCGCTCGCCCGCGGCGACGTGCGCTTCGCGCTGGACCTCGACCGCGGCCCGGACTGGAACGGAAAGCCGGTCCGGATCCAGGTCCTGCGGCCCGGCGTCACCGCCCCGACCGTCGCGGACGTGATCGACACGGTCGCCAACCAGGTGGTGCGCTTCACCGTGCCGCTGGACGTGGCGATGGGCGACTGGGTCGTCCTGCGCGTCTCGGACCCCACGCGGCCCAACCCGAGCCCCGGCCCCAACGGCCACCCCTGCAACGACTTCGGCCTCGCGTACACCAGCCCCTGGTGGCTCCAGCCGTAAGCTGTAAGCCGCAAAAAGGCGCAAGCCGTAGGGCCGTACAGCCGTACGGCCATTGCCGCAAAAGCCGTAAGGCCGTGAAGGCCCGCAGTCGGTCATGGCACGTTTCGGGGATCAGCCGATCGGCGGATCCGCCTACCGTTTTCCAGGTAACCAGACGAGCCGGGAGCGGGCCATGAGCGACTACGACATCGACTGGGAGATGGAGGACGGCCTCCACGTCGACCCCGACGGTGGCGCTGACCTGCTCTCCTCCGACCAGCAGTTCGACGAGCACCACGACGACTTCGGCGTCGACACCGAGAGCCACGACGGTGCGCACGCCGTCGACGCGGACGCGTTGGGCGACTTCCACGACGAGCAGCCGACCTTCGGCGATGTGAGCGACGAGTCGCAGTACATCGACGAGACCGACCTGCCCGAGTTCCACATCGATCCGGGCTTCACCGACGGGTCCTACGACCTGGTCGGCGCCGACCGGCACGAGGCGGACCTGTGGTCGCAGCTGATGGTCGACATGAACGAGGACGTCAACCCCTACGCGCT
Organism: Dactylosporangium sp. NPDC000521; assembly: GCF_042898305.1. NCBI lineage: Bacteria > Bacillati > Actinomycetota > Actinomycetes > Micromonosporales > Micromonosporaceae > Dactylosporangium > Dactylosporangium sp. NPDC000521. Next base: position 225,770 of record NZ_JBIAYW010000002.1, read on the forward strand.
GGGCTAGAGCCTGATCGCGGACGGGGGGCCGGCGCTCGCGTAGTACCACCCCTGTGCGGTGTCACAACCGAGGGCCAGGAGCCGGTCGGCCTGCTCCGCCGTCTCGACGCCCTCGGCTGTGACACTCAGGTTCAGGGCGTGGGCGAGGCCGATCACCGCCGCGATGATCTTCTGGTCGACCGGGTCGGCGCCCTCCGGCGGGCGCAGCCCGGCGACGAACGAGCCGGCCAGCTTCAGGCTGTGCACGGGCAGGTGCCGCAGGTAGGCGAAGTTGCTGTACCCGGTGCCGAAGTCGTCGATCGCGATGCGCGGGCCGAGCGCGGCGAGCGCGTTGAGCGCCTCGGTCGGCTCGCCGCCGCTGCCCATGACGGCGCTCTCGGTCAGCTCCAGCTGCAGCCGGTCGGGGGCGAGGCCGGTCTGCTCCAGGATCGCCTTCACGTCCCTGACGATCGTGCGGTCGCGCATCTGCCGGACGGCCAGGTTGACGCTCATCAGCGGCGCCCGGTCGCCGTGCTCGCGGTGCCAGCGGGCGGCCTGCTTGCACGCCTCGTGCAGCACCCACCGGCCGAGCGGCACGATCAGCCCGGTCTCCTCGGCCATGCCGATGAACGCGTCCGGGCCCAGCACCCCGAAGCGCGGGTGCCGCCACCGGACGAGGGCCTCGACGCCGATCGTCACGCCGTCGCCGAGGCGCACCAGCGGCTGGTACTCGACGAAGAACTCGCGCCGCTCCAGCGCGGCCGGCATGCTCGCCGACAGCTCGTAGCGGGTCACCTCGCGGGCGTGCCGCTCGGCGTCGAAGAGCGCGAGCCGGTTGCGGCCGTCGGCCTTCGCCCAGTACAGCGTCGTGTCGGCGGCCTTCATCAGCTCGCCGGTGCTGGTGCCGCGCAGCGGCTGCTCGACCACGCCGATGCTGGCCGAGATGCTGATCTCGTGCCCGCCGACGTGCACCGGCGCGCGGACGGTGTCCAGCGCCCGCTCGGCGACCGCGACGACCTCGTCGGTGCCGCCCGCCCGCTCGATGAGCACCACGAACTCGTCGCCGCCCATCCGGGCGACCAGCTGGCCGTCGCCGGAGATCGAGCGGGCGAGGCGCCGGGCGACGGTCTGCAGCAGCTGGTCGCCGACGTCGTGCCCGAGCGTGTCGTTGATGACCTTGAACCCGTCGACGTCGAGGTAGCACACGCCGACGCGGGACCCGGGCTCCTCCTCGGCGCCGGCGAGCAGCTCGGCGAGCCGGTCGAAGAACATCGTCCGGTTGGGTAGCTGCGTCAGCGGGTCGTGCAGGGCCTGGTGCCGCAGGCGCAGCTGCAGCAGGTAGCGCTCGGTGATGTCCTCGACCATCGAGACCAGCCACTTCGGCTCGCCGTCCTCGTCGCGGATGACCGACGCGACGAGGTCGGTCCACACCTGGTGGCCGTCCTTGTGGATGTACGGCTTCTCGATCCGGAACTGGTCGCGCCCGCCGGACAGCAGCTCCTCGAACATCCCGGTCGCGACCGGCGGGTCCTGCGGGTGCATGAAGTCCTCGAAGGTCATCGCCCGCAGCTCGTCGGCGGTGTAGCCGAGCATGTCGCACAGCGCCTGGTTGACCTCGATGACCACGCCGTCGACGGTGCTCATGCACATCCCGATCGCGGCGCCGGCGAAGACCGCCTGGAAGCGGGCCTCGCTGACCCGGCGGCTCTCCTCGGCGCGGGCCCGGGCCCACAGCGCCGCGGTGCGGATCTCCTCCTGCTCGTCGAGGATCCGGTCGCGCAGCGCCTGCGCGTAGCCGGCGGCGAGCGCGCCCTGGATCTCCGCGACCCGCCTGGTCGGCGCCTTCGCGAACTGCTCGCTGAGCACCGCGACGGTCCGCTCCAGGGTCGTCGGCTCGGTGAAGTGCGCGGCGACGAGCGTGGAGCCGACCTCGCGCACGTCGTCCAGGTCGAGGGTCTCGGCCGTGAGCGCGTGGATGAGCCGGGTCGACAGGGCGGTGAGGAAGTCCTGCACCTCCATGCCACTCATCGACACGTAGCTGGTGCCGGCGATGGCCAGCGACCAGACGCGGGCGAGCCGCTCGGCGGCTCGGTGCGGGCGGTCCCACGACGTCGGCGTGGGGCTGAGGGCGGTCATGATCAGTGGGTGCACTAGTCCTTGCGGGCGACGGCGGCGCAGCCGATCGCGTTGCCGTCGGCTGGGGTCTCGTCGTCCGGGTCCGGCCGCCACTCGTGGGTCGCGACCACGCCGGGATCCAGGAGGGTGAGGTCGCCCAGCAGCTTCGTGACCTCATCGCGGCTGCGCAGGATCAGCGGCGTCGGGGACTTGCGGTAGACCTCCCACGCCGCGTCCTCGGCGGGCGTGAGCGGCCGGTCGAGGCCGGCGTGGGACAGCACGACGTGGCTGCCCGGCGCGCCCGCGGCGACGTACCCGCTGACGATGTCGGCGGGGCGGTCCTCGTCGGGCACGAAATGCAGCACCGCGGCCAGCACGAACGCGACCGGCTGCGTGAAGTCGATCAGTCCCTGGACCTGCGGGGCGGCCAGCACGTCCGCGGGGGCGCGCAGGTCGGCGGCGACGACGGCGGTGTCGGGCACCTCGGCCAGGATGGCCCGGCTGTGCGCGACCGCCACCGGGTCGTTGTCGACGTAGACGACCTTGCCGCCCGGGACGAGCTCGTGGATGTTGCCCACCGTGGGGATGCCCGAGCCGAGGTCGATGAACTGCCGCACGCCCTGCGCGGCCAGCATGGTCACGGCGCGGCGCAGGAAGGCCCGGTTGCTGCGGGTCAGCGCCGCCACGGCCGGCATGAACTTGAGGACCTGCTCGGCGAACGCCCGGTCGGCGGCGAAGTTGTGCGAGCCGCCCAGGTAGTAGTCATAGACGCGGGCCACACTCGGCCGATCGAGGTCGATGTCCGCGGGTGCCCAGCTCGGTCGCTCCACCGATCAACGCCTTTCGACCTCGGTCGTGCAGTCCGCACGTGCGTCCTGCGGTTCTTCGGGCGCCTGCGAGCATACGTGCGGGCGGGCGGGAGCAAAACCCGCCCGCCCACACGGTCGATCGATCAGCGGAGATCAGGCGATCTTCGTGATCCGGTTACCCGGGCCCGGTGCGACCGGACCGGGCGTGAGGTACGCGGTGAGGGCGTCGACATCGAAGCCCGGCGCGTACACCCGCGTGGCGCTCGGCTGGTTCAGGTTGCTGAAGCCGTCGCCGCCGTTGGCCAGGAAGTCGTTCGTGGTCAGCTGGTACGTCGCCGCGGGGTCGATCGGCGTGCCGTTCAGCGCGAGATTGCTGACCTTCGAGCCGAGCGGGGCCGACGCGCTGTAGGTGTAGGTGAACCCGGCGGACACCTGCAGGATCTTCTGCGTGGTCTGCCCCTCGAAGCCGGTGAACTGCTGCTCGAGGACCTTCTTCAGCTGGGCGCCGGTGATCGGCTGGGTGACGACCAGGTTGTTGAACGGCTGGACCGTGAAGGCCTCGCCGTAGGTGACCTGTCCGGGCGCCTCGCCGCCGGGGGAGTTCGAGTAGATCAGCGACGCCCGGATGCCGCCCGGGTTCATCAGCGCGATCTGCGCGCCGGCGGACGCGGTGTACTTCAGCTGCGCGTCGGCGATCACGTCACCGAGCGTCGACTCGCCGTTGGCCAGCGCGATGTTGGTGATGTCGGCGGTGATGCTGCCGAGGACCTTGTTCGCCAGCGGCGCGACGGCCGTGCGGTACTTGTCGGCGATGACCTTGATCTTCGGGTCGACCAGGGCCGCGTTGCGCACGAAGTTGCCCGCCGCGTCCTTCTGCCACGTGCCGTCGGCGTTCTTCACGCCGTTCTCGACGATGACGTTGGTCGCGGACGCGTCGACGAACTTGCGCGACTTCTTGTCCAGCGTCACGCGGATGTCGGTGACCAGGGTGCCGGCCGTGCCCGCGCTCGTCACCAGCGAGTTGGCGCCGGAGGAGTTCGGCAGCTGGCAGGTGTAGAAGCGGTGCGTGTGGCCGGACACGACGACGCCGTAGGCCGGGCTGAGGCCCTTGACGATGTCGGTGATCGGGCCGGCGAAGTTGGCGCAGCCGGACGGGTCCAGCGGCGCGGGCGGGCTGCTCTGCAGGCCACCCTCGTGGATCACGAGGACCATCGACTTGATGCCGAGCCAGCCCAGCAGCGTCGCGTACTGGTTGGCCGTCTGCACCTCGTCGTGGAAGTCGACGGACTTGATGCCGGCCGGGTTGACGATGCCGGGCGTGCCCTCGAGCGTCATGCCGACGTAGGCGACCGGAACGCCGTCGTAGAGCTTGATCGTGAACGGCAGCAGGATCGGCAGCTTGGTGGACTTGCTGGTGACGTTCGCCGCGAGGTAGGGGAACTTCGCGCCGGCGAAGCCGTCGCCGTCCTGGCAGCCGTCGACGGGGTGGCAGCCGCCGAACTGGATGCGCTTGAGCTCGTCGATGCCCTCGTCGAACTCGTGGTTGCCCACGGAGGCGATGTCGACACCCATCGCGTTGAGGGTCTCGATCGCCGGCTCGTCGTGGAACGCGGCGCTGACCAGCGGGGTGGCGCCGATGTTGTCACCGGCCACGACCGTGTCGCTGTTGCGCACGCCGTCGGCCTTCGCCGCGTCGCGCAGCTTGGTCAGCCAGGTGCTCAGGTACTCGGCGCCGCCCGCGGGCGTGCCGTTGATGAGCCCGCCGCTGCCGGTCGGCGGGTCGATGTTGCCGTGGAAGTCGTTGAACCCGAGCAACTGCGCGGAGGTCGTCGGACCCGTCTTCTGGGCGAACGACACGTTGGCCGGCGTGAGCGGGGTCCACTGCTCGGACCGCTCGGGCGCGCCGGACTTGGCTAAGGGCAGCAAGGCGACAACCGCGACGGCGAGCGCCGGCACCGCGAGGTGCTGAGCGATCCGCCACGCGCGGGCGCGGGGCTGGGCCATGATCTCTCCTTTTGGAAGACATGCGTCGACGGACATCCTTCCGTAGCCGTCGATCCGGCACGAGCGTCGGCGGGATACGGCTGGATTGCATGCGGGTGAATGCGAGGGTCCGTGTCCGATCGGGCCGCGAAGTACACACGATCGTCGACGCTCCGCAGCGCTGTGGGGACGCAAGGTATCCGGTAGGTTTTTCGAAAGGAGGCAGACACCATGCTGAGGCGAGCCGCGACCATCATGGTCGTCGTCGCGTCCGCGATCTGGGTGGCTCCCGCGCCGGTCCTCGCCGTCGACCAGGCCGACTGGGCGCCGGTCTTCTCCGACTCCTTCGACGACCCGGGCACGCTGCCGTCCGGCTGCGCCGCCTATGACGGCTCGGCGGAGGGCGCCGAGCCGACCTACTTCCGCCCCGAGGCGGTCACCGTCTCCGGCGGCCTCCTGCACCTCGCGCTGCACCGGCGCACGTACGGGGGCAAACCGTTCGTCACCGGCGAGCTGCGCTGCCTCGGCGCCGCCCAGCAGTACGGGCGCTACGAATTCCGGGCGCGCGTGCCCGTCGGCGCGGGCATCGCCTCGATCGCGATGCTGCGCCCCGTCGACCAGCAGGCACCCCAGCACGAGTCGCAGCTGGAGATCACCGCCCGGCCCGGCGACGAGACCGCCCTGGTGCGCAACGGGTCGGGCACCGGCACCTCGGTGCACACGGTGCCCGGGCCGTTCAGCGACTGGCACTCCTACGCCCTCGAGTGGTCCCCGGCCGGCTTCAAGGTCTTCGTCGACGGCAAGGAGCGCGCCGCCGACCCCGGTGCGTCCCCGGCGCAGCGCTGGTTCGGTTTCGCGGTGACCACCAGCGAATCGGGCGCCCCGGGCACATCGACGACGCTGCCCGCGGAGTTCCAGGTCGATTATCTGCGCGTGTACGCGTTCGCCCCGGTCTCCTCGCTGCCGGCGGTGGCGGCGCAGCCGTCGACCGCGCAGAACGGGATGGCCGGCTCACCGGGCGGCCACCGGTGGTCGCTGTGGCTGGCGGTCGTGGCGACGGTGATGGCGGCGATCGCCCTGTTCGCCCTGGTGGTGCACAAGACCCGCCCGCACCGGCCGCCTCCGTCGCACCGCGCGTAGCGCTCCGAGCCGGCTCCCGCCGCACGCCTCCCACCGCACGCCTCCCGCCGCACGCCTCACGGTTCACGGTTCACGGTTCATGCTGAACGCTGAACGGTCACGCTCACGGCGAACAGGGCTTCTGGATCGGCGCGGGGCGGCGAAAGATCGCCGGATGAGAATCCTCGTCCTCGGCGGCACCGTGTTCCTCGGCCGGGCGGTCGCCCGGCAGGCCCTCGCCAGGGGCCACGACGTCACCTGCGCCGCCCGCGGCACGTCCGGCGACCCGGTCGGCGGCGCGACGTTCGTCACCGTCGACCGGGAGGAGCCCGGCGGCCTCGGCGCCGTCGAGGGCACGTTCGACGCGGTGGTCGACGTCGCCCGCAAGCCGAGCCACGTCCGGCACATGGTCGCCGAGCTGGCCGGTCGCGCCGGCCACGTGACGTTTGTGTCCAGCTGCTCCGCGTACGCCGACGCCGTGACACCCGGCCAGACGGCCGACACCGCGCCGCTGCTCCCGCCGGCGGACCCGGGCCACGAGGACCCCACCGCCGGCGCCGAGGAGTACGGCCGCTGCAAGGTCACCTGCGAGGAGCTGGTCCGCGAGGGCTTCGGCGAGGTCCTCGTCAACCGGGCCGGGCTGATCGTCGGGCCCGAGGACCCCACCGGCCGGTTCGACTACTGGGTGGCCCGGCACGCCCGCGGCGGCGAGATCCTCGCCCCGGGCGACCCCGACGAGCGGCTGCAGTACGTGGACGTCCGCGACCTGGCCGACTGGATCCTGCGCTGCGCCGAGGAGGGCCGCACCGGCACCTACGACGGCATCGGCGCCCCGATGACCCGCCGCGACTTCCACGCCGGGCTGCAGGCCGGGACCGGGGGCACCGGGACCCTCACCTGGGTGCCGCAGGACTTCCTGGTCGGCCACGCGGTCGCGCCCTGGTCAGGTGCGCGGTCGCTGCCCCTGTGGCTGCCGCTGCCGGAGTACGGCGGTTTCCTCACCCGGGACGTCACCCGGTCGCTCGCCGCCGGCCTGCGGACGCGGCCCCTTCCCGAAACGGCGGCCGACACACTCGCAGCCTTCGGTGACACTCGCCACATTACTGGGCTCACGGAAGAGGAAGAAGTCGAGCTGTTGCGGGAATGGCACGCTCGGTAGGGGATGGTGTGACGAGCCAGTCAGCATTTCGACAGACCGCTGCCCGCGTCGATTCCTGCGGATACATGTGCATTTGCCTGTCATGCGGGCGACTCTTGCCGATGAACAGCGGTGACCCCGGTCCCATCGAACGTCGTTCCCAGGGAACTCACAGCGAGTTTAGGCGTCTGACGGGCAGGAACACCACGTATCACTTGTTGCAACCGAAGCGAACCGGAGCTGCTCCCGAGTCGTCTAGGTAAGTGGTGCAACTCTCACGGGTCGTCACCGGAATCGCCCGCGAGGGTGGAATTCCGCAGGCCACGTGACCGTTGTGTAGGGGGCATACCCGGGGGGCACCCGTTTTAGCAGGGTGAAACGGGGAAGGCGAAGGATGGACGGGGAGGGGCCCGAAGGTGGAGAACGTGAAAGTGGAGATGCGACCCGATACAGGTGCCGAAGAGCGTGACCTGGTTGGTGTGTACCTGCATGAGATCTCCCGCACGCCGCTGCTCGACGCCGCTTCTGAGGTCGAGCTTTCCAAGGCGGTCGAGGCCGGTCTCTATGCGGAGCACCTGCTGGACGAGGGCAGGGTGCCCGACGGTGTGAGCACCGCCGAACTGCAGCGCCTCGTCGACGAGGGCGAGCGGGCCAAGGACCGGTTCATCCGGGCCAACCTGCGGCTCGTCGTGTCGATCGCACGGCGCTACGTGCGGTCCGGCATGCCGATGCTCGACCTCATCCAGGAGGGCAACACCGGCCTGGTCCGCGCCGTGGAGAAGTTCGACTACGTGCGCGGCTACAAGTTCTCGACATATGCGACATGGTGGATCCGCCAGGCGATCAGCCGGGCGATCGCGCAGCAGGAGCGCACGGTCCGGCTGCCCGTCCACCTCGTCGAAGACGTCAACCGGATGCGCAACGTCGCGCGTCAGCTGACCCGTGAGCTCGGCAACGACCCCGAGCCCGAGCAGCTCGCCACCGCCCTCGGCGTCCCCGTCGAGCGCGTCCACGAGCTGAAGCGCTGGTCCCAGGACACCGTCTCGCTCGACACGCCGGTCGGCGACGACGGCGACACCAGCCTCGGCGACCTGGTCTCCGACTCCGACGCGCCGTCGCCGGAGGACGTGGTCCTCGCCGCCCTGGAGCGGCAGCGCATCGAGGGTCTGCTCAATCACCTCGACGACCGGTCCGCGGGCATCATGCGCGCCCGCTACGGTCTGGAGGACGGCCGCGAGCACTCGTTGACCGAGGTCGCGAGCCGGTTCTCCCTCTCCCGTGAGCGCATCCGCCAGCTGGAGATCCAGGCCCTCGGCCGGCTCCGCGAGCTGGCCCGTGCCGAAGGCCTCCAGGCCGCCTAGCCCACAGACGACCCGCAGCCCCTGACCGTCCCGGTCGGGGGCTGCTTCCGCATGTTGGGACGCTTAGGTATCGTTTAGGTCACCGATCATCGATCTGTGCCCACGTCCCGTAGCGGTGCCGGCCCGTCCGCGCCACCCGGCGCGGACGCCACGGGACCGGCCGCCGATGCCCCGCCCCGTGACGCAGCGTCAACAGCGGCGGTGTCCGGTTGGCGGGGCGCTGTCAGGAATCGCCTCTTGGGTCCGTTCGATGGTGTGTCGTCCGGTCGACCGCCGGCGGCGCGTCCAGGCCGGTCCGGGCCGCGTCGCAGCCCGGGTGGCGCGGCTGGTCGGCGGGCCTCCCGGCTGATCGCGGCCTCGAGATCGGCTCGGCGGCCCCACGGCCGGTTGTCAGGGCGCCGGGGTCGGCTCGGCGCGGCGGTCGGTGGGCGGGCGTCAGGGCCGCCTCGGCGGCTCCACGGCCGATGGGCGAGGTCAGGGGCGCCGGGCCACCACGAAGAGGCGCGGGAAGGGCAGGATCGTGCCGAACGGTTCGCGGGGGTAGCGCTCGCGCAGCGCGGCGGCCACCCTCGCCCGGAAGTCGTCCAGCTCCGCGCCGGACAGCGCGTCGAAGTAGGGCCGCAGGCCGGTCCCGCTGAACCACTCCAGCACCGGGTCCTCGCCGGGCAGGACGTGGAAGTACGTCGTCTCCCACGCGTCCACGACCAGGCCGAGCCCGGCGAGGGTCCGCACGTACCAGGCAGGCTCCTGCACCGGCGTCGCACCGCGCGGCCCCAGGACGGTCGGGTCCAGGATGTCCGCGTCGAGGATCGGCCCGCCCGTCGGGACCTGGAACGCGAGCGTGCCACCGTCGTCGAGCGCCGCCGCGAGCACCGGCATCAGTGCGGCGTGGTCGTCGACCCACTGCAGGGAGGCGTTGGCCACGATGACGTCCACGGAGCCGCGCTGCGGCCGCCACCCGGCGATGTCGCCGAGCTGGAACGACAGTTGCGACGTGCCGAGCGACGCTGCCTTGGCCAGCATCTCGGGGGAGGAGTCGATGCCGAGCACCGCCGCGTCCGGGAACCGTGTCGCCAGGGTCGCGGTCAGCGTGCCGGGCCCGCACCCGAGGTCCACGACCGCGACCGGCGCGGTGGTCTGGATGCGCGCCACCAGCTCGTGGAAGGGCCGCGCCCGCTCCTCGGCGAAGCGGCTGTACTGCTCAGGATCCCAAGAGGCCATGCCCCAATCCTGCCGGGCATGGCCTCTCGCTGAAGTACTGAAGTGCTGGCGCCGAAGCGCGGGCTACCTGACCCGGCCGAAGCCCCGCAGGTTGCTGCGGTTGGTCGAGGAGACCTGCACCGTCTTGCCGGTCGTCGGCGCATGGATCATCTGACCGTTGCCGATGTAGAGCCCGACGTGCGTGATGTTGCTGGTGGAGGTGCCGAAGAAGACCAGGTCACCCGCGGCGGCGTCGGCCTGCGAGACCCGGGCGGTCCCCCTGTACTGGTCCTGGGCGACCCGGGGGATGGTCTTACCCGCGGCCTTCCACGAGGCCAGCGTGAGGCCTGAGCAGTCGTAGCTGCCCGGGCCGGCGGCGCCCCACTTGTAGGGCTTGCCGATCTGGTTCCACGCGAAGGTGACCGCCTGGCCCGCGACGCCTGACACCGCGGGCGGCGGGCCGGCCGGCTTGGTGACCGCGTTGGTCTTGGTGCTGCCGGCCGCGGCGGCCCTGCGCTTGAGATCCTCGAGCTTCTTGACGTCGCCCTCGATCTTCTTCTTCTTCGTCTCGAGCTCGGCCTTCTTCGCGTTCTCCGCGGCGAGCGTCTCGTCGATCTTCTTCTGCTCGTCGGCGAGCTTCGTCTGGGCCTCTTTGTAGGCCCCGATCTCCGCCTGCCGGTGCTTGTTCATCTGCTGCAGGGTGGAGAGCTGGTCGATCAGCGTGTCGGAGGACTGCGAGTTGAGAATCACCGACAGGCTGCCGAAGTTGCCGGAGGTCTTGAACGCGGCGACCGCCAGCACGTCGACGTTCGCGGTGGCCGTGGCCGCGCTGTCGGCGAGCGGCTGGAGCCGCTTCTGCAGGTCCGCGTTGGCGGCCTGCGCGATGGCGAGATCCTCGTTGACCTTGTTGTAGGCCTCGACCGTCGCCTCGAACTCGTCGCCCACCTTGTCGAGCTGGGCTTCGATCTCGGCGAGGGTCGGATCTGCCTTGGCGACACTCGCGGGCGCCACGATCGCCAGCGACACCACGCCGATGACGAGTGTGCGCAGCAAGGACCGTCCTGGGGACAAGGGATGACCCTTCTTCACCGACCGCCTACCGGGTTAGCTGACGGGTTCGGGCGGGAAGAGTGCGCCCTACCGCGCTGTGCGGATTCACCCCGAAGGACTCTGGGTCCCCGGCTCGACAGCGCCAGAGCGGCGCTCGATTCGGCGGCGCTTGCCCGGCGCCGCCCGGGGTGGGCGACGGACTGCCGTGCAGGCCAGGACATAACTTAACGTGATCACCGGCGAAGCGAAACCCGCGAGCGTTGTTGAACATTGATTACCCCAAAAGTCCGAATCACGGCGGGTTGTCGCTCCACATCGGACAGTGATGCACCACAGAAGATGGTGTTGACGGACACACAATTGGGGCTTGATTCTGCTCTCAGACCCGGTTAAATACACGTAACTTTATTCACCGTCGATGCACATAGTTCGCCCACTCCGAACACCCCCGGAGGAGCGTCACCGGATGTTGCGTGTCCAGAACCTCGAGGTCGTCTACGACGACGTGATGCTGGTCTTGCGAGGCGTCAGCCTGCAGATCCCACCAGGACGCATCGTCGCGCTGCTCGGCGCGAACGGTGCGGGCAAGACCACGCTGCTGCGGGCCCTGTCGGGCCTGCTCGGCGTCCACGACGGCGCCATCACCAAGGGCTCCGTCACGCTCGACGAGAAGCCCATCCACCGGCTCAAACCCGCCGCCGTGGTCCGCCACGGCGTCTCGCAGGTGATGGAGGGGCGCAGGACCTTCGCCGAACTGACCGTCGAGGAGAACCTGCGACTCGGCGCCCACACCCGCCCGAAGGGCCGGGCTGAGGCGATGGACCGCATGTACACCCTGTTCCCGGTCCTCGCGCAGCGCCGCGGCAGCATCGCCGGCTACCTCTCCGGCGGCGAGCAGCAGATGCTGGCGATGGGGCGGGCGCTCATGTCGGACCCGGCGTACCTGCTGCTCGACGAGCCCAGCCTCGGACTCGCGCCGCGAATGGTCGAGCAGGTCCGCGACCTGATCGTGCAGATCAACCAGGCCGGCACCGGCGTGCTGCTGGTCGAGCAGAACGCGACCATGGCGCTGTCCATCGCCGAGCACGGATACGTGCTGGAGACGGGCAAGGTCGTGCTCGACAAGCCCGCCGCCGAACTGCTCGCCGACGACGACATCCGCGAGTTCTACCTGGGACGGGCCGAGCGGTCCTTCCGCGACGTGAAGCACTACAAGCGTCGCAAGCGCTGGCTGTCATAGAAAAATCAGGAGTAGCCGTGCTGCGTTTCGAAGACGTCCGGCTCAGCTTCGCCGGCGTCAAAGCCATCGACGGGGTCTCGTTCACCGTCGCGAAGGACGAGCTCTTCGCCGTCATCGGGCCCAACGGGGCCGGAAAGACGTCGATCTTCAATGTGATTTCCGGGGTGTACCGGCCGCAGAAGGGCAAGGTGTCCCTCGACGGCACCGACCTCACCGGACTGCGCCCGGACAAGGTCGCCAAGCTGGGCGTGGCGCGCACCTTCCAGAACGTCGAGCTGTTCCAGCACCTGACCGTGCTGGAGAACCTCATGCTCGGCCGGCACCACCACATCCGCTACGGCACGCTCGCCGCCATCGCGTGGCTCGGCCGGGCCCGGCGCGAGGAGATCGCCAACCGGGCCGTTGTCGAGGACATCGTCGACTTCCTCGAACTGGCGCAGTGGCGCCGGCTGCCGGTGGGGCTGCTGCCGTACGGCGTGCAGAAGCGCGTCGAGCTCGGCCGGGCCCTCGCGATGGAGCCGAAGCTGCTGCTGCTGGACGAGCCGGTCGCCGGGATGAACCTGGAGGAGACCGAGGACATGGCCCGCTTCATCCTCGACGTCCGCGAGGAGCTCGGCATCCCGATGATCCTCGTCGAGCACGACATGGGGCTCGTCATGGACCTCGCCGACCGGGTGATGGTCGTCGACTTCGGCGTGCCGGTGGCAACCGGGACCCCGGCCGAGGTGCAGACCAACCCCGACGTCCTGCGTGCCTACCTGGGGGAGGTGGAGCGAGCATGACGATCGCGGAACTGGTCAAGCGGCACGCGGAGCGCACGCCCGACGCCGTCGCGATGCGGGAGAAGCACCGCGGCATCTGGCGCGAGATCACCTGGCGTGACTACTGGAAGACCGCGGAGACCGTCGCCCGGGCGCTCAGGTCGCTCGGCGTCCAGCCCGGCGACCGGGTCGCGATCCAGTCGGAGAACCGCTCCGAGTGGCTCTTCGTCGACGTGGCGACCGTCGCGGTACGGGCGGCGACCGTCGGGCTGTACCCGACGAACCCGCCGGACGAGGTGCGGCACATGCTCGCCGACTCCGGCGCCCGGATCCTCTTCGCCGAGGACCAGGAGCAGGTCGACAAGGCCCTCGAGGTCTTCGACGACTGCCCCGACCTCGAATGGATCGTCTACCTGGAGCCCAGGGGCATCCGCGGCCGGTACCAGCACCCGAAGCTCATCGGGTGGAGCGATCTCCTCGCGTCCCACGAGGGTTCAGAGGAGATCGAGCTGGAGTCTCAAGAACACGACGTCGCCACGCTGATCTACACGTCCGGCACGACCGGGCGGCCCAAGGGCGCGATGCTCACCGTCGCCAACGTGGACTTCGCGATCCGGGTCCTGGTCGAGGGCGGCGGGTTCACCGACCCGCCACCGGGGCCGCACGACCTGTCCCTGTCGTACCTGCCGCTGTGCCACGTCGCGGAGCGGGTCTTCACGGTCTGGTTCAACGCCGCCGCCGGCGTCACCGTCCACTTCGGCGAGTCGATCGCGACCGTGCAGGCCGACCTGCGCGAGGTGCAGCCGACGATCCTGTTCGGGGTGCCCCGCATCTGGGAGAAGATGATGGCCGGCGTCACCGTCCGGCTCGGCGGGGCGTCGCTGCTCAAGCGGGCCAACGCCCGGCTGTGGCTGCGGGTCGCGGACCGCATCGGCGCCACCCTGGAGGCCAACGGCGGGCGGCACACCGCCGGCAGCCGGCTGCGGTACGCGATCGGCTGGCTGCTGTGCTACCGGGCGCTGAAGGAGCGCATCGGCCTCCGCCGGGTCCGCTACGCCGCCAGCGGCGCCGCCCCGATCGCCCCCGACGTGCTGCGGTTCTTCATGGGCATCGGGGTGCCGATGTACGAGGTGTACGGCATGACCGAGAACACCGCGATCAGCACCGCCAACCGCCCGGGCCGGATCAGGCTCGGCACGGTCGGCGAGGCGCACCGCGGCGTCGAGATCCGCATCGCCGACGACGGAGAGATCCAGACCCGGCACCCCGGCACGTTCGCCGGCTACTTCCGCAACCAGGCGGCGACCGACGAGGCGATGACGGCGGACGGCTGGCTGCGCACCGGCGACGTCGGCGAGCTGCTCGACGGTACCCACCTGAAGATCACCGACCGGTCGAAGGACATCATCATCACGGCCGGTGGCAAGAACGTGGCGCCGAGCGAGATCGAGAACGCGCTGAAGGCGTCGCCCTTCATCAAGGAGGCCGTCGTCATCGGCGACCGGCGCGCGTTCCTGACCGCGCTCATCGGCATCGAGCTCGACACCGTGGGGGAGTGGGCGCAGCGCCGCGGCATCGCCTACACCACGTACCGCGACCTGTCCGGCAAGCCCGAGGTCGTGGCCCTGATCCAGGGCGTCGTCGACGCGGTCAACGCCGGCCACAACCCCGTCGAGCAGGTCAAGACGTTCCGGATGCTGCCCAAGGAGCTCGACCACACCGACGGTGAGCTCACCGCGACGCAGAAGGTCCGCCGCGGCGCCGTCGCCACGACGTTCTCGGCGCTCGTCGATGACATGTACGGGAGCCGGACCGGGAGCCTGAACGGGAGCGCAGTGTGAAGGACTTCCTCGAGAGCGTCCTGCGTGGCGTCGGCACGGGCAGCGTCTACGCGCTGCTCGGCCTCGGGTTCGTGATCATCTACAAGGCGACGCGGGTCATCTCCTTCGCCCAGCCCGCGTTCATGCTGGCCGGCGCGGTCCTGGTGACCTACCTCGTCGGCCCGCTCGGCTTCTTCCTCGCCCTGGCCGCGTCCGCCGTGCTCACCGGCGGCATCGCGCTCGGCGTCGAGCGGCTCGCGGTCCGCCCGATGATCGGCCGGCCGGTCTTCACCGTCGCGATCATCACGCTCGGCATCGACATCGCCGTCCGGGTCGTCGTCAACGGCGCCATCGGCCTGGACGTGCGGCAGGTCGGCGACCCGTGGGGCCTGAAGGTGTGGAAGCTGCCCGGCGGCGTCCAGGTCGAGCAGCGGCACGTCGCGATGTTCCTCACCACCGCCGTGCTCATCGCCCTGCTGTTCGTGTTCTTCCGGTACACCCGGACGGGCCTGGCGATGCGGGCCGCCTCCTACGACCAGGAGGCTGCGCTCGCCCAGGGCGTCAGCGTCGGTTCGGTGTTCGCGCTGTCGTGGGCCCTCGCCGGCGCGCTCGCCGCGGTCGCCGGCACGTTCGCGGCCGTCGGCGGCAGCGTCAGCGAGTCGCTGTGGCTGATCGCGCTGACAGCGCTGCCGGTGATCATCCTCGGCGGCCTGGACTCGCTGCCCGGCGCCGTCATCGGCGGCCTCGTCGTCGGCACCGTGCAGGAGCTCACCGCCACCTACCAGGGCTCGGTGCCCTGGCTCGGCGGCAACGTCTCGGTCGTCACGCCCTACGTGGTGATGTTCCTGGTCCTGCTCGTGCGCCCCTACGGCCTGTTCGGCACCCGGGAGGTCGAAAGGGTATGAGAAACCGTCCGCTGCTGCGCACCTCGTACAACCAGGAGCTGGCGCTGCTGGACACCACCTCGAAGAAGGTGGCGGTCGGCATCCTGCTTGCGGTCGGGGCGGCGCTGCCCTGGCTGGTCGAGGACCAGCTGCTCCAGCTGATCGGGCTCGCCTGCGTGACCGCGATCGGCGCGATCGGGCTCAACATCGTCACCGGCTACGCCGGGCAGGTGTCGCTCGGGCACGCGTTCTTCCTCGCCATCGGCGCCTACACCGCGGCCGCCATCGCCGGCGACCCGGACGCGCGGACCATCGGGTTCGGGGTCCAGGAGATCCTGGTCTGGCTGCCCGCCGCCGGTCTCGTCGCCGCGGTCGCCGGTGTACTGGTGGCGCCGCTCGCGACCCGCCTCCGCGGCCTGTACCTGGCGATCGTGACGCTCGGGCTGGTCTTCATCGGCGGCCACGTCATCAACGAGTGGTCGGAGCTGACCGGCGGGCCCGGCATCGGCCGGCAGCCCCCGGCGCCGAAGCTGCTCGGCTACGACCTGAACACGTCCGACGCGTTCCTCACGAGAGATCAGAAGCTGTACCTGCTGATGCTCGTGCTGCTCGTCCTCGCGGCTCTCGCGGCGCGCAACCTGGCGCGCTCGCGGGTGGGCCGGGCGTTCACGGCCATCCGGGACCGCGACATCGCGGCCGGCGTGATGGGCGTGAACCTGGCCAGGTACAAGACGATCGCCTTCGGGGTGTCGTCGTTCTACGCCGGCTGCGCCGGTGCGCTGCTCTACGTGGGGGTCGGCTACTTCGACCCGACGACCTTCAACCTGCTGCTGTCGGTGCAGTACATCGCCATGGTCCTCATCGGCGGTGCCGGCACGGTCAGCGGCGCGATCCTGGGCGCCTTCCTCATCACGCTGCTGCCGCGGCTGATCCGCGAGGTGCCGTCGTTCCTGCCCTTCATCAGCAACTCGCCCGCGGAGTCCCCCAACGCCTACCAGCTCGAAACCGTCCTGTACGGCGTGTTGATCATCGTGTTCCTGATCTTCGAGCCGCGCGGGCTGTTCGGCATCTGGATGCGCCTCCGCACGTACTGGAAAGCCTGGCCGTTCTCGTACTGACCTCGTCGTAAGGAGATCCTCAATGAAGAGGTTGGGCATGATTGCCCTCGCCGCGGTGCTGACCGTCGGCTCGCTCGCCGGATGCCGCGGCGGGGACAACACGGACAACAAGGGCTCGTCGGGCCCGAAGTCGGACGTCGGGATCACCAAGGAACCCTGCCCCAAGTCGGAGCACAAGGACCGGGGCTGCATCTACCTCGGCATCATCTCCGACCTGACGGTCGGACCGTTCCACGTCCTCGCCGTGCCGATCACCGACGCGCAGAAGGCGTTCTGGAAGCGGGTCAACGCGCAGGGCGGCATCGGCGGCTACGACATCGACGCCGAGACCTACGTGCGGGACAACAAGTACAACCCGCAGACGCACAACGAGGCGTACCAGGAGATGAAGGGCAAGGTCCTCGCCCTCGCG
Organism: Dactylosporangium sp. NPDC000521; assembly: GCF_042898305.1. Taxonomy (NCBI): domain Bacteria; kingdom Bacillati; phylum Actinomycetota; class Actinomycetes; order Micromonosporales; family Micromonosporaceae; genus Dactylosporangium; species Dactylosporangium sp. NPDC000521. Next base: position 242,759 of record NZ_JBIAYW010000002.1, read on the forward strand.
CAGAGCCTCGGCTCGCCGACCACCGCGGCGATCCTGCCGGACATGAAGCAGAACAACGTCATCGCCGCCCCCGCGGCGTGGACGTCGGCGTACGCGTTCGAGGACAACATCCTCGAGTCCGGCGCCAACTACTGCATCGAGTCGATGAACGCCGTCGACTACGCCAATGAGACCTTCAAGCCCAAGACGGTCATGGCGGTGCACCTCGCCGGCGACTACGGCGACGACGCCGCGGCCGGGGCGAAGATCGCCGCGGAGAAGCTCGGCATGACGTTCGTCAACGTGAAGACCGACTCCGGCACCGACAAGCAGGCCGGCGCGATCACCGCGATCGTCACGCAGAAGCCCGACCTGGTCATCCTCACCACCGGGCCGGCGGACGCGGCCGCGATCGTCGGTGGTGCCGCCCAGCGCGGCTACAAGGGCAAGTTCATCGGCACCAGCCCGTCGTGGAACCAGGGCCTGCTGGCGACCGCCGCGGCGCCCGCGCTGAAGGCGCTCTACCTGCAGTCCTCGCCGTGGAAGTCCTGGGCCTCCGACACCCCGGGGCACAAGGCGATGCGTGAGGCGCTCGGCTCGTCCGTCACGCCGAACGACGGCTACACGTCGGGCTGGGTCTGGTCGTACCCGCTGCTCGCCGCGCTCAAGAAGGCCCAGGCCGACGGTGACCTGACGCGGGCCGGCCTGCTCAAGGCCGCCAAGTCGCTCACCAAGGTCGACTACGAGGGCATGCTGCCCGACGGTGCCGGCAACTACGCCGGCGGCACCGACGGCATCTTCCGCCAGTCGCTCATCTACAACCCGACCGTCGGCGCGGGCGGCCCCAACGACATCAAGCTGGAGAAGGACTACTTCACCGGTTCGGTCGCGAAGGACTACAAGCTCGACAAGCCCTGCTACGAGAAGCTGTAACACTTCCCTGGAACCCCTGCAGTGACGACGACCCGTTCGGCCGGCCGGCCGAACGGGTCGTTTGTCGCCGGCCGGTGTCCGGAGTGAGCCGGTTCGCGGTGAGTCGCGCGCCACGGGTCGCCAACGCGACATTTCCTCGCCATGTGGCGATCGGTAGGCTGGCGCAACTTCCGCGGGACTCCCGTCTCTCTGCAACCCCCATCGAGAGGTCGGTCCATGTCGATGCGTCGACGTACCGTGCGTGCCCTGCTCGCCGCCCTGCTCGCCGCCGGCACGCTCGTGCCGCTCGCCGGCTCGCCGTCGGCCGCCGCGCCAACCCTCCCGACCGGCTTCCAGGAGCAGGTCGTCTTCAGCGGCCTGACCAACCCGACCAACATCGAGTTCTCTCCTGACGGCCGCGTCTTCGTCGCGGAGAAGCGAGGCGTGATCAAGGTCTACGACAGCCTGTCGGACCCGACCGCCGACATCTTCGCCGACCTGCGCACCAACGTCCACGACCAGTGGGACCGCGGCCTGCTGGGCCTCGCGCTCGCGCCCGGCTTCCCGACGAACCCGTGGGTCTACGTCCTCTACTCCTACGACGCGCTGCCCGGTGGCACCGCGCCGAAGTGGAACGACGTCTGCGCCGACGCCAACAACGGCAACTGCGTCGTCACCGGCCGGCTGTCGAAGCTGCAGGCCAGCGGCAACCAGATGGTCGGCACCGAGCAGGTGCTGATCACCGACTGGTGCCAGCAGTTCCCCAGCCACTCCATCGGCGACCTGCACTTCGGCGCCGACGGCGCGCTCTACGCCTCCGCCGGTGACGGCGCCAGCTTCAGCGCCACCGACTACGGCCAGTTCGGCAGCCCAGCCAACCCGTGCGCCGACCCGCCGTCGCCGGCCGGCACGGCGCTGAGCCCGCCCACCGCCGAGGGCGGCGCTCTGCGCTCCCAGGACATCCGCACCACCGCCGACGCGACCCAGCTCAACGGCACGGTCATCCGGATCGACCCGGTCACCGGCGCGGCGCTGCCGACGAACCCCAACTTCGGCTCGGCCGACGCCAACGCCCGGCGGATCGTCGCCTACGGCATGCGCAACCCCTTCCGGTTCACCATGAAGCCCGGCACCAACGAGGTGTGGAGCGGCGAGGTCGGCTGGAACACGTACGAGGAGATCAACCGGATCGCCAACCCGGTCGCCAGCACGATCGGCAACTACGGCTGGCCATGCATCGAGGGGCCGAACCCGCAGGGCGGCTACGACGGCGCGAACCTCAACCTGTGCGAGTCGATGTACGGCGCGAACCCGTCGGTGCCGAACGTCCAGCCGTACTACTCCTGGAACCACAACGCGAAGGTCGTCGCCGGCGAGACCTGCCCCAGCGGCGGCTCGTCGTCCTCCGGCGTGGCGTTCTACCCGGACAGCGGCCCCTACCCGGCCGCCTACCGCGGCGCGCTGTTCTTCTCCGACTACAGCCGCGGCTGCATCTGGGCCATGATGCCCGCGATCGCCGGCGGCCTGCCGTCGACGTCGAACATCATCACGTTCGCCGCCGGCGCCGCCACCCCGGTCGACCTCGCCGTCGGCCCCGGCAACGAGCTGTACTACGTGGACCTCGCCGGCGGCACCGTGCGGCGGATCCGCTACTACAACGGCAACCAGCCGCCGGTCGCGGCGATCACCGCGAACCGCACCTCCGGCGGCACGCCCCTGGCCGTGACCTTCGACGGCTCGACGTCCTCCGACGCCGACCCCGCCGACCAGGGCCTGCTCACGTACCAGTGGGACTTCACCAACGACTCGACCGTCGACGCCACCGGGGTGACCGCGAGCTACACGTACACCACCCCGGGCACCTACACGGCGAGGCTGCGCGTCACCGACACCCTCGGCGTCACCAACGACAAGACGATCACCATCACGGCCGGCAACGACGCGCCGACCGCGATCATCGACACGCCGGCGTCCGCGTACACCTGGGCCGTCGGCGACGCGATCGGCTTCACCGGTCACGCGACCGACCCGCAGCAGGGCACGCTGCCCGAGTCCGCGCTCAGCTGGACGATCATCCTGCACCACTGCTCGTCGCCGGGCGTGTGCCACGAGCACCCGCTGCAGACGCTCAACGGCGTCGCCGGCGGCACGCTCACCGGGCCCGACCACGAGTACCCGTCATACCTGGAGTTCAGGATGACGGCGACCGACTCGGGCGGGCTGACCAGCACCACCACCGTCAACGTGCAGCCCAAGACGGTCGACCTGACGTTCGTCAGCAACCCGGCCGGGCTCAACCTGGCGGTCGGCGCGACGAGCCAGGCGGCGCCCTTCACCCGCACCGTCATCCAGGGCTCGACCAACACGGTCAGCGCGCCGACACCGCAGCTGTACAACAACGTGCCGCAGGCCTTCGGCAGCTGGTCCGACGGCGGGGCGCAGACCCACGTGATCACCGCCCCGGCGACGGCGCGTACGTACACCGCGACCTACGCATCCTCGTGCAAGGACACCTTCGGCTACGTCTGCTCGGCGGCGCCGCGGGCGTTCGTGCCGGCCGACGGCACGGTGCTGCCGCTGACCGGTGACGACAACATGAGCCAGGTGACGCTGCCGTTCGGCTTCAAGTTCTACGGCACGACCTACACCTCGGCCTGGATCGACACCAACGGCCGGCTGAGCTTCGCCAACCAGGGCAGTTCCAGCACGGAGCACGGCGCGATCCCGTCCACGGCGACGCCGAACTCGTCGGTGTACGCCTACTGGACCGACCTCGTCGTCGACGGCTCGGCCAGCGTCCGCACCGCCGTGGTGGGCTCCGCGCCCAACCGGCAGTTCGTGGTCGAGTGGCGCAACGCGTACCAGTACGGGTTCACGTCCCGGCGGATCAACGCCGAGGCGATCCTGTTCGAGAACGGTGACGTCGTCACGAACTACTCCGGCATCGACAACACCGCCGAGGCCGGCGCGTCGTCGACGGTCGGCATCGAGAACGCCACCGGCACCGTCGGCATCCAGTACTCCAACAACACCTCGGCGCTGCAGAACGGCATGGGCGTGCTGTTCAAGGCGCCGGGCGGCGGAGAGGAGCCGCCGCCAGTCACCGGCACCGTGACCGGCACGGTGACCAACCAGGGCAGCGGCACGCCGGTCGCCGGCGCGACGGTGACGCTCACCCCGGGCGGGACGACGAAGACCACCGCGGCCAACGGCACCTACACGTTCACCGATGTACCGGCCGGGTCGTACACGGTGACCGCCTCGGTCGGGTCCGGCGGGCAGTGCGGCGGGAGCGGTGCCTCGGCCCCGGTGACCGTCACGGCCGGCACCTCGACCGTCAACCTGGCCCTGACGCAGGGCGCCGACGCGTTCGGCTACACCTGCGCCGACGGGCCGCGCGCGTTCATCGACGCCGACACGCCGCTCACCCTCACCGGTGACGACGCGATCGCCCAGCTGACCACGCCGTTCCCGGTCAAGTTGTACGGCACGTCGTACACCTCGGTCTGGGTCGACACGAACGGCAAGGCGAGCTTCGTGAACCCCGGCGCGGCGAACGCCGACCACACGACCCTGCCGACCACGGCGGCGCCGAACGCGACGGTCTACCCGTTCTGGTCGGACCTCGTCGTGGACGGCCAGTCCAGCGTCCGCACCGGGACAACGGGTGCGGCGCCGAACCGGGCGTACGTCATCGAGTGGCGCAACGTGTACCTCTACGGCAACACGTCCCGGCGCCTCACGTTCGAGGCGGTCTTCTACGAGAACGGCGACATCGCGTTCGCGTACAAGGAGCTCGACAACGCGTTCGAGCAGGGCAGCACCGCGACGGTCGGGATCGAGAACGCGGCCGGGACCGTCGCCTACCAGTACGCCAACAACCAGCCGGTGCTGGTCAGCGGTAACGGGGTGCTCTTCCACCCGCCTGCCTGATCATCCCCTCTTCAGTTCCGCGGCGACCTGCCGCATGAGGTCGATCGAGGCCTCGTGCGGCAGGGCCTTCGCCGCCAGCCGGCGCAGCCCCTCGGCGTGCTGGGCGATCAGCTCCGGCTCCTCGAGCAGCTGCCCGCCCTTGTGCAGCATGCCGTCGTCGGCGCCGAACTCGAGCACGGTGAACGCGCCGTCCCACCCGACGTGGTAGCCGGCGTTGAACGGCACGATGCGCACGTCGGCGTACTCCCGATGCGCGAACTCGACCGCGTGCTCGATCTGGTCGACGAGGATGGCCTCGTCGTCGTGCAGCGGCAGCCGGCGCAGCACCGACTCGTCGATCAGCGCCTGGAACTTGGACGGCTCGTCGCGCTCGAACAGCTCGCTCTGCCGCCGCAGCCGGAACTCGACGCGCTGCTCGTGCTCCCCGGCCTTCTGCTCGGCGGTCGTCGCGGTCGCGTACCGCCGGGTCTGCATCAGCTCGGGGAACTGCATCGGCTCGAACGTGCCGACGAACACCGCCTCCGCCTCGAACCCCACATAGGTGAGCAGGGGACCGGGCAGGGTCGAGCGGTACTCGTCCCACCACATCCGCCGTTTCGCCGCCCGAGCCAGCTCCAGCAGGTCGTCGACCAGCTGGGTGTCGTGCAGCCGGTAGTACGCCAGCAGGCTGCGCAGGTCGCTGACCGAGATGGCGACGGTGCCGTTCTCGATCCGGATCAGCTTCGACAGTGACCACTCCATCTCGGCGGCCACCAGGTCCTGGGTCAGTTCACGTTCTCTCCGGAGCCGGCGCAACTCGGCTCGAAGGCGACGCTTGCCCACGATCGGTCCACTCATGGACTGTTCCCCCAAATCGCGTCCAGATGGCAACGCGGCGTCTCTACCCGATTCGCGGCGAATGCACCTGGTGATTTCAGCCCACGTCTGCTTATGAGGGGGCGTGCGCCGCCAGGAAGATCTCGGCCATCGCGCTGGCGAGATCACCCGGGTCGTCGGACGCGACGGTGCGCGCCCCGACCGGCGGGGTCCGGCACCGCCTGGTAGCGCTCCGCGACCGGGCGCTAGACCACCCGGACGGGCTCGCAGCCGCCGATGTTCGTCGCGGCCCGCTCGACCGCCGGCGCGAACTCCGGGCCGGTGGCCAGCCGCAGCGCCGCGGGCCCGCCGCAGGTCGCGCCGGCGGCGCCGCTGGGTGAGCCGCGGCGGGCGAGGTTCAGGCCGACCAGGACCCCGGCGGCGACCGCGAGCGCGACGACCACCACGCCGACCGCGATCCACCAGGCCGTGGTGCTGCTCATCCGGTCCGGCGGCGGCGCGGCCGGGACGGCCCTCGGTGCGGGCGGCCGTTCGAGTGGCTGCTGGAGCGGTTGGGTCGACAGCTGCGTGGTCACGGATCCCGGCACCTGCTCGTCGTGCGGGCGCTGCGTCGGTACAGGTGCCGTCGTCGCTTTTGTGGCTCTTTGTTCTTGTTCCTGGTGTTTCCTGTGGGGTCGCACCGGCGGAGGTGGGGGCTGGACCTCCGCCGGTGCATACGTGTCCTCGTCCAGGAGCTCGTCGTCCTCGGTCGTCGCCCAGGGGGAGGGGCGGACGGTCCAGTTGGACGCGCGGGCGTAGTAGACCGGTGCCTCCGGCGGGTGCGAGTCGCCGGCCTGCTGCCTGGGTGGTGGCTCGCGGGCGGGCGGCGGCGTCCCGGGTGGAGGGGCCGGCGGGATCTCCGGTGCCTGACGATCCGGTGCGGTCGGTGCCCAGGGGGAGGGGTCCACCTGCCGGACCTGCGGCGCTGTCCGTGAGCGAGGCACCTCACGCGGCGGCGGGAAGTAGATCCCGTCCTCCGCATGGTCGTCGTCGCGACGTCTGTGGTGCCGGCCCTCGGTCATCGAGTTCCTTTCTCGTCGGCGAGGCCGCTACGTAGCGCAAGGATGAGGAAGCACGCTGCGGTCAACCTAGCACCGGGAGCCGTCGATGTGTGACCGCTCGGCTACTCCTTGATCAAAGGTCCTTAGCGGTATCTGAGGATCGCACAATCAGGACAATTCTCTGGAATCCCTCAGATCTGGCGCTGTGTGGCCGAATGTCCTGCACGTTCGGGCGGGCATTCGGTATTGGTGGTGGCTCTGTCGATGTCGGTCGATGTGCGGTCGGTGCGGTCGCATCGCGCGCTGCGCGCCGCCGTGATCCTCGCCGTGCTCAGCACCGGCTGGCTCGTCGCGCAGTGGCCGCACGCGCTCGTGCACCCGGCGATCGGCTGGATCCCCGTGCCGATCAGCGCGGGCCTCGCCGCCGCCGTGTGCTTCCGCACCGCCCGCCTCGCCGCCGAGGCCGGACGCTTCTGGCGCCATCTGGGCGTCATCATGCTCATCCTGCTCGCCGGCGTCATCAGCAGCGCCGTGGACAGCCTGACCGGCCCCGACGCGCCGAGCCAGCGCGCCAGCGGTGTCTCGATGACGCTGTACATCGGCGCAGTGCTGGTCCTCGTCTGGGCCCTGCTCCGCCTGCCCGTCCGGCGCCGCATGATCACCTTCAGCCTCGACCTCGCCGTGGTGGTGTGCGCCACCACCCTCGTCGCGTGGTTCTTCGCCGTGCAGCAGTCGCTGGAGGTCGCCCGGGTCACCGGCACCGTCTGGACCATCTTCGGCATCCTGCTCATGCTGTTCGCCGGCCTGCTGGCCGTCGCGAAGGTCGCCCTCGCCGGCAGCGGCGGCCTCGACCGCGCCGCCCTGTGGGTCCTCGGCGGCACCGTCCTGGCGGGCGCCGGCCTGGGCGCGGCCACGCCGCTGCTGGAGTCCCGGCCCTACCTCAACGACTGCCAGCTGTCGATCCCGATCTGTGCCGCCGGCATCGTCCTCGCCGCTCTCGTCCAGCGGCACTCGACCCCGGGGTCCCTCGCCACCCCGAGCAAGCCGTCCCGGCCGTTCAGCCTGCTGCCGTACCTGGCGGTCATCGCCGCCGACGGCTTCGTCCTGGCCGGCATCGGGCCCGACCGGACCCAGACCCGGATCCTCGTCGGCGGGTCCGTCCTGCTCACGCTGCTCGTCGTCGCCCGCCAGCTGGTCGCCTTCTACGAGAACAGCAACCTGCTGGCCCGCGTCGACGCCAGCATGCTGGAGCTGCGGCGGCACGAGCGCCGGTTCCGCTCCCTCGTGCAGAACTCCAGCGACATCTTCGCCATCACCGACGCCGGCGGCCGCGTCACCTACGCCAGCCCGAGCCTCACGCGGTTCTTCGGCGAGCCCGCCGACCGCTTCCTCGGCAGCACCGTCAGTGACCGGGTCCACCCCGACGACCTCGCGGCCCTGCGCCGGCAGCCCGCCCTGCCCGGCACCCCCCGCACCGCGCAGATGCGCCTGCGGCACGCCGACGGCACCTGGCGCTGGTTCGAGGTCGTCACCACCAACCTCCTGCACGACCCCAGCGTCCGCGGCATCGTCAGCAACGCCCGCGACATCACCGAGAGCCGCCGGTATCAGGACCAGCTCGCGTACCAGGCGTCCCACGACGCCCTCACCGGCCTCGCCAACCGAGCCCTCTTCAACGCCGGCACCGTCCAGGCCGTCCGCGAGGCCCAGTCCTCCTCCTGCGGGCTCGCTCTGGCCCTCGTCGACCTCGACGACTTCAAGGCCATCAACGACCGCCTCGGCCACGCCGTCGGCGACGCCCTCCTCGTCGAGGTCAGCGAGCGCCTCCGGGCCAGCGTCCGCCCCGGCGACACGGTCGCCCGCCTCGGCGGCGACGAGTTCGCGGTCCTGCTGCCCGACGCCACCGCCGCGGAGAGCGCCCGCATCGCGGAGACCTTCATCGACGCGCTCGCCGTCCCCGTCCGCGCCGCCGGCTACGAGCTGCTCATCCAGGCCAGCATCGGCGTCGCCCGCCACACCGCCGACTGCGACGCCTCCGACCTCCTGCGCCGCGCCGACATGGCCATGTACGCCGCGAAGGAGCTCGGCAAGAGCCGCTGGGTCGAGTACGGCCCCGAGCTCGACGCCCACGCCGTCGAACACGCCCAGGTCGCCGCGGAGCTGAGCCAGGCCCTCGACCGCGACGAGCTCTTCGTCCTCTACCAGCCCATCGTCGGCCTCCCCGACGGCGAGGTCCGCGGCGTCGAGGCCCTCGTCCGCTGGCGCCACCCCACCCGCGGCCTCGTCTCACCCGTCACGTTCATCCCCGTCGCCGAACGCACCGGTCTCATCGTCCCCATCGGCGCCTGGATCCTGCGCTCGGCGTGCGCCCAGGGCGCCCAGTGGGCTCTTGACCTGGGTCCTCTGGCTCCGTGGAAGATCAGCGTCAACGCCTCCGCCCGCCAGCTGCTCGAGCCCTCCTTCGTCGCCACCGTCGCCTCCACCCTCGCCGACACCGGCCTGGACCCCGCCCGCCTCACCATCGAGATCACGGAGACGGCGGTCTTCGGCGGCGGCCGCGCCCTGGACACCGTCCGCGCCCTGCACGCCCTCGGCGTGAAGATCGCCCTCGACGACTTCGGCACCGGCCACTCCTCCCTGGGCCTGCTGCGCACCTGCCCCGTCGACGTCCTCAAGGTCGACAAGTCCTTCGTCGACGGCGTCACCGGCACCGTCGAGCAGGAGGCCATCGCCACCTCCATCAGCGAGATCGCCCAGGCTCTCCGCCTGGAAGCCGTCGCCGAGGGCGTCGAGACCGCCGCCCAGGCCGCCCGCCTGCTGGAGCTCGGCTACCACCTGGCCCAGGGCTTCCACTTCGCCCGCCCCCTCCCACCCGACGAGATCGCCCCACTCTGCACCCGCACCGCCGTCCCGGACCTGACCCACTGACCACCACGAACGCCCTGCGGATCGAACCGCGTGCGGATTTACAACAGGAACTGACCCGGTCACCACCGGGAAACCACACGGCACTCTCAGGCGTCACGAGATCCCACACCGCCGGAGACGCCACGGTGCGGAAACGCCCCGACGCGGGAACGTCACAACGCGAGGACGCCCCAACGTGTGCCACCACGCAGGACACGTCACGCGGGTGCCTTCACGTAGGTGCCTTCACGCGGGCGCCTACGCGGGTGCCTTTCACGCGGGCGCCTTCACGTAGGTGCCTTTCACGCGGGCGCCTTCACGAGAGCAGCCACGACGTGGCGCCACGACGCAGGAATGCCATGACGCGGAGCCGCCCTGAGACGGGATCCCATGACGCGGAAGCGCCACGACCTGGATGCCACGAGGCGGGAACGCCACAACGTGTTGTGCCATCACGCAGCGATCCATCACGCGGGACGCCATCACGCGGAGCCGCCACAGCGCCACAGCGCCAAGACGCGGGAACACCACGACGGCACCACGACTCGGGGATGCCGCTGGGTGGGTGCCGTCACGCAGTACGTCATCACGCGTGGATGCCAGCACGCGGAAACGCTACGACGCGGCGTCACGATGCGGGGATGATGCCACGGCGTCGCGCGATCACGCAGCACGCCATGACGCAGAGTGCCATCACGCGAAGCGTCACGACCGCGCCACGACGCGGGGATGTCATGACGGGAGATTCCACGACGCGGAGGCGCCATGACACGGGATACCGCGACGCGAGAACCTCAGGGCGCGGAAAGTGCCATGACGAGGTGATGCGCGGCGCGGGTCGCAGCAGGTGTTGAGCCAACTACCGTCGGACGATCGCGTGGCGCCCTTAGGTTTCACGTCACTGCCATGGCGCATGGATGCCGACATGTGGATGTCCGACGCATGGATGTCCGACGTGTGGATGTCCGATGTGTGGGCGCCTCGACGTGTGGACGCCCCGACGTGTGGACGCCCCGACGTGTGGACGCCGTGACGCCGTGACGTGTGGACGCCGTGACCCAGGGACGCCGTGACGCCGTGACGCCCCGACGTGTGGATGTCGTGGCGCCGTGACCCTGGGACCCAGCGACGACGCAGGGACGCCGTAACGCCCCGACGTGTGGATGTCGTGACGCGGGGACGCTGTGGGCGGGATGTCATGGCGTAGGGACGTAAGGACACTGCGCGGTGCGGGGAAGGCGCGGCGCGGGCCGGCACAGCGAGTTCGTGTCTGGTGAGCGCTCAAGGCGCGGCAGCGGACCAGGGTGCGCCTGAGGGGAGACGCACTCCGGTCCGCTGCCGCTGGCGAAGGGAAGCGTCAGGCGGTCGTGCCCCACATCGCGGCGAACGCGGCCGCCTCGCCGGCGAGCCACCGCTCCACCTCGGCAGGCTTGACGGCCGGGTCGGGGCGCAGGACGTCGCCGCGGCGCAGGTCGACAAGGACGGCCGTGGCGTTGGGCAGGACGAGGTCCATGTGGCGGGTCATGAGGTGCAGGGTGGCGACCGCGGCCTCGTCCTGCGGCGGGTCCTCGTCGAAGTGCAGGCGGACCGCCTCGCCGTGACCGTCCGCATACCGCAGGCCGAAGTGCGGGTTGATCTTCACGGGGAGGCTGCCCAGCATGCCGAGGGTGTCGCGCGTCGGAGCGACCTCCACCTGCGACAGGTCGCCGATCGACTCGATGTAGCGCAGCGCGCCGGGGACGACCGACTCGTACAGTGGCCGCCACCGCGAATTGACCTGCTCGACGACCGCGTTGAGGTAGGTGCCTCCGGTGCGGAACCGGATGTCGGCCTTCAGCGCCTTGACCAACTGGCCATGTGGATTGAAGCCGGATCCCGACTCCCGCTGGCGGCGCAGCCCGCCCACGAAGCTCGCCTTGCGCGGGCCGGTGCGGCCGACATAGCGCGTGAAACTCAACAGCGTCGCATACGGAACGGACCCCGGGGTGACGGTGGACACGGTCACTTTGCGCTCTCCTCCCAGCCAACGAAACCGGCTCAAGAACCCCAGCTCAAGAGCGACTTTCGTACACACATTCTAATCGATCGGAGCCGTATTTCCCAGTCTCGGCGGACTGTCTGTGAAACACACCGGTTAAGTAGGTAAGGTGGCGGCATGACGACGTACCACTGGTTCCTGCCGACGACCGGCGACGGTGATCAGGTCGGCGCGGCGACCGTCTCGGCCGGCGCCGCCGCACACGTCCGGACACCCACCGTCGCGTATCTGTCGGAGGTCGCCCGCGCTGCCGAGGAGGCCGGGTTCGCGTCGGTGCTGACACCCGTCGGCGCCGGCTGCCTGGACCCTCTCGTCATGTGTACTGCGATCGCCCAGCACACGACCACGCTGCGGATGCTCGTCGCGTTCCGGGCCGGCTTCACCCTGCCGACCCTCCTCGCCCAGCAGGCCGAGGCGTTCCAGTGGATCTCCGGCGGCCGCCTCGCGCTCAACGTCGTCACGGGCGGTGACCAGCAGGAGCAGCGAGCGTACGGTGACTTCGTCGAACACGACGCCCGCTACGCCCGCACCGCCGAGTACCTCCAGGTGCTCCGCAACACGTGGAAGGGTGAGCGGTTCGACTTCCGCGGCGACTACTACCACGTCGAGTGCGGCGGCCTCGGTACGCCACTCGCCGACGTCCCACCGATCTACTTCGGCGGCGCGTCGCCCGCTGCCGAGGACGTGGCCGCACGTCACGCGGACGTCTACCTCATGTGGGGCGAGCCGCCGGCCGCCATCGCCGAGCGTGTCGAGCGCATGCGGGCCAAGGCCGCGGCGTACGGCCGGACGCTGCGCTTCGGCCTGCGAATCCACGTCATCGTCCGCGACGACGCCGACCAGGCGTGGGCCGAGGCCGACCGGCTGCTGCGCGGCATGGATCCCGCGAGGATCGCGGCGGCGCAGGCCCGGTTCGCCAGGATGGACTCCGTCGGCCAGGCCAGGATGACCGCGCTCAACGCCGGCACCACCGACGGCCTGGTCATCGCCCCCAACCTGTGGGCCGGCATCGGCCTCGTCCGCGAGGGCGCCGGCACCGCTCTGGTCGGCAGCCCCGAGGAGATCCGCCAGCGCCTCGCCGAGTACGAAGGCGTCGACGAGTTCATCCTCTCCGGCTGGCCCCACCTCGAGGAAGCCCACCGGGTCGCCGCAGCGGTGCTGGCCCCGGTCCCGGCCTGACCCGCCCCTTCGACGACGCGCCGCCCGTCGACGCATGATCACAGGACGGATCCGGCCCTGCCTGCGGCCGGCTCTGTCCTTGAATCAACCGACCGCGCGAAGACCGGCGCTGCGAGGTGGCATCTTCCTGGGTACGGCAATCGACGGTGCTCGCTCCGAGGTCTGCATCGGCTTGGAGGCGCGGGCGGCATCCGGACGTGGCGCCGTTGCTGAGCCTGTTCCGGTTCGGTCTGGTCCGGGGGCGATTGCTCGTCGCGATCGATCCGCGCCGAGCTGCGTTGAGACGGCTCGTAGCGATCGATGCACCGGGACGGGCCGTACCCCGTCCCGCCCGGCTCACTTCACTGCTCCTGGACCCGCGGTGAGCGCCGCGATCGCCGAGCGAGACGCTGCCCGCCGACCGGCGCGATGCCGCACCTCGGTGCTGTAGGGCGTGGCGATCGATCGTCGGCGGTTGCTCGGCTGTGGCGGCGCCTCTCCGTCGTGTGGCGCTGCGGGGCCCGCCGCGAATCGACTGCCACCGCGGCGGGGTCTTCGGAGTCGGTGGGTCGAGCCGCTCGGCCATAGTCGCTTGGCCTTGGCCAACTCGGCCCCAGTCGCTTGGCCTCAATCGGTCGGCCTCAAACCGGTCGGTCTTGAGCGGGTCGATCTCGAACAGGGCAGCCGATGCGGCGCTCCTCGATGAGGTCGCGGGCTTGCTGGACGAAGACGAGTCGATCCACGAGATCATCACCGAACGGCACTCCGTCGGGTGCGGTAGTTGACGTGAGCTCCGCGACCACGACAGGCACCGCGACCACGGCAGCCCGCAACCGCCTTGAGCAGGTCGGTCTTGAGCGGTTCGGTCCTGAGCGGTTCGGTCTTGAGCAGGTTGGTCCTGAGCGGTTCGGTCTTGAGCAGGTCGGTGGGCGGGGCGGTGGGGATGTCAGCCCGAGATGAGGTCCGACACGGGGCCGAGCATGAGCCGGGTGCCGAACGCGAGCGACGCCAGCGTCACGATGACGAAGAACGTGACGAAGATGATCGCTGGCACGCGGGTCAGCCGGCCGATCTGATCGGCGTCGGAGTTGGGTGCCTGGCGGCGGAAGCGTGACTGCTGCAGCTCGAACACGGCCCGCACGCCGCCGAGCAGCATGAACCAGGAGAAGGCGTACGCGAACGCGCCCTGCACCTCCGGCGAGCCGAACCAGGAGACCGCGAAGATGATGGCACCTGCGATCACGACGGAGACCATGCCGTAGACGTTGCGGATCATGATGAGCATGGCGCCGAGGAGCAGTAGTAGGAGCCAGAGCAGCACCGTGATCCGGCCCGCGCCGAGAATCGCGGCCGCGCCGAGGCCCAGCAGCGACGGCGTGATGTAGCCGGCGAGTCCGGTGACCACCATGCCGAGCCCGTTGGGCCGGCCTCTCGACAGCGTCAGGCCCGACGTGTCGGAGTGCAGCCGGATGCCGGAGAGCCGCCGTCCGCTGAGCACCGCCGCCAGAGCGTGGCCGCCCTCGTGCGCGATGGTGATGAAGTTGCGCATCACCCGCCAGACAGGCCGCAGCAGGACCGCCAGCAGCGCCGCGACGGCGGTGGCGATGACGACCTCGCGCGGGGGCGCGGGCAACCGGCTGAATGCGTCGCTCAACACATCGAACACGAATGCAGAGCCTGCCACCTGACGTGTTGAATGAACAGCGTGGAGATCAGGCGCTTTGTCGACGACGACTGGCACGGCCAGCACTCGGGCCTCTGGGACGTGTGGCACGAGGTCGTGTCCGCCGGCGAGAGCTATGACAACGATCCCGAATCCACCGAGCAGGACGCCAGATCGCACTGGCTGCTGCCGCCCCCGTTCGAGGTCTGGGTGGCGGTCGAGGACGGCGACGTGCTCGGCACCTACAAGGTTGGCCCCAACAAGGGTCGCCTCGGCGACCACGTGGCGAACGCCAGCTTCATGGTGTCGACCCGAGCCCGGGGACGCGGTCTGGGCCGCACCCTCGGCGAGCACTGCCTCGACCGGGCCCGCGAGCTCGGCTTCACGGCGATGCAGTTCAACGCGGTCGTGTCCACCAACACCGTCGCCGTGCGGCTCTGGCGCTCGCTCGGCTTCATCATCGTCGGCACGATTCCGGACGGCTTCCGCAGCACCAAGTACGGGTTGGTCGACTTCCATATCATGTATCGGCACCTGTGAAGGTCTGCGTCGCCCAAGGAGTCCCCCGCAAGGGGAGTATTGCCTGGTAACGGTTGTGACCTTCATCTTGCATTCTGTACGAATACCCCGATGCGTACTCCCCCCGAAGCGCGCGACGACACCGACGACGGTCTCCGATCGCTCAGCGAGGACCTCACCGGTTACCGCATCGGTGACGCCTACCAGCTGATCGAGCCGATCGGCGGCGGTGGCACCGGGACCGTGTGGCGTGCCCGCGCGCTGCAGGGTGACGAAGAGGTCGCCGTCAAGCTGCTGCGCGAAGACCTCATGGCGGAGCCGAAGGCGGTCAACCGCTTCATCCAGGAACGCGCGATCCTCCTCATGCTCCGCCACCCGCACATCGTGCGGGTCCGTGACCTGGTCACCGTCGGCACGTCGCTCGGCCTCGTCATGGACCTCGTGGACGGCGGCAGTCTCCACGACCACCTGCACGAGCGCGGCACGCTGCCACCGGCCGAGGCCGCGACACTGCTCGCCCAGGTCGCCGACGCTCTCTCGGCGGCGCACCGGCGCGGCATCGTCCATCGCGACCTGAAGCCCGACAACATCCTGCTCGACCGTGACGGTGGCCAGCCGCACACCCGCCTCACCGACTTCGGCATCGCGCGGGTGCTCGACACGCCGAGCATGACGACGCCGGGCGCGCTCGTCGGCACCGCCAACTACATCGCGCCGGAGACCGTCTACGGCGGCCGGCCCGCGCCGTCGGTGGACGTCTACGCCCTCGGCGTGGTGCTTTTCGAGCTCGTCGCAGGACGGCCGCCCTACGCCGGGGGCCCCGCCTGGGCGATCCTGCGGCGGCACGTGGACGAGTCGCCGCAGCGTGTCGAGGGGATGCCGGAGGCCGTCTGGCGGGTCGTGGAGGCATGCATGGACAAGCGTCCAAGCCGCCGCCCGACGGCGAAGGAACTCGCGCACACGCTGCGCGTGGTGGCGAAGCGCACCGCCGACGACCCCGCTCTGCCGCCCCAGCCTGTGATCCATGAGCTGCTGCCCTCCTTCGAACCGCCGGTGCCGAAGCCCCGACCGCCGACATCATCGCGCTCACGTATGACAATTCTGGCCGTCGTGCTCGCGGTGCTCGCGGTCGCCGCGGTCCCCGCCTGGCGGGTCGTGCACCGGCCCAGCGCACAGACAGCGGTCCAGCGTCCAGACGCGCTGCCGCCGAGCGCCGACGGTCGGGCCGCGAAGCCGCAGTTAGGTGTTACGCCGTCGGTGGGCGTAAGTCGTACATCTGGCGGAGAGAAAATCAGAGGAGGTGTACCCAGTCGCTCGGCCGGGCCTGTCGAGGCGATCGTGTGGGGTGCGTGGCAGTGCGCCGAGGAGTACACGTGGGACATCGGCCATCCGGTCCTCGCGAAGCCGTGCCATCAGACCAGCTCCGCCGCGGTCCGCATGGTCGGGCACGTCTCGGCGCTCCCGGCGATCCAGGCGGACATCTCGCTGTCGCTCGTCGACGCTGAGACCAAGAATGTCGTCGACGGCCCGCGTGTGTGCCGTGAGCTGATGTTCACCGACTTCGCGCCCAACCACGACTGCGGCCCGTTCGACGTCACCCCACCGCGCGGCCACCGGTACTACGTGGTGGAGAAGTGGGTCTACACAAACCGTGCGATCCTGCCCGGCGGGGCGGTCCAGGGGCCCACGTTCGACTGGTAGGAAAGCCGCGGGAAATTGTCGTACCCATGTGGTGAGGTGTCGGCATGATAGCCATCGAGCCTCCCGGCCTCGACCAACTTCTCGCCGACCACCGCGCAGACATCGCCGCACTCGCCCGGCACCTGCGGGACGTCATCGTGGAAGCCCGGCCCGAGCTGACCGAGCGTGTCTATCAGGGCTGGCACGGCTTAGGGTTCCACCATCCTGAGCGGGGCTATGTCGCGGCCATCTTCCCCGGCGCCGACTCGGTGTCGGTCGGCTTCGAGCACGGCGCCGACCTGCCCGATCCGCACGGGCTGCTGCAGGGGACGGGCAAGCGGCTGCGTTACCTGCACTTCACGCCCGACATGTCCGCGCCGACCCATGAGCACCTACTTGAGTACCTGGGCCTCGCCGTGCCGAAGCCGGTCTCGTAGGCGGGCTGGTGTGAGGCGGGTCTCGGGCCGGAGCTGAGCCTGGGGCGGGTCTCGTCGGCGGGTCGGAGCTAGGTGCGTAGCGGGCCGTGGGCTGGAGCCGGGCTGTGGCTGGGTGCGAAGCAGCTCGCGGGCTCAAGGCGGGTGGCAAGCAGGTCGCGACAGAAGGCGCGCTGGAGACGGCCGTGAGGCCTGCCAGGGGCTGGAGTAGGGTGCGGGGCTGGCCACGCGGGCTGGAGTAGGCCGCGGGGCGGGCCATGGCTGGGGTAGGGCGCGGGGCGGGACACGGGCTGGGGTAGGGCCGCGGGGCTGGCCACGGGTCGGAGTCACGCGGAAGCGGGTCTCGTAGGAGAGCCAGGTCCGGGTCGCGCGGCTGGAGTCAGGGGGCAGGCCGGTCGCGGCCGGAGTCGTGCTGGAGCCAGTCGCGGGCGAAACCGCGCTGGAGTCGGGCGGAAGCGGGCGGTCGCGGCCCTGGAGGCGCTGCGCGCCTTGCATGTGCGGCTGGGCCTCGTAGGCGGAGCCGGAGCTGGGCGCGAAGCAGGTCGCGGGCCGGAGCCGGGCGGAGGCTGGTCTCGTAGGCGGGTCGAGGCGGGTCACGGGTCGGAGATGGGCGTGAGGACCGTCGTGGGCGGAGTCGCGCTGGAGTCGGGTCCGGGCGGGTTTTGTAGACGGGTCGGAGATGGGCGTGAGGACCGTCGTGGGCGGAGTCGCGCTGGCGTTGCGCTGGAGTCGGGTGCGGAAGGTTCTCGTAGACGGGGTCGGAGTCGGGGGCTGAGCAGGTCGCGGGCTGGAGGTGGCCGTGAAGCCTGTCGAGGGCCGGAGTCGGCGGAAGCAGGTCTTGTACGCGGGCCTCGGGCGCGAAGCCGATCGTGGGTGGGAAGTCGGCATCGTCGCCGGGTCGGGTGGGAGCGGTGCTCAAAGCAGCCCGAGGACCGTCCTGTAATTCGTGCCGCCGGGGGTGCGGTCAGGTGGTGAGGGACACCGGCAGGCCGTCGGAGCGCATCGCGCGGCCGTCTTCGGTGACGACGGCGCATTCGTGGCCGGGGAGTTGGGCCAGCCAGTCGATGCCCGCCTCGCCCATGGCCAGGGCTGCCGTGGCGTAAGCGTCCGCCGTGCCGAGCTCGGGGCCGACCACGGTGACCGAGCGCAGGGCGGCGGCCGGCTCGCCGGTGAAGGGGTCGACGACGTGCAGGCCGCGCTCGTACGTGCCAGAGGTCGCCACCGCCATGTCGGTGACCTCCAGAACCCACGCGAGGGACAACGCGTCCCAGGGGTGCCGGATGCCGACCCGCCACGCCGAGCGGCCAGGGGCGGCGCCGCGGACGAAGACGTCGCCGCCGGCGTTCAGGCAGTGGTGGGAGGAGCCGAGCAGTAGGAGGCGGTCGCAGGCGCGCTGTACCGCCCAGCCCTTGACGTAGCCGGAGGGGTCGAGGCGGCCGCCGGCCATGATGTCGAAGTAGCCCCGGGTCTCGTCCCAGAGCTGGGCGCAGCGGTCGAGGACCTCGCCGACCAGTGGCGAACAATCGGAGCGGCGCAGCTCGCCGCGGCCGAGGCGGCTGATCTCACTGTCGGCCTTGTAGGTGCTGAAGGTGGTGTCGACCAGGCGCAGCCAGGCGAAGACCTCGTCGGCCAGGCGCTCCAGCTCGGGCACCGGCAGCGGGTCGGCCAGGTCGAGGCTGACCGCCATCCCCATGACGTGCTCGACCCGCACGAGCACGGGTCAGGCCTGGAACGCGCGGTCGATCGCCGACTGCAGCGACAGCTTGTAGCCCGAGCTGGTGTAGGTGGCGCCGGAGACGGTGTCGATGTCCGCGCTCTGCTTCGAGAGGGCTTGGGCCTTGAGCTTCGGCAGGGCGTTGTTGTTGATCTGTACGGAGCGCGAGTGCTCGCTCGGCGAGTCCAGGACCTTGATGTCGGTGATCTTGCCGCCGGAGACGACGATGGAGAGCTCGACCGAGCCGTATTCGACGTAGACGCTGTTGCCGCCGAAGGTGCCGTCTTTCATCGTGGTACGTGGTGGCTTCGGCGCCGCCGTCGTCGGCTTCGGCGCGCTGGTCGTCTTCGTGCCGCCGCCACCGGCAGGGGGCGCTGCGGTCGTGGTCGTGGCCGTCGTCGTGGTGGGCGCGGCGCCGTTGCCGGGCGGCATCGTGGCCGCCGGGGCCGGCCCCCCGGACGCCGACGGCACGGGGCCGGTCGCGCCGGCGGCCTGTGGGTTCAGGGGGCGGTCGGTGGGGCTGCTGAAACCGGCCTTGGCACTCACCAGCAGGACGGTGCCCGCCGCGGTGCCCATCAGGGCGATCATCGCGCGTCTCACGGAAGACCAACTCTCAACGAAGAACGCTAGAAAACGAGGAACGCTAGAAAACGAAGAACGCTAGAAACGGCGGACACTAGAACTCGAAAGGGTCGAGGTGGATCTGCCGGCGCGGGACCCGCAGCCGCCGCAGCACCTGCAGCGACTGCGTGACCAGCCCGTCCGGGCCGCACAGGTAGATGTCGCGTTCGGCGATGTCAGGCACCAGCTCCCGCATCCCGGCGGGGGTGAACAGGCGCCGCGGGCCGGGGTCGCGCCGGTCGCCGACCACGAACCACAGCGTGGCGTGCCGCAGGTCGGCCAGGTGCTCCAGCTCGTCACGCAGGTGCAGGTCGTGCACGGCGGACGCCCGGTAGATCACCACGGCGCCGGGCGGCAGCTCCTCCAGCAGCGCGCGGATGGGGCCGATGCCGCTGCCCGCCGCGATGAGCACGGTCCGTGACCTGACCCGGCGGCTCGCGGTGAAGTCGCCCCACGGGCCCTCGACGAAGATCCGCACGCCGGGGCGCAGGTCGCGCAGCGCCATCGTGTGGCTGCCGACGGTCTTGACGGTGAGGCGCAGCCAGCGGCCGTTCGGCGCGGCGGACAGGGAGAAGGGGTGCGCCTGCCACCACAGTCCGCGCGACAGGAAGCGCCACCGGAAGAACTGGCCGGCCTGCGCGTCCATGTCGTGCAGGCGGTTGCCGGTGATGTAGATCGACACCATGTCGGGGCCTTCGGCGACCACGTCGGCCACCTGCAGCCGGTGCCGGAGGTTGAACGCCAGCGGCGCCACGACGCGCCCCCAGACGACCGCGGCGGCCATGACGACGTAGAAGACGATCCACAGTGTCCGGCCGAGGCCCGGCCTGAAGAGCTCCTGCCCGTTGGAGAACTGGTGGGCGAAGCCGAGCAGCAACGCCAGGTACGCGGTCAGATGCAGGAAGTACCACAGCTCGTAGGGCAGGGCCCGCCGCAGCCCGCGGATGCTCAGCAGGCCGATGCACACCAGCATGCCGGCCGCGAGGAAGGCGGTGACCATGTCCTCGTACTCGGTCAGGATCGTGCCGAGCTCGCTGACGAAGCCGACCCGGTCGGCGTACGCGTAGCCGACGGTGATCAGCGCCGCGTGGGCCAGGATCATGATCAGGACGGAGCCGCCGAGCTCGCGGTGCCACAGACCCAGGTGGCGGGCGCCGATCCAGCGCTCCAGGACGGCCAGCCGGCTCATCAGGATCACCTGGACCAGCAGCAGGTAGCCGGCGATCAGGCCGGTGACCCGGCCGGCCGACTGGAAGATCTCCGCGCCGGTGTCGATCGAGCCGGCCTTCGTGCCGAGCCACCAGGGCAGCAGCGCGAGCACGAGACCGCCCCAGAACAGGGTGCGCAGGAGGAACCGTCCGGCGCTGTTGTGCTCGACGGGTCGTGCCGCCGGGGCGGCGAGGCTGCCCGTCTGGCGTTGTTGCCGAGGGACGGTCATGGTTGATCGTGTCTCATGCGGTTCCACTGCCATTGGTCGTATCAGAGCCCGCTGGTCAAGGGCCATGGGCTTAAGCCGGACTTCAACTTGCGCACAAGATGCTCGCACGACCGGCCGGCGGGCAGGCGCCCATAGAATGACGCGATGCAGCGCTTCTGGCGAATCTCGCTGATCGTCCTCGCGGTGGTGGCGGCGTTCGCTGCGACGGGGCTCGGCGTGGCATACACGTTCGGTGCCTTCACCGAAGCGGGGCGTTTCAGCGCCGCTCCCGACTGCGCCGTGCTCGACGTCTCAGCGGTTGCGGCGGTGGTACCGGCTGCGAAGGTCGAGACCGACGGCGCCAACTGCACGGCGGGGGACGGCAAGACCCAGCTCAACGTCGGCTTCACCGTCGTGCCGAAGAAAGGCACGGTCGGCGGCCCGGAGCTGGCCTCCCGCTACCTCGAGGTGACCAGCGGCACCGACGGCGAGCCTCTCGACGGCGTCGGCGACCAGGCGGTCCGCCAGCGGGTCCGCGCCATCGGCCAGCCGCAGATCATCACGATGCGCGTCAGCAACCTGATCGTGGTGCTGTCCGTCGCCAACCTCGGCGGCGGCGAGCTCCCCGCCGCCGCGGACACCGGCCTCGTCGAAGTGGCCAAGACCCTGGCCGTCAACCTCAACCGCTGACCCGAGGCGAGCGGCCGACGAAGCCGCGCCGCGAATCCAGCCCGCCGACGGAAAGCAGCGAGGCCGCGCGGCGACAGCGACGAAGCTGTGGACAGCGGCGCGGCCGCGGCAGCGAATCTCGCCCGCCCTGCACAAAATCACAAAGGGTGTGAAAAGGACATCAGGGGAGTTGCCGCAGGAAGCGCCCCGCCGCGTCGGAGCGGTCCGAGTACCCGAGCGCCTTGTAGAACGCGTGCGCGCCCTCGCGGGTCCGCAGGCTTGTCACCTCGACGCTGTGGCAGCCGCGCATGAGGCCGAACGTCTCCGCCGCGGCGACCAGACTGGTGCCGATCCCGCGCCCGCGGGCCGAGTCGGCGACGGCGAGCGCGACGATCCGCAGCCACGACCCGTCCTTCTCGAACGACGGGATGATGTGCGCGGCGATGACCCCCAGCAGACGGCCCCGCTCGTCCCAGACGAACGCGCCCCCGTCGGGGTGGTCGACCCAGGAGCGCAGGCGTCCGGCGGTGTCGGTCCCCTCCTGGGGATAGCCCAGCTGCTCCAGCAGCGTCGCCACCTGCTCGGTATCGTCGGTGGACAACCGGCGAACTCCGCGGGCCACCTGCATCCGGTAGGCGTGCAGCACGTCAGCGCTCATGTATGCAGCGTAGAACCGGTGACGCGGTTTGTGTGGGCCTGAGCGCAGTCATTCACGTCCGCGGTGCACGTGCATCACAAACCTGCCACTTGACTGTGCGCTCGGGGGCTCTACCATCCGCACCCGCAAGTGCACGTGAAGCGATCAGGAACGCAGCGCCTTCTCGAACACCTCGACGGGCTGCGCGCCGGACACGCCGATCCGCTGGTCGAAGACGAAGAACGGCACACCGCTGATGCCGTACGCGCGGGCCTGCGCGAAGTCCTGACGGACGTCGGCCTCGTACGAGCCGTCGGCGAGGGCCTGCTTGGCCGCCGCCTCATCCAGCCCGACAGTAGCGGCGAGCCCGGCGAGCACCGTCTGGTCGCCGATGTCGGCGCCCTCGGTGAAGTACGCGTGCATGAGCCGTTCCTTCAGCTCCGCCTGCAGGCCATGGGCCTTGGCGAAGTGCAGCAGCCGGTGCGCGTCGAAGGTGTTGGCGGTGCGGGCCCGGTCGAAGTCGTACGCCAGGCCCTCGGCCGCCGCGAGCTGCGTGACGTGCGCGAACATGCCGTCGATCTGGGCACGGGGGAGCCCCAGCCGCGCGCCCAGCGACTCGCCGACCGGCCGCGGGTCGCCGACCGGCGTCGACGGGTCCAGCTGGAAGCTGCGCCACTGCACCGAAACCGCCCCGTCGAACGTCGACAGGGCGGTTTCGAGGCGTCGCTTGCCGATGTAGCACCACGGGCAGACGATGTCGGACCAGACCTCGATCGTGATCATGTGCGCTCCTGTTCGTTGACGGTTCAACAATAGCGCGCACATCAGGTCGAAGACGTCACCAGTCGGAGTTGCTGCCTCCCGTACCGAGGATGACCTGGTCAAACGTGTTGCCGTCGTTGTCGTCGGTGTACGCGACGCTGACCTCGCCCCACGGCGACACCGCGACGACCTGCTGCTCCTGCCGGCCCGTCGCCGTCTGGCTGAGAACCTGCGAGGTGAGGCGCCCCGCGCCGGTGCCGTCGGGGTTGAACCCGCGGACCCACACGTCGAGCCCGCCCACGGTCCAGCCGACGACCGTGTTCGCCTGGTCGTCGATGCCGATCGAGGGGGCGGCCCCGCCGTTCGCCGACAGGACCTCCACGTGCCGCGGCGTGCCGTCGGCGAGGAACGAGCGGGTCCACACTCCGGCGGTGCCGGTGTGGTCCGACTCGTACGCGACGGAGAAGGCGCCCGAGAAGGACGCCGCGATCGCCGCCTGCCGCTGCTGGCCGTCGCCGAGGCTGTTGGCGGTGCGGCGGGAGAGGTTGACCGCACCGTTGGCCTTCGCCAGTCGTACAAGACCGATGTTGAAGAACCCGTTGGCGTCGGCGTCCTCGTCCCAGACGACCAGGGCGTCGCCGGACGCCGAGACCGCGACATCGGGCCGGTGGTGCGTGCCGGTGGTCTGCGACGCGAAGACCTCGTACGCCTTCGTCGTCGGGCCCGTGTACCCGGCGGCCTTCACCGTGTACGTGCTGCCCTGCACGTCCTCCCACACGACGCTGAACGCGACCGCCGCGGTGCCCGGCGCGCCGTCCGGGTCGACGGCCACCTTCGGCAGGATCTGGTCGCCGGCGGCGTCCGCGTTGGCCCGGCCGGAGGCGGTGACCGTGCCGGTGGGGGAGACGACCCGGTAGACGATGTTGAACGCGCCGTTGCCGTCGGGGTCCTCGGCCCAGACCACGACGGCGTTGCCCTTGTCGTCGAGGCCGACGTCGGGGCTGATGTGCTTCCAGTTGGTGCCGGACGTGCCGCCGGCCGACAGCTTGAGCTCATACTTCGCGACGCCGTCGGTGAACAGTCGCAGCCAGATGTCGGAGTGCGAGTTGTTCTCGGGCGCGGTGCTGTCCCGGTCGTCCTCCCAGACCACGGCGACCTGGCCGTTGCGGTTGGCGGCGATGGCCGGCGTGTCCTGGTCGCCGGTGGCGACGCTGTTGGCCGTCGTCCACGTCATCGACGTGGCGGCGAGGGTCGCGGCGAGCGCGACCGAGGTGATGGCTGCCATTGAAGGTTCTCCTACAGGGCCCGAAGGCCGGGCTGGCCGTCGAGGATCGCGAACGACTTGAGGGTGGTGGCGGCCGCGCCGTGCTCGGTGACCGAGCTGACCGCGCGGAAATCGGCCCGCACCTGCGCGGGGCTGATCGTGGTCCGCACGTAGCCGCGCAGGTTGGAGTAGAACTTCAGGTGCGGGTTCGTGCCGGCGTTGGGGATCGTGGTGGTCGTCGAGCCGTTGCCGCCGGACGTGATCGACGTGCAGACCAGCTCGGTGCCGATGGTCGCGGAGGAGCTGCTGGCGTAGTCGGCCTTCAGGTCGTTGCCCCACGCCGCGTGTACGTCACCGGTGAGCACCAGCGGGTTGCGCACCGATCGGTCGATCCAGCCCTGCTGGATGCGGGACCGGGACGCGCGGTAACCGTCCCAGGCGTCCATGTTGGCGGCACCGCTCGCGTCGTACTGCCGGGCGAAGAACACCTGCTGGCCGAGGATGTCCCAGGTGCCGTAGTGCTGGGCGAGGCCGTCGAGCAGCCACGCCTCCTGCGCCGCACCCGTCAGTGACCGCGACGCGGTGTCCGCGGCGGCACACACCTTCCAGCCGTCGCCGCAGGCCTGGTCGTCGCGGAACTGCCGGGTGTCGAGCATGTGGAACGTGGCGAGCGTGCCCCAGCGGACCCGGCGGTACAGGGGGATGCTGTTGCCCGTCGGCGCCTGGCTCGGCCGCAGCGGCATGTTCTCGTAGTACGCGCGGTACGCGGCGGTGCGCCGGGCGGCCCACTGCGCCGCCGTCAGCACCGGGCTGCTGTCGTTGCGCACCATGTTGGCGTAGTTGTTCTCGACCTCGTGGTCGTCGGGCACGACCAGCCACGGCGCGATCGCGTGCGCCGCCTGCAGGTCCGGGTCCGACTTGTACTGCGCGTAGCGGCGGCGGTAGTCGGCGAGCGAGACGATCTCGGCGCCGGCGTGCTGGCGGACGCCGCTGGAGCCCGTGCCGCCTTCGTAGATGTAGTCGCCCAGGTGCAGGATCAGGTCCGGGCGGTCCTCGGCCATGCGGCGGTAGGCCGTGAAGTAGCCCGACTCGAAGTGCGAGCACGACGCGAACGCCATCACCAGGTTGCGACCCACGGTGCCCGGCGCGGGCGCGGTGCGGGTCCGGCCCACCGGCGACAGGTGGCCCTGCGCGCGGAAGCGGTAGTAGTACTCGGCGTCGGGCGCGAGCCCGCCCGCCACGACGTGCACGGAGTGCGCGTCCGCGTAGCGGGCGGTGACCGACCCGGACGCGACGAGCGAGCTGAACGTGTCGGTCGTCGACACCTGCCAGTCCACGGTGACGTCGGCGTCGGCCATGCCGCCCTGACCGTCGGCGTTCAGCGGCGACGGCGCGAGCCGGGTCCACAGCACGACGCTGTCGGACGCGGGCTCACCCGAGGCGACGCCGAGCTTGAACGGGAACGGGACGGCGGCCTGAGCGCTGGTCAACGGCAGTGCGACGGCCCCGGCGGTGGCCAGTCCACTGAGGACGAACGTGCGGCGGCTGAGCCTCTTCATGCCGCACACTTTTATCAGAGTCGATGAACGCCCGGTGTCCTGCAGCTAGCCGCGATCTGCATTCGGTGTATGGCTGGGCGCGTTCTTGCATTCACTCACGTGCTTCTTTGGGCGTCCGGCCGAACTGTTTGCGGAACGCCTGGTGGAAGCCGTCCGCGTGCCTCCGTGTCGACCTTGATCCTGGCCTTCCAGCACCGTCACCGACACTGCGCGAAGTAGCGGTTCGCCGACCTGGTGAACATCAGCGGCACGGCGGTCCAGACCGCGGCGACGTGCAGCGCCCTGGCCGCGGCGATCGCCCACCAGGTCAGGTCCGCGTCGCCGGCCGCGGCGCTCAGCGAGTGTCCGTCGACCAGCCACAAGACCGGCCCGACGACCAGCGACAGCGTCCCGGCGATGCCGAGCACCAGCGCCAGCGCGATCCGGGCCCACCGCCGCCCCGCCCGCATCCGCAGTGCGGTCAGCACCACCGCCGCGTACACGACGCACCGGAACAGCACCCCCACCAGCGGATGCTCGCCGGCCTGCTGCGCCCCCACAACGATCACGGTTTCCACCGCGCCGAGCGCGACGGCGGCGATCCACAACCCGGTCGCGGCGCGCACCGCGACGGGTGGCCGGCCGGAGCCCAGATGAGTCATGCCCTTCACTGTCCGCCGCCGCGCCGCGCCCCACACACCCCCTGACCACCGTCTTCATGCTGCGGCTAACCCCCGTGCCGGCCTTTGTGCCGGCTCAGACGTCACCCGCCCTTCGGCCCAGGCGTCTTCGCCGCTGCGGGGGTAGGTCGACGGCCCTGGTCCGCCCCGCAGCCACCAGGGCGAGATGATCGCCGCACTTCCTGGCCGGCTCCGGCGCGCGGCGATGCCCACACCCGTGGGCGCCTCTCCGGTCGTAGAGACCGAACAGGCGCCTGAGCAGCGCTGAAGTTGGTGCGCCCGGTAGGGATCGAACCTACGACCTTGGGATTAGAAGTCCCCTGCTCTATCCGCTGAGCTACGAGCGCATGTCGTCGGACAGGCTACCGCCTGCAGCGAAGGATTCGCTTGTGGGGAGCCAAATCGACGTTCTCAGGACAACATTCCTCGCCTTCCGACACAAGCGGGTTCCCTTGTCGCGCCGCCCGTTTCGCTCCGGGTGGCGACAGGATCACGCTTCGGGTCGTTCGGACCCTTCCCAAAGGGTCCACCCCACAGCCCACTACCCGCAGCCACTCCACCTGACGCATGCGCGCACTGACGCTGCTCTCCGCCGTGCTCGGCCGGCCCCCGACGGCGCTTGAGACGCTCGCTTCTCCGCACCCCAGGCCGGTCCCGAGCGCCCTCGGCCGGGCTCCGCCCATCCACTGGCCGGGTCGCGACGCGCTTCGCCCGGTCTCGTCCATGCTCTGGCCGGTCCCGCACGCGCTTGGCCTGATCTTGTCCGTGACCCGGCTGGTCCCGGTCGTGCTTGGCCTGGTCTCGCTGACCGCGCTCAGCATCGTGCTCAGGCTGGTCCAAAGCGGTGCGCAAGGCCAGACCCTCGCCAGGTCCGCCTACCGCTGGCCTCACCAGCCAGCCCCTTGCCAGGTCAGCCCACCACCATCCCTAACAGCCAGCCACTCGCCGGTTCCATCCGCGCGACGTGCTCCATCGGCCCGTTCCATGCCTGGTCGACTCATGGCGGTGCTCACCGGTCAGGTCGCTTGCCGCGCCTGCCCGCGCGACAGTCCCCACCGCCAGTTCCCCACCGCGCCGGCCCACGGCCGTGCGCACCGGCCAGGTTGCTCGCCGCGTCCGCCTACGCAGCGCGCTCCTGACCGGTCCGCATGGTCGTTCACGGCGGCGCCGGCGGTGGGTCGTGGCGCCGGATGCCTCGGTGCCGCGACCCACCTGGCCCGTCAGGCGGGAACCGGCACCTTGCCCCGGTTGCGCCGGCGCCGGGCGCCGCTCGGCTCCTCAGGCCCGTCCGCCGAGGTCTCGTCGTCCCCGGCCGAGGACCCTTCGCCCCCGTCGTCCTCCGAGTCGGAAACCGCCGGGGGCTCCGCCGCCTCGGCACCGGTCGTCAGCTCCGCCGCGTTGTCAGGCGCGGTGAAGCCTTCCATCGTGGCGAACGTCGCGCCGTCGAAGGCGGCGCTGATCGCGTTGTCGAGCTCGGTCAGGACGTCCTCCGCGAACGGGTCCCGGTCGGCGTCCGCCGGCTCCGCCATGGTGGTGACGAAGCCGCCGAGCTCGGCGTCGTAGTCGCGCTGCCGCGGCAGTGCGTTGATCGCCGCCACCGGTGTGCTCGGCTGGCCCGCGATGCGGGCGTCCGACAGCTCGTCGTCGATCGAGCTGGTCGCCGTGTTGGCCTTGACCCGGGCGAACTTCGCCCGGCCGCGGGCCAGGTCGTGGCCGACGGAGGTGGCCTCCAGCTCGTACGCCACCCGCTTGGCGTGGTCGTCGGTCTCCCAGTTGCGGCTCGACAGCCTGCCGGTGACGATCACCGGGTCGCCGACGTGGACACTGCGGACCACGTTCTCCGCGAGCTGGCGCCAGCAGGTGACACGCAGCCGGAGCTGGTCGCCGTCGACCCACTGCCCCTCGCTGCGGTCGTAGCGCCGTGTCGTGGCGGCGACCTTGAAGTGCGCGACCATCGCCTTGCTCTCTTCCAGCCGACGGCAGTCAGGCTCGTTGAGCACGTTGCCGACGATGGTCATCGTCGTCTCGTTCATGTCCGTCTCCCTCCCGTGTTAAGGACTCGGGAGGGAGCATCGGTCAGATCGGTCCTGCCCCGCTCGCGGCCGACGCCAGATCTGTGGATAACCGACCGCTTGTGGACAGGCGCGCGTCAGCCCCGATGATCTGCTAAGCGCTGCCCGTACACCTCAGAAGGCCGCATGGGCGAGGTTCGAGGTGAACACTTCCCAGACCCCGCGGCGGCGCACCAGCAACTTGCGCGACAGCAGGTGCGGGTCGCCGGCGAAGAAGATCCTGTCGATCGCGCGCCGGACCTTCGCGAGCCCGGGCGGAGATTGAGAGCCGGTCACGATCACGACGTCCCGCGCCGGCACGCCGACCACGAGCTCACCGGGCACGGCACGCTCCAGACCTGCCCAGAACGGCTCGGCGAGCAGCAGCGTCGAGGCGACCCCGTCGAACTGGAGCATCAGGGCGGGCGGCTGCCCGTGGACCTGCGCGGCACCGAGCCGGTGGTCGAGGTTGTGCGCGGCCTGGCGGCGCAGCATCCGGCGGGGCATCTCCATGCGCTGCAGGTCGGCCCAGGTGACGAGGCGCTGCCCGTACGGCGGACCGTAGCTGTAACCGACCCCGAGGCCACCCAGGAACTCGTCGACCACGGGCGCGTGCACATCCTCGCGACGGATGTCGCGAAGCGGCACGAGAACGGGGAGGAGCATGGGCTGCACGCATGCAAAGTAGGACGCTGACGGATGTGAGACAAGCTCTTGTTTTCGCACCATTTGCTTGCTAGTGCGTCGCCGGGCCGCCGGAAAAAATTGTCGGTGGGGGTCGGTAGTGTCCCGCCCATGGTGATTCGAAGACTCCACGCCGACGCGATCGGGATGTTGCTGGGCGGTGTGCTGGACGCCGTGTTCGGCGATCCGCGCAGGTGGCACCCTGTCGCGGGGTTCGGGCGGTTCGCGGGAGCGGTCGAGCGGCGCACCTATGCCGACGACCGGGCCGCGGGAGCACGGTTCACTCTTGTCGCCGTGGGTGCTCCTGTACTGGTAGCCGCGGCGGCGACCTGGTTGACCAGGCGGAAGCCGATCGCCCGCACGCTGATGGTGGCCGGTGCGACCTGGGCCGCGTTGGGGGGCACGAGCCTCGCGCGGGAGGGACGGGTGATGGCCGACCGGCTCGACGGCGGCGACCTGGAGTCCGCGCGAGCGCAGCTGCCGAACCTGTGCGGGAGGGATCCGTCCGCGCTCGGTGCGCCCGAGCTGGCCCGAGCGACGGTGGAGTCCGTCGCGGAGAACACGTCGGACGCCGTCGTCGGCCCGCTGTTCTGGGGCGCGGTCGCGGGGCTGCCGGGCATCGTCGGGTATCGGGCGGTCAACACCCTGGACGCGATGGTCGGTCACCGGTCGGCTCGGTATGCGAGGTTCGGCACCGCCTCGGCGCGCCTCGACGACCTGGCCAACCTGGTGCCGTCGAGGGTGACGGCGGCGCTGACGGTCGCCGCGGCGCCGGCTGTCGGAGGGCGGCCCGGCGAGGCACTGCGGGTGTGGCTGCGCGACGGAGGCCGGCACCCGAGCCCGAATTCGGGGCAGTGCGAGGCGGCCGCCGCGGGCGCGCTGGGGATTCGGCTGGGCGGCCGCAACGTGTACGGGTCCCGGGTCGAGCACAGGCCGCACCTCGGCGACGGCAGGCCACCCGCCCCGCGTGACGTCCGCCGGGCCGCGACCTTGTCCGTGGTCGTCGGCGCGGCGGCTTTAGGACTCGCGTGCGCGCTCCGGGCAGGCAGCGCGGGCCGCCGCACCGCAAACCGCCGCGCCAAGTCGACCGGTGCCGGGCCGCGGGGCGCGGGCCGGGACGTGGGTGTGGCATGAGTGGTCGGAAGCGAGGCGGAGGGCTGCGCGCCGTGGGTGTGATAGCTGGGCTCGCGGGGTGTACGGGCATGGCGGAGGTGATGGTGTGAGCGACCGGGAGTGGAGTGGGGGGCTGCACGCCGTGGGTACGGCGTCTGGCTCGCGGCGGCACTGGAGCGTGGCGGAGGCGATGGCGTGAGCGACCGGGAGTGGAGCGGAGGGCAGCGGGCCGTGGGTGTGGTGCTTGGTTCGCGCCGGTGCTGGAGCGTGGCGGCGGTGACGGCGTGAGTGGGCTCCTGGTTGCCGGCACGACGTCTGACGCGGGCAAGAGCATGCTCACCGCGGGGATCTGCCGCTGGCTGCGCAGGCGGGGCGTGGACGTCGCTCCGTTCAAGGCGCAGAACATGTCCAACAACTCGGCGATCGCGGTGGACGGTGGTGAGATCGGCCGGGCACAGGCGCTGCAGGCGTATGCGTGCGGGTTGGAGCCGAGCGTCAGGTTCAACCCGGTGCTGCTCAAGCCGGGCTCCGACCGGCAGAGTCAGGTCGTCGTCCTCGGGCAGGCGACGGGGTACATCGGCGCCCGGAACTATCACGAGATCAAGGACCGGCTGCGCGGCACGGTGCTGGAGACGCTGCGCGAGCTGCGGGCCAAGCACGAGGTGGTGATCTGCGAGGGCGCCGGGAGCCCCGCCGAGATCAACCTGAGGGCCGGCGACCTGGCCAACATGGGCCTCGCCCGGGCGGCGGACCTGCCCGTCATCGTGGTCGGCGACATCGACAGGGGAGGGGTGTTCGCCGCGCTGTACGGCACGCTCGCTCTCCTCGACGCCGAGGACCAGGCGCTCGTCTCAGGCTTCGTGATCAACAAGTTCCGCGGGGACTCGGGGCTGCTCCAGCCGGGCGTCGACTCGCTCACGGAGCTGACCGGGCGGCCGACGCTCGGGGTGGTGCCCTGGTCCACCGAGCTGTGGCTCGACGGCGAGGACTCGCTGGCGTATGACGGGCGGGTCCTCGGCCGGCCCGCGGCGCCGCGTGGCGGGCAGTGGCTGCGGGTCGCCGTGGTCCGCCTGCCGAGGGTGTCCAACGCCACCGATGCCGAGGCGTTCGCCGCCGAGCCGGGCGTGCAGGTGCGGCTCACGGTCGAGCCCGCCGACCTCGCCGACGTGGACCTGGTCGTGCTGCCGGGCAGCAAGTCCACTGTGGACGACCTGCAGTGGCTGCGGGAGCGGGGTCTGGCGGACGCGGTGCTGGCCCACGCGGCGTCCGGCCGGCCGGTGCTCGGGATCTGCGGTGGGTTCCAGATGCTGTCCGAGCGGATCTTCGACGACGTGGAGAGCCGCCGCGGCGCGGTGCCGGGGCTGGGGTTGCTGCCGGTGGAGGTCACGTTCGCAGACCGCAAGACCCTCGGACGCGTGGCCGGCACGGGGCTCGGGTCGCAGCCGGTGCGGGGGTACGAGATCCACCATGGGGTGGTGAGCCGGGCGGCGGAAGGCCTGACGCCGTTGATCCGACTGGCCGACGGCACGGGTGAGGGCGTCGTGTCCGGCAATGTGTTCGGCACGCACTGGCACGGAGCGTTCGAGACCGACGGGTTCCGGCGGGCGTTCCTGACCGAGGCCGCGCGCCTGGCCGGTCGGCACGGGTTCCAGGTCGCGCCGGACACGTCGTTCGCGGCGCTGCGGGAGCGGACCGTCGACGTGCTGGGTGACCTGGTCGAGGAGCACCTCGACACGGAGGCGCTGTGGCGGCTGATCGAGGGTGGCGCACCCGGCGGCCTGCCGACCGTCGTCCCAGGCCTGTCGGCGACCGCCCCGAAGACGCCCCGCGACGAGCCCGCGCTGGTGCCGTCCGGCGACGTCCCGAGGTCGCCGGCCGCCGCGACGGACGGGAGCGACGGTGCGACGGACGGCAGGAGCGACGGCGGGACGGACGGCAGGAGCGACGGCGGGACGGACTGCGGGACGGACGGCAGGAGCGAGGGCGGGACGGACGGCAGGAGCGACGACGCGACCGACGGCAAGAGCGACGACGGGACCGACGGCGGGAGCGAGGGTGTGGCCGACGGCGGGACGGAAGGCGGACGTGCCACGGCGGGTCTGGGGGTGTCATGAGCGCCGCCGACAGGGGCATCGGCACGTACAGCGCGCTGGCGAAGGAGATCCTCGGCCGGCAGGCGCGCCTCGGTGAAGTGCGGCTCGTGGCGGTCGACGGACGGGCGGGGTCGGGGAAGACCACGTTCGCGGGACGGCTGGCGCGGGCGTTGCGGCACGCCGGCGTGGACGTCGCCGAGTTGCACACCGACGACTTCCTGGATGGGTGGGCGGAGCTGGAGGCGTGGCGGCCTAGGCTGGAGCGGTGGGTGTTCGCGCCGTTCAAGGCGGGTGAGGACGCGCGATACCGGCGGTACGACTGGGTGCGGGAGCGGCTGCGCGACGAATGGGAGCCGTTACGGCGGCCGGACGTGCTGGTCGTCGAGGGGGTCGGCAGCGCGGGGGTGCAGGACCTGACCCTCGCCGTGTGCGTCCACGCGCCGCGGGAGCTGCGGCTGGAGCGGGGGCTGATCCGCGACGGCGAGGCGTTACGGCCGCAGTGGGAGCGGTGGATGGCCGACGAGGACCGGTTCTTCGGTGAGGGCACGGCGCCGCAGAGCATCGACGTGCACGTCGACGGGGCGCCGGGCGAGGAGCACGACCCGCAGAATGAGTACTTCATCCTCGCGGGCGGGTAGACGGGCGTTGCGCAGGTGCGGGACGATCCGGAAGGCGGCCGGACACGATCCGGATGCGACGGGGAGGCGGAGCGAATGACCACGAACGACGTGCAACGCCGGCGGGTGGTGCTGACCGGGATCAGTTCCCGGGCGTGGGAGCACCCGGCGGACAGGGGCGCCCTGGTGGCGCTGCGGGAGTTGCGCGGGTTCGACGACGCGCTGAAGTCGCTGCACGCCCTGTGGAACGAGCGGGCGTGGCGGCTGGAGTTCCTCGGCAACGCGATCCGCGTCGACCATCGGCAGTTCCCGCGGGTGCACCGGCTGATGGCGGAGGCCGCCGCGTCGCTCGACATCGCCGACCTGCCCGAGCTGTACGTGCACAGCGACCGCTCGATCAACGGCATGTGCATCGGCATGTCGAAGCCGTTCATCGTGATCAACCGGGGCTGCCTGGAACTGCTCGACGACGAGGAGCTGCGCTGCCTGCTCGGGCACGAGCTGGGGCACCTGGTGAGCGGGCACGCGGTGTACCGCACGATGGTGCTGATCCTGACGGACTGGGCGGTGCGGCTCGCGTGGCTGCCGGTCGGGTCGATGGTGCTGCGGGCGATCGTGGCCGCCCTCATGGAGTGGTGGCGCAAGGCCGAGCTGTCCGCGGACCGGGCCGGGCTGCTCGCGTGCCAGGACCCGGCGGCGTCGCTGCGGCTGTCGATGAAGCTGGCCGGCGGCGGTGACCTGTCCGAGGTCGACACGACCGCGTTCCTGGAGCAGGCCGCGGAGTTCGAGCGGGCCGGTGACCTGCGGGACAGCCTGATCAAGATCCGGATGGTGACGGCGCGGTCGCACCCGATGCCGGTGGCGCGCGCCGCCGAGGTCCGGGCGTGGATCGACCGCGGGGAGTACCAGCGCATCCTCGGCGGCGACTATCCGCGTCGCGCCGACGACAAGGACGCGTCGGTCAGCGACGAGATCAAGGCTGCGGCCGCGTCGTACCGGGAGGCGTTCTCACGGTCGCAGGACCCGCTGGTGTCGCTGCTGCGCAAGCTCGGCGACGGGGCGTCGGAGGTCGGCGACTGGGTCGGCGCCGGCGCGGGCAAGATGCGCGGCTGGATGCGCGGAAACGGGTCCAACGGCACAGACGATCAGTCGGCGCAGTAAGTTCCCGGGTATGACAGTGCTCACCGAAGAAGAGCTCCGCGCCGCGATCCGGCGGGAGATGCCAGGGGTCCGCGCCGATCTGGAGCGGCTCGTGCGCATCCCAGGCATCGCGTTCACGGGGTTTGACCACAGCCACGTCGAGCGCTCCGCCGAAGCGGTGGCGGAGCTCCTGCGTGGCGCCGGAATTCCGGATGTGCGGCTGGTCCGGAAGGGTGGGCAGCCGGCGGTGCTGGGTCGCAGGCCCGCGCCGCCCGGAGCGCCGACGGTGCTGCTCTACGCGCACCACGACGTCCAACCGATCGGCGACCGCTCGCAGTGGCTGAGCGAGCCGTTCGAGCCCGAGGAGCGCGACGGCCGCCTGTACGGGCGCGGCACCGCCGACGACAAGGCCGGCGTCATGGCGCACATCGCGGCGCTGCGCGCGTTCGGAGACGACCTGCCGGTCGGCGTGGTGCTGTTCATCGAGGGCGAGGAGGAGTTCGGCTCCGAGTCGCTGGAGGACCTGCTGCGCGAGCACCGCGACGAGATCGCCTCGGACGTGATCGTGATCGCGGACTCGGGCAACTGGGACGTCGGGCAGCCGGCGTTGACGACCGGGCTGCGGGGCATCGTCAACGGGTTCTTCGAGGTGCGGGTGCTCGAGCAGGCCGTGCACAGCGGCATGTTCGGCGGTGCCGTGCCCGACGCGCTGATCACCCTGTCCCGGCTGATCTCGACGCTGCACGACGATGCGGGCGACGTCGTGGTGGAAGGCCTGGTCAGCACGCAGTCGGCGCCGCTGGACTACCCCGAGGACCGGTTCCGCGAGGAGGCCGGCATGATCGACGGGGTTCAGTTCATCGGCAGCGGGCGGCTGGTCGAGCGCCTGTGGACGCGGCCGGCGATCTCGATCCTCGGCATCGACGCGCCGGCCACGGAAGGCGCACCCAACGCGTTGATCCCGGCCGCGAAGGCCAAGTTCAGTGTGCGGATCGCGCCCGGTGACTCGGCGCAGCGGGTGTACGACACGATGGTCGCCCACCTGGAGCGGCACGTGCCCTGGGGCGCGAAGGTGACGGTGACGCTCGAGCAGCTCGGTGAGCCGTGCGTGATCGACGCGACCGGGCCGGTGTACGAGGCGGCCCGCCAGGCGTTCACCGAGGCGTGGGACGGCGTGAGCCCGGTCGACATGGGCGTGGGCGGGTCGATCCCGTTCATCGCGACGTTCCAGGAGATGTTCCCGAAGGCCGCGATCCTGGTCACGGGCGTCGAGGACCCGAGCACCCGGGCGCACGGGCCCAACGAGAGCCTGCACCTGGGCGAGTTCGAGCGGGTCTGCGTCGCCGAGGCCCTGCTGCTGGCGAAGGTGGCCAAGGTCGCAGACGCCGCCTGACGCACTCCGAGCGTTCCGGCCCGG
This sequence comes from Dactylosporangium sp. NPDC000521, assembly GCF_042898305.1. Taxonomy (NCBI): domain Bacteria; kingdom Bacillati; phylum Actinomycetota; class Actinomycetes; order Micromonosporales; family Micromonosporaceae; genus Dactylosporangium; species Dactylosporangium sp. NPDC000521. Next base: position 278,255 of record NZ_JBIAYW010000002.1, read on the forward strand.
CCGCTGAGCCGGGTCGGAACACCAGCCCGCCCGCCGGCTGGGTCGAACCGCCCAGGTCGCGACGCCGAGCCGGACCACCGCGCCGAAGTGGTGGAGTCGAACGTCAGGCAACAGGGCCGCGGCCCCGAGGGTGGCGAGGTGAGGTCACCCCCGTGGGGGGAGCTTCACGACGCTGACGAAGAACTCGTCGATCTGGCGGACGACGGCGATGAAGCTGTCGAAGTCGACCGGCTTCGTCACGTAGGCGTTCGCGTGCAGGGAGTAGCTGCGCAGGATGTCCTCGTCGGCCTGCGAGGTGGTCAGCACGACCACGGGGATGCGGCGCAGGTCCGGGTCCTCCTTGATGGCCTGCAGGACCTGGCGGCCGTCGACGCGGGGCAGGTTGAGGTCCAGCAGGATGAGGTCGGGCCGGGAGGCGTCCGCGTGCGGGCCCTCGCGGCGCAGGTAGGCCAGGGCCTCCTCGCCGTCCTGGACGACGTTGAGCTTGTTGCGGACCTTGTGCTCCTCGAACGCCTCCTGCGTCATCAGCACGTCGCCCGGGTCGTCCTCAACCAGGAGCACCTCGATGGGCAGGGACGACTCCCTGGGTGCGGTCATTGAACGGACTCCTCAGGCGATGACGAAGACGAAGACGAAGGCGAAGACGAAGACGACGACGAAGGCGAAGACGACGAAGGCGAAGACGACGACGAAGGCGCAGATGACGACGAATGCGCAGGGTCGGCGGGATCAGGCGCGGGGACAGGAAGCGTGAACCGAAACAGCGTACCTTCGGTCTGCGACGGGTCGATCCAGATCCTGCCGCCGTGGTATTCGACGATCTTCTTCGCGATCGCCAGGCCGATGCCGGTGCCGGGGTAGGCGTCCTTCGCGTGGAGGCGCTGGAAGATGACGAAGACCTTGTCGGCGAACTCGGGCTCGATGCCGATGCCGTTGTCCTCGACGCTGAACTCGTACTCCTCGCCGACCTGCCGGCTGTCGATGAGGATGTGCGGGGTGCGGTCGGGGTGGCGGAACTTCAGCGCGTTGCCGATGAGGTTGCTGAAGAGGGCTCCGAGCAGCGGTTCCTCCCCTCGTACGACGGGCAGCTCGACGAAGGTGATCTCCGCACCGGTCGACTCGCGCAGCGACTCGAACTGCTCGGCGGAGTCGACGACGACCTTGTTGAGGTCGACGTCGGAGAAGCCGCTGGTGAGCCGGCCGATGCGGGAGAAGGCGAGCAGGTCGTTGATCAGCCGTTGCATGCGCTGGGCGCCGTCGACGGCGAAGGCGATGTACTGGTCCGCCCGTTCGTCGAGCTGCCTCGCGTACCGACGCTGCAACAGCTGACAGAAGGAGGCGACCTTCCGGAGGGGCTCCTGCAGGTCGTGGGAGGCGACGTAGGCGAACTGCTCGAGGTCGCGGTTGGATCTGGTCAGCTCCGCGGCCTGCTGCTCGAGCATCCGGTTGGCCTCCTCGACCAGCCGGCGTGCTTCGACGACGTCGCGCAGCTCGGTGTTGATCCGCCGGCGCATCGTGTCGACGTCGGCGGCGAGCGCGGCCAGCTCAGGGGGGCCGCCGCCGGTGATCGCGTGGTCGTAGTTGCCGCCCGCGACGATGCGCACCTCGGCGGCGAGCGCGGTCACGGGCTGGGTCACCAGCCGCCGCAGGAGCAGCGCCAGCGCGACGCCCGCGAAGATGATCACGATCCCGGCGAAGACGAGCAGCACGATCAGCACGTTGCCGGTGGACCGGACCTCGGCGCTGACGGTGTCACGACGGGTGGCCAGCCCGCTGCGCAACGCGTCGATCTGGCTCGAGGCCGCGGTGTAGACGGCCCGCGAGGCGTCGGTCGGCGTCGCGCGTTCGGCGCTGGGGCCGTCCGCGCGGGTCTGCGCGATCAACGGTTCGGTGACTTCGCGCCGGAACCGCGAGGTCGCCGCCGCGACGTCCTGGACGGCGCTGAGCAGGGCGGGCTCGTCGGAGAGGAGCCGCTCGGTGGCGGCGAGGATCTTCGTCTCGGACTGCTGCGCGGCCTTGTACGAGTCGAGGTCGCTCTCCCTGCCGGTCAGCAGGAACGTGCGGGCGCTCGTCTGCTGGCGCAGCAGCTGCGAGTTCAGCTGCTCGGTGTTGACCAGCGCGGGCGTGAGCCGGTCCATCACCTTCGTCGTGTCGGCCCGGTTGGCGGCCGCGGTGACGGTGGCGCTGACGGCGATGAGCCCCAGCAGGCCCGCGACGACCGCGCAGAGTGTGATGATCCGGTGCCAGAGCGACCATCCGGTGGGGTTCAACGCGAACTCCTCGGGTCCAGCAGCAGCACGGCGATGTCGTCGGACAGCGGCCCGCCGTTGTGGCCCTCGGCCTGCGCCGCGAGCCAGGCCGGCAGGTCGCGGGGGAGCGCGCGGCCGGGGTCCTTCAGGACGTCGACGATCCCCTCGATGCCGAGGCGTTCGCCGCCGGACGCGTCCGGGGTGGCGCTGCCTTCGATGAGGCCGTCGGTGTACAGCAGGAGCTGCCAGCCGGGCGCACCCAGGCGCACCTCGGTGGCCGGGCGCGGGACGCCGGGCATCACGCCCAGCACGAGCCCTGGCCGTACGGCACACGGCTCCACCCGGTCGCCGGCGATCAGGATCGGGGGCGGGTGGCCGGCGAGACGGATCCGGGCGGTGCCCTCGACCAGGTCGACGGTGGCGACCGCGACCGTGGCGAACAGCTCGTCCGAGCGCCGCTCGCTCACCAGCACCTGCTCCAGCGAGTCCAGGATGTGGTCCTCGGGCACGCCGGCGAGGACCAGCGCCCGCCAGGCGACGCGCAGTGCCACCCCGAGCGGCGCCTCGTCGACGCCGTGCCCGCAGACGTCGCCGATGAGCAGGTGCAGGTGGGTGCCGTCGGCGCCGATCGCGTCGAAGAAGTCGCCGCCGAGCAGCCCCCGGTCGCGGCCGGGCCGGTAGATGGACCACAGGTCCGCCTGTACACCCGCCATGATCGGTTTGGGCAGCAGGCCGCGCTCGAGCCGGGCCGACTCCGCCTGCCGCAGCTCCGACTCGCGCAGCAGCTGGGCCTGCTCGTCGGCCCGCTTGCGTTCGACCGCGTATCGGACGGCCCGCGACAGACCCGTGCCGTCGACGGCGCCCTTGACGAGATAGTCCTGTGCGCCCTCGGCGACCGCCGCCGTGCCCAGGTGCTCGTCCTCCAGGCCGGTGAGCACGCACACCGCGACCCGGCCGGCGTCGTGCAGCACCTGCCGCAGCCCGTCCAGGCCGCTCGCGTCGGGCAGCCCGAGGTCGAGCAGCACGCAGTGCACCTCGCGCAGCAGCGGCCGGGCCTCCCGCATCGTCTGCGCCACCCTGACGTCGAACGGGGCGTCGGCCTCCGCGAGCAGCTCCTGGACCAGGAACGCGTCGCCGGGGTCGTCCTCGACGAGCAGCACCCGGATGCGCTCGCCCGCGTGCAGGCCGAGGCGCCGGTTGCGCAGATCAGCCGTTGTGCCGACGTCAGGCATGCGCACACCCTCCCGGTGGGTGGGCTAGTTGTCGCGCGGCACACATGGGGACGATCCTTCCCTACCTGACGACTTGGTGCACGTGCGGGGCAGTGTCTCAGCCGTAGTGGCCGCCGTCACTACATGTCCGCTGCGTCCTACCTGTGGATAGGCTTCGCGGCGTGCACGGGCTCGAGAACATCGTCGGACTGATCGCTGTCGTCGTCGCCACCTCCGTGGTGGCCCGGCGCATCGGTGTGCTGTCACCCATCCTGCTGGTGCTGGTCGGGATCGGGATCTCCTTCATTCCCGGGGTGCTGGAGATCGAGCTGGACCCGGAGATGGTGCTGCTCGGGATCCTGCCGCCCATCCTGTACGTGGCAGCGCTGGAGACCTCGGTTCCCGCGTTCCGCTTCAATCTTCGCCCGATCCTGCTGCTCGCGGTCGGACTGGTCCTCTTCACCGCCGCGGCCGTCGGCTTCACGCTCCACGCGCTCCTGCCGCAGGTGCCCCTGGCCATGTGCTTCGCGCTCGGTGCCGTCGTCGCGCCGCCCGACGCCGTCGCGGCCACCGCTGTCGCCCGCCGCATCGGCCTGCCGCGGCGGATCGTCACCGTGCTGGAGGGCGAGAGCCTCATCAACGACGCGACCGCCCTCGTCACGCTGCGGGTGGCGGTCGCCGCGGCGGTCGGCGAGGCCGTCGACGCCTGGTCGATCACCCGGACGGCGTCGATCGCCGTGCTCGGCGGTGTCGGCATCGGCATCATCGGCGGCATCGTCCTCGGGTTCGTGCACAAGAAGATCGAGAACCCGCTCATCGACAACGCGATCTCGCTGCTCACGCCGTGGGTGGTGTTCCTGCCGGCGGAGAGCATCCACGCCTCCGGCGTCGTCGCGGTCGTCGTCACCGGCCTCGCGCTCGGCCATAAGATGCCGACACTCATGTCCGCGGCCTCCCGGCTGCAGATGGACGCTTTCTGGCGGATGGTGAAGTTCCTCCTCGAAGGGGCGGTCTTCCTCCTCGTCGGCCTGCAACTGCGTGCGCTCATCGAGCAGGTCGAGCGGTCGTTCTGGTTCACGATCGGCTGCCTCGCCGCGGTCGTCGGGGTCGTGATCATCGCCCGGATCGTGTGGCTGTTCCCCACCGTGTACCTCGCCCGGCTGATCCCACGGGTCCGCCGCCGCGACCCAGCGCCCACGTTCGCGGCGCCCGCGGTCATCTCCTGGGCCGGCATGCGCGGCGCGGTGACCCTCGCCGCGGCGCTCTCGCTGCCGTCAGCGCAGCAGGCCGGCGCCTATCCGCGCGGACTCTTCGTGATCATGGCCTTCGGGGTGATCGTGGCGACGCTGGTGCTGCAGGGCGCGACCCTGCCGACCGTGGCGCGCTGGCTGAAGGTCCCCGGCGACGACCAGAAGGAGGACGCGCTCGCCGAGGCGTCGGTGCAGCACGAGGCGAGCCGGGCCGGCAAGGCCCGCCTGGAGGAGGTCGCCGACGACGCGCCCGACGGGGTCGTCGAGCGGCTGCGGCAGGTGGCGCTCAGCCGCTCCAACCTCGCCTGGGAGCGTCTCGGCCGATCCGACCGGGAAACGCCGTCCGCCGCGTACGCTCGCCTGCGGCGCGAGATGCTGAACGCCGAGCGTGAGGTCTTCCGGCGGGCCCGCGACACCGGCAAGATCCCCGAGGAGACGCTGCGCCAGGCGCAGCGCGACATGGACCTGGAAGAGTCACTGCTGGAGCGAGGAGATCTGTGACCTGCCCCCACATCGAAGCCGCGGAGAAGCTGGACGTCCCGGAGGTCGAGGGATGCCCGGAATGTATCGAGATGGGCTTCACTGACTGGGTTCACCTGCGCCAGTGCCTCACCTGCGGGCACGTCGCGTGCTGCGACTCATCCCCGCGCCGGCACGCCACGCAGCACTTCCTCACCACCCACCACCCGGTCATGTGCTCGATCGAGCCCGGCGAGTTCTGGCGCTGGTGTTACCTGGACGAGACCATCGGCTAGCTTTTCCCGCCCTTCCTACCTGCGGGTATGCGTTTCTCAGCGGTTTCTAAGGAGACGCCCGACACAATCATCATCAGTTGGGCATGGAATGGGGCGCATTCGTGTTGCCATGGTCAACGGGGAATGGTCGACTGACGACGGGGTAGGGGGCGGACCATGGTGAGCGGGACATGGTAGACGCGGTCATGGACCTGGTGGCAGCTCCCGGCGTCCTGTACGGCACGATTCTCGTCCTACTCACCGTCGATGCGTTCATCCCCGTCGTCCCGGCCCAGGCCCTGATGATCGGCGGCGGCATCCTCTCCACCACCGGCCACGTCCAGCTCCTGCTGCTCGTCGCCGCGGGCGCCCTCGGCGCGGTCTCCGGCGACATCCTGGCGTTCCTGCTCGGCCGCCGCCTGGCCCGCCGCGACGCCGGCACTCCCGACCGCCTGGCCCGCCGCAAGCCCAGGGCGATCACCCTGCGCCTCAACGAAGCCATGCGCAAGCACATCTTCCTGGCCGTCCTCCTGTGCCGCTTCGTCCCGGCCGGCCGCATGATCACCGCCATCTACGCCGGCCGCAACGGCATGTCGACCCGCCGTTTCGCCTCGTACGACGTCGTCGCCGCCACCCTCTGGGCCACCTACGGCGCCCTCCTCGGCCACTTCGGCGGCGAGGCCATCGCCGACTCGTCCTGGCTCCCCCTGGTCCTGGTGGCCGCCGCCGCGCTGCTCTTCCTCGCCGGCGCCCCGCTGCTCGGCTTCATCGGCCGCCTCCGCCGCCGCTCCGCTCCCGTCCCGGCTCTCGCGCTGGCGTCTGCCGGGTCCGCGCCGGCGGCCCCCGCAGCGATGGCGGCAGGATCGGACCGGGCAGACGCCAAGGACTTCACCAACCCCCGCCGCTCATTCGTGGGCGCGGGCCTGGCGAAGGTCGGACTGGTCGCGCGCGCCGCCGGTGGCATGCCTGTCGTCGCCACCGCTCCCCAGCCCGTTCGCCGCCGCTGCCGCCGGTCCGCCGTCGAGACCCTGGCCGCCGCCGAGCCGTTGGCCGCCATCGAGGTCCTGGTCGCCGCCGAAGCCGTCGCCGCCGCCGAGTCGGTCGTGGTCCAGGTCAACGGCCTGCAGAACGCCAGCTGACCCCTCCGCCGTCGGGCCCCGGTCGCGGGGCCTGCATGGTCTCGGTTCGCTGATTCCCGGCGTCCACGTGCGGGTTCGCCGATCCGTGTGGGATTTCGCAGTGGCAGGCCAGCGCGGTGGGTGGGTCCTTCCCGCCCGGCCTGGGGCCGGCGCCAGGTGCCGTGGTTGCGGTCCGTGCCGTGGTCGCGGTGATGTTCCCCGGCCGCCGTCCTCGCATGATCCAGCGCTGTCGAGGGCGTCATTCGGTGCTTGTTGGCTTCACAAACCAGCCGTCGTCGCAGCACCGTCCGCGCGTTCATAGTTCCCCTTCGGAGCGATCGCGGTCGTGGCCTTCGATGATCGAAGTCGTCTGGTGGTCGTGCGGATGGCCAGGGCTGTCCTTCGATCATGGCGATGGCGAGGGTATCGGCTGCTGACCGCGGCGCCGCGCTCGCCGGGCGTGGTTCTGGTGGTTGCTGTCCGCGTGCGGGTTCGCCGATCCGTGTGGGATTTCGCAGTGGCAGGCCAGCGCGGTGGGTGGGTTCGTTCCGCCCGGCCTGGGGCCGGGCGCCAGGTGGCGTGGTTGCCGTGCGTGCCGTGGTAGCGGTGATGTTCCCCGGCCGCCGTCCTCGCATGATCCAGCGCCGTCGAGGGCGTCATTCGGTGCTTGTTGGCTTCACAAACCAGCCCTCGTCGCAGCACCGTCCGCGCGTTCGTAGTTCCCCTTGGAGCGATCGTGGTCGTGGCCTTCGATGATCGAAGTCGTCTGGTGGTCGTGCGGATGGCCAGGGCTGTCCTTCGATCACGGTGATGGCGAGGGTGCTCGGCTGAGAGACCGGCGTTCGCTGTCCCAGTGGCCTTGTCCGTGTACGGAGGGAGCATGCGTCTTTCGTACGGACCTGGGAGTCGGGCGCCAGGTGGCGTGGTTAGCGTCCGTGCCGTGGTTGCGGTGATGTTCCCCGGCCGCCGTCCTCACATGGTCCAGCGCCGTCGTTGGATTCACGAACCAGTGCAACGCGCTCTCGTCGCAGCACCGTCCCTGCCGTCGTAGTTCCCCTTGGAGCGATCGTGGTCGTGGCCTTCGATGATCGAAGTCGTCTGGTGGTCGTCCGGGCGGCCAGGGCTGTCCTTCGATCACGGTGATGGCGAGGGTGCTCGGCTGAGAGACCGGCGTTCGCTGTCCCGGTGATGTCCGTGTGCGGAGGGAGCGTGGGTCTTCCGCAGGGGGCTGGGGGCGGGCGCCAGGTGGCGTGGTCGCGGTGGCGTTCCCCGGGCGCCGTTCTCGGATGGTTCAGCGCCGTCGAGGGCGTCGTTCGGTGCCTCCACACCGTCACAACCGGTGCATGCCGCTCCGGCGGCTGGCGCTGCGCTCGCCGTCGTTGGTTCATGACCAGCGCAACAGGCCCGGTCGCTGACGTCGCGCGGATGGGGTTGCTGTCCGCTTGCGGGGCGCCGGATGCGTATGGGAACGGACGAAAGGCAGGGGCGCGGTGCCGGAGGATGGCGCCGCGCCCCTGCCTGATGGTCCCGCCAGGTCACATCTTGATCTGCTGACCGTTGTCGTTCCAGGTGTTGTTGCTCCACTGGGGGAGCTGGGACGCCTGGAAGGCCTGGGTGCCGTAGTAGCCGCCCTTGGGCCAGAAGCCGCCGCCGGACTGGCGCATGAACTTGTTGTTCGTGACCTTGCCGTTCGTGATCTTGTAGTTGGCGTCGTACCAGTAGAACGAGTAGCCGCCGCCGTTCATGAGGTTGCTGTCGACCACGACGTCGTTGATGGAGCCGATGTCGGCCTTCAGCAGGATGCACGACGTCTGGGTGTGCTGGTTCTCCAGGCGGTTGTGCAGGATGCGGATGTAGATGGCGTTCGTCGACTGGATGACGTCGTTGTGCTGGGCGGAGCCGGTGCCGCCCGGGTCGTGCAGCCAGGAGTCCTGGACCGTGCCGCGGCCGTCGATGCGCAGGATGTCGCCGGAGCCGTGGGCATTGACCCGCAGCAGGGTGAAGCCGGTGCGGCCGATGAGCGCGATACCACCGGTCGACGCGTCCTTGAGCTGGCCGTCGATCTCGGTGTCCTCGATGCGCAGGTTGGCGTTGTCGTCGGTGGAGGTCACGGCCTGCACGTTGGCCACGCGGATCCGGCTGTTGCGGATCGTCACGTTCTTGGCCTTGATCTCCAGGTGGCCGTTGATGTCCTTGCCGTCGATGACGGTGCCGGCGACCGTGATGGTCATGGGGCCGGTGTACGGCGTCAGCGTCACCTTCTTGCGGGTGTCGCCCGGCAGGCCCTGCGGGTAGCCGGTGTTGTTCGCGGCCGGGTACCCGGCGACCGTGTACGTCGCGGGCACGCCGCCGCCGGTACCGGGCGCGGGCGGCTTGGCGCTGGTGGAGGTGCTGGCGCTCTTCGACGGCGACGCCACGGGGCTGGCGGAGGTCGACGGTGCGGTGCCCGTGCCGGCCGTGGCCGAGCCGGTGGGCTGCGCGGCACTCGCCGAGGGGCGGGGCGCTGAGCCGGTCGCCGGCAGGTCCTTGCAGGCGGTCAGCGCGCCGGTGGCGAAGAGTGCCACGGCGGCGACGCCCACGCTCGTGCGGCGTAACGGGCGGCGGTTGATGGAAGCGTTGTCGTGCGTGCTCATGTGCTGGGAATCCTCCCGGATCAGTCGACATCCGTCAGTCGACGCGGCCTCAGGCCTGTCGGAGCTTTTCGGCGTGAATGGTCGGTTGGTGATTCCGCTCCTTACCTTCGACTGCATTATGTACCGCGAGAAACCGGGCGTGACTCATTTTCGGCAATGCCGTCAAGATCGGCACTCGGTATGTCGCTCACAACCTTGCGTAACTGTTTGCCGGGTCGAAGCATGCCACGGTTCGCCGGGGGAGTGAAACCCTCCGGAGTGCCGTCGTGGCAACCTTTGGCATTCTTAAGTCATGCCTAAGAAATAGTACGACTGAAAAGCGGCACGATAGCCCCGGATCGGGCATATCGACAGACGCCGAGAGTGGTCCAGGTCACTCGATCGTGCGTGCGCTTGAGATGGCGGTCGTCAAGGTCGCCGCGTTGCGGTGAACCATACAACCGCTGAGCCGTCTGGCCTAGTCGTGCGGGGTGTGACTTAGCCGATCATCCATGCGTCAGCGCCCCGGCCGGCGACCGGAGCGCTGGTAAAGCTGATAAAGCTGATAAGTCCGAAAAGTTGGACAGGAGCTAAGCGCGGAACGGATCGTGATCGGTCAGCAGCTTGTCCAGGCGCGCCTGATCGACCCGCTGGACGACGCCCGTGGACTCCTGGTGGTCGCGGACGCACTTGGCAAGGGTGAACGCCGACGTGACGGTGTAGAGCAACCCGATGGCGAGAAACGCGCGCATCCACTGGTTGACCGGCAGATAGGCGATGCCGATACCGAGGCCGACCACCGCGACCCCGAACGAGACCGCGGACTGCAGGAAGAACGCCGTGGTGGTCTTCGTGGGCACTGGTGTTGTCATGCGGACGAGTCTCGTCCGCACCACGGCGAAAGGCCTGAGTAGGCCTACTCAACCAGGGCAGGTACCGGAAGCTCGATCTTGTGGGCATGCTGCCACGCCGCGACCACCTCGTCGGTGACGTGCACCCGGAAGTAGTCGTTGGCGCTCAGCCGCGCGGTCACCGGCTCCTCGCCCTCCGCCAGCAGGCTGGCCGGCACGAGACGGAACTCGTTCTGCACGGCGGCGCTGAGCCGGCGGTGGCCGTCGATGACGTAGTAGTCCGGCCCGGAGTGCCCGATCGTCAGCGGCTCCAGCGCCTCCGGCCCGGCGTCGCCGATCGAGGCGACGAAGGCGCCGTCCACCGAGTCCAGGGAGTCGACCGGACGGGTCGGGTAGATCCGCATCGGGTCCAGCAGCAGCAGCGGCGGCCGCTCGCGCAGGATGTCGCCGCCGAGGCGGCCCTCGAAGGCGTCCACGATCATCGCGACGATGTCGTCCGGCCGCGCCCGCGTGCTGTCGCAGACCAGGTCGTAGTTGCGCAGGCGCAGCTTGTCGGCGCCATACCGGGTCAGGAACCGCACCCGCTCGCTCTCGCTGCGCCCGTGCAGGCGCTCCTTGGCCTCCTCCAGCGTCGCGTAGCGCTCCACCTCGCTGTGCGGGCGGGCGAGCACGCGGCGGGCCGCCTCGTTGGGCTCGGTGATGAGGTGCACCTTGAACGCGTCGTGGAAGAAGAACCACGCGAGCCGGCTGTCGACGATGAGCTGCTCGCCGGACTTGGCGATGTTGCTCTGCAGCTCGTCCACGGCGCTGTCGATCGCGTCGTCGAGCTCGGCGTGGAGGTTGAGCTGGAGCGCGGTCATGCCGCGTTCCTCGGCCATCTGCCGGTACATGTCGCCGACGCTGATGCGCCGCAGTCCGAGCCGGCCGGCGAGCTCCACCGAAACGGTGCTCTTGCCACTGCCGAGGTCGCCGTTGATGACGACGGACCGGTGATTGCTCATGCGCAACTCTCTAGGTAGACCCGCGGGGCAGTCCAGGTCAGGAGCCTAACACGCCCACGTTGCGCGCTTTTCAAGGCGTCAGCGGCCGCATTCCGAAATGCATTCTGATTGTCCATGGAATCGGCCGCACCGTTCGAGCACCCGGATCAGTTCCGGTTCCGGGGTTTCGCCGGTGTACGACGAAACCTCCGCCTCCGGATATGGCAGCACCCTCGGATCGCCTGTCGTCGTCGGGCCGGGCGGCGCGGTTTACGGCACGGGGTCCTTGGTGCCGTGCGGGGTCGACGGGTTGCAGCGCCGGATGCGGGCCGCGGTCAGCCGGGAGCCCTCGACGAGCCCGTACCGCTGGACGGCCTGCAACCCGTAGTCGCTGCAGGTCGGGAAGTGCCGGCAGTGGGTCGGCAGGTGCGGCGACAGCCAGCGCTGGTAGCCGCGGATCGCGGCGACGCCCGCGCGGCCGGGGCCGGTCGTGGTGCGGCGCGGTGCCCGCCGGGGTGCGGCGATCGCCATCAGGCTGAGCAGCGAGCCGAGCATGAACGGGTTGCAGTCGCAGCCGTCGCAGTCGCACCCGTCGCCGCTGTCGCGGTTGCGGCGGCGCTGCTGGTTGTTGTTCTGCTGCTGTTGCTGCCTGCGGCGGCGGTCGCGGCGGTGCCGCCAGATCGCCACGGCGTCGCCGATCCCGATTCGCGCCATGGAGGGAATTGTCTGGTCGATCGTCCGTGTGATCAAGGTTTCTTACCGTATGAACACCAAAACGCACCCTGATGGCCGACTTCGTTCGGGCGGCCGGGAATGTCCGGACAGTCCCGGACACCCGAACGAAGTCGAACAACCGAGTGCGTAGATGGTCTGTGCAGCTCTGGTGGGTCGCCGGCCCCAGGGGCTGAACCAGGGCCGGCGCGGTCAACCACACCGTCAGGAGCTTCTGCCGTGCGGAGGTCAGCTGCCCGCGATGGCCGGGCCGCCGCCGGTGTGCAGCTCGGTCGCCGAACCGAACGCGCTGTCCAGGCGGGCCTGCAGGGCCTCGAGCTCGTGGAACTCGCTCGAGGACGCCGACTCGGAGCCCTCGGCGGCGAAGACGTGGTCGGTCTCGGCGGCGGAGTGGTCGTAGGAGGTGAAGTCCGACTCCTGGTACGTCGCGCCGCTCGCGTCGGTGTACGACACCTGGTGGCCCTGGTCGAAGCTGGTGCTCTCGGCCGAGGCGTGGTCCTGCTCGTACACGCCGAACTGCGAGTCGTAGTTGCTCTCGCTGGCGTCGACCTGGTGCAGCTGGTCCAGCGCCTCGTGGTTCTCGCCGGTCTCGACGTGACCGAAGTCGGTGCCGCCGTCGTAGTCGCTCATCTGGTGCTCCTTCTGGTGTGGGAAGTTCTTCGGTGTGGCCTTGCGATGCATATGACGTTACGGCCGGCCGCACTCCCACGAATCCCAGAAACGTGCCACCGTCACGCGGCCCCGAGCGCCGTGCCGAGCGCGGCGGCGGTGGCGGCGTCGGCGGGGAAGAACGACTCGATGGCGAGCTCGGCGACGGTCACGTCCAGCGGCGAGCCGAACACCGCGGTGATGCTGAAGAACCGCAGCTCGACGCCGTCCTGGCGGATCCGCAGCGGCACCACGACGTCGTGCGCGGCGGGTGTCACCGGAGCCGCGTCGTCGCCCGGGTACGCCGACAGCTCCGCGAGCAGGTCGGACAGCGCCGGGTCGCCGGTGGCCCGGGCCTGGCGGTCCAGCCGGCCCAGCAGGTGCGCCCGCCACTCGCCGAGGTTGACGATCCGCGGCGCGAGCCCGTCCGGGTGCAGGGACAGGCGCAGCACGTTGACCGGCGGCTTCAGCAGCTCCGGCGCCGCCCCGGCGACCAGCCGCTCGACGGGCGCGTTGGCGTCGAGCATCGTCCACCGCCGGTCCACCACCACGGCCGGGAACGGCTCGTGCCCGGCCAGCACCTGCCGCAGCGACGCCCGCACCGCCCGCAGCTGCGGCGCGTCGAGCCCGCCCTCCGGGTACGCGGGGGCGTAGCCGCCGGCGAGCAGCAGCGCGTTGCGGTCCCGCAGCGGCACGTCCAGGTGCTCGGTGAGGCGCAGGATCATCGAGCTCGTCGGCCTGGAGCGGCCCGTCTCCACGAAGCTCAGGTGCCGGGTCGAGATCTCCGCCTGGATCGACAGCTCCAGCTGGCTCAGCCTGCGCCGCTCCCGCCATTCCCGGAGCAGCACCCCCACAGGTTGCGTCATGCCGCGATGGTACGAACCGGGACGGAAGCGTGGCCATTACCTCCCGGGGAATCGACCCGGGCCGCCGGCGTCGGCAGGCTGAACGGCATGAGCGACTACGAGAGCATCGTCAAGCGGTACATCGAGGTGTGGAACGAGACGGACCCGCAGGCCCGCCGGGTGGCGATCGACGCGCTGTTCACCGAGGACGTGACGTTCGTCGACCCGATGGCGGCGGCCCGCGGCCAGTCGGAGATCGACTGGCTGATCGGCGGCGTGCAGGCCCAGTTCCCGGGCTTCGTCATCACCCCGCTCGGCGCCGTCGACGGCCACCACGACCAGGCGCGGTTCGGCTGGGAGATGGGCCTGCCGGGGCAGGAGGCGCCGGTCGCCGGCTTCGACGTGGTCACGATCGCCGCGGACGGCCGGATCAACCAGGTCCTAGGCTTCCTGGACCGGGTGCCGGCCCAGGGCTGACCGCGTCGGGGCGGCGGCGCGCAGGCAGCGCAGCCCCGAGTACACCATCCACACCGGCGTCGCGGTGGTGACGACCGCCGCGGCGAGCGCCGGCGGGGACAGGCTGGCGGACGCCGCGGCGTGCCAGGTGGGGCTCAGCGTCGACAGGGCCGCCCCGCCGAGCACGAAGAACGCGCAGACGGCGATCGCCGCCATCCCCGTCGCGCGGACGAAGCCGCTGCCGACGCTGACGTAGCGGCTGCCGGCTCCGCAGGCCACGGCGGCGAGCAGGCCGAGGAGCACGACGGCGTAGCCGGCGTAGTCGACGGTGTGGGCGAGCAGCATGTAGCCGCGGCTGGGCTGCCACGACCAGCCGGGGGCCGCGGACCGCCACGCCACCTCGGAGATCACCTGCTGGGCGGCGACGGCGCCGGCGACGAGGAGGGCGGTCCGGCGGCCCTGCAGCAGCGCCAGCTCGCGCTGGTAGTCCGGGGCGAGCTCGCGGACCGTGCCGAACTCGTCGACGGCCAGCCGCGCCGCGGCCGGGGCGGGCAGGCCGGTCGACTCGTGGTGCGCGGCGGCGTCGTGCAGGCTGTCGCGCACCTCGGTCAGCAGCTCCCGCTTCGCGGCGCGCGGGCCGCGAAGTGCCGCGCCGAGCGAGGTCACGTACGCGTCGATAACCACCCGCCAAGTATCGCGGAGCCCGGGACGGTGCGATTGGGGGTTGTCCCTGAGGTTTTCCCCGATGTGGGGGCCGCCGTGAGCAGCGAAGCTACATGTAGCACAGCTACTTATGACGGCGAACGGCGAAGGGGACGACGGTGCGCAAGTGGCTTCTCGGTGGGCTGGGCCTGCTGCTCCTGCTCTGCGGGGGTGGCGTCGCGGTCGTCACCTGGCTCGTGTCCGGCACGGCCGTGGACACCGTGGGCAAGGTCGCGTTCGACCGGCCGCTCAAGATCCCGCCGCTCGCGGCGTCGACCGTCGGCGCGGACGGCACGCGGGTCTTCGATCTCACCGCGCAGCCCGGCGCTAGCGACCTCGGCCACGGCGCGAACACCCGCACCTGGGGGTACAACGGCGGCTACCTCGGCCCGACCCTGCGGGCCGGGCGCGGCGAGCGGGTCGCGGTCAACGTGCACAACCGGCTCAACGAGCCGACGACCGTGCACTGGCACGGGATGCACCTGCCGGCGAAGGTCGACGGCGGGCCGCACCACCCGATCCCGCCCGGCGGCGACTACCAGGCCGCGTGGACGGTCGACCAGCCGGCGGCGACGCTCTGGTACCACCCGCACCCCAGCGACCGCACCGAGCGGCAGGTCTACCGCGGCCTCGCCGGCCTGTTCATCCTGGACGACGACCAGGGGCCGGACGGGCTGCCGCACGAGTACGGCGTCGACGACGTCCCGGTCGTCGTGCAGGACAAGGGGTTCGACGGTGACCAGCTGAGCATGAACGACCGGTTCGGCAGCGACGTGGGCATCCTCGGCGACCAGATCCTCGTCAACGGCACCCCGGGCCCGTTCCTGGACGTGCGGACCACGCTGGTGCGCCTGCGGCTGCTCAACGCGTCGACGGCGCGGGTGTACGACTTCGCGATGTCCGACGCCCGCCCGCTCACGATGATCGGCACGGACGGCGGGCTGCTCGCCGCGCCCTACAGCACCGACCACGTGCGGCTGTCGGTGGGGGAGCGGGCCGAGGTCGTCGTCGCGATGCGGCCGGGGGAGCGGGTCGAGCTGCGCAGCCGGGCGACCGGCCTCGGCAGGTTCCACGGCGGCCGCGACACGTTCGACGTGCTGCAGTTGCGGGCGGCGGGCGACCTGAAGGCCGCGACCCTGCCGGCGAAGCTCGCCGACGTCCAGCGGCTTGACCCGAAGCTGGCGGCGCAACGGCGGACCTTCACGTTCCAGGGGCGCGGGATCAACGGCGACGGGATGGACATGGACCGGGTGGACGCCGTCGTCGTCAAGGACACCACCGAGGTCTGGACCGTCGCCAACGGGCACGACACCCCACACAGCTTCCACATCCACGACGTGCAGTTCCAGGTGCTGTCGGTCAACGGCGGCGCGCCCCCGCCGGAGCTCGGCGGCTGGAAGGACACCCTGTTCCTGGAGCCCGGCAGGCGTTACTCGGTGATCGCCGCGTTCGCCGACTACGCCGACCCGACGACGGCGTACATGTTCCACTGCCACGTCCTGCGGCACGAGGACGAGGGGATGATGGGCCAGTTCGTGGTGGTCGAGCACGCGGGCGACAAGCCGAGGCTGGGCCACAACTGAGGCAGGCGGACAAGCGAGGTGCCGGGCCCCCCGTGGCGGCGCGGGGCCCGGCACGTCTCGCAGGCGCGTCCGTCGTCCCCGTGTGCGCCGCCGCCGGGCCCGCGGCGGCGGTCCGGCGTCGGCGGCAACCCAACGAGAGCCGCTCTGTGACGGGCATGACACATGGATCACCGCTCCCATGTCAAGAGCCAGGTGGACGGGTGGTGTCGCGGATCACCGTGGTGGGCCGAGGTGACGCCGCAGCGCGACCGGAAGCTCCCGCTCTGTGCCGGTCCAGGCGGCGTGGCCATCGGGCCGGACGAGGACAAAACGGTCGTTCACCGCGTGTGTCAGGCGGTCGTCGTAGCCCACCGGCGCCGAGGGCGCGAGCAGGACGTGCCGTCCGGCCCGCAGCAGCTCGTACAGGCGCGAATCCGGCGGGAGGAGCACGTCGGGCTGCCGGGGTGCGCCGGGGTAGTCGATGCCGATGCCGGACACCGTGCCGGCCGCCTTGCGCATGATCGTCGGCACGTGCAGCAGCGCCCCGCCGAGCAGGTCGCGGCCGGCCCGCGCGGCGCGGGAGTGCAGCATCGCGAGGCGGATCAGCCCGCCGCTGCTGCGCAGCACCAGCTCGCCGACCGGATGCCGTTCGCTCTGGTACGTGTCGAGGAGCCCGTCGGGGGCCCAGCCCCGCGCGACCGCGGCCAGCTTCCAGCTCAGGTTCGCCGCGTCCTGCATGCCGGTGTTCATGCCCTGCCCGCCCGCGGGGGAGTGCACGTGGGCGGCGTCGCCGGCGAGGAAGACGTTGCCCTGCCGGTACTGCGGCACCTGCCGCTCGTCGCTGTGGAAGCGCGACAGCCAGCGCGCGTCCCGCATGCCGAAGTCGGTGCCGAGCGCCCGGCGGGTCACGTCGCGGACCTCGTCGAGCTCCAGCGGCGCGCTGTCGGGCCGCTGGGCGAGCCGGTCCCAGCAGAAGACGCGGAACCACCCGTCGCCGAACGGCGCGACGAACGCGAACGCGTCGCCGACGGCGTTGACCGCGAGCACGTCGTGCGGCGCGTCGGCGAGCCGCACGTCGGCCAGCATGATCGAGCGCAGCACCGCCTTGCCGGGGAACGGCATGCCGATCGCCTCGCGCACGGCGCTGTGGACGCCGTCGGCGCCCACGACGTAGTCGGCGGGGTGGGCCCCGTCCTCGGTCAGGACCGCGTCCTCGCGCAGCCCGGTGACCGTCGCGCCGCGCACGATGCGGGCGCCCAGGTCGAGTGCCCGCCGCTCCAGCAGCCGCTCCACGTGGTACTGCGGGGTGATCAGCAGGAACGGGAAGCGGGTCGGCAGCACGCCGAGGTCGACCCGCACGTGGTTGAACAGCCGCAGCCGCGACACCGGCGTCCCGGTCGCGATGAGCTCGTCGGCGAGCCCGCGGGCGTCGAGGTGCTCCAGGGTCCGCGCGTGCACGCCGAACGCCCTGGTCAGGTTGGACTCGCTGGTGCGCCGCTCCAGGACGGTCACCTCGGTCCCCGCGGCGGCGAGGTCCCCCGCGAGCAGCAGCCCGGTCGGCCCGGCACCGACGACGACGGTCTTCATGGCATCCTCCTTGTCGATGTCAACAAGCGTTGGCCAACACATGTTGACCCCGGTTGTCGGTACATGTCAACGAGTGATGAAATATGTCGGGAACGCGAGCGTTGACATCCAGGGCTTTGACTGCATCTGGGGTCGCCTCCAGGCCGCGGCCACATCATCGAGGACATCAACCCACTCGATGAGGACGGACTGCTCGCCGACGTGGTCCGCAACGGCATCATGAAGGAGGGCGCCGCCAACCCGCCGTCGTCGTGGTCGCTGGTCGCCGCCGGACCGCGCAACGCGGCCAGCCGGCGCGCCCTGCGCCGCACCGTCACCGGCGACGGCCCCGGGCCGCGCGTCGGCGCCGCCAACAGCGGCTTCTGCGGCATCGGCGGCTGCCCCTCGACCACCCACCAGGTCGCCTTCTGGGCGCGGGCCACCGCCGGCTTCACCGGTCCGCACACGGTCACCATCGAGAGCACCGGCGGTGCTGTCCACGCTACGTCGAGCGTCTCCGGCCTCGGCAACGGCCGGCGGAAGTTCACCACCACGCTCACCACCGGCCCGGACGGCCGCGACTCCAGGGCTGGCCACCAACTGAGTTGACCTCAACCGTTGTTGAAGTTGCACGGTGGCGAGGTGCAGAAACAGAACGCGCTCACGGTCGGCATGGTCACACTGGTCACGTTCGTCGCCTTCGAGGCGGTGGCCGTGACGGCGGCCATGCCGACCGTCGCGCAGGCCCTCGACGGCCTCGCCCTCTACGGATTCGCGTTCGGCGGGCCGTTCGCGACCGGGATCGTCGCCACCGTCGCCGCCGGCATCTGGTGCGACCGGCGTGGGCCGGCCCGCCCGATCCTCGCCGGCGTCGCGCTGTTCTGCCTCGGGCTGCTCGGTGCCGGCCTCGCCACCGGGATCTGGACGCTCATCGCCGGCCGCCTCGTCCAGGGTTTCGGCGGCGGTCTCATCACGGTGGCGCTCTATGTCGTCGTCGGGCGGGCGTACCCCGCGTCGGCGCACCCGCGTGTCTTCTCCGCGCTGTCGGCCGCGTGGGTCCTGCCCGCCGTGGTCGGCCCGGCCATCGCCGGGCTGATCGTCGAGCACCTCGGCTGGCGCTGGGTCTTCCTGCTGATCGCGATCGCGACCCTGCCCGCCGCCGCGGTGATCGGGCCGCACCTGCGCTCGATCGGCGGCGGCCCCGGCACGCCGGGTGCCCGGGCAGGCGTCCGCATACCGTGGGCGGCCGGCGTCGCGGCGGGCGTGGTGCTGCTGCACTGGGGCGGCCAGTCCGGCGGGCTCGCCGCCGTGGCCGGCGGGCTGCTGCTGGTCGCCGTCTGCGGGCCGCGGCTGCTGCCGGCCGGCACGTTCGGCGCCCGCCGCGGCTTGCCGAGCGTCGTCCTCGTCCGCGGGCTCGCCGGCGCCGCGTTCATGCAGGCCGACGTGTTCATCCCGCTGCTGCTCACCCGCGAGCGCGGCCTCACCCCGTCGCTGGCCGGGCTCACCCTCACCGCCGGGGCGCTGCTGTGGTCCGCGGGCTCGTGGATCCAGGCCCGGCAGGGCCAGCGCTTCAGCCCCGCCGCGCGGCTGCGGACCGGCCTGTCGGCCATCGCGCTCGGCGTGGTGTCGGCGGTCGCGCTGGTCGCCCCGGCCGTCCCCGTCGCGGCGGTCGTGGCCGGCTGGTGCGTCGCCGGCTTCGGCATGGGGCTGGCGTCGCCGACGGCGTCCACGCTGGTCCTGCAGCTGTCCCGGGCCGACGAGCAGGGCGTCAACAGCTCCGCGCTGTCGGTCGCCGACTCGCTGCTGACGACGGTGGTGCTCGCGGTCGGCGGGGCGGTGTTCGCCGCGCTCGTCACCGCCGGGCCGGTCGCCTACGTCGCCGCGTTCCTGATCGCGCTGCTGCCGGCGGTCGCCGGCGCGCTGCTCGCGGGCCGGGTGGCACCCGGGGCGACCGCCGCCGCTGCCGGTCCGGCCGCGCCCGAACTGTCGTTGTCGCGGGCCGAGTAGGCGCTTTTCCGCCGCCGCGGGCCGGGTAGCGTCGGGGGCATGATCAGCCCGAGCCGCGCCCTGACCCGGGTCGAGGCGCAGACCCGAGCCGCACTCATCCGCGTCGGCGGATACACGGTCTCCCTCGACGTCACCGACGCCTCCACGTACGTCTCCCGCACCGTCGTCGAGTTCGCCTGCGCCTCACCCGGCGCCGCCACCTTCGTGGAGATGAAAGACGTCCGGCCGGAGCGGATCCTCCTCAACGGGCGGACCCTGGACCCGTCGACGCTGGACGGCAACCGGCTGCCGCTCTCCGGGCTGCTCGCCGCCAACCGGCTCGAGGTGACGTTCACCGCGGCCTACTCGCGGACCGGTGAAGGGCTGCACCGCAGCGTCGACCCCGAAGACGGCGAGGTCTACCTGTACGGGCAGGCGCCGCTCGACGAGGCGCAGCGCATCTTCGCCTGCTTCGACCAGCCCGACCTGAAGGCGCCCGTCACGCTGACCGTCACCGCCCCTCCACAGTGGACGGTGCACGGCAACGCTCCGCTGCGGGAGGCCCGCGACGGCCGGTGGACCTTCGAGCCGACCCCGCCGATCGCGCCCTACCTCTTCACCGTGCTCGCCGGGCCGTGGCACGTCCGTGCCGCCGAGCACGACGGCATCCCGCTCGGCCTGATCTGCCGCAGGTCCATCGCGCCGCACCTGGACGCCGACGCCGGCGAGCTGTTCGCCGCCACGGCCGCGAACCTCGACCGCTACCACGAGCTCTTCGGCGTGCGGTACGCGTTCGGCAAGTACGACCAGGCGTTCATTCCCGACTTTCAGGGCGGCGCGGTCGAGAACCCGGGCCTGGTCACGTTCCGGGAGGAGTTCCTGTTCCGGACCGTGGCCACCGACTACGACCGGCTGCGCCGCTTCGTGGTCATGGCGCACGAGCTGGCGCACATGTGGTTCGGCGACCTCGTCACCCTGCGATGGTGGGACGACATCTGGCTCAACGAGGCGTTCGCCGAGCTGATGGGGTGGCGGGTCGCCGCCGAGACCGGCCGCCACCCCGGCGGCGCCGCGGACTTCGTGGTGTGGCGCAAGCGCTGGGGCATGCTCGCCGACCAGCGGCCGTCCACGCACCCGGTCGCACCCGACGACGTGGCCGACACCGCCGCCGCGTTCCACAACTTCGACGGCATCTCCTACGCCAAGGGCGCCGCGGCGCTGCGGCAGCTGTCGGTGCTCCTCGGCGACGACGTGTTCCTCGCCGGGCTCCGCGCCTACTTCGAGCGGTTCCGCTTCGGCAACGCCGGCCTCGCCGACTTCCTCGCCGTGCTGGGTTCGGTGGCGGGCACCGACCTCGGCGGCTGGGCCGACCTGTGGCTGCGCAGCACCGGGTGCAACACATTGCGCCCGCTGCCCGCGCCGGCGGGCCTGACCGTCGAGCAGACCGGTGCGCCGCTGCGGCCGCACCGGTTCCGGATCGCGGTGTACGACGAGCGCGGCGCGTGCGTCCGGGCCGCCCCCGTCACCCTCGACGGCCGGTCGGTCGCGGTGGACGGGGCTGCCGCCCTGCCGCCCGGCGGTGTGCTGCTGATCGACGACACCTACGCGAAGGTGCTTCTCGACCCCGCCAGCCTTGCCGCGCTGCCGTCCGTCCTGCCCGCGATCGCCGACCCCCACGCGCGGGCGCTGCTGTGGACCGCGGCGATGGACGCGGCCGGCGAGGGCGAGCTGTCCCCCGGGGCGTTCCTCACCCTGCTGGAGGCCGCGCTCGCCGGCGAGCCGGAGACGAGCGTGCTGGTCGAGGTGTTCGCGTTCGCCCGGGACGAACTGGCCCGGCGCGGGCTCATCGCCTTCGGCCCGCTCGCCGCGATCTGCGCCGCGGCCCTGTCGGCGGCGGCGCCGGGCAGCGGGCGGCAGTTCGCGCTCGCGACCGCGCTGACGACGGTCGCCGGGCCGGCGCACGTCTCGATGCTCGCCGGCTGGCTCGCCCCCACACCGGTCTCCGTGCTCACCGGGCTGGCGGCGCCCGCGTCCTCGCCGCTGCTGCCGGCGCCCACCGGTGCCACCGGCCTCGTCGTCAGCCAGGACCTGCGGTGGGACGCGCTTGTCCGGCTCGCCGCGCTCGGCGCCGCGTCCGCGTCCGACGTCACCGCGGAGTCCCGGCGCGACCCCGGCACCCGCGGCGCCGAGAAGGCCGCCAAGTGCCACGCCGCACTGCCCGACCCGGACGCGAAGGCGGAGGCGTGGGAGCGGATCGTGCGCGACGAGCGGGCCGGGATCGCGATGGCCGCCGCGGCCGGCTTCTGGCAGCCCGGTCAGGAGGAGCTCACCGACCCCTATGTGGAGCGGTTCTTCGCCGACGCGCCCGCGATGGTGTCCGGGCGCTACCAGCTGTTCGCGAAGCTCATCGTGCGGCAGGCGTTCCCCCGGTACGCCGCCAAGTCGCGGCGGCTCGCCCCGGCCATGCTCGCCGAGCGCTCCCTCGACCCGATCCTGCGCCGCGAGATCGGCGACGCGGCGGCGGAACTTTCGTTCGGCGCCGGCGTCGAAAACGGCGGCCGCCGGTCGACGCGTCGGTAGATGCTGGACAACGAGATGGGAGCTCCACGATGCGCTACATGCTGATGCACAGGGTCAACGACGCCGACCCGGCCGCCTGGTCGCCGACGCCCGAGTTCCTGGCCCGGATGGGCGGGTTCATGACCGAGGTGAGCAAGGCGGGCGTCCTGCTCGCGGCCGAGGGGCTGCGGCCGAGCTCGGAAGGCGCGGCGATGGTCCGCGTCCAGAACGGCGCGCAGACCGTGGTCGACGGGCCCTTCGCCGAGGCGAAGGAGGTCATCGCCGGGTTCGCGATCGTGCAGGTCCGCGACCACGCCGAGGCGGTGGAGTGGGCGCAGCGCTTCGCCGCGCTGTTCGACGAGATCGACGTCGAGGTGGAGGTCCGCAAGGTCGCCGACTTCGGCTGAGCGTTACGTTGGCGGCGTGACGCGAGCGGAAACCCACCAGGCGATCGAGGCGGTCTGGCGGATCGAGGCGGCCAGGGTCATCGCCGGGGTCGCGCGCATGGTCGGTGACGTCGGCCTCGCCGAGGAACTGGCCCAGGACGCCCTCCTGGCCGCCCTCGAGCAGTGGCCGGCCGACGGCGTGCCGCGCAACCCCGGCGCCTGGCTGATGACGACCGCGAAACGGCGGGCGATCGACCAGATCAGGCGCCGGGAGCGCTTCGAGGCCCGCATGCCCGACCTGCTGCACCCCGCCACCGCCGGCGACGAGTTCGAGGCGATCGGCGAGGACACCATCGAGGACGACCTCCTCAGGTTGATCTTCACCGCCTGCCACCCGGTGCTCACCGCCGAGTCCCGGGTGGCGCTGACCCTGCGCGTGCTCGGCGGCCTGTCCACCGACGAGATCGCCCGCGCCTTCCTCGTCCCGGGCGCGACCGCCGGCCAGCGCATCAGCCGCGCCAAGAAGACCCTCGCCGACGCGCACGTGCCCTTCGAGCTGCCCCCCGGCGCCGACCGCACGGCCCGGCTCGGCTCCGTCCTGGAGGTCATCTACCTCATCTTCAACGAGGGCTACTCCGCCACCGCCGGCGACGACTGGATGCGTCCGGCGCTGTGCGAGGAGGCGATGCGTCTCGGCCGCGTGCTGGCCGGCCTGATGCCCACCGAGCCCGAGGTCCACGGCCTGCTCGCGCTCATGGAGATCCAGGCCTCCCGCTCCGCGGCCCGCACCGGCCCGTCCGGCGAGCCGATCGTGCTGCTGGAGCAGGACCGCTCGCGCTGGGACCGGCTCCTCATCAGCCGCGGCCTGGCCGCCCTGTCCACGGCGGAGAGCCTCGGCGGCGGCACGTACACCCTCCAGGCCGCGATCGCCGCCTGCCATGCCCGCGCCGCCACGGCCGCCGACACCGACTGGCGCCGCATCGCCGCGCTGTACGCCGAGCTGCCCCCGTCCCCGGTCGTCGAGCTGAACCGCGCCGTCGCCGTCTCCATGGCCGACGGCCCCGCGGCCGGCCTGGCCGTCCTCGACCCGCTGCTGGAGGAGCCGTCGCTGCGCGCCTACCACCTGCTCCCGACCGTCCGCGCCGACCTGCTGCTGAAGCTGGACCGCCGCGACGAGGCCAGGTCCGAGTTCGAGCGTGCCGCGTCGCTGACCCGCAACGAACGCGAACGCACCCTGCTCCTGTCCCGCGCCGACGGCTGCTGAGACGCGGAAGGGGGGAGCCCGGAGGCTCCCCCCTTCCGCGTCTCAGGGCTACTCGGCGGTGAAGGTGATCCGGCGGCGGCGCAGGGTGGCGACCAGGGTGGCGCCGCCCACCACGAGGGCGGCACCCGTGCCGGCCAGGGGCAGCGTGCCGCTGGAGCCGGTCACCGGCAGGCTCGCCGGGGCGGGTCGGGGCGACCGACACGCTGTAGGGATTTTTCGTGGCGCACCCGCGGCGCTGATGATGGTCGCCATGAGGACCATGCTCGACTTCCTGTCCGGCCTGTCCGAGCCGCGGCTGGCCGAGCTCGCCGCCGTCCACCTGCCGGACGGGCCGGCGCCGCGGGGGGCGAAGGCGCTCAAGGAGCTCGCGGCGCTGCTGCTGGAGCCCGCCACGGTGACGGCGACGGTCGCCGCGCTCAGCCTGCCGGAGCTGCAGGTCGCCGAGGCGTTGTCGCTGCGCGCCGCCGGCACCCGCCGCGCCGACCTCGCCGAGCTGCTGGGCGTGGCCGAGCACGACGCCGACCTCGGCATGATGCTGGGACGGCTGGAGTGGCACGCGCTCGCCTGGCCTGACGGCGACTGGATCCGCACCGCGCCGATCCACGAGGTGATCGTCGGCGGCTACGGGTTCGGCCCGTCGGCCCGCCTGGAGCTCGTGCAGCTGCCGCTGGACCGGCTGCAGCGCCTGGCGTACAACCTCGACGCGCCCGTCGGCCGGGACCGCACGTCGTTGCTCGGCGCGGTCTGCGCCGCCCTCGCCGACGCGGCGACCGTCCGCGCGAAGTTCGCCCAGGCGCCGGAGGCCACCAAGGACCTGCTGCTGTCGCTGGCCGAGGAGGACCCGTACTACTTCGACCCGCGGCAGATGGGCGCGCTGCGCACCAACCGGTCCACGCCGCTGCGGTGGGCGGTCGACCACGGGCTGCTCATGTGGAACCCCGTCGGCATGGCCGCGGTGCTGCCCAGCGAGGTCGGCGTCGTGCTGCGGGACGGCTTCCGCGCCGACTTCGACCCGGCGCCGCCGCTGCAGGTGCCGGTCGAGGTCAGCGTCGAGATGGTCGAGCGCGACGGTGCCGCCGCGGTCCGGGCCGCGCTCGCGCACGTCACCGCCCTGCTGGAGGCGTGCGGCCGGGCGCCGGTGCCGATGCTGAAGGACGGCGGGGTCGGCACCCGGGAGCTGCGCCGGCTCGGCAAGGCGCTCGGCGGCGACGAGACCGGCATGCGGCTGTGGCTCACCCTCGCCGGCGTCACCGGTCTGATCGGCGTGACGGACAACCGGATCGCGCCGTCGGCGTACTACGACGACTGGTTGAAGCTCGACCCGCCCGCGCAGTACGGCGAGCTGCTCACCGCCTGGCTGGTCATGGACGCGGTCCCGCTGGAGACGCAGGTGCCGGCGCTGCTGCGGACCGAGCGCGACGAGGCCGTCAGCATCCTGCGGCGCAGCCTCGTCTCGCTGCTCAACGGCCTGCCGGACGGTTACGCGCTGCCGTCGCTGGACGGGATCAACGCGCTGCAGATGTACATGCGGCCGCTGCTCACCGGAGCGGACGCCGAGGAGGCGTACCCGACGACGGTCATGCTGTGGCGGGAGCTGGAGCTCATGGGCCTGGGCGCACTGCACGCGCCGACCGCCCTGTGCCGGGCCCTCGCCGCCGAGGCCGGCCTGGACGGCACGCCGCAGCGGCCGGCGCTGCGGGCCGAGCTGGAGCGGCTCATCCCGGCCGCGCAGCGCACCGTGCTGCTGCAGAGCGACCTGACCGCCGTCGCGACCGGGGCACCGGCGCCGCAGCTCGCCGCGTTTCTCGACCTCGCCGCCGACCGGGAGTCCCGCGGCGGCGGCCACACGTGGCGCTTCTCGGAGGCGTCGGTGCGCCGCGCGTTCGACACCGGCGCGACGGCCGACGAGCTCCTCGCGTCGCTGCGCGAGGCGGCGACCGGCGGGCGCGTCCCGCAGCCGCTGCAGTACCTGGTCACCGACCTCGCCCGCCGGCACGGGTCGCTGCGGGTGCGCCCGGTCGCGTGCGTGCTGCGCAGCGACGACCCGACGCTGCTCGCGGAGCTGCCGCGGGTGAAGAGCCTCGCCAGACTGGGCCTGACGGAGCTCGCCCCGACCGTCTACGCCAGCGTGCTGCCGGTGGCGGAGACCCTGGCGGCGCTGCGGGCGGCCGGCTACGCCCCGGCGGGCGAGCACGCCGACGGCACGATCGCCTTCGACCGGATCACGAAGCACCGGGTCGTGCCAGATCAGGACAGGTCCTGACCGGAATCCCGAATAGCGTCACCGGCGTGATCCTCACCAGGCGGCAGCTCAACCGCACCTACCTGCAGCGGCAACTGCTGATGACGCCCGACGCCGAGCCCGACCCGCGCCCCGTCGACGAGATCGTGGCGCACCTCGTCGCCGTGCAGGCGCAGGAGGTCGACGCGCCCTACGTCGGCCTGTGGACCAGGACCCGCCGCACGCGGCACGCGGACCTCACCGAGGCGCTCACCGACCGGCGGGTCGTGCGCGGCGGGCTGCTGCGCCGCACCCAGCACCTGACCGCCGGCGCCGACTACCGCTGGCTGCGGCCGATGCTCAAGCAGCGGCTGGGGACCGGCGGGCTGTCGCCGTTCGCGAAGGAGTTCGAAGGGCTGGACATCGCCGAGATCGGGGCCGCCGGGCGGGAGATCCTGCACGGCCAGGCGATGACCCGGCCCAAGCTGGCGAAGGCGCTCGGCGAGCGGTTCCCCGGCCGCAAGGGGATCGCCCTCGCCTGGGTCGTGCAGCATCAGGAGAACCTGGTGCACCCGCCGCCGTCCGGGGTCTGGCGCCGCCGCGGGCACGTGACCTGCGCGCTCGCCGAGGACTGGCTGGGCGGGCCGATGGAGGAGCGGCCGGACGTGTGGATGCTGCTGCGGCGGTACCTCGCCTCCTGCGGCCCGGCAAGTGTCGCGGACCTGCAGAACTGGTCGGGGATGAAGCGGCTCCGCGACGAGGTCGAGGCGCAGCGGCACCGGCTGCGGGTGCACCGCGACGAGCGCGGGCAGGAGCTGTTCGACCTGCCGGAGCTGCCGGTGTGCGACGGCGACGAGGAGGCGCCGGTGCGGTTCCTGCCGGAGTTCGACAACCTGGTGCTCAGCCATGAGGACCGCAGCCGGATCATCGCCGCCGAGGACCGCGCGAAGGTCTGCCCTGGCTACTCGATGGTCCACCCCACGTTCCTGGTCGACGGCTTCGTCGCGGGCGTCTGGTCGGTGGATGCCGCGTCCCTGACCGTGTCGCCGTTCCGTCGTCTGACCGATGTCGATGCGGCGTCGGTACTGGCGGAGGCCGGTCGGCTGAGGGCCTTCCTTCAGGTCGACGTCACCGTGCGCCTCGACCAGAGCTGAGCGGCCAGCCTGGCGGCGCCGAGGGCCGGGTCGCGGGCCGTGCCGACCTGCACGCCACGGTCGCCCAGCGCCGCCAGCACCCCCTCGCGGACCGGTGTCGCCCCGGTGAGCAGGCCGCCCGCCAGTACGACCGCCACATCGGGAGCATCGAGGGCGTCGAGCGTCGCGAGCAGCCGGGCCACCCCGTCCGCGACGATCGCGGTGGCGGCCGGATCACCGTCGGTCGCGAACTCGCACACGACCGGCGCGAGCGCGGCGAACGACCCGAACGGCAGCCGCTGTGCCCAGTGCACGAGGTCGTCGGCGGACGTGACGCCGGCGTGCAGCGCCACCCGGACGGCGAGCCCCGACGACGACCAGTGCCGCGCCGCGTGCCGGACCGCCTGCAGACCCAGCCAGAGGCCCGAGCCCTCGTCGCCGAGCAGCCAGCCGAGTCCGTCGGCGGCGCGCACGACCTCCGCACCGTCGACAAGGGCCGCGACGGCACCGGTGCCGGCGATGAGCACCGCACCCTCCGGCGCCCCGCTGCCCGCGGCGAACGCGGTCACGGCGTCGGCGACGACCTCGACCGGGCAGGTCAGGCCGATGGCCGCCCACTGGTCGGCGAAGCCGGCGGCGACGCCGGGATCAGCGAGGATGCTGACCCCGGCGACTCCCACCACGCCCGCGACGACCCCACCCGGATCGTGCGGGCCGAGTGCCTCGCGGACCGCCGCGCCGATCGCAACCGCGGCCGCCGACCCGACAGCGGCCGGGTTGCCCGGACCCGCGGCTCCGCGCCCCAGGACCGTCCCGTCGGCCGAGGTGACGACCGCTTTGGAGGCCGTACCGCCGGCATCGACCCCGAGGATGAGCACCATGGCACGATCGAACCATGGAAAATGGTTGTTGACTAGAAGTTGAAGTGGTCGTAATTTTCATCGCCAAGACGGGACGATGAAAAGGATGACCGTAGTGACCGGTGAGAGCGGCGGGCTGCTGGGGCGGCTGCGCATCGAGGGGCCGACCATGCCGGATGCCCTCGCGAAAATCGCGGAGACCATCCTCAGCGACCCCGAGACCGCGGCGCACGCCAGCATCGTCGACCTCGCCGAGCGGTCGGGCACCTCCACGGCGACCGTGACCCGGTTCAGCCGCACGCTCGGCTTCAAAGGCTACGCCAACCTGCGGGTCGCCATCGCGACCGAGACCGGCCGCGCCGAGCAGGCCCGCTGGGAGACCGACATCAGCGGCGACATCGCACCGGAGGACCCCCTCGACGGCGTGCTCGACGTGATCACCGCCGCGGACACGAGGGCGATCCAGGCGACCGCCGCCGGTCTCGACGTCGCGGCGGTCGACCGGGTCGCCGCCGCGATCGCCGGCGCCGGGCGGGTCGAGATCTTCGGGCTGGGCAGCAGCGGCACCGCCGGCCGGGAGATGGCCTTCCGGCTGGAGCGCATCCGCGTCCCGGTCTGGTACCGGTCGGACAGCCACACCGCGCTGACCAACGCCGCGCTGCTCGGCCCCGGCGACGTCGCGATCGGCCTGTCGCACTCCGGCCGCACCCGCGAGGCGATCGAGACCCTCGCCGAGGCCGCCGACCACGGCGCGCTGACGGTGGCGGTGACGTCGTTCGGCCGCTCGCCGCTCGCCGAGGTCGCCGACGTGGTGCTCACGACGTCGGTCCACGAGACCACGTTCCGCGTCGCGGCCCTCTCCGCACTGCACTCGCAACTGCTGGTCCTGGACCTCATCTACGTGGCGGTCGCGCAGCGCACCTACGAACGGACCGCCGAGGCCCTGGAGCTCACGGTGCGCGCTGTGGACGCGCACCGGGTGCCCGACACGAACAGCAACCGCAAGCGACCACGGAGGGAAAAGCCGCTGTGAGCAGCATCAGAAGTGGGGACTACGTCGAGGTGATCCGCGCCGCCATCGACCGCGTCACCAGCAGCCAGGGCGACCAGGTGGCACACGCCGCCGACCTGATGACCGCCACGCTGCAGGCCGGCGGGGTGATCCAGGCGTTCGGGTGCGGGCACTCAGAGGCCCTGGCGATGGAGATCGCCGGCCGCGCCGGAGGGCTCGTGCCGACCAACAGGATCGCGCTGCGCGACATCGTCCTCTACGGCGGCGACCCGTCGACCGTCCTCGCCGACCCGCAGCTGGAGCGCACGCCGAGCGTCGCGCACCGGCTCTACGACCTCGCCCCCGTCAAGCCCGACGACACCTTCGTCATCGCCTCCAACTCCGGCGTCAACGGCGCAGTGGTGGAGATGGCGCAGCTCGTCAAGCAGCGTGGGCACGCCCTCATCGCGATCACGTCGCTGGAGCACTCGGCGCGCGTGGACTCGCGGCACGAGAGCGGCATGAAGCTCAGCGACTTCGCCGACGTGGTCCTCGACAACGGGGCACCCTACGGCGACGCGTCGCTGCCCCTGCCGGGCGGTGGCGCGGTCGGCGCCGTCTCCTCGATCACCGCGGCCCTGCTGGCCCAGCAGATCGTCACCGAAGTGGTGGCGCGGCTGCTGGCACTCGGCGTCACGCCGCCGGTCTACCTGTCCGACAACGTTCCAGGCGGGCGGGAGCACAACGCAGCACTCGAAGCGCGGTACGCCGGGCGCATCCGGCGTACCGCTTAGGAGAGAAGGCCCAGTCATGAACCCATCACCCTCCGCCCAACCGTACCCGACAAGACGGACCGTCCTGCGCGCGGCGGCCGCGACCGGTGTCACGCTTCCGCTGCTCAGCGCCTGCGTGACCAGCGGCAAGGACAGCGACGCCAGGGCCGAGACCGGCGCCAAGAGCTCCACCAACCCGCTCGGCGTGAAGGAGGACGCGCCCCTGGAGGTGGTCATCTTCAAGGGCGGCTACGGCGACGACTACGCGAAGAAGGCCGAGGGTCTCTACACGCAGAAGTACCCGAAGGCCACGATCGACCACAAGGGCATCCAGAAGGTCGGCGAGGCGCTGCAGCCGCGCTTCGTCGCCAACACCCCGCCCGACGTCGTGGACAACACCGGCGCGGGCCGCCTCGACCTCGCCACCCTGGTCGGTGCGAAGCAGCTGTCGAACCTCAACGACCTGCTGGAGGCGCCGTCGTTCGACGACCCGGCGGTGAAGGTCAAGGACACGCTGCTGCCGGGCGTCGTCGAGGACGGCACGTTCGACGGCGCGCCCCTGGTGCTCAACTTCACCTACACCGCGTGGGGTCTCTGGTACAGCAAGCCGCTCTTCGCCAGCAAGGGCTGGACGTACCCGAAGACCTGGGACGAGATGATCGCCCTCTGCGCCACGATCAAGGCCGCGGGCATCGCCCCCTGGACCTACCAGGGCAAGTACCCGGAGTACATGAACGACCCGCTGCTGAGCATGGCGGCGAAGACCGGCGGCACGGACCTGCTCAAGGCCGTCGACAACCTCCAGCCCAACGCGTGGAAGTCCGACGCGTTCAAGGGCGCCGCCGAGGCGTTCGCGGAGCTCGCCGCGAAGGGCTACATCATGGCGGGCTCGGAGGCGCTGTCGCACACCGAGTCGCAGGCCGCGTGGTGCCAGGGCAAGGCCGCGTTCATCCCCTGCGGCTCGTGGCTCGAGGCCGAGCAGAAGGACGTCGCGCCCAAGGGCTTCGACATGGTGATGGGCGCCGTGCCGGCCCGCGGCAGCTCCGACAAGTTCGGCGCCGCGGCGATCCAGGCCGCGAGCAGCGAGGCCTTCATCGTGCCGTCGAAGGCGAAGAACGTCGCCGGCGGCCTGGAGTACCTGCGGATCCTGTTCTCGAAGCAGTCAGCGCGCAGCTTCGCCGAGAGCGCCGGGACCCTGCCCGCGGTCGTCGGCGCCACCGACGGGCTCACGCTCAGCAGCGGCCTCGGCTCGACCCGCGACGCGGTCAACGCCGCCGGCAAGGAGGCCTTCACGTTCCGCTTCCGCACCTGGTACGCGCCGCTGGCCAAGGCCGTCGACGACGCCACCGGCGAGCTGATCAACAAGCGGGCCACGCCGGCCGAGTGGGCCGACCGCATCCAGAAGGCGGCGGACGCCATCGCCAAGGACAGCTCCGTCAAGAAGTACACCCGCTGATGAAGCACGGTCGGCTCCGGTTCCTCATCGGTGCGCTGCTGCCCGCGCTCGTGCTGCACGTCGTCTTCGTGCTGTCGCCGTACGGGCAGGCGTTCTACCTCTCGCTCACCGACTGGACCGGCGTGGCCGGCGAGGCGCACTTCGTCGGGGCGGGCAACTACGCCCGCCTCGGCGGCGACTCCCTCTTCCTGGACGCCGTGCGCAACAACGCGGTGATGCTGATCTGCGTGCCGCTGGCGACCGTCGGGCTGGGCCTGTTCCTGGCCAGCATGCTGCACCTCGGCGGCGGCAGCGGCCGGAAGGGCGTCCGCGGGTCGGGCGTCTACCAGATCGTCTACTTCTTCCCGCAGCTGCTGTCGCTCGTGGTCGTCGCGGTGCTGTGGCAGTTCGTCTACAACCCGACCAACGGCCTGCTCAACGGGGCGCTGCGGGCGGTCGGCCTCGGCGGCCTGGCCCGCAGCTGGCTGGGCGATCCGCAGCTGGCGCTGCCGGCGGTGATGGCGGTGCTGGTCTGGTCGTCGGTGGGCTTCTACATGGTGCTGTTCAGCGCGGCGATCAACGGCATCCCGAAGGAGTTCTTCGAGGCGGCGCTGCTCGACGGCGCGGGCGGCTGGGC
This sequence comes from Dactylosporangium sp. NPDC000521, assembly GCF_042898305.1. Taxonomy (NCBI): domain Bacteria; kingdom Bacillati; phylum Actinomycetota; class Actinomycetes; order Micromonosporales; family Micromonosporaceae; genus Dactylosporangium; species Dactylosporangium sp. NPDC000521. Next base: position 310,016 of record NZ_JBIAYW010000002.1, read on the forward strand.
CACCTTCCGCAAGGTGACGCTGCCGCTGGTCCGCGACACGGTGCAGGTCTCGTTCGTCTATCTGGGCATCGTGGCCCTGGACGGATTCGCGGTCGTCCAGGTGATGACCGCGGGCCCCGGCGGCCCCGACGGCGCGACCGAGGTCATCGGGTTGTCGCTCTACCGCAACGCCTTCACCTACGGCAAGTTCGGCTACGCCTCCGCGATGGGGGTCGCGCTGTTCTTCGCCACCCTCACCCTGGCGATCCTCGCGCTGCGATCCGGGCGCAAAGAACGGCTGGAACTGTCATGAAGCGTTTTCCGGTACACCTGGCGATGCTGGCCTGGGGAGTCGTCACCGCCCTGCCGTTGCTGTGGGCGATCGTCAGCTCCTTCAAGCAGGACAACGACATCCTGAACGATCCGTGGTCACTGCCCACGGATCCGCAGTGGGGCAACTGGGCCCGGGCGTGGAGTCAGGCGAACATCGGCCGGTACTTCTTCAACAGCCTGATCGTGGTGGGCGGTGGCCTGCTGCTGACGATGCTGCTCGGCTCGCTGGTCGCCTACGCCCTGGCGCGCTACGAGTTCCGCGGCAACCGCTTCATCTACTACGTGTTCGTCGCGGCCATGTTCTTCCCCGTGTTCCTGGCGCTGGTGCCGCTGTTCTTCGTCGTGCAGCAGCTCGGCCTGCTCGGCACCTACCAGGGACTGATCCTGGTCTACGCCGCGTACGCGGTGCCCTTCACGGTCTTCTTCCTGCACGCGTTCTTCAAGACGCTCCCCACGGAGGTGGCGGAGGCGGCGTTCCTGGACGGCTGCTCGCACGGCGCGGTGTTCTTCCGCGTCATGCTGCCCATGGCCCGTCCCGGTCTCGTCGCCGTCGGCATCTTCAACTTCCTCGGGCTCTGGAACCAGTACCTGCTCCCGCTGGTCCTCAACCCCGACCCAGATCGGTATGTCCTGGCGCAGGGTTTGGCCGCCCTGTCGGTCAGTCAGGGGTATCGCAGCGACTGGAGCGGTCTGTTCGCCGGTCTCACCATCGCAATGCTGCCGGTGCTCGTCGCCTACGTCGCGTTCCAACGGCACATCCGAGCCGGTATGACCGCCGGCGCGGTCAAGTAAGGTCCGTCAAACTCCTTTCCCCTCAAGGAGGACTGTGCCCATGTCCATTGGCAAACGTCGATCTCTGGCCACTGTCGCGGCCGGCGTCGCGCTGCTCGGTGCGGGAGGTGCCGTGGCCGTCACCGCCGCCACCGTCGGCACCGCCGCCGCCGCGGCGAACAACTGTGGCTACCTGTTCGACGACTTCAACTACAGCTCGTCGTCCGACCCCACCCTGACCAGTCACGGGTGGGTGCCGCGCACCTACGCCGGCGGTCCCGGCGTCCCCGGGGCCACCTGGTCGGCCAACAGCATCACCTTCCCCACCAACGGCGGGCAGAAGGTGCTCCAGCTGCAGGCCTCCACCGACGGCACCGGCGGCGGCACCAACCAGGCCGAGCTGTACTCGTCGCAGAAGCGCTACCTGGAAGGCACCTACGCGAGCCGGGTCCGCTTCACCGACGCGCCCGTCAGCGGCAACGACGGCGACCACATCAACGAGACGTTCTTCACCATCAGCCCGCTCAACGGTGACCTGGACCCCACCTACAGCGAGCTGGACATCTCGGAGTACCTGCCGAACGGCGGCTGGGGCGAGACCGGCCCCATCAACTACCAGACGACCTGGTACACCTACCGCAACGAGCCCTGGTTCGCCGACAACGTCCACTCGGAGCAGCGGCGCAGCTTCGACGGGTGGCACGACCTGGTCGTGACCGTCGCCAACGGCCACGTCATCTACTACATCGACGGCGTCCAGATGGGCGACCACTCCGGCAAGTTCTACCCCCGCCAGACGATGACCATCAACTGGAACCTCTGGTTCATCGACACGGCGGCGCACACCGGCGGGCTGTCGACCTACATCCAGCAGGTCGACTGGGTCCTGTTCGCCAAGAACCAGGTGCTCACGCCGGCGCAGGTGACCAGCCAGGCGGGCGCGTACCGCTCGGCCGGCAACGCCTTCACCGACACGGTCGACTCGGCCGGCCCGTGCGTGACGCCGACCGGCTCGGCCACGCCCACGACCTCGGCGTCCCCGTCGAAGTCCCCGTCGGCGTCGCCGTCGGTCTCCACCCCGCCGGCCACCAGCTGCACGGCCGCCCCCGAGTGGTCGATCGGCGCCGTGTACACCGCGGGCCAGACCGTGAAGCACGAGAAGAGCAAGTACGGCGACCCGAACGGCCCCGCCTCAGGCCAGGGCAAGCACCTGTGGCGCGCCAAGTGGTGGACGCAGGGCTCCGAACCCGGCTGGACCGCCAACTGGGAAGACCTCGGCCACTGCTGAGCTCACCGCTGAACCACCTGTAGGACAGGGCCGGCACCGAACCACGGTGCCGGCCCTCTCATGCGGCTCATGGAACTTCAAAATCGACCCTGGCCGCCCGGGACGACCACCACAAGCCTTCGATCATGACCCTCAGCCCACGGCCGCCCACAACCCGCAACGCGGGCAACGCCTGGACCATGTGAGGACGGCGGCCGGGGAACATCACCGCGACCACGCCACCTGGCGCCCGCCCCCAGGTCCGTGCGGAAGACGCACGCTCCCTCCGCACACGGACATCACCACCAGGACAGCGAACGCCGGTCTCTCAGCCGAGCACCCTCGCCATCACCGTGATCGAAGGACAGCCCTGGTCGTCCGGACAACCACCAGACGACTTCGATCATCGAAGGCCACGACCACGGTCACTCCGAGGGGGAACCACGACGGCGGAGAGGGTGCTGCGCTGGTTCGTGAGGCCAACGACGGCGAGTACGGCGCCGGCGGTCAGCGGGATGTGCACTGGTCCTGGAAACCAACAACGGCGTGGAAACACCGAATGACGCCCTCGACGGCGCTGAATCATGTGAGGTCGAAGGCGGGGGAACATCACCGCGACCACGGCCCGGACGGCAACCATGCCACCTGGCGCCCGGCCCCCAGACCCGTGTGCGGAAGACGCACCCTCCCTCCGCACATCACCACCGGAACAGCGAACGCGGACCTCTCAGTCGAGCACCCTCGCCATCACCGTGATCGAAGGACAGCCCTGGCCGTCCGCACGACCACCAGACGACTTCGATCATCTAAGGCCACGACCACGATCACTCCGAAGGGCTACGACAGCGGGGAGGGTGCTGCGCTGGTTCGTAAAGCCAACGACGGCGAGTACGGCGTCGGCGGTCAGCTGATGTGCACTGGGTTGTGAGAACCAGCCACGGTGTGGAAGCACCGAATGACGCCTCGACGGCGCTGGATCATGTGAGGACGGTGTCGGGGGAACATCACCGCGACCACGGCACGGACGGTGACCACGCCACCTGGCGCCCGCCCCCAGGTCTGGGCGGAAGACGCACGCTCCTTCCGCACACGGACATCACCGCCGGGACGGCGAACGCCTGTCTCTCAGCCGAGCACCCTCGCCATCACCGTGATCGAAGGACAGCCCTGGCCGCCCGGACGACCACCAGACGACTTCGATCATCGAAGGCCACGACCACGATCGCTCCGAGGGGCAACTACGACAGCGGGAACGGTCAGGCCGGGCGGGAGGAACCCACCCTCCGTGCGGGCTTGCTACGGCGAAATCCCGCATGGATCGGCGGACCCGGACGCGGACAGTAACCACCAGGACCGCGAACCGCAGAGATCTCCGGCCATCACGACGGCCATGGCTACGGCCGATCCCCGGGCGCCCGGTGGAGCGGGGCGCCCGGGACGGGCTGGTCGCCGGACTAGGCCGGAGGGCGTGCTGGGGTGAAGCGGCGCAGGCGCAGGCTGTTCGCGACGACGAAGGCCGAGCTCAGCGCCATGGCGCCGCCGGCGATCATCGGGTTGAGCAGGCCCGCGGCGGCGAGGGGGATCGCGGCGAGGTTGTAGGCGAACGCCCAGAACAGGTTGCCCTTGATGGTGGCCAGGGTGCGCCGGGCCAGGCGGATCGCGTCGGGGACGGCGGTCAGGTCGCCGCGGACCAGGGTGAGGTCGCCGGCCTCGATCGCGGCGTCGGTGCCGGTGCCCATCGACAGGCCCAGGTCGGCTTGGGCGAGGGCGGCCGCGTCGTTGATCCCGTCGCCGACCATCGCCACGACGCGGCCCTCGGACTGGAGGCGGCGGACGACGTCGAGCTTGCCGGCGGGCAGGACCTCGGCGATCACCTCGTCGATGCCGACCTCCGCGGCCACCGCGTGAGCCACCGAGGCGGCGTCCCCGGTGAGGAGGACGGGGCGGAGCCCGAGGTCGCGGATCCGGCGCACGGCAGCGGCCGACGACGGCTTGACGGTGTCACCGACCTCGATCAACCCCCGCACGGCGCCGTCCCAGCCAACCCCGACGACCGTTCCGCCGGAAGCCGCGACGACCGTCCCGCCGGAAGCCGCGACGACCGTCGTGGTGGGAGCCGCGTCGACCGTCGCGGTGGGGGGCGCGTCGACCGTCGCGGTGGGGGGCGCGTCGACCGTCGCGGTGGGACGCGCGTCGACCGTCGCGGTGGGACGCGCGTCGACCGTCGTGGTGGGAGCGACGACCGCCGCGGTGGAAGCCGCGCCGTCCGCCCTGTTGAAGGACGCGCTGGTGGAGGGGAGGCCGTCCGTCGCGGTGGAAAGCGCGGCGCCGGAGAACGGTGTCAGGCCCTGTGCCGCCAGGAACGACGGGCGGCCGACCCAGACGGTCCGGTCCTCGACGATGCCGCTGACCCCTTGGCCGGCGTGGCTGGAGAACGACGCGACGGCCGGACGGGTCGAGGACGGCACCGCCGCCGCGACGGCCCGCGCGATCGGGTGCTCGGAGGCGTGCTCGACGGCGGCGGCGAGCCGCAGCGAGGACGGGTCGCCGTGGACCGACAGGACGGACATGCGGCCGGTGGTGACGGTGCCGGTCTTGTCGAGCAGGACGGTGTCGACGCGACGGGTCGACTCGAGGACCTCCGGGCCGCGGATCAGGATGCCCAGCTGGGCGCCGCGCCCGGTGCCGACGAGCAGCGCCGTCGGCGTCGCCAGGCCGAGCGCGCAGGGGCAGGCGATGATCAGCACCGCGACCGCCGCGGTGAACGCCGAGGTCGCCGAGCCGCCGGTGCCGAGCCAGAAGCCGAGCGTGCCGACGGCGAGGCCGATCACGATCGGCACGAACACGCCGGCGACCCGGTCGGCGAGGCGCTGCACGTCGGCCTTGCCGCTCTGCGCCTCCTCGACGAGCCGCGCCATCTGGGCCAGTTGCGTGTCGGCGCCGGTACGGCTGACCCGCACGACCAGCCGCCCGGACGTGTTGACACAGCCGCCGACGATCGGGTCGCCCGGGCCGAGGTCGACGGGCAGCGGCTCGCCGGTGAGCATGCTGACGTCGACCGCGGACGTGCCGTCGAGCACCACGCCGTCGGCGGCGACCTTCTCGCCGGGCCGGACGACGATCGCGTCGCCGACCGCCAGCTGGTCGACGGGCACCCTGTGCTCGGTGCCGTCGGCCGCCAGTACCGCGGCGTCCTTGGCACCGAGAGAGAGCAGCGCGCGCAGTGCGGCCCCGGCCCGGCGCTTGGCGCGTGCCTCGAAGTAGCGGCCGGCCAGGATGAACACCGTCACCCCGGCGGCGACCTCCAGGTAGATCGCGTCGGCACCGGCCGAGCGGGAGACCGTGAACTCGAACGGGTGCCGCATGCCGGGCATGCCCGCGTCGCCGAGGAACAGCGCGTAGAGCGACCAGAGGAACGCCGCCGCGGTGCCGACCGACACGAGCGTGTCCATGGTCGCCGCGCCGTGCCGCAGGTTGCGCAGCGCCGCCCGGTGAAACGGCCAGGCGCCCCACACGACGACCGGCGCCGCGAGCGTCAGCGACGCCCACTGCCACGACTCGAACTGCCACGCCGGCACCATCGCCAGCAGCACCACCGGCACCGCGAGCACCGCGCTGACCAGCAGCCGCTGCCGGGCCTCGGCGAGCGGGTCAGCTTCTGGCGAAGGCGAAGGCGAATCCGGATGCGAAGACGAAGACGAAGACGAAGACAAGGGCGCCGCAGGTACAGCGGCCGTGTAGCCGGTCTGCTCGACCGTGGCGATCAGGTCCGCCACCACCAGGGTCGGCGGAAAGTCGACCCGCGCCTTCTCGGTGGCGTAGTTGACGCTCGCCGACACGCCGTCGAGCCGGTTCAGCTTCTTCTCGATCCGCGCCGCGCACGCCGCGCACGTCATGCCGCCGATCGTGAGCTCAGTTGTGGGCATGACCGCCCCCGATCCCGGTCACGGTGAACTCCGCTGTGTGCACCGCGCCGCCGTGCTGGAACTGGAAGTACAGCCGGTGGGTCCCCGACGCGGCGCCCTCGACCGCGAACCTGACCTCGGGTCCGCCGCTCGCGGGGCCGGAAGGGTGGACGTGCAGGTAGGCGAGGTCCCGCTCGGCGATCGCCACGAGGTGCCCGGACGCCCCGAGATACGGCTGCAGGTCGGTGACCGGCCGCCCGTCCCGCTCGACCCGCAGCGTGACGCCGTCGTGGGTGTCGATGCGGACCGTGTACCCGTCGACGACCGTGCTGGTGGCGGGCGCCGGCAGCGGCTCCGAGTGCGGCGCCCCGGGCGCGTCGAGATCCGCCGTCAGGACGGTCGGCGCCGCGCCGGTCTCGGTGAAGTCGAAGTACGCCCGCCACGGCCCGCCGTCAGGCAGCGTCAGCGCCGCCCGCCAGGTCCCGTCCGCGTCCATGACCGGATGCACGTGCTGAAACCCGGAGAGGTCCCGGCGCACCACGATCAAGTGCAACGGCTTCTCGTGCACCGTCTCGAATGCGGTGACCGCCGGACCTCCGGCCTCAGTGATCTTGAAGCTGATGCCGCCGATGTACGAGTCGACCGCCAACGAGTAGCCATGAGCAGCGGGGCCGGACTGGCGGGTGCCGCTCGGCGTGGCGGTCGGTCCGCCATGGCCACCGTGCCCAGCGCTCGGACCGCCACCGGACTCCGGATGTGCCGTGTCCCCGGCCGGCTCGGCGACGGCGTCGGGCCCGACCAGCCGCCCCACGCCGAACGCCGCCCCGAACACCACCGCCAGGACCGCGCCGAACGTGGCCAGCCGTGCAGGCGTGCTCATGCCCTGACTCATGCCCTGAGCCCGACGACTTCGTAGCCGGCCTCGTCGACGGCGGCGCGGACGGCCTGCTCGTCGGCGGGCCCCTCGCTGGTCACCGTCACGGCACCGGCCTCCAGGTCGACCCGCACGTCCGTGACCCCGGGCACCTTGCCGACCTCGGTGCTGACCGCCTGCACGCAGTGCCCGCAGGTCATCCCCTTGACGGCGTAGGTCGTGGTGTTCATGTCGGCTCCTCCTGAAGCGGCACGGATACGGATACCCCCCATGGGTACCTGTCGAACCTAGCATACCCCCAGGGGGTGTGCGCTAGGATGGGTGACATGACCACCGCCACGCCTCGCGGATACACCGCCACGAAGGACCAGCTCCAGGGCCGGCTGCGCCGCATCGAGGGCCAGGTCCGCGGTGTGGAGAAGATGGTCGACGAGGACCGCTACTGCATCGACGTGCTGACGCAGATCAGCGCCATCCAGGCGGCCCTCGACAAGGTCGCCCTCGGCCTGCTCGACGACCATGCCCGCCACTGCATGCAGCACGGCGCCGAGGAGGGCAAGGGTGAGGAGATGGCCACCGAGATGATGGCCGCCGTCGGCCGCCTCCTGCGCCGCGGCTGAGCGGTCCCGCGCCGCTTCTGTTTCATCCATTCGTTTCATCCGGTAGCCAACCTGCCGATCTCACGGCCCGCGCCGAACGCGTCAAGCGCCTGAACTGCCCTTGACAATCGGTGCGGGCCGATGCTGTGCTGTCCTCCGCTTCGTTACATTGATGTTTCATTTGTTACATCGGTAGCACCCGGGAGAGACGCGATGACACGACAGGTGTTGCGGCTGGTGGCGGTCGGTGCCGCCGTCGCCGTCGGACTGGCAGGGTTCACGCAGGCGCAGGCCGGTGAGTCCGCTCCGTCGGCGAGGGTGTGGGTGACGACCGTCGACCAGACGGAGCTCATGCACGAGCGGGCCCCGATCGCCTTCACGAAGCCGGTGGCCGGCAACCCGAACGTCACCATCACCGTGGACCCCAGCCGCGAGTACCAGACCATGGACGGCTTCGGGGCGTCGATCACAGACTCCTCGGCCGCCGTGCTGTACCGGCTGAGCGCCACCGAACGCGACAAGGCCATGCGCGCCCTGTTCGACCCGGCCACGGGTGACGGCGTGAGCTTCCTGCGGCAGCCGATCGGCTCGTCGGACTTCACCGCCGCGAGCAGCCACTACTCGCTCGACGACGTGCCGGCCGGGCAGAAGGACTGGACGCTGTCGAAGTTCAGCATCGCCCGCGACCAGGCGCAGATCCTGCCGCTGCTGCGCCGGGCGAAGCAGCTCAACCCCCAGCTGAAGATCATGGCGACGCCGTGGAGCCCGCCGGCCTGGATGAAGGCCAATGATTCGCTCGTCGGCGGTTCGCTCATCGACGACCCGAAGATCTACGCCGTGTACGCCGCGTACCTGACCCGCTTCGTCCTCGCGTACACCGCCGCCGGGGTGCCGATCGACTACATCACGGTGCAGAACGAGCCCCAGAACGGCGGCCAGAACGGTTACCCGACGACCGCCATGCGCGTCGCGCAGGAGGCCAAGGTCATCGAGATCCTCGGCCCGCTGCTGCGGCTCCTCAGCCCGCGGACGAAGATCATCGGGTACGACCACAACTGGGCCACCCACCCCAACGACGTCGTCAACGTCCCGCCGGGGCAGGACCCCGAGACGGACTACCCGTACCAGCTGCTGCGCAGCCCCGCCGCGAAGTGGCTCGCCGGCACCGCGTACCACTGCTACTACGGCGAACCGGCCGCGCAGACCGCGCTGCACGACGCGTTCCCGACCAAGGGCATCTGGTTCACCGAGTGCTCCGGCTCGCACGGCGCGAACGACACGCCGGCGCAGTTCTTCCGCGACACGCTCAAGTGGCACGCCCGGACCATCGCGATCGGCACCACCCGCAACTGGGCGAAGTCCGCGGTCAACTGGAACATCGCGCTCGACTCGGCCAACGGCCCGCACCTCGGCGGCTGCGACACGTGCACCGGCCTGATCACCGTCCAGCCGGACGGCACGTTCACCACCAACGCCGAGTACTACACGATCGGGCACCTGTCCCGCTTCGTGAAGCCCGGCGCCGTGCGGATCGCCAGCACCTCGTTCGGCACCACCGGCTGGAACGGCCAGATCATGGACGTCGCGTTCCGCAACCCCGACGGCTCCACGGCGCTGGTCGTGCACAACGAGAACGACGACCCGCGCACGTTCACCGTCGCCGCGGGCGGGCGCACGTTCGACTACACGCTGCCCGGCGGCTCGCTCGCCACGTTCACCTGGCCCCGGAGCCGGGTGCTCGACGACGGCCTCAAGCTGCTGCCGCTGAAGGGCGCCACCGCCACGTCGCTGCCCGCGTCGGCCTCGGCTGACGCGAAGCTGGCCGTCGACGAGGACGCCTCGACCCGCTGGTCCGCCGGCCAGGCGCAGGAGCCGGGCCAGTACCTGCAGGTCGACCTCGGCAACCGGACCAGCTTCCGCCGGGTCGCCATCGACAGCGGCGGCAGCGTCGGCGACTACGCCCGCTCGTGGGAGCTCGCCGTCAGTGACGACGGCACCTCCTGGCGCGTCGTCGCCTCCGGCACGGGCACCGGCCAGCTCACCAATGTGGACGTGCAGGCCCGAGCCCGCTACCTGCGGGTCACGAACACGGGCAGCAGCGGCAGCTGGTGGAGCCTCGCCGACATCCGCCTGTACGCCTGACCCCCGCGACGTCGCGATCCGGCAGACGGCCGGACGCCGCGCGTACGAACCGGCACCGCCCGCCGGTTCGTGCACGGACCGGTTGCCTGCCGGTTCGTGCACGGACCGGTTGCCTGCCGGTTCGTGCAGGGACCGGTTGCCTGCCGGTTCGTGCAGGGACCGGTTGCCTGCCGGTTCGTGCAGGGACCGGTTGCCTGCCGCTTCTTGCAGGGACCGGCACCGCCCGCCGGTTCTTGCATGGACCGGTTGCCTGCCGGTCGCGTGATCCGGCGCCGCGGCCGGACGTGAACCGCACCACCGGGGGCGGCGGGGCCCGCCAGCCTCGCCGCCCGTCACCCCCGTCCCAGAAGGGAACCGCCATGACCGACCGCCCGGTCACTCGACAGCGCCTCCTGGTCACGTGCGCCGCCGGCGCCCTGCTCGCCGCCGGCGCCGCCCTCGTCGTCACCCAGGCGTCGCCCGCCCTCGCCGCCACCGACGCCGGCGTCTGGCTCACCACGCCGGACCGCGCCAACCAGCTCACGAAGAAGGCGGACGTCGCCTTCGGCACCGCGGGCAGCGGCTCGACGATCACCGTCAACCCGAACACGACGTACCAGTCGATGGTCGGCTTCGGCGCGTCGTTCACCGACTCGTCGGCCAACCTCATCTACAACTCGTCGGCCCGCAACAGCATCATGTCCGCGCTGTTCAACCCCAGCAGCGGGATCGGCCTGAGCTTCCTGCGCCAGCCGCTCGGCGCGTCGGACTTCTCGCTGAACTTCTACACGTACGACGACGGCAGCGCCGACCCGAGCCTGTCGCGGTTCTCGATCGCGCACGACCAGGCGTACATCCTCCCGCTGCTCACCCAGGCCCGGTCGCTCAACCCGCAGCTGTCCACGATGGTCGTGCCGTGGAGCGCGCCAGCCTGGATGAAGACCAACAACAACCTGGTCGGCGGGTCGCTGAGCACCAGCTACGAGGGCACCTTCGCCGACTACCTGGTGAAGTCGGTCCAGGCGTACCAGGCGGCGGGCGTGCCCGTGCAGTACCTCAGCGTGCAGAACGAGCCGCAGTTCTCCCCGCCCGGCTACCCCGGCATGCTGATGTCGGCGTCGCAGCAGGCCGCGATCATCAACAACCTCGCGCCGAAGCTGTCCTCCGCCGGCCTCGGCACGAAGATCCTCGCCTGGGACCACAACTGGGACAACACGTCGTTCCCGCAGCAGGTCCTCGCCGCGACCGGCAACAACACCGCCGGCACGGCCTGGCACTGCTACGGCGGCAACCCCAGCGGGCAGAGCACCGTGCGCAGCGCCTACCCGAACAAGGACATCTTCTTCACCGAGTGCTCCGGCACCGAGTCGGGCAACACGTTCGCCGACTCGCTGCTGTGGCAGGGCCGCAACCTCGCCATCGGCGCCACCCGCAACTGGGCGAAGACCGTGACCATGTGGAACATGGCGCTCAACCCGTCGCACGGCCCGGTCATCGGCAGCTGCACCAACTGCATGGGCGTCGTCACCGTCAACGGCGGGAGCGTCACGTACAACGCCGAATACTACGTGCTGGGCCACCTGGCGAAGTTCGTCAAGCCCGGCGCGGTCCGCATCGACTCGACCAACTACGGCCAGGGCGGCATCGAGAACGTCGCCTTCCGCAACCCCGACGGCTCCATCGTGCTCGTCGCGGTGAACTCCGGCGGCGCCCAGAACTTCCAGGTGTCGTACGGCGGCGCGTCCTTCGGCTACAACCTGCCCGCCGGCTCGATGGCCACGTTCACCTGGCCCGGCGGCCCGGTCACGCCGACTTCGCAGCCGCCGACCTCGCAGCCGCCGGCGACCTCGATCGACCCCACCAAGTGGTACCAGGTGATCAACACCAACAGCGGCAAGTGCCTCGACGGCGCGGGCTGGGGCACGGCCAACGGCACCGCACTGCAGCAGTGGGCGTGCGGCGCGGCCGGCGCGACCAACCAGCAGTGGCAGTTCCGGCCCACCAGCGACGGCTACTACCAGGTCGTCAACCGCTACGCGCCGAGCCTGGTCTGGGACGTCAGCGGCGGCACCGGCTCCACGGGCGACGGCACGCAGGTGCACCTGTGGTCGTACGGCGGCGCCACCAACCAGCAGTGGCTGCCGGCGTCGCTCGGCGGCGGGAACTTCCGCTTCACCGCCCGCAACAGCGGCAAGTGCCTCGACGTCCGTGACGTCTCCACCGCCGACGGCGCACTGCTGCAGCAGTGGTCGTGCACCGGCGGCGCGGCGCAGTCGTTCCGCCTGGTCGCCCAGGCCTGATCCGTCCGCTCCGGGTGTCGCCGCCGGCTCCTCACGCGGCGACCACCCGGCTGGTCGTCCAGGCCTCCCGGTGTGGTCAGGCCGCTCCTGCCGGCTTCTCAGGTGGTCTGGTTGTCCGGGTCTCGTGGTGTGGCTAGGCCGCTCTCGTGGGCTTCTCAGGTGGTCTGGTTGTCCGGGTCCCCCGGTGTGATCAGGCCGCTTTCGTACGCCACGACCACCGCCTGCGCCCGGTCGCGCAGCGCCAGCTTGGTGAAGATCCTCGCCACGTGCGTCTTGACGGTCGCCTCCGCGAGGAACAGCGCCGCCGCCAGCTCGGCGTTGGACATGCCGCGCCCGATGAGCGTGAGAACCTCGCGCTCGCGCGGCGTCAGCCCGGTGATCGTGGTGTCGGTCTTCGGCACGACGTCGTCCTGGCTGGCGAAGCGCTCCACCAGCCGCCGCGTGATGGACGGTGCGAGCAGCGCGTCCCCGGTCCCGACGAGCCGCACCGCGTTGGCGAGGTGGTCGGCGGTCACGTCCTTGAGCAGGAACCCGCTGGCGCCGATCCGCAGGGCGGCGTACACGTACCGGTCGAGGTCGAACGTCGTCAGCATCAGCACGCGGCACTCCGGCCGGTGCTCCAGGATCCGCCGGGTCGCCTCCAGCCCGTCCATCCCGGGCATGCGGATGTCCATCAGTACGACATCCGGCTCCAGCGCCGCGGCGGCCTGCACCGCCTCCGCCCCGTCGGCGGCCTCCCCGACGACGTCGATGCCCCGGGCGGTCAGGATGAGGCGAAAGCCGGTGCGGATCAGCTCCTGGTCGTCCACCACGAGCACCCGCGGAGGTCCGGCGCTCACGGGGCGTCCAGCGGGATGCGGGCCCGGACGCGGTAGCCGCCGCCCAGCCGCCTGCGGGCGTCGAGGTCGCCGCCGTACACCGCGACCCTGGCCCGCAGCCCGGTGAGGCCGCGCCCGGTGGTCTTGGCCGGCTTCTCGGCGGGGCCCGCCTTCAGCACGCTCGGGCCCGTGTTGAGGACCTCCACCCGCAGCGAACGGTCCGCGTACCGCACCGTCACCTCCGCCTTGCCGCCGTCGCCGTACTTCAGCGCGTTCGTCAGGGCTTCCTGCACGATCCGGTACGCGGTCAGGTCCACGCCGGCCGGCAACCGCCGCGGCTCGCCCAAGATGCGGACCTCGACCGGCAGCCCGGCGAACGCGACCCGGTCCACCAGCGCCGACAGCCGGCTCAGGCTCGGCTGCGGCTCCAGGTCGTGGCTTCCGATGCCGTTCTGACCGTTGCCACCGCCGTTGCCCATGGCGCCGTTCTGGCTCACGGCGCCGTTCTGGCTCACGGCGCTAGCCCGGCTCGTGGTGCTGGCCTGGCTCGTGGTGCTGGCCTGGCTCGTGGTGCTGGCCTGGCTCGTGGTGCTGGCCTGGCTCACGGCGCCGATCTGGTTCGCGATGCCGGCCTGGCTCGCGATGCCGGCCTGGCTCGTGGCGCCGGCCTGGCTCGTGGCGCCGTCCTGGCCGTTGGCGTCGGGTGCGAGCAGGCCTAACAGATGCCGCAGCTCGGTCAGGGCGCCACGGCCGGCGTCCTCCACGGCCCGCAGCGCGGTCGCCGCCTCATTGGGCATCGTGTCGAGCACCTCCCTGGCCGCGGACGCCTGCACGACCATGACGCTGACCGTGTGGCTGACGATGTCGTGCAGCTCTCTGGCGATCCTGGCCCGCTCCGCGTCGACCGCAGCCCGCGCCGCCGCCTCCCGCTCCCGCTCCAGCAGCCACCCCCGCTCGCCGAGCGCCGCCGCGAGCCGCTTCCTGGTCCTCATCAGGGCCGTCAGCAGGACCGCGGCGACGGCGCACGCGCACGCCAACGCGATGCCGAGCCAGGTCGCCGCTGAGGTCCACACCCGCCCACCTTCGCAGACACCGTGCTCGTGTCGCATCGGTCAGGTGACCTACGTCCACGGTATGACTCCCCGCGCGGCGGGGTGGACCCGTGGTAGGACGCGCCGCGGCCGTGTCCGCTCTACGTTGCTTGGCATGAGTGGTGAGGGGGATCGGGTCGTGGTGCGGCTCGACGGTGTGCGCAAGGAGTATGGCGACACGACCGCGCTCGATGGGGTGTCGCTGGAGATCCGGGCGGGCGAGGCCGTCGCCGTCATGGGCCCGTCCGGCTGCGGCAAGTCCACGCTGCTCAACATGATCGCCGGGCTGGACCGCCCGACGGCCGGCAGCGTCACCGTCCACGACGAGGACCTGGGCAGGCTCACCGAGACCGGGCTCGCGCTCTTCCGCCGCCGGCGCATCGGCATGGTCTTCCAGTTCTTCAACCTGCTCGACGACCTGCCCGCGCTGGAGAACGTGGCACTCGCCGCCCAGCTCACCGGGGTCTCCGCGAGGCAGGCCCGGCGGCGCGCGCTGGAGCTGTTCGACGAGCTCGGCATCGCCGACCGCCGCAATGCCTACCCGGCCGTGCTCAGCGGCGGCGAGCGGCAGCGGGTGGCGGTGGCCCGCGCCCTGATGAACCGGCCGGCCCTCCTGCTCGCCGACGAGCCCACGGGCGCCCTCGACAGCCACGCCGGCGAGCAGGTGATGGACCTGCTGCTCGACCTCAACCAGATCGGCCAGACCCTCCTGCTCGTCACCCACGACGAGCGCATGGCCGACCGCTGCGCCAGCCGGGTCGTCTCCCTCGCCGACGGCCGCGTCGTCGGCGAGCGCAGCCTGTCGCTTGACGGCCGCGGACTGGAGCGCACCTCGTGAGCGCCCCCGATCGTGTCGGACGGGTGCGCGCCAGGATCGCAGCCGCCCACCCGGTCCGGCGCCGGTTCGCAGGTGCCGGTCCGGCCCGGCGCCGGTTCGCAGCTGTCCGCTCGGACTGGCGCCGGCTCGCAGCTACCGGTCCGGCCCGGCGCCGGTTCGCAGCTGTCCGCTCGGACTGGCGTCGGTTGGCAGCCTCCGGTTCTGGCCGGCGCTGGTTCGCGGCAGCCGGCTCGAACTGGCGCCGGCTCGCAGCAGTCGGCTCGAGCTGGCGCCGGTTCGCGGCTGTCGGTTCGGGGCGGCGCCGGCTCGCAGCGGAGGTGACGGCATGAGCGCGGTCTGGCGGGCCGCGCGGGCGGCCGTGCGCCGGCGCCGGCTGCAGACGTTCGTCATCGGCATCGTCGTGCTGTTCTCAACCGCGACGCTCGTGGTGGCGCTGCGACTGCTGGACGCGTCGACGGCGCCGTTCGAGCAGGTCTTCGACGACCAGGCCGGCGCCCACGTCGTCGCCGTCTACGAGCCCGGCTCCGCCGGCGCCGCGTCCGCCGCACCGCCGGCCGGCACCGCGGCGTCCGCCGGGCCGTTCGATCAGGTGGTGCTGGCCGCGCCGACGGACGATGCCCCGTTCCGCGTGCCCGACTCGCTCACCGTCGTCGGGCGTGCCGACCCCGCCGGGCCGGTCGACCGGGTCGAGCTGTGGGACGGCCGCTGGGCGACCGCACCCGGCGAGATCGTGGTGGCGGACCTCCCGCCGGCGGCCGGCTACCACCCGCCGTCGCTGGTCGGGTCCGTCATCAAGCTGCGGGGCGCGCCGCCGCTCACGGTGGTCGGTTTCGGCTACAGCGTCAGCCGGACCGCCGACGCATGGGTCGCCCCCGCGCAGATGGCGCAGCTGCACCCGACCGCCGTCCAGATGCTGTACCGGCTGCGCGGCGAGCCGGCCGAGCCCGCCGTCGACGCGTTCACCGCCGCCCTGCCGTCCGACGGTCTGCTCGCCACCAGCTCCTACCTGGTGATCAAGGAGGCGGTGAAGGCGGGACCTGGCGCCTACGTGCCGTTCCTGATCGTCTTCGGGCTCCTCGGGCTGTTCGTCGCCGTCCTGGTCGTCGCCAACGTCGTCAGCGGGGCAGTCGTTTCGGGATACCGGCACATCGGAGTCCTCAAGGCCATCGGCTTCACCCCGGTACAGGTCGTCGGCGTGTATCTGACGATGGTCTCCGTGCCGGCGGTGGTCGGCGGTGTGCTCGGCATCATCGGGGGCGAGTACGCCGCACGACCGTTGCTGGCGAATGCCTTCCAGGGGCTCGGCTTCCACGGCGACGTGGGCAACGGGCTTCGGGTGCAGATCGCCGCGCTCCTCGGAATCCTCGTCGTGGTGCTGCTCGCCGCAATGCTGCCGGCGTCGCGGGCCCGGCGGCTCCCGGCCGCGGAGGCGATCAGCGCCGGCAGCGCCCCCCGCACCGGCCGGGGGCTGCGGGTGCAGCGGTGGCTGAGCGGGGTCCGGCTGCCGCGCTCGGTGAGCCTCGGGCTGGGCCTGCCCTTCGCCCGGCCGGCCCGCACCGCCCTGACCGTCGCCGCGGTCGTGCTCGGTGTGACGACCGTGACGTTCGCGAGCGGGCTCGCCACCACGGTCTCCAGGTATTCGAGCATCGCCGACCGCAACGAGACGGCCCCGATCGCGGTCCGGCCAGGGAATCCGCGGTTTCAGCAGGCGACGACCACCCGCTCCGACGAGGACATCGAGCGGCTGCTGCGGTCGCTGCCCGGCACTCGGCACGTGACCGCCGTGCTCGGGATCGACGTCTCCGTCGTCGGGCAGACCCAGGAGGTCCCGGTGGACTTCCTGCGCGGCGACCATGACGAGGTGGGGTTGAAGGAGGCCATCGTCGACGGACGGTGGCTGCGGGCCCCCGGCGAGATCGTCGTGCCTTCAGCACTGCTGCACGAGCGGCGCATCCACCTCGGTGACCGGCTCACGCTCGAGCTCGACGGCCGCCGCACCGAGGTGACCGTCGTCGGCGAGACCATGAGCGCCGCCGTCGGAGGCCCCGCCCTGATCACCACCTGGGAGACCCTGCAACGGCTGGGCCCGCAGCAGCCGATCCCCAACCACGAGGTCATGTTCGAGATCTCCGTCCTGCCCGGCACCGACATCCCCACGTATCTCGCCGCTGTCCGTGCCGCCGACCCCGGCCTCGCCGCGTGGAGCAACGTGGGCGTCAACTCGTTCACGGTCTCGATGATCAGCCTGTCGACCGCGCTGTCGCTGATGCTCGGCGTCGTGGCCGCGCTGAGCGTGCTCAACACCGTCCTGCTCAACGTCCGGGAGCGCCGCCGAGACCTCGGCATGCTCAAGTCCATCGGCATGACCCCCCGCCAGGTGGTCGTGATGACGGTGACGTCCATGGCCGGCCTCGGCCTGGTCGGCGGCCTGGTCGGCGTCCCCACCGGCGTCCTCGCCCACCGTCTCGTCGTCCCCCTGGCGACCAGCGCCGCGAAGGTGGACATCCCGCTGGCCCTGCTCGACGTCTGGCAACCAGGCACCCTGCTGCTCCTGGCCCTCGCGGGCGCCGCGATCGCCGTCCTCGGCGCCCTCGTCCCAGCCCGCGCCGCCGCCCGCCTCACCATCGCCGAGGTCCTCCACACCGAATGACCCCGCCTACCCGCGACCACCGCCGCCCGCCTCAGCCACGCGAGGAGAGAGCGGCGGCGGGGACGGTGAGGCGCTTCGACAGCCGGTACGCCGGCAACGGGCTCCTCGTCACCAGCTCCTTGTAGACGACTGTGGCGCGGCCCGTGAGGAACCAGCGCCGCGGAGTGTCGTCGGGCCGGGTGAACTGGATGACGGCGTCCCCGCGACCGAGTGACACCGGCTGACCGCCGACGGCGCCGTCGCCGACCCTGGCGCCGTCGAGCACCTGCTGGCCAGGCTCTCCGTCTGCAACGCCGACGAGGTGCATCCCGCGGTCCTCGCCGCCCGCGACGCGTGGACGCCGGGATCGCGGGCCGCGTTCGCGCAGGAGCTGTTCGAGCGGTGGCTCACCGCGGGCGCGCCCGCTCCCGACGGCTGGTGCATGCAGGCCGTCGGGCTCATCGGCGACGACGCGGGCGCGCGCCGCATCGCCGCGCTCGCCAAGCACTGGCCGGGCCAGGGCGCGAGCGCCCGCGCGCAGCCGCCCTCGACGCGCTGCGGCACCGCGGCACCGACGCTGCGCTCATCGAGCTCAACCTGCTCGCCGAGAAGTCCAGGTTCCCCGTGTTCAAGAGCGTCGCCCGCCAGCACACTGACAGAGTGGGGTGAGGTGTTCGCCGATTATGAGCTGCTGCAGCCGTTCGAGCAGTTGGGGCGGCCGGTCCACCGCATCAGGGACGACGAGCGGGGCGCGCGGGCGATCGATCGCTTCGAGGGGCGGAAGGTGACGGTCGCGGTGCTGCGTGGTCTTGAGCGGCACGGCTGGACCCGCTGGTATGACGCCGCAGTGCAGATGGCCAAGCCGATCGGCGGGGGCGTCTACGTGGTGCTCAACACCGAGCCTGGCTGGCACGCCTCCGACACGGTCGACTCCGCACCGCCGCAGACGGTCGCCGACCTCGTCTTAGCCCGGGCCGGCGGCAGGACGTTCGGGGACCTGCCGCCGGTCGTCTTCTTCTCGGAGCTGATCCACGACCTGCGGGTGGTGACCTGACCGAGCGGAGCTGATTCACGACCTGCGGGTGGTGGCCCGACCGATCGGAGCTGATCCACGATCTGCGGGTGGTGACCTGACCGGTCCCTGACCTGTGGCGCCGACTTGAGCAAGTGCCTGCGTGGGGGCGGACTACCCTGGCCGGGCCCGGTTCGAAGAACGGATGGGGGCTGAATGATGGCTGACGAGGTCGTCGAGAGGATCACCGTCGGCGTGCCGCCGGAGGTGGTGTTCCAGGCGGTGGCGGACGTGCGGCGGATGGCGAAGCTCAGCCCCGAGTGCTTCGCCACCTGGGTGCTGACGCGGTCGCCGGGGCGGGTGCCGCGGCGGTTCGTCGGGTTCAACCGCCGCGGGGCGTATGTCTGGTTCACCACGTGCAAGGTGGTGGCGGCGGAGCCGGGGGTGGAGTTCGCGTTCGACGTGACGACGTTCGGGAT
The DNA here is from genome assembly GCF_042898305.1 of Dactylosporangium sp. NPDC000521. Classification (NCBI taxonomy): domain Bacteria; kingdom Bacillati; phylum Actinomycetota; class Actinomycetes; order Micromonosporales; family Micromonosporaceae; genus Dactylosporangium; species Dactylosporangium sp. NPDC000521. Next base: position 329,032 of record NZ_JBIAYW010000002.1, read on the forward strand.
GCCGGTTGCCAGGTGGGGGTTCCGGCTCTCGGGCGTCGAGGGCGGGACCGAGATCACCCAGTACTGGATCGACCAGCGGGTTCGCGGAGCGATGATCCTCGGCAGGATCTTCACCGGGAAGGCCGCGAAGACCAGGCCCGAGGACAACCGGGAGGGCATGCGGATCACCCTGGCCCGGTTGCGGCAGGAGTTAACGGACGGGGCCGGTGGCGACGCGGCGTGAGACCCACAGCAGGTACTCCTTGCGGTTCAGCGGGTTGTGGTCGGAGCGGGGCCTGACAGGCGGCGTTCCGTGGACAGGACGGTGGTGGTCGAAGGCGTACTCCAGGACTCCGAGCCCGTGGCTGATGCCGGGCAGGCGGCGCTCCAGATCGCGGATGCGCGCCGCCGGGATGGTGCCGGTCACCTCGCACCAGTCGCGGCGCTGGTCCTGCGACGACGGCACGGCGCCGAGCTTCGACAGCAGGCCGAGCACCACGCCCGCGGTGGAGGCCGGGATCTCGAGGTGGAAGCGGTGGACCGGTTCGCAGACCCGCGTGCCCGCCTGGCGTAGCGCGCGCATGAGCACCAAGGGGGTCAGCTTGCGGTAGTCGGCGGCGGAGCTGCCGGGGGCCTGGTAGCCGGACGCGGTCATCGTGACCCTGGCGCCGGTGACGTTCCAGCCGTGCAGGCCCTGGCGGAGGGTGTCGCGCACGTACGAGGACATCGCGGCCTCGAAGTCGGCGGCCCTGTTGTAGACGTACATCGGCATCGACTCGACGGGCACGTCCAGGTGGAACGCGACACCGCCGTCCGAGGGTTCGACGCGCAGGCCGACCGTGGCGAGGAACGGGTTGCCGGGGGCGCCGAGCAGCTCCACGGCGGAGCCGGTGCCGGCGACCTGCTCGACGTAGACGATCGTCGACTCGCGGAAGTCGACCAGCAGGCCGTACTCCGTGGCGAGCGTCGCCTCGATGACCTCCTTCTGGACCTCGCCGTACAACGAGACGGCCAGCGAACTCGAAGGCGAGCCCGGAACAGCGCCGGGCGGGGAGTCGGATAGGCGCAGGTCGATCAGGGGGTCCTGCTCCGCGAGCTGTGCGAGTGCCGCGTGCAGGCGGGCGTGGTCGCGCGGGTCGCGGGGCACGACGACGGTCTCCAGCGTGGGCGGCGCGGAGAGCTGGGCCGAGCCGGCGCGCGGCGGGTCGGTGCCGATGGTGTCGCCGATCCGGACGGACCTGAGGCCCCACAGCTTGGCGATCTGGCCCGCGGCGACCGACCCCGCGGGCGCCGCGGTGCCGCCCGAGGGGACGCCGATCGCGGTGACCTTGCCGGCCGGGAGCTGGTCGCGGACGTGGACCGTGCCGGCGAAGAGGCGGACGTACGCGATCTTCTCGCCGGCCGGGCCGCGCTCGACCTTGAACACCGTCGCGGACAGCGGGGCGCCGGGGTCGCCGGCCGCTGTGGGCAGGACCGTGGCGAGCCCGTCCACCAGGGCATCGACGCCTGCGCCGGTCGTCGCCGAGCCGAAGTACACCGGGTGGACCAGCCCCGCCGCGGTTTGCCGGGCGAGCTCGGGCTCCAGCCGTACATCGGCCGCATCGTGCACGAAAGCGGCCATGGCCTGCTCGTCGTGCTCGGCCAGGGCCTCCGCCAGGTGGGCCGTGCCGGGCTCGAACGCGGCGCCGGGTGTGCCCAGGCCGGTCGGGCGGCCCATCGGGGCGAGCGCGGGCGTCAGCATGGCCGCGAGGTCGGCGAGGAGGTCCTCGTGCCGGGCCCCGCGACGATCGATCTTGTTGACGAAGATCAGCGTCGGTACGCGCAGCCGCCGCAGCGTCCGCATCAGGATCCGGGTCTGCGCCTGGACGCCCTCGACCGCGGAGACGACGAGGACGGCGCCGTCCAGGACGCGGAGCGCGCGTTCCACCTCGGCGATGAAGTCGGGGTGGCCGGGCGTGTCGATCAGGTTGACCGTGACGCCGCCGACGGGGAACGACGCCACCGCGGACTTGATGGTGATGCCCCGCTGCCGTTCGAGGGCGAGCGAGTCGGTCTGCGTGCTGCCGTCGTCGACGCTGCCGATCCGGTCGATGACGCCGGCGCGGAACAGCAGCCGCTCGGTCAGGCTGGTCTTACCGGCGTCGACATGCGCGACGATGCCGAGGTTGAGGACGGTCATGCAGGGTCAGGCCTCCAGCGTCGATGACTCCCTTCCGGATGGACGTGATCCCTGCGCGCATGTCCGCTCCTCGAGTCGTCGACGTGGTCCTCGCCCCATACTGGCTCAACCGGCCGGCGGACGCACCGGCATTTCGGCCGCCGGCGGCGCGGCTTGACCTTGTCCCTTGGGCAAGGCCGACCCTGAGTCGTGCCGGGCGGTCCGCCCGGCCCGGAAGGAGCGCAGGTGGACGAGGAGCTGCTCACCATCGGGGTGTTCGCACGGCGGTCGTGGCTCTCCCCGAAGGCGTTGCGGCTGTACGAACGGCAGGGCCTGCTCCTGCCCGCCGCCGTCGACGAGCACAACGGCTACCGCTGGTACCGCGAGGAGCAGCTGGAGACGGCCAGGCTGATCGCCCGGCTCCGCCGCCTCGAGATGCCCCTCACGACCGTCGCCGCGATCGTCGCCGCCCCCGACCCGCGGACGCGGGCCGACCTCCTCGGTGACTACTGGGCCGCCCAGGAGCACGCGACGGCCGTCCGCCGCGAGCTCGTCACCCACCTGCGCAGCCGGCTGCTCGACGATCGGGAGAGACTCACCATGTACGAAGTGCAGATCCGCGACGTGCCCGAACAGACGGTGCTGACCGAACAGCGGCACGTGAAGGCCCAGGAGCTGCCGGCCTGGATCGACGAGGCCATCGGCCGCCTGCTCAAGGCCGCCACCGGCCACGGCGACGGCATGACCGGCCCCTGCTTCATCATCTACCACGGCGAGGTCAACGAGGACAGCGACGGCCCCGTCGAGATCTGCCTGCCGGTCGACCCGTCCGGCCCCCTGGACAGCGCCGTCCGCGTCGAACCCGCCCACCGCGAGGCGTACACCCGCATCATCAAGGCCCAGGTCGGGTACCCGCAGATCCTGTCCGCCTTCGACGCGGTCGCCCAGTGGGTCTCCGCCCAGGGCCTGCCGGTCAGCTCCTCACCCCGCGAGGTCTACTTCGCCGACTTCGCCGCCGCCGCCCCGTCGGACGAGGTCTGCGACATCGCCTTTCCTCTCGCCTGATCCACCTGTACGGACGCGGTGCCCACTACGCGCGGTGGTGGGCACCTGTCGGCCTGGGCGGCAGGCTGGTCGCGGTGGCCGAGTGTCGCGCGGTGACGACGGTGCGAATTGCCGGGCCCGCGCCGGCCGTACCGGCGACACAATGGTCTATGGCAGGCTGATGCCGACCGCGTGGGGGAGGAGCGTGCATGGCCGTCGCTGACGGGCTGCTCAACGGCACCGGGGCGCTGCTCTTCATCGCCGCGGCGATCGGGTTCGGCCTGGTGTGCGTCGTCGCGTGGGAGTCGCGGTCCCTGTTCCTCACGCCGCTCGGCTGGGTGCTGCTGCCGATCGTGGTGGCCGCCTGGTTCGGCGGGGCCGCCGTCATCGGTCTGCCCGCCGACGTGCTGCTCGGCCACAGCGACGCCGGCGCGATCTGGCCCGGGCTGGTCGCGTCGCCGATCGTGGCTCTTGTTCTCGGCCGCCGCTTCCGTACGCCCGGCGAGAACACCGCGAGCCAGATCTTCGTTCGCGCCGGCATTCTGCTCGCGGCCTGCATCGTCGCCAAGTGCGTCGCCTACGCGCTCGGCTTCCGGGTCTTCGACTTCTGGACCGGCGGCGCCGTGACCCTGGGCGCGCTGGTGGTGTGCATCGCGGTCTGGCAGTTCACGGACATCGACGGCGTCGTGCACCTGTTCGTGCGGGCCGGTGTGGTGCTCGCGGCCGTCGGGCTGGTCGGTGCGTGGGCCGCCGTCAACCACGTGCCCGTCGCGGGTGACCCCCGCACCGCCTCCACCACCACGGTGGCGATCATGCTGCTGACCCTGCCGCTGCTCGCCCTCGCCGCGGCCGTCCTGACCGTCGCGGTGCTGCGCCGCTTCCGTCCCGATGTGGCCCCGCGGCCGACCCGCGACCCGGCCGCCCGCGTGCCCAAGACGCACGAGGTGTGGAACGCGTTCGTGACCTTCGAGGAGGACGACGACGAGGGCAAGGACCGGCCGGTGCTGGTGCTGAGCGCGGACGCCGGCGGCGCCGACGTACTGAAGATCACCAGTCAGGACAAGTCGCGCTTCGACGACTACTTACCCCTGCCCTTGGAGCGGTGCCGCGGCGTGCTGAGCAAGGAGAGCTGGCTGGAGCTGCGGCCGACCCGGGTGCCGCTGGAGGAGTTCCGCAGCTACCGGGGGCTGTGCCCGCCGTGGATCTGGGCCGAGCTGCGCACCCGTGGCCTGATCACGGCGCCCTCGTCCGGGTCCTCGTCCAAGCCCTCGTCCGGGTCTTCGTCCGCCGTCAAGCGGCCGGCGGCCGTTGTGGGGCAGCGGCCGGCACCGCGATCGTTCCTCGCCCGGCTGCGCAACCGGTGAAAGGCTGCCCATCATGACCGACGCCGATCTGGAGGACTGGGCCGCCGGCTCGCGGAAGAACTTCGCCGCCGTCGCCGCGCTCGTCGGTGCCCCGGCGGACGAGGCGGAGCGCGACCCGGTGTCCGTTGTGCCGTTGCTGCAGGTGTACGTGAACCGGCTGCCCCTGGCGGAGTTCCAGACCGACGACTGGGTCACCCTGCACGCCGACCTCGTGTCGTTCGTCGCGCGCGTCATGGCGGCCCGCCTCGGCGCGGCCTGGGAGGTCCGGCCGGCGCCGAACGCGCCGCGTGGCTACCGGTACGTGCTGAGCACCACCGACGCGCAGGGCGCCACCCACGTCGTCGACCCGTTCCAGGTCGTGGCGACGGAGTTCCGGCAGCCGCGGATCGAGATCGCCCGCATGCTCGCCACCGCCGAGCTGAACCTCGGCGGGCCGGACCGCTAGCCGAAGACCACCAGACCCGACAGCATCTCCTTCACGGCAGGGCCCGCGGCGTCCGGTTCGCCTCCGGTGAAGACGAACCCGACCACCAGCTGATCCGCGTACCAGAGGCAGGCCGACGAGCTGGCGCCGCTGCTCTTGATCGGCACGCAGTACGCCTGACCGCCGATCATTCCCGGGTCGACCGGCGTCGTCGTCCCGGGCGTGCCGGGGGTGATCGTCAGCGCTGCCTTGACGAACGCCGTGAACAGCTCCTGCGCCGAGTCATAGCGGATGTCCTTGCCGGTCCCGCCCCAGAGCACCGCGGTGAGGCCGCCGTTGTCGTACTGGGCCGCGAACGGCTCGTCGATGAGGCCGACGGTGCCGGCGGCGCTCATCTTGCCGGCGAGCTCCTGGCTGGTCGCCTTCTTCCACGGCCCGACGGCGGCCGGCGCCGTCAGGCGCAGCCGCTTCTCGCCGCTGCCACCGGCCGTGCTCGCCGCGGAGGCGGTCGCGGCCGGCTCGTCGTCGCGCGTGAGGCTGTACGCGACCGTCACCGCCGCGGCGAACAGCAGGACGACGACGCCTGCGACGATGCTGACAATCAGCGCCGTCCGGTTCTTGGCGGGCGGCGGTGTCCACTGTGGATGATGGTACTGCGCCGGTCCGTACTGGGGCTGCGGCTGCCCGTACTGCGCCTGCTGCGGTTGACCGTATTGCGGCTGCCCGTACGGCGTCTGCCCGTATTGCGGCTGTTGTGGTTGAGCGAATTGTGGCTGTTGTGGTTGAACGAATTGTGGCTGCTCGTACACCTGCTGCGGCGGCAACGGAGAAGGCGCGCCCGGCGGGTAGGAAGGTTGCTGTGGCAAGGGCTGGGATGGGTCGGACATGCTGCGCTCCTCGGCCGGACGTCGGGCGAAGCATACGGTCAGGATCGGCCCACCGTGGGCCCCGCCGCCTCGGCGACCTACCCGCCGACGTGGCCGCCGGGGCGGGTCGCGCGGATGGCCTGCATCATCGACTGCTGGGTGCCGACGGCGTCGATGACCGAGTGCGCGCCGAGGCCGTTGGTGAGCTCTTTGATTCGCACGACGCCCTCGTCGCCGCGCTCCTCGACGATGTCGGTGGCGCCGAACTCCAGGGCGAGCTTCTGCCGGGCGTCGTGCCGGCTCATCGCGATGATCCGCTCGGCGCCGAGCTGCCTGGCCGCGAGCACACCGAGCAGGCCGACCGCGCCGTCGCCGACGATGGCGACGATCTTGCCGGGGCCGGCCTCGGCGGCGACCGCGGCGAACCAGCCGGTGCCGAGCACGTCGGAGGCGGTCAGCAGGCTCGGGATCAGGTCGGCCGGCGGCTGGCCGGGGGTCGCCACGAGGGTGCCGTCGGCCAGCGGGATGCGCGTGTAGTCGGCCTGGGAGCCGGTGCAGCCGGGCTGCCGGTTGACGCAGTGGGTCTGGTAGCCGGCCTGGCAGATCTCGCACGTGTTGTCACTGGCGAAGAACGTGCCGACAACGAACTGGCCGGGCTTGACGGTGCGTACGTCGCTGCCGACCCCCTCGACGACGCCGACATACTCATGGCTCATCGGCGACGGCTGCTTCGACGCGCACGTCGCCGGGGTCGTACGGGACTGTCTGACGCACGGCGGTACTCCTTGCGGTTGACGGTGATTCGGACGGTCACTGGTCGCGGAAGACGTGCTTGGCGACCGCCATGGCGGACATCGCCTTGGGCCAGCCGGCGTAGAACGCGAGGTGCGTGATCGCCTCGATCAGCTCAGCCTCGGTGACCCCGTTCTCCTTGGCACGAGCAAGGTGGAAGACAAGCTGCTCGGTGCTGCCGCTGGTCAGCAGGCTGGCCACGGTGATCAGGCTGCGGTCCCGCTTGGCCAGTTCGGGGCGTTCCCAGACCTGCCCGAACAACACCTCGTCGGTGAGATCGACAAGCGCGGGGGCGAAGTCCCCGAACGCCTTCTCCGCGCCGGACGGCTGCTCGTCAGTCATAGGAAGATCTCCTCGGTGGTGAGCCGCAGGACTACTGCGGCGGCTCGGACCTCGCGTCCGAGGCTGGCCCCGGATGCGGCCGTGCGGCTGCGAGCAGGCGTGGCGGCACCAGCCCCCGCCGGCGCGCCGCAGCCGGAGCGCACCCACAGGCCATCACCACCACATACCACCCAGACCGCAACTCAACCCCGCAGTGCCTGTCATGGGGCTCGACAGCGATCTGCACCCCGCCGACGGCGCCGCCCCGATCCAGCCCCGCAGCTGCCTGCCGCCAGGTGTCCGCTACGAGGTGGCGCTCCAGCGGTACCAGCCGCCGCCGAGGTGGTGGAAGCTTGCCAGCTCGATCATGGCGGTCTCGACGTCCCTGGTCGGCCCGCCAGGCAGATAGGCGAAGCCGGCGTGGTAGAAGACATCGCCGTGAGCTTCGTAGAAGACCGCGCCGCCGGGCACCCAGCCGGCTTCAACGATGGTGTAGAGGCCCAACCGGCGCGGCACGGTGAATCGTTCCCACTCGCTGCCCGGAGGCGGAAGAGGGTGTCCGGCGACGATGGCGGCGAACGCGCCCCGGCTGGCCGCCCACCGCATCTTGAACGGCGCGCCGGTGCAGAGCAGCACCAAGGTGAGCACGCCGATGACCGGTCCGATCGGGAACCATCTTCTGCACGTGCCGGTGGCACCGGCGATGCGGATGGTCCAGCCGAGCCAGAAACAGCCAGCGAGCAGAGACGCACAGCCGCTGCTCGCGAACAGGGACAAGTTGCTGCCCGGGTAGCTCACGGACCACAGCACGCCCCCCGCCGCCGCAACGACGACCAGGTGAAACGCCCAGATCCACCACCGGCCAGGCCCAGTCTTCGGCAAAGCGCCGTCGCTTGTTGCGGTGTCCGACATGCTGGCATCCTGTCGACCCGACCAGGCTCAGTTCGAGACCATGCACTGAATCTCCACGAACTTTCGCCGCTGAGGCGCTTCACGCTGCAAGCGAGTCCGCGCCCGAAGTCCGGGGTATACGGCCGATCATGGCGGGATCCAGCCGTACGAACGAGTGAAGCCCTGGACCGCATTCACGCTGGTCCAGGGCTTCGTTTGTGCTGATGAGAGCCACTTCGAGAAGTGTGCCCCCGGCAGGATTCGAACCTGCGCCCCCGCCTCCGGAGGGCGGTGCTCTATCCCCTGAGCTACGGGGGCCTTGCGGCCTCGCAAAGGATAACAGACCGCCTGTGGCTCCTGAGTCAGGAGGGGAGGGGTTGCGCGCCCAGGTCTTGGAGTTTCTCGGTCAGGGCGGTGATGTCGTACTGCTGGGAGACGCGGATCTTCTCGGCGGCGTCGCGGACCTCGGTGGTGGAGGCCTTCTGGGCGGCGGTTTCTGACATGTGGATGCCGCCCAGGTGGTGGCGGAGCATGAGCTGGCACCAGAGGGCGTCGAAGTCCTTGCCGGTGGAGGACTTGAGCTTCTTGAGCTCGTCGTCGGAGGCCATGCCGGGCATGCGGCCGTCTGGCTGGAGGGCGTTCTTGCCGTCGGGCATCCAGGCCATGGGGGCGCGGTCGGAGTTGGTGGACAGGTGCCACTCGGTGAGCCAGGTCTGCATCTGGCCGATCTGCCACTGCTGGCTGAGGGCCATGTCGTAGCCGAGGGTCCGGATGTCGTCGGTGGAGCCGAGGCGGTACGCGAACATCGCCATCTCGACGGCCTGGGTGTGGTGGAGGCTCATGTCGCGGGCGAAGCCGGCGTCCACGGAGTCGTCGCCGGGGGCGCGCAGCGTCGGGATGAGGAACCCGGCGCTGACGCCCACGGCGAGGAGGAGAACGGCGCCGAGCACGCCCAGGGTCAGGCGTGCTCGGGCCGTGAGTTGTGCGAACAGGTCAGCCGCCCGAGGTCATGCCGGTGCCGCCACCGTCTTTGCCGAGGTCGCGCGGGGTGGTGCCGGTCTCGGTGATGATGTCGCCCTGGGAGCACGGGGTGCCGGGCTCGAGGCTGGCGCTCTGCCGCAGGGTCTTGATGAACTCGTCGATGCGGGCGTCGCTGGCCTTGTCGACCTGCAGCTGGTAGCCCCACGCCTGCAGGGAGATCGGCTTGGCCTGGCCCTCGTAGGGGCTCATGAGCAGGTAGTCCTTGCCCTTGACCTTCTTGGCCAGGGCCTCGACCTGGTCGGCCGGCAGGTTCGGCTGGTACGTGATCCAGACGGCGCCGTGCTCCAGGGCGTGCAGGGCGTGCTCGGTGGCGATCGGCGCCGCGTAGACGTCGCCGAGGCAGCGCTGCCAGTTCTGGTTGTGGTTGCCGGAGACCGGGGGGTTCGCGATCGAGAGGTCGTACTTCTGCGGGCCCCACACGTGGCTGCGCTGTTCGGTGTATTCCTTGTTGATCTTGTAGAAGTCCTTGATGCCGTCGATCCGGTCGGCGCGCTCGCGGACGGTCAGGCCGTTTTCACGGACCTGGTAGACGGCGAAGCCCACGATGCCGAGGGCCAGCAGGCCGACCACGGAGAAGAGGATGATCGGGCCCCAGGCGGCGCCCTGCTTCACCTTCACCGGAGCGACCTTCTTGGCCGCCGGACGGCCCGCGGGGCGCTTGCCGGCGGGGGCCGTCTTGCGCGGCGGGGCGGACTTGCGTGGGCTCGCCTTCTGCTTCCCCGAGGCGGAGGTCGACGCCGAGTCCGACTCCTTGCCGAGCGAGACCGGAGCGGCCTCGTCCTCCAGGTCGTCCTCGACCTCGTCGCCGCCCTGCTTCGGCTTGGCGCCGGCAACGGGCTTGGTCGACGGCTTGCGGTTGCCGCCGCCGTGCTGGGTGCTCATGCTCATGTCGTCGCCTCGCAACGCTCAGCGTGGTGCTCGCTCATCGGGCCTCGTCTGGTCAACGGTCGGGGGTCGGGCGGGACGCGGGGTCGTAACACCGCCGGAGCGGCCGTCCCGCATTGTGACCAGCAGAACGGGCCTCCGCCAAGTACCGGAGTCTACCCCCGATAGCATTTGTCGGTGACTCCCGCTGAACTCGCCGTAGCAGTCCTCGAAGCCGCCAGGGCGGCACTTACTGAGCGTGACCTCGACGCGTCCGTTCTTCCTGCGACGACCAGCGTGGAGCGACCGCGAAACCCGGAGCATGGTGACTATGCGTCGAATATCGCCCTGCAGTTGGGCAAGAAGGTCGGGCTGAGCCCACGGGAGCTGGCCGCGGCCGTCGCGAAAAACTTGCAGGAAATTCCCGGGATCGATGCGGTGGAGATCGCCGGACCGGGGTTCCTCAATGTCCGGTTGTCCGCGGCCGCCGCCGGCGAGCTGGCGCGGATCGTGGTGGAGGCGGGCCGCTCGTACGGGCGCGGCGACTCCCTCGCGAAGGAGAAGGTCAATCTCGAGTTCGTGTCGGCGAACCCCACCGGGCCGGTCCACCTCGGCCACACCCGGTGGGCGGCGGTCGGCGACGCGCTCGGCCGGATCCTGTCCGCGGCGGGCGCCGACGTGACCCGCGAGCACTACATCAACGACGCCGGCGTGCAGATGGCCCGGTTCGGCGAGTCGGTGCAGGCCGCGGCGAACGGCCGGCCGACGCCGCCCGACGGCTACCCCGGCGAGTACATCCAGGACATCGCGCAACGGATCGTCGCGGAAAACCCGGACATCCTGCACAAAACCGAAGAAGAGCAGCAGATCGCCTTCCAACAGGAGGGCTACAAGGCCATGCTCAAGGAGATGCAGGACAGCCTGGAGCGCTTCGGCGTGCACTTCGACGTCTGGTTCTCCGAGAAGACCCTGCACGACGGCGGCGCGGTCGAGCACGCCCTCGACGAGCTGCGCAAGCAGGGGCACATCTTCGAGGCCGACGGCGCGATCTGGCTGCGCACCACGGACTTCGGCGACGACAAGGACCGGGTGCTCATCCGGTCCAACGGTGAGAAGACCTACTTCGCCGCCGACGCCGCGTACTACATCAACAAGCGCGAGCGGGGCTTCGACCGCTGCATCTACATGCTGGGCGCCGACCACCACGGGTACATCGGGCGGCTCAAGGCGATCGCGGCGTGCGCCGGCGACGACCCGCAGCGCAACATCGAGGTGCTGATCGGCCAGCTGGTCAGCCTGCTGCGCGGCGGTGAGCCGGTGCGCCTGAGCAAGCGCGCCGGCACGCTGATCACGCTCGACGAGCTGATCGAGGTCGTGGGCGTCGACGCCGCGCGGTACTCCCTCGCGCGCTCCTCGACCGATTCGCCGCTGACCCTGGACATCGAGGTCATCACGCGGCAGAAGAACGACAACCCGGTCTTCTACGTCCAGTACGTGGGAGCCCGCACCGCGTCCGTCGCCCGCAACGCCGCCGAGCTCGGGCTGCACCGGACCGACACGTACGACCCGGCGCTGCTCGTGCACGAGAAGGAGCTCGACCTGCTCAAGGCGCTCGGCGACTTTCCGGCCGTGGTCGCGGCCGCGGCTGAGCTGCGGGAGCCGCACCGCGTGGCACGCTATCTGGAGGAGCTTGCGGGCGCCTACCACCGCTTCTACGACAACTGCCGGGTGCTGCCGCAGGGCGACGAGCCGATCACCGAGACCAACCGGGCCCGGTTGTGGCTCAACGACGCGACGCGTCAGGTCATCGTCAACGGGCTCGACCTGCTCGGCGTCTCAGCACCGGAACGGATGTAAAGCAATGCGCGCACATGAAGCCGGAGCGCTGCACGGGGAGCTGGGCTCCAGCGGCCCGTCCTGGCTGCGGACCCCGGACGACGTCAACGCCCTCGTCCCGCAGCTCTGGCCGAAAACGGTCAAACGCACACAGGACGGCGCAATTGAGGTCGGATCAGTAGATATCCGGAAAATCGCCAACGAGCACGGCACCCCCGCGTACATCTTCGACGAAGCCGACTTCCGTGAGCGCTGCCGCAAGTTCAAGGATGCCTTCGGCGGCGCCGAGGTCTTCTACGCCGGCAAGGCGTTCATCGCCACCCACGTCGTCAGGATCCTCGTCGAGGAGGGCCTGTCCCTCGACGTCTGCACCGGCGGCGAGCTGGCGGTGGCGCTGCGGGGCGGCATGCCGCCGGAGCGCATCGGCCTGCACGGCAACAACAAGTCCGTCGCCGAGCTCACGCGGGCCGTGGAGGCCGGCGTCGGCCGGATCATCGTCGACTCGTTCGACGAGATCGAGCGTCTGAGCGCCATCGCAAAACGCACGAACACCAGGCCGAAGGTGATGGTCCGCGTCACCGTCGGCGTCGAGGCGCACACGCACGAGTACATCGCCACGGCGCACGAGGATCAGAAGTTCGGCTTCTCGTTGTCCGGTGGTGCCGCCGCGAAAGCCGTCGACACGATCCTGAAGGACGACGTCCTCGAGCTGCGCGGCCTGCACTCGCACATCGGCTCGCAGATCTTCGACACGTCGGGCTTCGAGGTCTCCGCCCGGCGGCTGTTGTCGCTGCAGGCACAGATCAACGAGCAGCACGGCATCGAGCTGCCCGAGCTGGACCTCGGCGGCGGGTTCGGCATCGCGTACACCACCCAGGACACGCCGGCGGAGCCCGCCGACCTCGCGACGAACCTGATGCGCATCGTCAAGCAGGAGTGCGCGGCGCTGCACCTCAGCGTGCCGCACCTGTCGATCGAGCCGGGCCGGGCGATCGTCGGACCGGCGATGTTCACCCTCTACGAGGTGGGCACGGTCAAGGACGTCGACGGGATCCGCACGTACGTGAGCGTCGACGGCGGCATGAGCGACAACATCCGCACCGCGCTCTACGACGCGGCCTACTCCGCGACGGTCGCCGGCCGCGCCTCGGCCGAGCCGCCGATTCTCGCCCGCGTGGTGGGAAAACATTGCGAGGCCGGGGACATCATCGTGAAGGATGAGTTCCTGCCGGCCGACGTTCAGGCCGGAGATCTTCTTGCGGTGCCGGGCACGGGGGCATACTGCCGCAGCATGGCGAGCAACTACAACCACGTCCCCCGTCCGCCGGTCGTGGCGGTGGTTGACGGGGAGTCGCGGGTGATCGTCCGCCGGGAGACCGAGGACGACCTGCTCAAACTGGACGTGGGGTGACCATGAGTGTGAAGGTGGCGCTGCTGGGCTGCGGGACCGTCGGCGCGGAGGTCGTCCGGCTCCTCCATGAGCACGAGCGGGACCTGACGGCCCGCATCGGCGCGCCGCTGGAGCTCGTCGGGGTCGCCGTGCGGCGCCCCGGTCGCGTCCGCGACCTGCCGATCGACCCGTCGCTGTTCACCACCGACGCGCTCGGCCTGGTGAAGCGCGACGACGTCGACGTGGTCGTCGAGGTCGTCGGCGGCATCGAGCCGGCCCGCACCTGGCTGCTGGAGGCGCTGCACGGCGGCAAGAGCGTCGTGACGGCCAACAAGGCGCTCCTCGGTGAGGACGGCGCGACCCTGCACAAGGCGGCCGCCGAGGCCGGCGCCGACCTGTACTACGAGGCGTCCGTCGCCGGCGCGATCCCGCTGCTGCGCCCGCTGCGCGACTCGCTGCACGGCGACCGCATCACCCGGGTCACCGGCATCGTCAACGGCACCACCAACTTCATCCTGTCCTCCATGGACAGCACCGGTGCCGGCTTCGCCGAGGCGCTTGAGGAGGCGACCGCGCTCGGGTACGCCGAGGCCGACCCGACCGCCGACGTCGAAGGCTTCGACGCCGCCGCGAAGGCCGCGATCCTCGCGTCGATGGCGTTCCACACCCGGGTCACCGCCGCCGACGTGCACCGCGAGGGCATCACCGAGGTCACCGCCGCCGACGTGGCCAGCGCGAAGGCGATGGGCTGCACGATCAAGCTGCTGTGCATCGCCACCAAGCTGGACGACGCCGTCTCCGTGCGCGTGCACCCGGCGATGATCCCGCGGACCCACCCCCTCGCCGGCGTCGGCGACGCGTTCAACGCCGTCTTCGTCGAGGCCGAGGCAGCCGGCCAGCTCATGTTCTACGGCCGTGGCGCCGGCGGCGCGCCCACCGCGAGCGCCGTGCTCGGCGATCTGGTGGCCGTGTCGCGCAACCGGCTCGCCGGTACACACGCGGCCTCGGAAAGCGCGTACGCCGACCTTCCGATCCGTCCGATCGGCGACGCGCTCACCCGCTACCACATCTCGCTGGACGTCGCGGACAAGGCAGGCGTCCTCGCCGCCGTCGCCGGCGTCTTCGCCAAACACGGGGTCAGCATCGCGACCGTCAACCAGTCGGGCCGCGGCAACCAGGCCGTGCTGGTCATCGTCACGCACGCCGCCGCGGACCGCGCCCTCGCGGCCACCGTCGCCGAGCTGCGGGCCCTGGACATCGTTCGCGCCGTGGCGAGCGTCCTGCGTGTCGAAGGGGAGTAGCGCCATGTGGCGTGGATTGATCGAAGAGTTCCGTGACCGGTTACCGGTCGGACCGCAGACCCCGGTGGTGACGCTGCACGAGGGCAACACGCCCCTGCTGCCGGCGCCGGAGCTGTCCGCCCGCACCGGCTGCGACGTGTACCTGAAGGTCGAGGGTGCCAACCCGACCGGCTCCTTCAAGGACCGCGGCATGACCGTCGCCGTCTCGAAGGCCGTCGAGGAGGGCGCGAAGGCGATCATCTGCGCCTCCACCGGCAACACGTCGGCCTCGGCTGCCGCGTACGCCGCCCGCGCCGGCATCACGTGCGCCGTCCTCGTCCCGACCGGCAAGATCGCTCTCGGCAAGCTGGCCCAGGCCCTCGTGCACGGGGCCCGCCTCCTGCAGGTCTCCGGCAACTTCGACGACTGCCTGGCGCTCGCCTCGAAACTTTCACTCGACTTCCCGGTCTCCCTGGTCAACTCGGTCAACCCGGACCGCCTCCAGGGGCAGAAGACCGCCTCGTTCGAGATCGTCGCCGGGCTGGGCGACGCCCCGCACATCCACTGCCTGCCCGTCGGCAACGCCGGCAACATCAGCGCGTACTGGATGGGCTACCAGGAGGACTTCGAGGCCGGCAACGCCACCCGCCGCCCGCGCATGTTCGGCTTCCAGGCCTCGGGCGCCGCCCCGATCGTCAACGGCGCCGTCGTCCGCGAGCCGTCGACGATCGCCACCGCGATCCGCATCGGCAACCCCGCCTCCTGGACCAAGGCCGTCGACGCCCGCGACGAGTCCGGCGGCGTCATCCAGGCCGTGACCGACCGCGACATCCTGCAGGCCTACCGCCTGCTGGCGCGCTCGGTCGGCGTCTTCGTGGAGCTCGGCAGCGCCGCCTCCGTGGCCGGCCTGCTCCAGGCCAGCGCCCAGGGCCTCATCGAGCACGGCCAGACGATCGTCTGCACCGTCACCGGCCACGGCCTGAAGGACCCCGAGTGGGCCATCTCGACCGCCCCGGCGCCGACGACGATCCCCGCGGACCCGCTCGCCGCCGCAAAGGCCCTCGACCTGGCCTGATCCTTCTTCATGGCCAACTTCATGGCCAAGGTCCGCGGTGGTGCGGACCGTTGCTCCCGCGGTCTCCGGGCCGGGGCCCAGCTGACGCCGGGCCCTGGCCCTCTCCGTCCGCGTCCACTTCCCCGCCACGGCCGTCCCGGCCGTGAACACCCACAGTCCATGATCCGGAAGAGTCTGTGCACCCAAGGGGTATGCAAGATCTTCCGGATCACGGCGAGCCGTCGGCGGAGCCGGGATCCGTGGATGGGTCCGCCGGCGGGTCGGGCGCGGAGCGGGGGGTGCGACCGGCCTGGCGGAGAGCGAGGCGGAGCGCGAACTCGATCTGCGCGTTGACGCTGCGCAGGTCGTCGGCGGCCCAGCGGGCGACCGCGTCGTAGACCTGGGGGTCGAGGCGCAGGAGGAGCTTCTTGCGTTCGGGCACGGCCCAGATCCTCAGCTGTACAGCGAGCCGGTGTTCACGACCGGCTGGACGTTGCGGTCGCCGCAGAGGACGACGAGCAGGTTGGCCACCATCTGGGCCTTGCGCTCCTCGTCCAGCTCGACGACCTCCAGCTCCTTCAGGCGCTCCAGGGCGCTCTGCACCATGCCGACCGCGCCCTCGACGATCTTGTAGCGGGCGCCGACGATGGCGCTGGCCTGCTGGCGGGCGAGCATGGCCTGGGCGATCTCCGGGGCGTACGCGAGGTGGGTGATGCGCGACTCGAGCACCTCGACGCCGGCGAGGGCGGCCCGCTCGCTCAGCTCGGCCGTGAGCTCCTCGCTGACCGCGGTGCCCTCGCGGAGGGAGGTCCGGCCGTCGTCGTGCGTCTCGTACGGGTAGCTCGTCGCCAGATGCCGGACGGCGGCCTCGGCCTGGACGGCGACGTAGGAGATGTGGTCGTCGACGCCGAAGGACGCCTTGAACGTGTCGACGACGCGCCACACCACGACGGCGGCGATCTCGACGGGGTTGCCGTCGGCGTCGGAGACCTTCAGGCGGGCGGTCTCGAAGTTGCGCACCCGCAGTGAGACGCTGCGCTTCGAGCTCAGCGGGACGGTCCAGTGGAAGCCGGCGGCGTGGATCGTGCCGACGTAGCGGCCGAAGAACTGCACGACCCGCGACTGGTTCGGGTTGACGACGGTGAAGCCCGTCATGAGCAGCACGGCGACCGTGGCGACGATGGCGACGAGCACGCCGGTGCGGTCGACCGCGGCTGCCGCACCGACCGCGGCGACCAGCACGAGCAGGACCAGGAACCCGGACACGCGGAACGCACGTCTCTCCATGACAGCCTCCCAGCTATCGAAGTGATATCACTACGATACCGCACGGCGGAGCCGCCGGGTGACCGCCGTCCAGCCGGCCGCGTAGACGAGCGTCACGGCGCCGCAGATCGCGGCGAGCAGGCGCGGGTCGACCCGGTCGATGAACGCGCCGACGATCAGCTGCGACGCCGCGACCGACAGCAGCGCGAGCATGACGTCGGTGGCGAAGACCCGGCCCCGCAGCGCGTCGGGGACCTCGGACTGCAGCGCGTAGTTGGACATCGTCCAGTTGCCGCCGCCGGCCAGGTGCGCGAGGGTGACGCAGGCGAGGACCAGCGCGAACCAGGGCGCGGCACCGACGGCGAGGTACATCAGCCCGAAGAGCGACATCGACACCGCCATGCCCGGCAGCAGCCACGAGGGGTGGCTGAGCACCCGCCGCAGCACGAACGGGCCGACGAGCGCGCCGAGACCGCGCGCCGCGAAGAGCAGCCCGACGCCCGTCGAGCCGAACCCGTGCGCCGCGGCGAGCAGCGGGAAGGTGGTCAGCACCCCGTTGCCGAGGCCGGCCGCCGCCTTGACCGTCACCAGCGAGGCCACCCGCGGGCGCTTGCGGATGTACCGCAGCGCCTCCCCGATCTCCGGCTTCACCGCCGCGACGGTGACCTGCAGCGGCCGGCGGACGCGGACGATCTGGACGGCCGAGAGGAAGCACAGGGCGCTGGAGAGGGCGAAGCACCAGTACGGGCCGACCACGGCTGACGCGATGCCGCCCAGCGAAGCGCCGACGACGAGCGTGGTGCCCCAGGCGGCGGCCGACAGCGCGTTCGCGGTGGGCAGGTCGTCGGCGTCGACGACGTTGGGCAGGGCCGCCGAGGCGGCCGGGACGAAGAACGCCTTCGCCACCGCGATGACGCCGATGAACAGGACCGCCAGCCATGCGGCCGCCGCGGTGCGCACCAGCAGCAGCGCGAGCGTGGCGACGGCCATCGCGACCTCGGCCGAGATGAGGATCCGGCGGCGGTCGAACCGGTCGGCGATGACCCCCGCGTACGGCTGCAGCAGCGCGATCACGCCGACGTCGGCGGCCAGCACCAGCGCGCCCCACAGCCCGGAGCCGGTCAGCTGCAGCAGCAGGGTGAGCAGCGGGATCTGCACGAACCAGTCGGCGCCGAGGCCGATCAGGTCCGCGGTGAACAGACGGCGGAAGTCGCGGTTACGGACCAGGATCGACAGTGTGGGCGGCACCGGCCCACCCTAGGGTGAGCCGGGACGGGCGTGATCTCATTATCGGCATGGCCCTGCTGTCCACTCCGGTCACCGTCCGCGTGCCCGCGACGAGCGCGAACCTGGGACCCGGCTTCGACGCGCTGGGGTTGGCCCTGTCGCTGCACGACGAGGTCGAGGCGCGGGTGACCGGCCGCGGGGTGACTGTCGAGGTGATCGGCGAGGGCGCCGGCGAGCTGCCCGGCGACGAGACCCACCTGGTCGTGCGGGCCATGCGGCGCGTGTTCGACGAGCTGGGGGAGCGGCCCGCCGGGCTGGCGCTGCGCTGCAACAACCGCATTCCGCAGGCCCGCGGCATGGGCTCGTCGTCGGCCGCGATCGTGGCCGGGGTGGTCCTCGCCCGGGCGCTGGTCAGCGGCGGCGCGGAGCGGCTCGACGAGCAGGGCCTGCTGCGCATCGCCGCCGAGCTCGAAGGACACCCGGACAACGTGGCGCCGTGCCTGCTGGGCGGGGTGACGATCGCCTGGACCGAGACTGCCGGTGCCGCCGCTGTACGGGTGGATCCCGCCGCTGCGGTCCGCCCGTTCGTCTTCGTGCCGGAGTCGCGCGGGCTGACCGAGGTGGCGCGGGCCGCGCTGCCGGCGACCGTGCCGCACGCTGACGCCGCGCTCAACGCCGGACGGGCCGCGCTGCTTGTTCATGCGATCACCATCGATCCGTCGCACCTGTTCGCGGCCACGGAGGACCGGCTGCACCAGGGGTATCGGGCGCCGTCCATGCCTGGCAGTGCGGACCTCGTCGCGTCGCTGCGGGCCGAGGGCGTCGCGGCCGTCATCTCGGGCGCGGGACCGAGCGTCCTGGCGCTGACCGGCGGCGACTGGACACCCTCCGCGGTGCCCGGCTGGCGTGTTTTGCCGCTCGACGTGGATCTGGTGGGTGCCCTCGTCGGTGTTGACCTGGTATGGGGTACGCTGGAACACGCCGATCGGGACCCTGTTGCCGCTGGCTAGGCGAGTTGATTACTCTCTAGTCCTACAGCAGCCGCTCCGTGCGGCGATCTCATGCGGGGCGGCGTGCTCCGATTCCCGTGGCACCCCTTTGCGCACGCCCGGCCGCCAACCCGCGTCTCCTGTGGTCGCGCGCGCACGGCTGGGCCAGGCCGCAGATGGTGGCGCCCGGCTCACCGCACAGCGCTGCAACACCTCCCGCACCGCTGCCAGGCAGCGAGGTGGGAGCCCCCGGGCCGCCCGGCCACCGTGTCTCGTCTCCGGGTGTCCCGGCCTAACGAGGGAAGGAATCCATTGAGCGACACCACCGACGTCACGTCGGATGTCTCGAGCGACCGCGCCGCGGTCGAGGCCGACGGCGCCGAGGCCGGGGCGACGCGTCGGCGCCGCTCTGGCACTGGCTTGTCCGGCATGCTGCTGCCCGAGCTGCAGAGCCTGGCCGCCTCGTTGGGCATCTCCGGCACCGCGCGGATGCGCAAGGGTGAGCTGGTGACAGCCATCCAGGAGCGTCAGTCCGGCGAGTCCCGCCCGGCCGCCGCCGCGACTGCCGGCGAGGCCGCTCCCGCCGTCACTGGGCGGGTCCGCGCCGGGGCGCGTGCCGGGGCGCGCGCCGCCGAGCCGTCGGAGCAGGACTGGCCGTCCGCCACCCAGGGCGCGGCCGAGGCGCCCGTCACGCGTTCCCCTCGCCGGGCCACCCGGGCCGCCGGGCCGCCGGAGCCCCGCGCGGCCGCCGCCTCCGCGACCGCCTCAACCGAGGCGCCCGCGGCCGCCGCCCACGCCGCCGAGCAGGCTCCGGCCGCGGTGGAGAAGGCCGTCGAGCCGGCCGCCGAGACCACCGAGCGGCCGACCCGCACCCGCGGCTCCCGGGCCGCCGCTACCGCCGCCCCGGCTTCGGCCGAGCGGGCCGAGCGCCCGGAGCGGACCGAGCGTGCGGAGCGGACCGAGCGCCCGGAGCGGACCGAGCGCCCGGAGCGGACCGAGCGCGGAGACCGGACCGAGCGCGCCGAGCGCGGCGAGCGGACGGACCGCACCGAGCGGACCGAGCGCGCCGAGCGCACGGACCGTGGCGACCGCACCGACCGCACCGAGCGGGCCGAGCGGGCCGAGCGGGCCGAGCGTGGTGAACGGGCCGAGCGCAACGACCGCGGCGACCGCACCGAGCGCGGCGACCGCAACAGCGGCGCCGACCGCAGCGGCGCCGACCGCAGCGGTGGCGAGCGCGGCGAGCGTGCCGGTGGCGACCGCAACCAGCGCGGCAACTTCAACGACGAGGACGGCGACGACGACGGCACCGGCCGCCGCGGCCGCCGCAGCCGGTTCCGGGACCGCCGCCGTGGCCGTGACCGCGACGGCGAGGTGCAGCCGACCGGCGCCGCGGGCGCCCGCGGTGGCAACGAGCCGCAGGTCAGCGACGACGACGTGCTCGTGCCGGTCGCCGGCATCCTCGACGTGCTCGACAACTACGCGTTCGTGCGGACCACCGGCTACCTGTCCGGCTCCAACGACGTGTATGTCGCGATGTCGCAGGTCAAGCGCTACGGGCTGCGCCGCGGCGACGCCGTGACCGGTGCCGTGCGCCAGCCCCGCGACGGCGAGCAGCGGCGCGACAAGTACAACCCGCTCGTGCGCCTCGACACGGTCAACGGGATGGACCCGGAGGAGGCCAAGCGCCGCCCCGAGTTCTACAAGCTGACCCCGCTCTACCCGCAGGACCGCCTGCGGCTGGAGACCGAGCCGCACATCCTCACCACCCGCGTCATCGACCTCGTCATGCCGATCGGCAAGGGCCAGCGGGCGCTCATCGTGTCGCCGCCGAAGGCCGGCAAGACGATGGTGCTGCAGTCGATCGCCAACGCGATCACCCGCAACAACCCGGAGTGCCACCTGATGGTGGTCCTGGTCGACGAGCGGCCCGAAGAGGTCACCGACATGCAGCGGTCGGTGAAGGGCGAGGTCATCGCCTCGACGTTCGACCGGCCGCCGACGGACCACGCCACGGTCGCCGAGCTGTCGATCGAGCGGGCGAAGCGCCTCGTCGAGCTGGGCCACGACGTCGTCGTGCTGCTCGACTCGATCACCCGCCTCGGCCGCGCGTACAACAACGCGTCGCCGGCGAGCGGCCGCATCCTGTCCGGTGGTATCGACTCGACGGCGCTCTACCCGCCGAAGCGGTTCCTCGGCGCGGCCCGCAACATCGAGAACGGCGGCTCGCTGACGATCATCGCCACCGCGCTGGTGGAGACCGGCTCGACCGGTGACACGGTCATCTTCGAGGAGTTCAAGGGCACGGGCAACGCCGAGCTCAAGCTCGACCGGAAGATCGCCGACCGGCGCATCTTCCCGGCGATCGACATCGACCCGTCCGGCACCCGCAAGGAAGAGATCCTGCTGGCGCCCGACGAACTCGCGATCGTCATCAAGCTGCGCAAGGTGCTGCACGCGCTCGACTCGCAGGAGGCGCTCAACCTGCTGCTGGACCGGTTGAAGAAGACCCGGACCAACGTCGAGTTCCTGATGCAGATCGCCCAGACCACACCGGGCGAGTAAAGCGGCACGAAGGCCCCCGTAGGAACGTGTCCTACGGGGGCCTTCGGGTATCCGTACACCATGAAACGAGGCGACAAGGTGCGCTGGCGGTCGCACGGCAGGACCGTCAACGGCA
Source organism: Dactylosporangium sp. NPDC000521 (assembly GCF_042898305.1). Classification (NCBI taxonomy): domain Bacteria; kingdom Bacillati; phylum Actinomycetota; class Actinomycetes; order Micromonosporales; family Micromonosporaceae; genus Dactylosporangium; species Dactylosporangium sp. NPDC000521. Next base: position 350,498 of record NZ_JBIAYW010000002.1, read on the forward strand.
CCGTCATCCGCAAGATCACCGGCCGCACGGAGGCCGCCGGCCGGACCGTGGCGGCCTCCAAGGACGAGCCGCAGTTCGTCGTGAAGAGCGACAAGACCGGCCGGGAGGCCGTGCACAAGCCCGAGGCGCTGAGTTAGAAGTTCCCTTCCGCGACCTGGAAGACGGTCAGGCCGAGGGCCCGCCACATCCGGACCACCTGCTGGCGGTCGTCGAAGACGCCGACCACGTGATACCGGCTGCGGATCTCCTTGTCGAAGATCTCCTGCTTCACGATGCTGTCGCGGCGCTGGTCGCCGGTGACGCGCATGAACAGGCCCGCATACGGGACGCCGACGTGCTCGGCCAGCCACGCCGCCGTGTCGTCGCGGCAGTCGTCGGTGCGGCCGCTGCAGTACACGATCTCGTGCCCCGCCGCGTGCATCGCCCGGACCGCCGCGATCACGGGCGCGTTGGGCAGGTCCGAGCTGACCTGGCTGACGTCGTACGGGCTGCGGTCGTTGATCAGCGCGACCGTGCCGTCGATGTCGACGAGCACCACCCGCGGCGCGTCCGGCGGCGGCTCGTACGTCACACCGGAGCTGGTGTCGAGCACCGGCAGCGGCAGGGGCAGGACGCGGCCCGCCAGGTACCGCTGATGCATGGACCGGATCGCTTCCTCGCCGACGTGACCGGGGCCCTCGCGCAGCGCGTCGCGCCGGACGCACTCGTCGACGGGCACGTCGGTGAAGTCGCGCACGGTGAAGGCCGCGCCGTGCTTCGCCGCCAGCTCCGCCAGCTCGCGCACGACCCGGGACCGCAGGTTGGTGTCGTCGCACACGACGTCGGCGCCGCCGAGCAGCAGCGCGTCGATCGCGGCGTGGTGCGCCTGCGTGACCTCCTTCTCGGCCCGGCCGCGCAGCGCTTCGTCGGCGACCCGGCCGCCGTGCAGCATCGCGCGGAGGTCGTCGCGGTTCACGCGGACCAGCCCGGACTGGCCCCGGGCCCAGGTGGTCTTGCCCGAGGCGGGCAGCCCGCGGGTGATGGTCAGCGACGCCATCAGCTCTCCTCCGTCACCATGGGCCGGACCCGCTGCCAGAGCAGGCCCCGGTAGTCCTTGTCGTCGAGGCGCAGGAACAGGCAGCTGCGCGCCGGGTGCTTCGCGACCGCGAGCGCGAACTCCTTGCGCCCCCAGCCGTCGGGCAGCGTAGCGACGGTCGCCTCGTACGCCGACTCGACCTCGGCCGCGAGCGCCGCCGCCTCCTCGCGCAGCCCGGCGGCGATCCTCGTCGCCCACGCGTGGAACTCGTCGGGCAGCGGCTCCAGCAGCGCGTCGAGCGTGCCGGCGCCGGCGGCCTCCCACACGACCCGCGCGTTGAGCCCGGTCACGATGCGGTGCAGCCGCACGTACTCCGAATACTTGATCTTCAACCGGGTGTCGGTGCCGGTGAAGTGCACGACGAGACCCTCGCGATTGTCGCGCGGCGGCGCGGCGAGCGCATCGGCGAGCGTCGCGTGGTCGAACGTGTCGACGACCGGGCCGGGCCAGCCGGGCACCGCCTCCGGGCCGTGGCTGCGGCCCGTGGCGATCTCGACCGCGCCGAGGAGCACGAGGTCGTCGAGGCCGTCGTAGTCGAGCACGATCCGGTTCGACGGGTAGATGATCTCCACCAGCACCGTGAGGCCCTCAGGCGGCGTGAAGCGGCCGGCGTACCGCTCGCGGAACAGCGCCGTCGCGTGCCGGGCCTGCTCCGAGTCGAACGAGCCGCGGGTCGCGAACGCCCAGCCGTCCGGCGTCGGGTACATGATGCCCAGCGAGCCGTCGGCCTTGTCGGTGACGCGCACCGGGCCGTCGAAGTCCATCTCGGGCACGCCCGGCTGGCCGTGGTTGAAGAACTTCGTGAACGGCCGCGCGAGGACCATGCCGGTCCCGGCGTGCACGACGAGGCCCCGGCACGCGAGCGTGGCTGCGTTCCAGACGTTCTCGTACTGCGCCTTCTCGGTGTAGTTGTGGATCAGCAGGGGCAGCGAGGGGTGGCGTTGCGTGCGCACGAAGCCGCCGCGGGCCATCTCGGCCAGCAGCGCCGGGTCACACAATGCGTCGATGTGAAGGCTCATAGCACGGGTCAGGGTAGGTGAGCCGTGCTCGCCTTATTCAGGTGTAAACGGGAGCAGCGCGGTTATGATCGCCCCCCGCGCGGAGTCGATCGCGAACGTGCCGCCGGCCGCGCCGATCCGGTCGGCCATCCCGAGCAGCCCCGTCCCGCCGCTCGCCGGCGTGACGAACCCCGGCCCGTCGTCGGCGATCCGCAGCTCGAGCGCGGTCTCCGTGGCGTCCAGGCTGACCGTCACGGTCGCGCCGGGCGCGTGCTTCGCCGCGTTCTGCAGCGCCTCCAGCGCCGTGAAGTACGCGGCGAGCTCCACCGCGGGGCCGAACCGCCGGCCGTCCACCGTCGAGCGCACGGTGATGCGCAGGTCGCCGGCGCCGGAGCGGGCCCTGCCCTTGAGCGCGGCCGCGAGCCCCCGCGCGGCGAGCACCGGCGGATAGATGCCGCGGGCCAGCTCGCGCAGATCGTCGACGCAGGTGCCGAGCTCGGCCCGGCAGGCCGCGATGGCCGCCCTCGCCTCGTCGGTGCCGGCGGTCTCTTCGGCTTTCCGCAGGTGTACGGCCAGCGCCACGAGCTGCTGCTGGGCTCCGTCGTGGATGTCACGCTCCAGGCGCCGGCGCTCCTCGACCTGGGCGGTGGCGGGACGGGCCCGGCTCTCGGTCAGCTGCTCCAGCCGCGCCCGCAGCTCCGCGGCGCGGGTCTCGGCCTGTTCAGGCAGCTGCCGAGCGGTGCCGCCGCGAAGACGGCCGGCGTCCTGACCCTCGTCGCCGGCGCGCTGCTGGTGGTCGCCGGCCTGGCCAGGCCGGCCTGCTCCGACTGGATCGGCGCCTGCCAGGCGGCCGAGGCGGCCGGCACCGTCCCGCTGCGCCACGTCGTGCACAACCTGGTCTCGGTGCTGCTGTTCCTGCTGCTGATCATCGCGGTGTTCACGCTTGCCCGCGCGGCCGCCCGCAACGGCGCCCGGCGGCTCGTCTGGCCGTCGATCGCGGTGGGCGTGGTGTCGTTCGTCACGATGGCCGCCATGGTCGGCGGCGCGGTCCCCGGCGCGTCCGGTCTGCTCCAGCGGCTCTTCGTGCTGGTCCTCTTCGGCTGGGTCATCGCCGTGGGCCCGCTCACCGCGCGGGTCCGGGCGGCGGGAATGCCGGCGGGTGGGCCGGCGTTGCAGAGACCGGTTGAGGTGCCGTGACCCGGTCATGGCAGACTTGACCGACGGCCAGACCAGGTTCCGGTTCACGCCACACGGCGACCCGGCGACCACGACGAAAGGACCCGCGGCCATGAAGCCTGACATTCACCCGCAGTATGCGACCACCGAGGTCACCTGTTCCTGCGGTAACTCGTTCACCACCCGCAGCACCGCCAAGGGCGGCACGATCCACGTGGAGACGTGCTCCGTCTGCCACCCGTTCTACACGGGCAAGCAGCGTGTGCTCGACACGGCCGGCCGGGTCGCGAAGTTCCAGCAGAAGTACGCGAAGGTCCAGGCCAAGAAGGCCTAGCTGCGCCTCCGGCGCCCGCACCACCCTCGTCCGACATGGGGGTCGGTGCGGGCGCCGACTTCGTCCTTGGCCGTTTTTCCCCTCGTGGGGTTCTCTTGTGGGGCGCGAGACAATGAGCACCGACACCTCTTCAGGGCAGCGACTGCAGGCGCTCCTCGCCGAATACCAGGAGCTCGAGCAGAAGCTCGCCGACCCGAGCATCCACGCCGATCAGACCCTGGCCCGCAAGACCGGCCGGCGCTTCGCCGAGCTGTCGCCGATCGCGAAGACCTCCGGCGAGCTCGACTCGGCCCGCGAAGACCTCGCGGCGGCCCGCGAGCTGGCCGCCGAGGACCCGGCGTTCGGCGGCGAGGCCGACGAGCTGGAGGCGCGCATCCCGCACATCGAGGAGCGCCTGGCCGAGCTGCTCGCCCCGCGCGACCCCAACGACGCCAAGGACGTCATCCTGGAGGTCAAGGCGGGCGAGGGCGGCGAGGAGTCCGCGCTCTTCGCCGGCGACCTGCTGCGGATGTACCTGCGGTACGCCGAGCGCCACGGCTGGCAGACCGAGGTGCTCGACTCGCAGGAGTCCGACCTCGGCGGCTACAAGGACGTCGCCGTGTCCATCAAGACCCGCGGCATCCCCGACGCCGGCAACGGCGTCTGGTCGAGGCTCAAGTGGGAGGGCGGCGTCCACCGCGTCCAGCGCGTGCCGGCCACCGAGTCCCAGGGCCGCATCCACACCAGCGCCGCCGGCGTCCTCGTCACCCCCGAGATCGAGGAGGCGGGCGAGATCGAGGTCGACGCCAACGACCTGCGCGTCGACGTCTTCCGCTCCTCGGGCCCCGGCGGTCAGAGCGTCAACACCACCGACTCCGCCGTCCGCATCACCCACCTGCCGACCGGCATCGTCGTCTCCTGCCAGAATGAGCGCTCCCAGCTGCAGAACAAGGACCGCGCGATGCGCATGCTCAAGGTCAAGCTGGCCGCCCTCGCCGAGGAGCAGGCCGCCGCCGCCGCAGGCGACGCCCGCCGCTCCCAGGTGCGCACCGTCGACCGCTCCGAGCGCATCCGCACCTACAACTACCCGCAGAACCGCATCTCCGACCACCGCATCGGTTACACGGCGTACAACCTGGACCTGGCCATGGCCGGCGACCTCGACAGCGTCCTGGACGCCCTGGCCGACGCCGACCGCAAGGCCCGCCTCGCGGGTGACGACCAGCTCAGCCGAGGGTGACGCGGGTCTAACGCAGACGTCACACAGCGGAAACGGTGCAGGGGCAGGCTAAAGTCAGGTAGCGTTTCGAGCCGGATGACCTTACCGATCGTGATCAAGCTGCCGACCCGAGCCTCCCGGAGGGACGCCATGCCATCGTCGCCCGTCGACCTGTCCGCAGCCCCGCGCGTCGTGGTCGGCACCGCAGCCGACCTGATCTACAAGGTGGGCCTGTCGATGCTCGGCGCCGACCGCATGCCCACCGCCAAGGCCAACGCCTGGGCCGCCGTCTGCGCCGACCAGGAGCGCGCCCGCATCCGCGAGGAAAACGCCCGCATCCTGCTCGCCGTCCGCTGACCCTGGCGTTCAGCTTTCCTCACGCGGGCGTCAGCACTCACCGCTGCCCCGTCCCCGCACCCCGCGGCCCGGCAAGGTTGATGCCGCCGCATCTTCTTCGCAAGTCCGACAAATCCGGCAGCCAGCGGCGCAATGTCAGCACTCCGACACTCTTGCCGACGCCCATCACAAACCGGCAGCAGCCGAAGAGCCATCTCATGCCGAACATTCCGGATTTGCGCGGCCAGGAGATTCACTCAGCGACCTCCGCAGACCGCCTCCCCATGATCCCGTGCGGTTCTGGTAGCCAGGGCTACCGAAACCATTCGGGATCACGAGGAGGGTGGCTTCCGCAGCCCGGGCGGGCGTCGAGCATCGGCCAGTCCCGCCGCCGGTTTTCGGGCTTGTCGCGGTGCCGGGAGGTGCAGACTCGTGCCCGGTAGCGTGGCGCTTGCTATCCATGATCCCGTGCGGTTCTGGTAGTCAGGGCTACCGAAACCATTCGGGATCACTGGGGGCGAGACCAGCCCTGAGATGAGTCGCTGCGGACCGCTTCCGCAATGCGGGCCGTTGGCCGCACGCGGGCCTCGTCGCACACCGGAAATTTCGTACTTGCGACGGCAGTGCGGAGCGCGGGCATCAGCCCCGGCAAGCGGTGCTCGACACCACCTCATGATCCCGAATGGTTCTGGTAGCTCTGGCTACCAAAACGCCACGGGATCATGGGGAACCCCGACCCCGGCTACCACGGCGGCCGACCACCGGATGCGGCGCGCATGCGCCGCTTGCCCTGCCACGCGCCTCGGCGCGGGCAGTGCGCCGCGGAGCGGCGCATTGGGGTGCGGGTGAGAATCCCCGCCGGGACCGCCGCGACAGCGGTGGGGCGGAAACACAGCGGTCGGGTGGGAATCCCCGCCGGGACCCGCCGCGACAGCGGTGGGGGAATTACAGCGCTCAGCTGGCGGCGCGGGGGCGGGGGGTTTTGGCGCGGAGCATGGCGTGGTCGGCGGCTTCGAAGGCTTCGGCGACCGACTCGAAGTCCTCGCCCGACAGGCCGGCCCAGCCGATGGTGACGCCGACGGGGGTGCCTGGGACGATGGCGTGCCAGTCCTCGGCGGCGACGGCGGCGACGATGCGGCGCTGGATCTCGCGGGCCTCGGCGGCCGAGGTGGTGGGCAGGACGACGACGAACTCGTCGCCGCCGTAGCGGGCCACGAAGTCGCCCTTGCGCATGACGCGGTTGAGCACGCCGGCGACGCGTTGCAGGACGAGGTCGCCGGAGAGGTGGCCGTGGCGGGTGTTGACCTGCTTGAAGCCGTCCAGGTCGCAGACGCCCAGGACGGCGTGGCCGCCGGCGGAGACGAGCTTGGTGACGTGCTCCTCGAGGTAGCGGCGGTTGGGCAGGCCGGTGAGGGGGTCGGTCTGGGCCTCGCCGCGGTGGAAGTCGACGCGGCGGACCAGGTCCTCGTGGTCCAGGAGCGCGGCGACGCCTTCCACGAAGAGGTCGCGGAGGCGGTCGGGCTGCACGTTGGCGACGTGGAAGGCGTGGCGGTCGGCGTGGTACGCCGAGCGGTAGTCGCCGGTGCCCAGGTGCGCCAGGGCGCGGAGGCGGTGCTGCTCGGCGGCGCCCAGGGACTCGTCGCTGACGTGGGCGGTCTCCAGGCGGGCGACGGCCTCGATCGGGCGGCGCTCGGCGATGGCCTTGCAGACGGCGCCGAGGGTGCGCAGGTCGCGGGCGCGGGTGGACATGCCGGCGGACTCCAGCAGCGGCCACGGGTCGACGTCGGTGACGAGGCCCTGGATGCCGAGAGTGCCCAGGCGCAGCACCGCGTAGCCGAGCGCGCCGCGGGCGATGGGGCGCAGCTTGTCGAGGTCGTTGTCCTTGTGCTTGCGCTCGAGGTCGCTCACGACGTCGCGCAGGATGCGCTGGCAGCCCTCGCTGTCGCCGCGGTGGTCCAGCTCGACGGCGTGCAGGAGGCGGATCTGCGGGGTGGCGAAGTCGGTGTTGGCGGTGGTGACCCCGACCTCGGCGGCGACCTCGCGGGCCTTCACCATGGCGGCGTTCGCGTGCTCGTGGAAGCCGGTGTACGAGTAGGCCATCGCGAGGTTGTGCCACCCCCACGCGGTGGCCTCGTCGGTGAGCTCGACGGCGCCGAGGGCCCGCGAGCCGTGCACGAGCGCGCGGACGCAGCGGTCCAGCGAGCCCGCGCGCAGGGCGACGATCGCGGCGAGGGCCTGCAGCTCACCGTATTGCGCGGGGTCCTGCACCTGACGGGCGGCGGCGAGGCCGGCGTCGAGGGCGGCCGGGTAGTCCTCGGCGCGGCCCATGTTGATCAGGGCGATGAGGCGCAGGGTGAGCGCCTCGACGCGGTCGTGCGGGGGCTGGTCGCCGGCCAGGATGCGGTCGATGACCGTCATCGCCTCGTCGAGGTGGTCGTCGAAGATCAAGCGCCGGGCGCGGGTCAGTTCCGACGTGCGGTCTGCCACCGCCATCGGGCCCTCCTTTCGCGCGCCCCATGATTATGGGGTGCACAGCACCGAAGATGACATGCCCGATGCCGAAACCGCCACGCTTTCCGTGGTGATCGCGGCCGCCACCCGCGTGCTGGACCGGGCGGGTGTGGCGTCGCCGCGGGTCGACGCGGAGCTGATCGCCGCCCACGTGCTGGGCATCCCCAGGTCGCGGCTGCTGACCGCACCCTTGCCGGATGCGGGACAACGCGCACAGATCAGCGATCTCGTCCGCCGGCGGAGTGCGCGGGTTCCGTTGCAGCACCTGACCGGCACGGCGCCGTTCTACGGGCACGAACTCGCGGTCGGTGAAGGGGTCTTCATCCCACGATTCGAGACGGAGCTGCTCGTGGAGTGGGCACACAAGGCGCGGCAGCGACTCGTACCGACGCCGAAAACGACGATCGTGGACCTCTGCGGCGGGTCGGGGGCCATCGCCATCGCGATGCGGGACGCGCACACCGAGGTGTGGTGCGTGGAGCAGAACCCTGCCGCGCTGCGGTGGCTGCGGCGCAACGTGGCGAGCCTGGCGCCCGACGTCCACGTGGTCGAGGGCGATGTGACCGATCCGGCCACCCTGCGGGAGCTCGACGGCACGGTCGACCTGGTGCTGAGCAACCCGCCCTATGTCCCGGAGGGCGCTGCGGTCGATGTGGAGGTCGCGGTGTACGACCCGCACGACGCCGTGTTCGCCGGCGGCGACGGCCTGGCGCTCATGCCGGGGCTCGTCGAGCGGGCGGCCGGGCTGCTGCGCCCCGGCGGACGGCTGGGGATCGAGCACGACGACAGCCACGGCGAGTCGCTGCCGGCGCTGATCCGGGCGACCGGTCGGTTCGACGAGGTGACGGACCACCGTGATCTCGCCGGGCGCCCGCGCTTCGTCACCGCCCGGCGAGTGGCAGACTAGCCGCGTGATGCTCTACGACTGCAGTCAGCTTGCCGAGCGCGACCGCGGGATCGCCGCAGCGATCGAGGCGGTGGGCCGCGGCGACCTGGTCGTCATGCCGACCGACACGGTCTACGGCATCGGCGCCGACGCGTTCAAGTCCTGGTCGGTCACCGCGCTCAACAACGCCAAGGGCAGCACCGCGCCGGTGCCGGTGCTCGTCGGCTCCCGGCACACCCTCGACGGGCTCGTCTTCGGGCTGCCGCAGGCGGCGCGGGACCTCGTCGACGCGTTCTGGCCGGGCGCCCTGACGATCGTCGTGGAGCACGCGCCGAGCCTGCAGTGGGACCTGGGCGGCGGCGACGGCACGGTCGCGGTGCGCATGCCGCTGCACCCGATCGCGCTGGAGGTGCTGCGCGAAACCGGACCGATGGCGGTCTCGTCGGCCAACAAGCAGGGCCAGCCGGCGGCGGAGACCGCGGCCGAGGCCCGCGACCAGCTGGGCTACTCGGTGAGCGTCTACCTGGAGGGCGGCCCGTGCCCCGAGCCGGTCGCCAGCACGATCATCTCGGTGACCAACAGCGAGCACCGGGTGCTGCGGGCCGGCGCGATCCCGATCGAGAAGCTGCGCGAGGTCGTGCCGACCCTGATCGGCCTGGAGGACTGAGACCACATGGCGCCGTTCAGCGTCCTGTGCGTGTGCATGGGCAACATCTGCCGGTCGCCGATGGCGGAGCGGCTGCTCGTCGCCGACCTCGCCGCCCTCGGCGCGTCACCTGACCTGATCTACGTCCACGGCGCGGGCACCGGCGGATGGCACGCGGGCGAGTCGATGGACCCGCAGGCGGCCAGGCAGGTGATCGCCCGGGGCGGCGACACCGCGGGCTTCCGCGCCCGCAAGCTCCTGGCCGAGCATGTCGACGCCTCGGATCTGGTACTGACCGCGACGGCCGAACAGGTCGACTTCGTGGTGTCCCTCCGACCGGACGCGGCGCCCCGGACGTTCGTGTGGGGCCAGTTCGCGCGCCTGTTGCCGACGGTCGCGGCGGACCTGCCCGCGACCGGCGACGTGTACGACCGGGGCGTCGCGCTGGTCGACCTGGTGGACAAGGCGCGTGACACGGTGCGCGACGAGGACGACCTCGCCGACCCGTGGGGCCGCCCCGACGACTTCTTCGGCATCGTCGCCGACCAGGTCCAGGCGCTGACCCGCCCTCTCGCGGCGGCCCTGCTCGGCCGCTGATCCAGGCCCTGCTCGGCCGCTGGCCCAGGCCCTGCTCGGCCGCTGACTCGGCCCGGCCCGGCCCTGCTCGGCCGCCGAGCCTGCGCTGCGGATCAGCCGCTGACCGTCGCCGGCGCGGGGAGGCGTTCGGCGGAGCGGGCGATGTTGCGGGCCATGCCGCCGAAGACGATCGCGTGGAAGGGCGCGACGCTGAGCCAGTACAGGTGGCCGGCCAGGCCGCGCGGCAGAAAGACGGCGCGCTGCTCGTACACCAGCCGCCCACGCTGATCGAGCGCCGCGCGCATCTCGAGCCAGGCCTGCCCGGGAAGCTTCATCTCGGCGCGCAGCCGCAGCAGCTCGCCCGGCACGATCTCCTCCACCCGCCAGAAGTCCAGGGCCTCGCCGACGTAGAGGCGGTGCGGGTCGCGGCGGCCGCGGCGCAGCCCCACCCCGCCCACGAGCCGGTCCAGCCAGCCGCGGACCGACCAGGCGAGCGGGAAGGAGTGCCAGCCGTTCTGCCCGCCGATCGCCTCGATGACGCGCCACAGCTGGTCCGGCGAGGCCTCGACGATCCGGCTGCGGTCGTCGCGGTACACCGTGCCGCCAGACCACGCGGGATCCGACGGCAGCGGGTCGCTCGGCGCGCCCGGGAGGGCCGCGTTGGCCCAGCGGGTCTCCACGTCCGCGTCGCGGATCTTGCGCAGCGCGAGCCGGACGGCGAGGTCGAAGCCGGTGAGCCCGTCGTGCGGGTCGGGCACGAACGCGGCGATGTCGTGCTCGCGGCAGACCGCCTCATGGATGAGGCTGCCGACGAGTGGGCGGGCGATCCGGTTGGGCACCGGCGTGACCAGGCCGACCCAATGCGACGACAGCCACGGGGTGAGCGCCCGGACCGGCAGCACGACCCGTGGCGGGAGGCCGGCGACGACGGCGTACCGGCGCATCATCTCGGCGTAGGTGAGCACGTCGGGCCCGCCGATGTCGAACGCCCGGTTGAGCGGCACGGGGAAGACGGTCGCGGCGGCGACGAGGTAGCGCAGGACGTCGCGGATCGCGATCGGCTGGATCCGGTTGTGCACCCAGCGGGGGGTGACCATGACTGGCAGCCGTTCGGTGAGGTACCGCAGCATCTCGAACGACGCCGAGCCGGAGCCGATGATGACGGCCGCGCGCAGCACGACGGTCGGCACGCCGCTGCGCAGGAAGATGTCGGCGACCTCGCCGCGCGAGCGCAGATGCGGCGAGACGGTCCCGTCGTCCGGCACCGGTCCGCCCAGGTAGACGATCCGCTGCACGCCGGCGTCGACCGCGGCGACGGCGAGGTTGAGCGCGCTGAGCCGGTCGACGTCCTCGAACGCCGCCTGCCCGAGCGCGTGGACCAGGTAGTAGACGACGTCGACGTCGCGCATGGCGTCGGTGAGGCGCTCGTCCTGCTCCTCCACCAGGTCGCCCTGCACGATCTCGACCCGGTCCGCCCACGGCACGTCCCGCAGCCGCCGCGGGTCGCGGGTCAGGCAGCGCACCTCGTGGCCCGCGGCGAGGAGACGGGGGACCAGCCGGCCGCCGACATAGCCGGTCGCACCGGTCACGAGGCATCGCATGACTTCATGCTTACCCTGCGCTCATGCGCCCTAGACTCGTTTTCATGGGCGACACCTACTGGGGGCCGGACTTCGACGCGCTCCGCGAGACGGACCCGCAGATCGCGGACGTCGTCCTCGACGAGCTGGACCGCCTGCGCGGCGGCCTGCAGCTCATCGCCAGCGAGAACTTCACCTCGCCCGCGGTGCTGGCCGCGCTGGGTTCGACGCTGACCAACAAGTACGCGGAGGGCTACCCCGGCCGTCGCTACTACGGCGGCTGCGCCGCCGTCGACCGGGCCGAGGAGCTCGCGATCGAGCGGGCCAAGGCGCTGTTCGGCGCCGAGCACGCCAACGTCCAGCCGCACAGCGGCGCGAGCGCCAACCTCGCGGCGTACGCGGCGCTGCTCATGCCCGGCGACACCGTCCTGGCGATGGAGCTGCCGCACGGCGGGCACCTCACCCACGGCAGCAAGGTCAACTTCTCCGGCAAGTGGTTCAACACGGTCGGGTACCCGGTGCGCCGCGAGGACGAGCTGATCGACTACGACGAGGTGCGCGACCTCGCCCTCAGCCACCGTCCCGCGATGATCATCTGCGGCGCTACCGCCTACCCGCGGCTGATCGACTTCGCCCGCTTCCGCGCGATCGCCGACGAGGTCGGCGCCTACCTGATGGTCGACGCGGCGCACTTCATCGGCCTCGTCGCCGGCAAGGCGATCCCGTCGCCGGTCGAGCACGCCGACGTGGTCAGCTGCACGACGCACAAGGTGCTGCGCGGCCCGCGCGGCGGCATGCTGCTGTGCCGGGAGACCCTCGCGCAGCGCATCGACAAGGCGGTCTTCCCGTTCACGCAGGGCGGGCCGCTCATGCACGCGGTCGCGGCGAAGGCGGTCGCGCTGCACGAGGCGGCACAGCCGGCGTTCGCGGACTACGCGGCCCAGGTCGTGCGCAACGCGCGGGCGCTCGCCGCCGGGCTCGAGGCGCAGGGGATGCGGCCGGTGTCCGGCGGCACCGACACCCACCTGGCCCTCATCGACCTGCGCGGGCTCGGGATCACCGGGCGCGACGCCGAGGAGCGTTGCGACGCCGCGGGGATCACCCTGAACAAGAACGCCATCCCGTACGACCCGGAGAAGCCGATGACCGCCTCCGGGGTGCGGGTCGGCACGCCGTCGGTGACGACGCAGGGGATGGGCGAGGCGGAGATGGCCGAGATCGCCGCGCTGATCGGCGGCGCGATCCGTGGTGAGCGGGTCGGCGACCGGGTGACCGACCTGGTCGGGCGGTTCCCGGCGTATCCTGCTCCACTGTGAGGAAGCGACTGCAGCACCTGCCGACCGCGTTGATCGCGATGGGTGGCCTGCTCGTGGCCGCCGCGCCGCTCGCCTGGTGGCGTGACGGCGGCACCGGCGCGCTCGGCGCCCTCGCCGGCGTGGCCCTCGTCATGCTGAGCTACACCGTGTCGAGCCTGGTCATCGCGGTGACCGACCTGCGGGCCCGGCACCTGCTGATGCCGGTGGCGCTCGGCACGTACATCCTCAAGTTCGCGATCATCGGCGTCGTCATGTGGATCGTCGCGGAGACCGGCTGGGGCGGCCTGCCGTGGCTGGGCGCGCTGGTGATCGCCGGCACGCTGATCTGGGTCGCGGCCCAGGCGGTCTGGGTGTGGCGGGCGAAGATCCCCTACGTGGAGATCGAGCCGTCCTAGCAGCGCGCCTTCAGCAGGGGTTGCGGCGCTCGCCGCTGGTGTTGGACAGCCCGGAGCTGCGCCGGTTGTCATACACGCTGGCCTCCACCTGGGTGCGGAAGGTGCCGTCCGCGCAGGCGGTGCCGACCTGCCGGGTCCTGTCCGCGGCGGACCGCTCGCGGGTCGTGTTGGCCACATTGCTGACGAACGTGTCCTGGGCCACAGTGACCCAGGTGCCGCCGTCGTTGCGCTGCAGCCGGACGGTGACGGTCAGCCCGTCGGGGCCGGGCGGGTCGCAGCGGAACTGGGCGGCGGCGACGATCCTGCCGCCCTTCTCCGTGGGCCGCTGCGGTGAAACCGAACACACGACCCTCCCGTCACCGCCGCTCGAGGCCGTCCGTGGCCTGTCGCCGGGGCCCGTCTTGGTGATCACGACGGCGGTCAGAATGACGAAAAACGCGATGACGGCGTTGCGCAAGGTCATTACCCCCATACGCATTGTTATCCTTGACCTTCAGCTAACCGTCTGGGGGTGACCGTGCGCAACATTCACTCACGCATCAGTCGTGTAGTTGACGTTCGCCTGGCGTTCGGCGTAGTAACGTTGACGGCCGTCGGTTGATGGCACCCGGCCCCTAGAGCAACCCCCGCGCGATGAGCACGCGGGGGTCGATGCACAGGTGCTCCCGGCAGGCTGATATGGTCACCGCGTCATGGCCGGTAACCAGACACCCAAGCAGTCCGGATCGAGTGGTGCCAACGAAGGTTGGGCCGCCGTCGGATACCTCATCTCGGGCATCGCCGTATGGGGCTTCGTCGGCTGGCTGATCGACGAGTGGCTCAATGCCGGAGGAATCGTCACGGCGATCGGGTGTGTGCTCGGCGCCGCTGGTGGCATCTACCTGGTCGTCAAGCGCCTTGGCGCCTGACGCGCCGGTTGAATTGATAAACGAGAGGGACGTGGTGAGCGGTCTGGTTCTGGCGGAGACGCCTTTCCCGCCCAGCGTGGAAGACATCTTCCCTCCCCACCTGTTCGGTGTGGAGTGGCTGACCAAGTTCAGCCTGTTCCTGTGGCTGGCCGTGGCGCTGGTGCTCATCTACTTCCTGGTCTCCTACCGCGACCCCAAGATCGTCCCGACCAAGAAGCAGTGGCTCGCCGAGTCGATCTACGGTTTCGTGCGGGAAGGCGTCGCGAAGGACGTCATCGGACACGAGGGGCTGCGGTTCGCGCCCTACCTCGCGTCGCTGTTCGTCTTCATCCTCGTCGGCAACATCTTCTCGATCATCCCGTTCATCCAGGTCTCGCCGATGGCGCACATCGCGTTCCCGGCCGGCCTGGCGATCTGCACGTATGTGCTGTACCTGTTCCAGGGCTTCAAGAAGCACGGTTTCGCGGGCTACATCAAGCACGCCGTCTATCTGCCCGCCCCGTGGTACATGCAGTTCCTGCTGATCCCGATCGAGTTCCTGCAGGCCTTCGTCCTCCAGCCGGTCACGCTCGCCCTGCGTCTGTTCGCCAACATGTTCGCCGGGCACATGCTGCTGCTGGTCTTCACACTCGGCGGCTTCGCGCTGCTCAACGCGGAGAGCTTCTTCCTCAAGCCGATCTCGCTCGTGTCGTGGGCGATGACCATCGGCCTCACCTTCTTCGAGCTGCTGATCGCGGCGCTGCAGGCCTATGTCTTCACGCTGCTGACCGCCAACTACCTGGCGGGCGTCCTCGCCGACGAGCACTGAGCCGCACCCCCCGCTTCGGAATCGATAGCGAACGCACCACCTTTTTTCAGTTGTCCCGCGTGAACGTCACGCGAGATCTCAGGAGGAATTCCACATGGACCACCTGGCAGCAGTCAACGGCAGCCTCAGCGCCATCGGCTACGGCCTCGCCGCCATCGGCCCCGGCATCGGTGTCGGTATCGTCTTCGCGTCCTACATCCAGGCGACCGCCCGTCAGCCCGAGTCGGCCGGCCTGACCCGTACGTACATGTTCCTCGGCTTCGCCGTGGTCGAGGCGCTCGCCCTTCTCGGCATCGCCTTCGGCTTCGTCTTCAAGTAAGCCACCCGCCTCCACCAACCTTTAGAGCGGGAGGTTTCCCATGCTGCAGTTCCTGGCTGAAGAGGGAGCTCAACACAACCCGATCATCCCGATCTGGCAGGAGATCGTCGTCGGCCTGATCGCCTTCGGCATCCTGTGCTTCGTGCTGATGAAGTTCGTCTTCCCGCGCATGGAGGAGACCTTCCGCGCACGGGTCGACGCGATCGAGGGTGGCATCAAGCGCGCCGAGGAGGCGCAGGCCGAGGCCAACCGGCTGCTGGAGCAGTACAAGCAGCAGCTCGCCGAGGCTCGCACCGAGGCGGCCAGCATCCGTGACGAGGCGCGCGCCGACGCCACGGGCATCCGTGAGGACATCCTCGCGAAGGCCCGCGAGGAGAGCGACCGCATCATCGCGGCCGGCCGCGAGGCCCTGCAGACCGAGCGGCAGACCATCGTCCGTCAGCTGCGCGCCGAGATCGGCTCGCTCGCGGTCGACCTCGCCGGCCGGATCGTCGGGGAGTCGCTCGAGGAGGAGGCTCGCCGTCGTGGCACGGTCGAGCGGTTCCTCAACGAGATCGGTGACAGTCCTGCCGGCACCGCAGGGCGGCGTTGATGGACACCATCAACCGGGAGTCCTACGGAGCCGCTGCCGACCAGCTCGCCGCATTCGCGGCGAGCGCTGACGTTCAGCGGATCGGTGCCGTCGGCGAGGACATCCTCGCGGTGGCCGGTCTGCTGGAGCGTGAGCGGCGGCTGCGCCGGGCCCTGGCCGACCCGGGTCGCTCCGGCGACGACCACGCCGCCCTCCTTCGCTCGGTTCTGTCGGGCAAGGTCAGCGCCGAGGCCGTCGACATCCTCGCGACCCTGGTCACGGGCCGTTGGTCCGGCCCCGGTGCGCTCCTGGACGGCGTCGAGCTGCTCGGGGTCACCGCACTGCTGTCCGGCGTCGACCGCGCCGGCAACCTCGGCGACGTCGAGGACGAGCTGTTCCGGTTCGGTCAGGTCGTCTCCGGCGACAGCAGCCTCGCCGGGGCACTCGCCGACACCACGTCGCCGCTGCCGGCGCGGGTCCAGCTGATCCAGGACCTGCTCGGTGGCAAGGCCGAGCCGGCCACCGTCCGGCTAGCGGAGCTGGCGGCCGGCGGATTCGGCGGCCGGAGTTTCGAGAGCTCGCTGACCCGCCTCATCGAGCTGGCCGCGAAGCAGCGCGACCATTCGGTGGCCTACGTCACGACCGCGGTCCCCCTGACCGAGGCTGACGAGCAGCGCCTGGCCGGTCGTCTCGCCGAGTTGTACGGTCGAGAGGTCTCCCTGAAGATCGACGTCGATCCGCGCATCCTCGGTGGCGTGCGGGTCAAGGTCGGGCCGGACCTGTATGACGGCACGGTGTCGCGGCGTCTCGCCGAGGCGAAGACGGCACTCGCCAACTAATCCCCGAAGCTTGATTCACTTCCAGATAGAAGGTTGAGGAATGGCCGAGCTGACCATCTCCTCGGACGACATTCGGGGCGCACTCGAGCGCTACGTGTCGTCCGTTGATTCACGGATCTCCCGCGAGGAGGTCGGCGTCGTCTCGTACGCCGGCGACGGTATCGCCCAGGTCGAGGGCCTGCCCTCGACGATGGCCAACGAGCTGCTCGAGTTCGAGGACGGCACGCTCGGCGTCTCGCTCAACCTTGACGTCCGCGAGATCGGTGTCGTCGTCCTGGGCGACTTCGAGCGCATCGAGGAAGGTCAGCAGGTCAAGCGGACCGGCCGCGTGCTCTCGGTCCCGGTCGGCGACGCCTTCCTGGGCCGCGTGGTCAACCCGCTCGGCGAGCCGATCGACGACCGCGGCGAGATCGCCAACGAGGGCTTCCGCGAGCTGGAGCTCCAGGCGCCCAACGTCATGGCCCGCCAGCCCGTCAAGGAGCCCCTACAGACCGGCATCAAGGCGATCGACGCCATGACCGCCATCGGCCGGGGCCAGCGCCAGCTGATCATCGGTGACCGCAAGACGGGCAAGACCACGGTCGCGCTCGACACGATCATCAACCAGCGCGACAACTGGCGGTCCGGCGACCCGAAGAAGCAGGTCCGCTGCATCTACGTCGCCATCGGTCAGAAGGCCTCGACGATCGCCGCGACCCAGGGCATCCTCGAGGAGCAGGGCGCGATGGAGTACACCACCATCGTCGCCTCCCCGGCGTCCGACCCGGCGGGCTTCAAGTACCTGGCCCCCTACGCCGGCTCGGCCATCGGCCAGCACTGGATGTACGGCGGCAAGCACGTCCTGATCGTCTTCGACGACCTGACGAAGCAGGCCGAGGCCTACCGCGCCGTGTCGCTGCTGCTGCGCCGCCCGCCGGGCCGCGAGGCCTACCCGGGCGACGTCTTCTACCTGCACTCCCGGCTCCTGGAGCGCTGCGCGAAGCTGTCCGAGGAGCTCGGCGGCGGCTCGATGACCGGCCTGCCGATCATCGAGACCAAGGCCAACGACATCTCGGCGTACATCCCGACCAACGTCATCTCGATCACCGACGGCCAGGTCTTCCTCGAGTCCGACCTGTTCAACCAGGGCGTCCGCCCCGCCATCAACGTCGGCACCTCGGTGTCCCGCGTCGGTGGTTCGGCCCAGGTCAAGGGCATGAAGGACGTCGCCGGCCGGCTGCGGCTGGACCTCG
Source organism: Dactylosporangium sp. NPDC000521 (assembly GCF_042898305.1). Classification (NCBI taxonomy): domain Bacteria; kingdom Bacillati; phylum Actinomycetota; class Actinomycetes; order Micromonosporales; family Micromonosporaceae; genus Dactylosporangium; species Dactylosporangium sp. NPDC000521. The sequence continues at coordinate 368,202 of NZ_JBIAYW010000002.1, forward strand.
CGCAGTACCGCGAGCTGGAGGCATTCTCGGCGTTCGCGTCCGACCTGGACAAGGCGTCGCGGGCCCAGCTGGACAAGGGCGCCCGCCTGGTCGAGCTGCTCAAGCAGCCGCAGTTCTCCCCGTTCGCGGTCGAGGACCAGATCGTCTCGGTGTGGGCCGGCACCACCGGCAAGCTCGACGACGTGCCGGTCAGCGAGATCCGCCGCTTCGAGAGCGAGTTCCTGCAGTACCTCCGCAGCAACCGCAAGGAGCTCATCGCCGCCATCGCGGAGTCGAAGAAGCTGCCGCAGGAGACCATCGACGGCCTGACCGACGCGATCGCCAGCTTCAAGAAGACGTTCACGGCCAAGGGCTCGGACACGTCGCTCAACGAAGCTCCGGCCAAGGCGCTGCAGGGTGAGCAGGCTCGCGAGACCGTCACCCGCCAGGTCCGGAAGTCGGGCTGAGCCATGGCCGGTCAGGTACAGGCACTGCGCCGGAGGATCCGCACGGTCAAGTCGACCAAGAAGATCACCAAGGCGCAGGAGCTCGTCGCCACGAGCCGCATCGGTAAGGCGCAGGAGCGGGTCGCCGCGTCGCTGCCCTACGCCGAGGCGATCACGGGCGTGCTGACGGCACTGGCGACCAACACCAACGTCGACCACCCGTTGCTGGTGCCGCGCAGCCCGGTCCGCCGGGCCGGGGTGCTGCTGGTCACCAGTGACCGGGGCCTCTGCGGCGGCTACAACGCCAACGCGATCCGCCAGGCCGAGCAGCTCATCGCCCGGCTGCGCGCCGACGGCAAGCAGGTCGCGCTCTACGTCTCCGGACGCAAGGGCGTGGCGTACTACCGGTTCCGCGGTCGCGAGATCGCGGGCAGCTGGACCGGTTTCTCCGAGCAGCCGCGGTTCGAGAACGCGCGGGAGATCGGTGAGACCCTGATCCAGGCCTTCGTGAACGGCGCCGACGACACGGTGGACGGCCCCGGCCCGGACGGCATCTACGGTGTCGACGAGCTGTACATGGTCCACACCCAGTTCCGCTCGCTCATGACGCAGACCCCCGTCGCGCGCATCGTCGCTCCGATGGAGGTCGAGGAGCAGCAGGTCACCGGCCCGCTGCCGGCGTACGAGTTCGAGCCGGAGGCCGAGGAGCTGCTCGAGGCGCTCCTGCCGAAGTACATCAACACGCGGATCTTCGCGGCGTTGCTGGACTCGGCGGCGAGTGAGTCGGCGGCCCGCCGGCGCGCCATGAAGAGCGCCTCAGACAACGCCGACGACCTGCTGAAGCGGTACACGCGCGAGATGAACTCCGCACGGCAGGCGGCGATCACCCAGGAGATCAGTGAGATCGTCGGCGGCGCCAACGCGCTGGCGGCGGCGGGAAGTGATGTGTGATGACTGCACCAGCGAAGACCGCGGTCGGCCGCGTCGTCCGGGTCATCGGCCCGGTCGTCGACGCCGAGTTCCCGCGCGAAGCCATGCCCGACATCTACAACGCGCTCAACGTCGAGGTGACCCTCTCCGAGGGCACCAAGAAGCTGACGCTGGAGGTCGCGCAGCACCTCGGTGACAACCTGGTGCGCGCCATCTCGATGCAGCCGACCGACGGCCTGGTCCGCGGCGCCGAGGTCATCGACACCGGCAAGGGCATCTCGGTGCCCGTCGGCGACGTGACCAAGGGCCACGTGTTCAACGCCCTCGGCGACGTGCTCAACGCCGACGAGTCGAAGCTCGAGATCAACGAGCGCTGGGAGATCCACCGCAAGGCTCCCGCGTACGCCGAGCTCGAGCCGAAGACCGAGATGCTGGAGACCGGCATCAAGGTGCTCGACCTGCTCGCGCCCTACGTGCGCGGTGGCAAGATCGGCCTGTTCGGCGGTGCCGGCGTCGGCAAGACCGTTCTGATCCAGGAGATGATCATCCGGGTCGCCCGGAACTTCGGTGGCACCTCGGTGTTCGCCGGCGTCGGCGAGCGCACCCGTGAGGGCAACGACCTCATCCTGGAGATGGACGAGGGTGGCGTTCTGGACAAGACCGCGCTGGTCTTCGGCCAGATGGACGAGCCGCCCGGCACCCGTCTGCGGGTCGCCCTGGCCGCGCTGACCATGGCCGAGTACTTCCGTGACGTGCAGAACCAGGAGGTGCTGCTCTTCATCGACAACATCTTCCGGTTCACGCAGGCCGGCTCGGAGGTCTCGACGCTGCTCGGCCGTATGCCGAGCGCCGTGGGCTACCAGCCGACCCTGGCCGACGAGATGGGTCAGCTGCAGGAGCGCATCACCTCCGTCCGGGGCAAGGCCATCACCTCGCTCCAGGCGATCTACGTGCCCGCCGACGACTACACCGACCCGGCGCCGGCCACCACGTTCGCCCACCTGGACGCGACGACCAACCTCGAGCGGTCGATCTCGGACAAGGGCATCTACCCGGCCGTCGACCCGCTGGCGTCCTCCTCGCGCATCCTCGCGCCGGAGTACGTCGGCATCGAGCACTACACGGTCGCCCGCGAGGTGCAGCGGATCCTGCAGAAGTACAAGGACCTGCAGGACATCATCGCCATCCTCGGTATGGACGAGCTGTCCGAAGAGGACAAGGTCACGGTCGGCCGTGCCCGGCGCATCGAGCGGTTCCTGTCGCAGAACACCTACGCGGCGGAGCAGTTCACCAACGTCCCCGGTTCGACCGTCCCGCTCAAGGAGACGATCGAGTCGTTCAAGAAGATCTCCGAGGGTGAGTACGACCACTTCCCCGAGCAGGCCTTCTTCATGTGCGGCGGTCTCGAGGACCTCGAGCGCAACGCGCACGAGCTCATGAAGGACTGACGTCTCTGCACGAAAAGGGCGCCTCCCGGTTCTCGGGGGGCGCCCTTTCTGCTTGGTTTTCAGGAAATGGCCGCCATGATGGCGTGACATACGTCACGCTCTGGAGTGGTGGATGGCCATCTGCAGCGCGATTGTGGACCGCCACTTCACGGGCAATTCAGGAGTTGTGCCAACGTGGCGAGGCCCACTGCTCGTCGCGTCGGATCATTGACTACACTCGGCAAAACCAATCGCGCACACGAGGAGTAACTAGCGTGGCGAGGCAGCTGCACGTCGAGCTCGTAGCCGTCGAGGAAAAAGTCTGGTCCGGTGACGCCGACATGGTCATGGCGCGCACGACGGAGGGCGAGCTCGGTGTGCTTCCCGGTCACGCGCCGCTGCTCGGTCAGCTGGCCGAGCCCGGTCAGGTGCGCATCAAGCACTCCGGTGGGCAGGAGATCGCCTTCGACGTCTCGGGCGGGTTCCTCTCCGTCACGGCGACCGGGGTGACGGTGCTCGCCGAGAGCTGCACCCCCGCCTCCGCGCAAGCCGCGCACTGACCGGCGGGCGGCGTCGGTGAGGATCGTCGAGGGAATCGGCATCGGGGTCCTCATCCTGCTCGCCGCTCTGGCGCTGCTCTTCCTGCGCCGTGTGGTCATCGCCCGGCAGGGCGGCACGATCGAGCTGGGTGTCCGGCTGAGCACCATGGTGCCCGGCCGGGGCTGGTCCGCGGGCCTGGCCCGCTTCGCCGGCGACGAGCTGAAGTGGTATCGCATCTTCAGCTTCTGGCCCGGCCCACGCCGGGTGCTGTCCCGGCGTGGGCTCTCCGTCGACCGCCGGCGCACCCCGGACCCGGCCGAGCTGCTGGTGCTCCCGCCGGACTGGGTGATCGTGCGGTGCGTCAGCCGGCAGTCGCCGGTCGAGATCGCGATGGCCGAGCGGGCACTGACCGGGTTCCTGTCCTGGGTAGAGGCGGCGCCTCCGGGTGAATCGACCCCGGAGACCCGGCCGTACAGGTATCGCACAAACTAAGCAGAATTGACGATTCTCTTTCTTCGGGTGGGGAACTGGCGCGGTTTGAGAGCGCTCCAGTAGCTGTCACCCGTAGGAAAATCCCGTATGTCCAGAATGCTCGCTGCCGTGGTGATTTCCATGGCGGTGCTGTTCGCGGTGCCCGCTCCTGCTTCTGCTTTGTCGCGGCCCTCGCTTCTGCTTCTGCCGCTGCCACCTGCGGGGGCACCGGCGCCGCGCTCAACCGGCCCGCCACCGCCTCGCCGTCCGAGAGCGGCAGCCTGCTGCCGGCGAAGACGTTCGACGGTGACAGGGCCACCCGCTGGTCCAGCGCGTTCAGCGGCCCGCGGTGGCTGCAGGTCGACCTCGGTGCCGCCCGGCGGCTGTGCCGGGGCGTGCTGTGCTGGGGCGTGCTGTGCTGGGAGGCCGCCTACGCCCGTACGTTCGCGCTGCAGGGTTCGTCGAACGGCACCGCCTGGTTCGACCTGGTGCCGGCGGCCACTGGTACCGGCGGGACACAGACGCTGTCCGTCGCCGCCACGACGGCCGCCCGGCACGTACGCCTGACCCGCCTGATCCGCGCCACCCGATACGGCTACTCGCTGTTCGAGCTCGCGGCGCACCCGGCGGTGGTGCCCCCGGCCGCCCCGGCGGCGTGGCCGACCTGGGGCGGCGGCTCCGGGCACGCGGGCGTCAACGTGGGGGAGCGGACGCTGGGCGCCGCCAACGTGGAGACCCTGCGCCGGCTGCGACTGGCCGGCGTCAACATCGAGGCGCCGGTCGTCGCCAGCGGCGTCGCCTACGGTCAGGCCGGCACCCTGCAGTTCGCCGCCATCGACGTGGCGTCCGGCGCGGTGCGCTGGACCACGCCGCCGGCGACCGAGCCCGCGCTGCGCCACACCACCGGCGGGACCGTCGGCAACGGCCTCGTCCACGCCGGGACGCGGATCGGCTTCATCCACGCGTTCGACGCCATGACCGGCGCCGAGCGGTGGAACGTCGAGGGGCCGGGGGTCTACGGCACCTGACGGTTGGCCCCCGGCACCCACTTCACGTCGCCGTCGGGGTTCGCGATCCGGCCCAGGATGAACAGCAGGTCCGACAGCCGGTTCAGGTACTTCACCGCCAGCCCGTTCGTGTGCTCCGGGTCGAGCTCCACCAGCGCCCACGCGCTGCGCTCGGCCCGGCGCGTCACCGTCCTCGCCACGTTGAGCAGCGCCGCGCCGGGCGTGCCGCCGGGGAGGATGAACGAGTCGAGCTTCGGCAGGCGCTCGTTGAACTCGTCGCACCACGCCTCAAGGCGGGTCAGGTACTCCTCGGTGACCCGCAGCGGCGGATACTCGGGCTCCGCCGTGATCGGGTTGCACAGGTCGGCGCCCACGTCGAAGAGGTCGTTCTGCACGACGGTCAGCACCGCCCGCAGCTCGTCGGTCAGCTCACCCATCGCGACCGCGACCCCGAGCGCGGCGTTGGCCTCGTCGACGTCGGCATACGCGCCGATGCGTGGATGGGTCTTCGGCACCCGGGAGAAGTCGCCCAATCCGGTCGTGCCGGTGTCGCCGGTCTTGGTGTAGATGCGGGTGAGGTGAATGGCCATGGGCTTCACCGTACGGAATGCCCCTACGATGGCGGTCGTGGACGTGATCCGTGTGATGGGCGGCGCCAGGCTCGCCGGTGACGTGTCGGTGGTCGGCGCCAAGAACTCCGCCTTGAAGCTCATGGCCGCCGCGCTGCTGGCGACCGGGCGTTCGGTGCTCACCAACGTGCCCCGCATCACCGACATCGCCATCATGGCGGAGGTGCTGCGCCGCCTCGGCTGCGAGGTCGAGCAGGACGACGACCGCGTCACCATCGACGTGCCCGAGCAGCTCGGCACCGAGGCCGACTACGACCTCGTGCGCCGGCTGCGCGCCTCGATCTGCGTCCTCGGCCCGCTGCTGGCCCGCTGCGGCCACGTCCGTGTCGCGCACCCCGGCGGCGACGCGATCGGCTCGCGCGGCCTCGACATGCACGTGGAGGGCCTGCGCCGGATGGGCGCGGACATCTCCGGCGAGCACGGCTTCGTCATCGCCACCGCCCCCAAGCTCCACGGCGCCACCATCTGGCTCGACTTCCCGAGCGTCGGCGCCACCGAGAACCTGCTCATGGCCGCCGTCCTCGCCAAGGGCCGCACCGAGATCGACAACGCGGCCCGCGAGCCGGAGATCGTCGACATCTGCCGCATGCTCACCGACATGGGCGCCGACATCTCCGGCGCCGGCTCCTCCCGCCTCGTCATCGAAGGCGTCCCCGAGCTGCGCCCCGTCTCGCACCGCACCGTCGGCGACCGCATCGTCGCCGGCACCTGGGCCTTCGCCGCCGCCATGACCCGCGGCGACGTGACCGTCCACGGCATCGACCCGAGCTTCCTGGAGATCGCGCTGGACAAGGTCGCCACCGCGGGCGGCCAGGTCGACACCTTCGCGGATTCCTTCCGGGTCCGCATGACCGACCGCCCTCAGGCCGTCGACGTGGTCACCCTGCCGTTCCCCGGCTTCGCCACCGACCTGCTGCCCATGGCGGTCGGCCTGGCCTCCGTCAGCGAGGGCTCGTCCCTCATCACGGAGAACATCTTCGACGGCCGCTTCATGTTCATCAACGAGATGTCCCGCCTCGGCGCCGACATCCGCACCGACGGCCACCACGCGGTGGTCCGCGGCGTCGAACGCCTCTCCGGCGCCCCGGTCACCGCCACCGACATCCGCGCCGGCGCCGGCCTGGCCATCGCCGGCCTGTGTGCCGACGGCATCACCGAGATCCGCCACGTGCACCACATCGACCGCGGCTACCCGAGCTTCGAGTCGGACCTGCGCGGACTGGGCGTCGAGGTCGAACGCGCCGTCGCGCCCCCCGACCAGTTCGACTTCTGAGCTGCGACTCCCCACCGCCGGCGCGGCGGGGGGTCGCATGATCCTGTGCGGTTCTGGTAGCCCGGGCTACCGCAATCATTCGGGATCATGGCGGGCCAGACCCCAGCCACGGCGGCGGGCGGCCACCGGATGCGGCGCAGCCGCGGGCCCTGCGGTGCCGGGTGAGAATTTCCATTGGGCCCGCCGCGCCGGCCGTGGGCTGGGAGAACAGCGGTCGGGTGAGAATTTCCACCGGCCCCGACGCGGCAGGGACCTACTGCGCCAGGAGCAGGCGGGCGCGGTCGTACTCGCCGGCGAAGACCAGGACGCGGACCATGCCGTCGGGCCCGGTGGCGAGGGTGGCGCGGACGCCGTTGCGGCGGAGGCGGTCGCGGACATCGCGGGCGAAGGCCAGGTCGCCGATGAGCGAAACCGACCGGAGCAGGCCGTAGTCGGGGGCGCTGCCGGGATCCGGCATGCAGACGCCGGATTGGCCTGGGCATCGTTCGCCGAGGCGGAGCAGCCGGATGATCAGGATCAGGGTGGCGAGTGCGCCGGCCGACGCCGCCCATCCTGCGAGGTACATGAGGGGCACGCTGACAGTCTGCCACTAGAAGATCACCCTTTGGAGCCGGATAGGGTCAGCGGGTAGCAACGATGCGAAAGGGAGTCACATGGCGGGTCGACTGGCGGTCATCGGAGCAGGGCTGATGGGATCTGGCATCGCCCAGGTCGCCGCGCAGGCCGGGTGGGAAGTGACGCTGCGGGATCTGACCGATGAGGCGATACGGCGCGGTGTGGACGGCATCGAGAAATCGCTGACGAAGTTCGCGAGCAAGGGCGTGATCGCCGAGGGCGATGTGCAGCAGGCCCTCGCGAGGATCACCACCACCACGGACCTGGAGGCGGCGGCGGAGGCCGACATCGTGGTGGAGGCGGTGTTCGAGCGGCTGGACGTGAAGCAGGAGCTGTTCGGCACGCTGGACAAGATCTGCCGGGCGGACGCGGTGCTGGCGACGAACACGTCCGCGATCCCGGTGACACAGATCGCGACCGCCACGCAGCGGCCCGAGCAGGTCGTCGGGACGCACTTCTTCAGCCCGGTGCCGGTCATGAAGCTGTGCGAGCTGGTGCGCGGCTACAAGACCAGCGACGAGACGCTGGCGACGGCGCGGGCGTTCGCCGAGGAGATCGGCAAGACGTGCATCGTGGTCAACCGGGACGTCGCCGGGTTCGTCACCACGCGGCTGATCGCCGCGCTGGTGGTCGAGGCGGTGCAGCTGGTCGAGAGCGGCGTGGTGAGCGCCGAGGACCTCGACCTGGCGTGCAAGCTCGGCTTCGGCCATGCGATGGGCCCGCTGGCGACGACCGACCTGACCGGTGTCGACGTGCTGTACCACGCGGCGAAGAACATCCACACGGACACCGCCGACCCGAAGTTCTTCCCGCCGGAGCTGCTGGCGCGGATGGTCGTCGCCGGGGATCTGGGGCGCAAGACCGGGCAGGGCTTCTACAAGTACGCCTGAGCGAGCTGCGCCGGGGGCTCCAGCGCGACAGGGGCCCCCGGAAGGGTGAAGCTGAAGCGGCTCCCGCCGCCGGGGTTGTCCACCACGGTGATCGAGCCGCCGTGCCGGTCGATCACACGGCGGCAGATGGCCAGCCCGAGGCCGGTGCCGCCGTACGCCTGGCCGGTGTGCGCCCGGTGGAAGGACTCGAAGACGTGGGGCTTGTCGGCGTCGGGCACGCCGATGCCCCGGTCCGCGACCTCGACCCTGACCCAGCCCGGTCCGGCCGGTGACGCGCTGACGTCGACCTTCGGAACGCGGCCGGGCCGGACGTACTTGAGGGCGTTGCCGATCAGGTTGTCCAGCACGTGCCGCAGCAGCACCGGGTCGGCGTCGACCCACGGCAGCGGGCCGACGTAGATGTCGGGGCGGACGGCGAGGTGGTTGACCCGTTCGGCGACGACCTCGGCGACGAGCCCGCCCAGGTCGAGCGGCTGCGTTCGCAGGGGCGCGTCGCGGGCCGTGGTGTAGGCGAGCAGGTCGTCGATCAGCCGCCGCATCCGTACCACTCCGGCGCTGACCCGCTCGAGGCTCGCGCCGGCGTCGCGAAGACCCGCGACCAGCGCGTCCCGGGCGCCGTCGGCGAGCGGGGCCGAGGACTGCAGCGCGGCGATGGCGTCGTGCGCCATCTCGGCGTGGGCGGCGATGACCGTCAGCGGGTTCTTCAGGTCATGGGCGACGATGCCCGCGAAGGCGGTCAGATCGCCCTCGCGCTCCCGGATCTCGGTGATGTCGTGGAAGACGGCGATGGCGCCGCGCCGTCCGTCCACGTCGAGGGGCCGCCCGCTGACGGACAGCAGCGTGCCGTCGGGGCGGCCGGCGTTGCGGATGACCATCTCGATGCCGTCGGTCGACTCACCGTCGAGGGCGCGCACCAGCGGCAGGTCCGCCGTCGGGAACTCGGTCCGGCCGTCGGGCCGGTAGATGCCGTAGTGCGACTGCCAGGCGTCCATCCCGGTGGCGTCGGCGTCCAAGCCGAGCATCGCCTTGGCGGCCGGGTTGTGGACCAGGAAGGCGCCGTGCTCGTCGACCACGCCGACGCCGTCGCTGATCCGGTCGAGGATGCCGTTGAGCAGCGCGACCTGCCGGCGGGCGGTGCGTTCGGCCTCGCGCAGCTCGGCGGTGGCGGCGATGACCCGGTTCTCGGCGCGGGCCCGGCCGCCGGCGAGAGCCCACAGCATGACCACGACCAGCAGGGTCAGCAGCGTGCCGCCGGCGCCGACCGCGAGCGGGGCGGTGTTGGCCGGGCCGGACAGCCCGGCGAGCCGGCCGGACTCGGCGGCCAGGACGAGCCGCCAGTGCCGGTTCGCGATCGGGATCGTCACCTCGCGGCGCAGATCGGTGTCGGGGATGCGGTGCAGGAACGCGACCCGGGTGTCCTGGCCGACGCCGTTGTCGGCCCACAGGTCCGCGTCGACCTTGCCCTGGGTGGCAGCGTCCAGCACGCCGCCGACGAAGTTCTGCCCGCGCAGGCCGAGCACGACCCAGCCCTTGAACGTCTTCGTGCCGGCGGGCGTCGGGTTGCCGTACACGGGCGCGGCGAGCGCGAACGAGAGCTGCTGCTTCGCGATGGGCAGGGAACGGTCGCGCAGCAGGACGTACGTGTCGGACACGGCGGGCGCGCCGGAGCGGCGGGACTCGTTGAGGGCGGCGGCCGGCTCGGCGGACTGCGACAGGTCGGTGCCGGGGGCGGTCGTGGGCACCCCGTCCAGCGGCCGGGAGAAGATGACGAACAGGTGCTCCCGCCCGCTGCCCTTGGCGGTCAGGTCGAGCCCCGTGACGCCGCGGTCCCGCCAGTACCCCTGGACCTCCTCCAACTGGGAGTCCCCGGCGGGCACGACGAAGACCAGGGACGTGGCACCGGGCAGTCCGGCGTCGCGCAGCGGGGCGGTGGTCGTGGCGAAGTCGTCGAAGGTCAGCGTCTCGTGCGATCCGACGGCCGCGGCGACGACGCGCAGCGAGTCCAGGTACCGGTGGACCTCGGTGCGCACGGCCGCCTCGGCGAGCGACGTGTCGCGGTCCATGACGGCGTTTGCCCGGGCCTGCTGGTTGCTCCGCAGGGAGGCGGCCGCGTTCCAGGACGCCGCCAGCCCGAGGGCGAGGACCAGCAGGATCGCCAGGATGCCGGCCGTGCCGGCATGCCGGACCGCCGTGCCGAGCCGCCCCATCACCCCGCACTGATCGGCAACCGGTTGGCAACCCTGAGTGAAACTACCCCCGGTCGGTCCAGCGGAACGTGAAGACGCACAGCACCAGGCCGATCACGACCCAGGCGCCGAGCGCCACGGCCACTTGCCCGAGTGCCCAGGACCCGCCGACCTCCTGTGCCGCGAACGAGTCCGGCAGGAAGACCGAGCGCATGCCCTGCGTCATCCACTTCAGCGGGAACAGGGACGCGATCGTGCGCATCCAGTCGGGGAGGCTCGTGTACTGGAAGAACACGCCGGAGATGAACTGCAGCACCAGCGCGACGGGGGTCACGATCGCGGGCGCGCCGCGGCCGCTGCGGGCGAGCGAGGAGAACGCGATCCCGCACAGCGTGCAGGCGCTGATCCCGAGCACCCCGACCCACGCGAGCGTCCCCCACTTCGCCGCCGTCGAGGGCAGCGGCAGGTCGTAGAAGGCCACCGCGGTCGCGAGCAGCACCACGGCCTCCGCCGTGCCGATCGCCAGGACCATGACGACCTTGCCGATGAAGTACGCGGTCCGCGGCATCGGCGTGCCCCGCAGCCGCTTCAGGATGCCCTTCTCGCGCTCCATCGGGATCTGGATGGCGAGGGCCTGGAACCCGGTGGTCAAGAGCCCGGCGGCGAGCATGCCGGCCGCGAAGTACTGCGCGAACGACACGCCCGGGGCGATCTCGGCGTCGAAGACCGCGCCGAAGATGACGAGGAGCAGCAGCGGGAAGACGAGCGTGAAGATCACCGACTCCCGGCTGCGCAGGAACTGCCTGATCTCCAGCCCGCCGCGGGCCAGTCCGAGCCGCAACGTGGTCATTCGCCGGCGCCGATCATCCGCAGGTACACGTCCTCGAGGCTGGGTCTGGTCACGGTCAGGCCGGGGACCTCGCCGCCGAACCGCGCGGCGAGCCGGGCCACGACGGCGGTCGGGGTGTCGGTCTGCTCCTGGCGGGGGCCGTCCGGCTCGTCCCAGGTGACGGTCGCGGCGGAGGTGCCGCGGTTGCCGAGCCGGGCGGGGGTGTCGACGGCGATGAGCCTGCCGCCGACGAGCACACCGACCCGGTCGGCGAGGTTCTCGGCCTCGTCCAGGTAGTGGGTGGTGAGCAGGATCGTGGTGCCGGCCGCGGCGAGCGCCCGGATCAGCCCCCAGAACTCGCGCCGCGCCTCCGGGTCGAAGCCGGTGGTCGGCTCGTCGAGGAACAGCAGCTCGGGCCGGCCGATGATGCCGAGCGCCACGTCGAGGCGGCGCTTCTGCCCGCCGGACAGGACGCGCGTCCGGGCGTCGCGCTTGCCGGCGAGCCCGACCCGATCGATGACGGCGTCCGGGTCGTCGGCGTTGCGGTAGTACAGCGCGAAGTGGTGCACGACCTCGCGCACGGTCAGGTCGTCGAACTCGCCGGTGCTCTGCAGCACGACGCCGACCCGCTGCCGCCACGCCGCGTCCGCGTTGTGCGGGTCGACGCCCAGCACGGTCGCCTCGCCGCTCGTACGCCGGCGGAACCCCTCGAGGATCTCGACCGTCGTCGTCTTGCCCGCGCCGTTGGGGCCCAGCAGCGCGAAGACCTCACCGCTGTGCACATCGAGGTCGACGCCGTCGACGGCGACATGTCCGCGGTACCGCTTGTGTAGGCCTCGCACGGTGATCGCTTCCGTCACGGCCTTCACTATAGGCACCAGGGCTCCGGTGAGGATTTTCACCGACTCGAGGCGACCCCGGCCAAATTACCGTTCAGTAAGGTGCACGTATGGCGAAGCTCCCCGAGCGCGACCGCCCGTGGGTCATGCGCACCTATGCCGGCCACTCGTCGGCGGCCGCGTCCAACGCGCTGTTCCGGCGCAACCTCGGCAAGGGTCAGACGGGCCTGTCGGTCGCGTTCGACCTGCCCACACAGACCGGCTACGACCCCGACGCCGAGCTGGCGCGCGGCGAGGTCGGCCGGGTCGGCGTGCCGGTCGCGCACCTCGGCGACATGCGCACGCTCTTCGACGGCATCGACCTCGGTCTCGCCAACACCTCGATGACCATCAACGCCACCGCGATGTGGCTGCTCGGCCTGTACGTGACGGTGGCGCGCGAGCAGGGCGTGCCGCTCTCCTCGCTGGCGGGCACGACCCAGAACGACATCGTCAAGGAGTACCTGTCCCGCGGCACGCACATCTTCCCGCCGGGGCCGTCGCTGCGCCTGACCACCGACACGATCGCGTGGACCGTGGCGAACTGCCCGAAGTGGAACCCGGTCAACATCTGCTCGTACCACCTGCAGGAGGCCGGCGCGACGCCCGTGCAGGAGGTCGCGTTCGCGCTCGCCACCGCGATCGCCGTGCTGGACGCGGTGCGCGACTCGGGGCAGGTGGCCGACTTCGGTGCCGTCGCGGCCAGGATCTCCTTCTTCGTCAACGCGTCGGTCCGCTTCGTCGAGGAGACCGCGAAGATGCGGGCCTTCGGCCTGATGTGGGACCGCCTGCTCACCGACAGATACGAAATTTCCGACAAGTCGGCGAAGCGGTTCCGGTACGGCGTGCAGGTCAACAGCCTCGGCCTCACCGAGTCGCAGCCCGAGAACAACGTGCAGCGCATCGTGCTGGAGATGCTCGGCGTGATGCTGTCGCGCGACGCCCGGGCCCGCGCCGTGCAGCTGCCGGCGTGGAACGAGGCCCTCGGCCTGCCCCGCCCGTGGGACCAGCAGTGGTCGCTGCGTATGCAGCAGGTCCTCGCGTTCGAGTCCGACCTGCTGGAGTACCCCGACCTGTTCGAGGGCTCGCACGTCATGACCGCCCTCGTCGACGACCTGGTCGCCGGCGCGACCGCGGAGCTCGACCGGGTCCTGGAGATGGGCGGGGTCGTCGCCGCCGTCGAGTCCGGCTACCTCAAGAGCGCCCTCGTCGCGTCGCTCGCCGAGCGGCGCGGCCGGATGGAGCGCGGCGAGGACGTCGTGGTCGGCGTCAACCGCTTCCCCGAGACCGAGCCGTCGCCGCTGGTCGCCGCCGGCGCCGCCGCGATCGAGCAGATCGACCCCGCGGTGGAGAGCGCCGCGGTGGAGTCGCTGCTCGCCTGGCGCGCCGCTCGTACACCCGCCGACGTCGACAACGCGCTCGAGCATCTGCGGCAGGTCGCGGGCGGCACCGGGAACCTCATGGAGGCCACCCTCGACTGCGTCCGCGCCGGCGTCACGACCGGCGAGTGGGCGTCGGTGCTGCGCGACGTCTTCGGCGAGTACCGCGCCCCCACCGGGCTGACCGGCGCCGTCTCCGCCGCGCCCGGCTCCGCGCTGGTGGCGGTCCGCGAGCGGGTCCGGCGCACCGCGGAGGAGCTCGGCGCGGGCCGGCTGCGGATGCTGGTCGGCAAGCCCGGCCTCGACGGCCACTCCAACGGCGCCGAACAGATTGCCGTCCGCGCCCGCGACGCCGGCTTCGAGGTGGTCTACCAGGGCATCCGCCTCACGCCGGCGCAGATCGTCGCGGCGGCCGTCGAGGAGGACGTCGACCTCGTCGGCCTCTCGGTCCTGTCAGGTTCACATCTGGCGGCGGTCGCGTCGGTACTGGCGGGCCTGCGCGCCGAAGGCCTGGACGACCTCCCGGTGGTGGTCGGCGGCATCATCCCGCCCGCCGACGCCGCCTCGTTGCTCGCCTCCGGCGTGGCCAGGGTCTTCACCCCGAAGGACTTCGCGATCACCGACGTCGTCGACGAGCTGGTGACCGTCGTCCGGGAGGCGCACAAGCTCCCCTGACGTCGTGCAACCTTTCCCGCATTCGTGCCGTCGTAGCGCGGAGAATGGGGGAGGTCCATGGCACAGGACGACGAATTCCGCGACTTCGTCGCGGCACGGATGGACCGCTGGCGCCGCACCGCGTTTCTGCTGTGCCGCGACTGGCACGCCGCCGACGACCTCGTGTCGATCATGGTCGGCAAGCTGTACTGGCACTGGGGCAAGGTCAGCCGCGCCGACAACCGGGACGCGTTCGCCCAGCGGGTGCTGACCCGCACCTGGCTGGACGAACGCCGCCGGCCCTGGTCGCGGGAGCGGGCCAGCGCCCGCCTGCCGGAGCCTTCGCACAGCCCGCACGCCCGCGTCGACGACCGGGCCGAGCTCGACGACCTGCTCGGCTCGCTCGGCCCGCGCCAGCGCGCCGTGCTGGTGCTGCGCTTCTACCTCAACTGCTCCGTCGAGGAGACCGCCGATCTGCTGGGCATCTCCATCGGCACGGTCAAGAGCCAGTCGGCGCGCGCCCTGGAGGCGCTGCGCAATCTCGCCGCATCGGGGGACCAGCGATGACACAGCAACTGTTCGACGACATGATCGGCACGCCGCCGCCGTCCACCGTGGACGTCGACGCGATCGTGCGCCGCACGACGGGCCGGCGCCGGCTGCTCCGCGCGGGCGTCACCGGGCTCGCGGCACTGGCGGTGCTTGCGACGGTCTCGCCGCTCTTCCTGCTGCAGCGCGGGGACACGCAGGTCGGCGGGCCCTCGGTCGCCCCGTCGGCCGGCCCTTCGGTGTCCGCGTCGGGCGGGCCGCCGCCGGACCTGGACCACTTCATCGACGACGCGATGCGCAACTGGCTGCAGCCCGGCGCGCAGTGGGTGGGTCCGCCGCCGCACATCGTGCTGCCCCCTTCCGGAGGCACGACCACCATCGCCCGGGCCGGCATCGTCTCCGCCGGACGCGCAGGCACGATCGTGATCACGGTCTGGCCGCACGGCCAGGACGCCGCGTCCGGCTGCCAGGGCCTCGACGGCTGCACCGAGATGCCCCTCAGTGACCCGGACGGCTGCGCGCAGTACGAGAGCCGCCTCAAGGAGACGTGCCTCGGCCTGGTCGAGAGCGAGCCCCTGTGCGGCCGCGTCGACGCCGCGGTCCGGCCCTCGCTGGGGCTGACCCACCCCGGCTGGGAGCTGCGCTGCACGGTGCCCGGCGGCCGGGCGGTGTCCATTCTGGTCACCAACCAGACCGGTGCGTCCGCGGACCCGCTGCCCCAGCCGGAGCTGCCGCTCCAGCTCGAGCAGCTGATCCCGATCGTCACCGCCCTGGTGACCCAGGCGCAATGAGGCGGCTCGCGGTCAGGTCGGGCGGTAGCCCTGGGACTGGGCCCACCTGGCCGCGGCCTTCTCCTCCTTGCGCCGCTTGCGGCGTCGCATCAGCCACCAGAACGCCACGAACAGCAGCACGATGAACAGCAGCACCAGCACCGGCAGGATGATCGCGACGAGCGACATCGCCACGCTCGCGATGTCCTCGATCGTGCTCACCACCGGCGCGCCGAAGCCCGCAGTACTGGCGTTGATCACCGGTCTGGACGCGGCCTTCAGGCCGTGCACGCCGAGCGAGATCGCCCCGCCCACCACCAGCGGCACCCACTGATGGCTGCTGAAGAACGAGCCGGGATCGGTCACCGTCACCGTCTCCGAGCTGGACGCCGCGCCGAACGCGAGCCCGCCGGCGGTCGGCCGCACGAACGTCTGCAGCACGTCGTTGACATGGTCCACCACCGGCACCTTGTCGGCGACGAGCTCGATCGCCAGCAGCGCGGCGATGATCGCGATCGTCCAGCCGTTCTCCATCCACGACCAGCTGCCGGGCAGCGTGATGAGATCGGTGTATCTCGCCAGCACGCCGATGGCGAGCAGCGGGATGTAGGCGTTGAGCCCGGCCGACGTGGCCAGGCCGAGCCCCGTCAATGACTCAAGCACGTCCCTAGCATGACATCGACCCGCCACTTCGGCGCTGTTGTCCGGGCCCGGCTAGGCTGTCGCGCGTGCGTCTCGTCATCGCCAAGTGCTCGGTCGACTACATCGGCCGGCTCACGGCCCACCTGCCGCCCGCCATCCGCCTCATCGTGGTCAAGTCCGACGGCTCGGTCCTGGTGCACTCCGACACCGGTGGCTACAAGCCACTGATGTGGATGACTCCGCCCTGCCGCCTGGAGGAGTCCGAAGGCCTCTGGAGAGTGGTCAACAAGGGCGGCGAGGAGCTGCAGATCACCGTCGAGGAGATCCTGCACGACGGCGCACACACCCTCGGCATCGATCCCGGCCTGGTGAAGGACGGCGTCGAGGCGCACCTGCAGGTGCTGCTCGCGGCCGCCCCGCAGACCCTCGGCGAGGGCTACACGCTGGTGCGCCGCGAGTACATGACCGCGATCGGCCCCGTCGACCTGCTCTGCAAGGACGCCACGGGCGCCTCCGTCGCCGTCGAGATCAAGCGCCGCGGCGAGATCGACGGGGTCGAGCAGCTGACCCGCTACCTGGAGCTTCTCGGCCGCGATCCGCTGCTGGCCCCCGTCCGCGGCATCTTCGCCGCCCAGGAGATCAAGCCGCAGGCCCGAGTCCTCGCCGAGGACCGCGGCATCCGCTGCGTCGTCCTCGACTACAACGCCCTCCGCGGCATGGTGAAGGACGAGTTGACGCTGTTCTGAGGCGGCCGGGGCCCCGGCTGCGCGCCGCTCCGCGGCGCACAGCCGCGCCTCCGTGATCCCGAATGGTTGCGGTAGCCCTGGCCACCAGAACCGCACGGGATCATGGAATGCGGACGCAGCGGGCGGCTACTTGGAGCGGCCGTGGATGAGCTTGACGAGCTTCAGGGCCTGCATCATGGACTTCTGGGTGCGGTCGAACGTCGTCAGGGGCAGCAGGGTCGGGCCGCGGCGCTTCACGATCGCCTTCGGCCGGGTGAACTCGCGCAGGCCGTCCTCGCCGTGGATGCGGCCGAAGCCTGAGCCGCCCACGCCGCCGAAGGGCAGCGACGGCATGCCGGCGAAGGTCAGGGCCGAGTTGACCGACGTCATGCCGGAGCGGACGCCACGGGCCAGCTCCAGGCCGCGGGACTTGGAGAAGATGGCGCCGCCCAGGCCGTACCCAGTGCCGTTGGCGCGCTCGACGGCCTCCTCGGCGTCCGCCACGCGGGCGATCGTGAGCGTCGGGCCGAAGGTCTCCTCCTGCACGGCGGCCGCGTCCTCCGGCACGTCGACCAGGATCGTCGGGCTGACGAACGGCGGCCGGACCGCCTCGGCGCCGCCCAGGACCGCCCGGCCGCCGCGGGTCAGCGCGTCCTCGATGTGCCGGCGGATGATGTCGATCTGCGAGGGCATCGTGATCGGGCCGATGTCCGCCGCGCCGTCCTCGCCGACCGTGAGCTTCGCCGCGCGGGCCACCACGCGGCCGAGGAACTCGTCGTAGACGCGGTCCGCCACGTACACGCGCTCGATGCCGACGCAGGTCTGGCCCGCGTTGGTGAGGCCGCCCCAGACGCAGGCCTCGGCGGCGGCGTCCAGGTCGGCGTCGGCGGCGACGATCATGGCGTCCTTGCCGCCGCACTCCAGCAGCACGGGGGTCAGCGACTCGGCGGCGGCCGCCATGACCTTCTTGCCCGTCGCGGTCGAGCCGGTGAACGCGATCTTGTCCACCCCTGAGCGGCACAGCGCGCCGCCGACGTCGCCCATGCCGTGCACGATCTGCAGCACCGGGTGCTCGGGCACCACCTCGGCGAACCGGTCGACCACCCACTGGCCCACCGCCGGCGTGTACTCGCTGGGCTTGAACACCACGGCGTTGCCGGCGGCCAGCGCGTACGCGATGGAGCCCATCGGCGTGAGCACCGGGTAGTTCCAGGGTCCGATGACCCCGATCACGCCGAACGGCAGATACTCCAGGTAGGAGCTGTGCTCCGTGAGCAGGATCGAGGAGCCGACCCGGCGCCGCCCGAGCACCTTGCGGGCATGGTTCGCGGCCCAGGCGATGTGGTCGACCGCGGCGATCGCCTCGACGAGCGCGTCCGCGGTGGGCTTGCCGCCCTCGCGGTGCATCAGCTCGGCGAGCTCCTCCAGGCGGTTGGTGACCAGGCTGCGGAACGTCAGCAGCCGCTTGCGGCGGCCGGCGAAGCCGAGTCCGGCCCACCAACCCGCCGCGTCCCGGGCGCGCCGGACCGACTCGATGACATGATCAGGGGAGGCCACGGGGAAGCGGCCGACCTCTTCGCCGCTGGCCGGGCTGGTCGAGATCAGCGAGCCCTCGTCGATGGCGGGGACGCCGGGAGTTCGCGTGGCGGTCATGGCGCCGAGTGTAAACCCGGAAATTACTCACGAGTAGCCCCGAAAACCGTGTCGAGAGCGCCGCGCCGGCAACGACCGGCAGCCGGAACCACCGAGGAGGAATCATGAAGGTCGAGACACTCAAGGTGCCCGGGGCGACGCTGCGCTACGAGATCCGTGGCAGCGGCCCCGTCCTGCTGCTGATCTGCGGCGGCGTGTACGACGCGGAGGGCTTCGACGGCCTCGCCGAGGCGCTCGCCGACGAGCGGACCGTCGTCACCTACGACCGCCGGGGCAACTCGCGCAGCCCGCTCGACGGCCCGCCTGCCGTGCAGTCGCTCGAAGAGCACGGCGACGACGCGTACCGGCTGCTCGGCGCGGTCGGCGTGACCGAGGACGAGCCGGCGGACGTGTTCGGCAACAGCTCGGGCGCGGAGATCGCCCTGGAGCTCGCCGCCCGGCACCCGGAGCTGGTCCGCACGGTGGTGGCGCATGAGCCGCCCGCGTTCGAGCTGCTCAGCGACGCCACGCGGTGGCGCGACCTGATGCGCGAGGTCGAGGCGACGTTCCACCGTGACGGCTGGGGCGCGGCGATGCACGTCTTCGGCGAGGGCCTGAAGATGTCCGACGAGAAGGGCGCCGAGGCGTCACCGGACTTCATGGCGCGGATGCAGGGCAACCTGCCGTTCTTCATCGGCTACGAGGTGCCCGCCTTCGGCGTGTGGGTGCCGGACCTCGACTCGCTGCGCGCGGGGACCGCCCGGATCGTGCCGGCGGTCGGCGCGGCGAGCGCGGGGGAGGCGCCGCACCGGGTGGGGGTGGAGCTCGCGGACCGCCTGGGCGTCGAGGTCGTCGAGTTCCCCGGCGGCCACGGCGGCCACGGGGACCCGGCCGCCTTCGCTCCGCGCCTGCGTGAGGTGCTGCTCTGAGGCGCCGGGTGGCGTGGTGGCGGTGATGTGCCCCGCCGGCCGTCTTCGGGTTTCCCTGCCGGTGGTCGGTTGAGATCGAAGTCGTGTGGTGGTCGTTGGGGCGGCTGTGGCTGTCCTTTGATCATG
>NZ_JBIAYW010000002.1:387807-698461 GCF_042898305.1 Dactylosporangium sp. NPDC000521
GCTGTTCGCGTCGGGCGGGGCTGTTCCCGGGTCGTCTGCTGGACAACTTTTCTCTGCCGGTGGTCGGTTGAGATCGAAGTCGTGTGGTGGTCGTTGGGGCGGCTGTGGCTGTCCTTTGATCATGGCTGTTCGCGTCGGGCGGGGCTGTTCCCGGGTCGTCTGCTGGACAACTTTTCTCTGCCGGTGGTCGGTTGAGATCGAAGTCGTGTGGTGGTCGTTCGGGCGGCCGTGGCTGTCCTTCGATCATGGCCGTTCGTGCCGGGCGGGGCCGTTTCCCGGATCGTCTGCCGGACAAAACCGAAATGTCGGGCTGGCGTGCGCGATCGGCTTGCTGCGGCGCTGTGAGCCGGCCTGGCTCGTAGCGCTGCTCCTCCGGCACCACGTAGCGCTGCTCCTCCGGCAAACGCGCGGCGCTGCTCCTCCGGTGAGCACGCGGAGCTGCCGCTGTCAGGGTCGCCGGTCGTGGCGCGATGGGATCGGGCTCCCGCTCCACCCCTCCGACAAATACGAAATGTCAGATAAGTCTGTCGACTGCGCCGGACTTATCTGGGTGAGGGCGGTGCGATCGGCTCGCTGGGGCTGTGCGGTGAGGGGCATCGTCAGCCGGGTGGTCGCTGGCACTCTTGCGCAGGGTGGCCGCGGCACTCTTGCCCGTCACGGCGCGGCGGGATCGAGTTCCCGCTTCACTCTTCCGACAAATACGAAATGTCGGATAAGTCTGGCGCTTGCGCCGGACTTATCCGGGGGAGGGTGGAGTGGTGGACCGTCCGGGGTGCCGGGTTACGGGGCGTGGTCCTTGATGATGCGCTCGGCGACGGTGAGGGGGTCGGCGAGGCGGCCATCGGCGTGGGCGTCGAGCCAGCGCTGCTGACCGGGGAAGTAAGTGCCGGAGGCGGCCGCGCGGCGGATGGCGTCCTGCATGCCGGTGTCCATCTGGCCGGGGTCGACGCTGGCGACGGTGACCCGCTCGTCGTCGGC
This sequence comes from Dactylosporangium sp. NPDC000521, assembly GCF_042898305.1. Lineage (NCBI taxonomy): Bacteria > Bacillati > Actinomycetota > Actinomycetes > Micromonosporales > Micromonosporaceae > Dactylosporangium > Dactylosporangium sp. NPDC000521. The sequence goes on from NZ_JBIAYW010000002.1 coordinate 388,786, forward strand.
CACCTGTGACGCGACCGCCTCGAAGAACGTCTCGCCGCCCGCCTTCGTGGTGCAGTACAGCGACCAGCCGTCGATGATCCGGTGCGCGGCGCCCGAGGAGATGAACAGCACCCGCAGCCGGGCCTCGCGGGGTGCCGCGCGCAGGAAACTGTTGGTGAGCACCACGGGCGCGGTCAGGTTGACCGCGATCGCGCGCGTGATCGCCTCGGTGCTGAGCTTGCCGACGGCGCCGATCGGCTCGACGACGGCGGCGTTGTGCAGCAGCACGGCCTCGTCGGCGTCGCGCAGGAACGGTCGCAGCGTGTCGTGATCGGGCAGCCAGTGCGCGTCGGCGACGTCGGTCGAGAAGAGCGTGATGTCGCCGGGCCTGTCGTCGCGACTCTGGTGCTGCTCGGGGGTGAAGTGCCGGCCGACCGCGAGGATCCGGTCACCGCGCGCGTTGCACACGTCGAAGAGGGCGGCGCCCAGGCCGCGGGACACTCCGGTGATCACGACGGCACGCATGCGGTCACTCTATTCCTGTCGCACCACGCGCCAACAGGCTCTGTGGTTCCGATGCGGTGACGGCTTTCCGGCTGTCCCGCACAGGCCCTCGATGTGGCGTCTGCGGCAGGTGTACGACGAAGCCCCCGCCGGCCGGTTCCGGTCGCCGGAGGGTCGATCCAGGCGGCCCCGCGGACCTCGCGGCGTCGGCGCCCGGGTCCGGGAGGCGTCGGGTGCTGAACCACCGCGGACCTCGCGGGGAGGCCGACCTCCACTGCCGGCGGACCCCTACGCGGAGATCGCGGCGTCGGCCTCCGGTACCGGCGAAACGGCGAAACGAGCATCAGGCGCGGGCCTTCGGCACCGGTGGACCCTTGGGCGCGCCGGGGCAGCTGGAGCCGAGGCGGTCGGCGACGGCACCGAGCGCGTCGGCGAGGGCCGCGGTCTGGGCGTCGTCGAGGTGGTCGAAGATGAGCCGCCGGACGTCGGCGATGTGGGCGGGGGAGACCTGCTCGGCGAAGCGCCGGCCGGCCTCGGTGACCTTGGCGATGCTGACCCGCCCGTCGCACGCGTCGCCGGTCACCTCCACGTAGCCGAGGTCGACCAGCTTGCGCATGCGGTGGCTGAGGCGGCTCTGTGACATGTTCATCTGCGCCGCGAGCTCCGACAGGCGCAGCCCTTCCTCCTCGCCGCTGAGGGCCGCGAGGAGCCCGTACTCCACGTGCACCAGGCCATACGGGCGGAACGTGCGCTCCAGCTCAGGGAAGCCCACGAGCACGACGGCCAGCAGCGACATCCAAGCGCGGCGCTCGGTGTCGTCCAGCCATCGTGTCTCGTCGTTCATGCCATCCATGGTGCCTCGTCCGGTGCCGCTTCCGGTGTCCGGCTGCCGTCCGGCGCGGCGGGCGCGACGTCCGATTCGCGTCAGAACCGGCCGATCGCGATCACCAGCGCGATCGCGCCGAGCACCAGGTTGACCGGGACGACGCTGTACTCCTTGGCGCGGACGTGGTCGACGACCGCGAGCAGCATGATGACGAGCAGGCCCACGGCGGCGAGCGGGGTCAGCACGGTCGCGATGCCGGTCGCCCACGGAAGGATCAGGCCGAGGCCGCCGAGCAGCTCCATCACGCCGATGAACCTGATCGTCCCGGCGCTGTGCCGCTGGGTCCAGGTCATGGCGGCCGGCAGCTTCTCCTTCGGCTGGGTCGCCTTCATCAGGCCGGCACCGATGAAGGCGGCGCCGAGCAGGCCCTGCAGGACCCAGAGAACGACGTTCATGGCTGCGACTCCCTAAGTTGTTTAAGCTTCAAGTAGATGGTGCGGCACGTGTACTTGAAGCGTCAAGCTCTTCTGGCCGTGCATCCGGGAAGGGTGAGCCTGGTTCACCTCTGGGCGGCCCACGGTGGGCCGCATGAGTACGACATCGACAACGGACCGCCAATCCGGCTGGGTCACCGGCTTCGCCGTCTTCGGCGGCAGCATGATGGTCGTCATCGGCATCTTCCAGATCGTCGTCGGACTGACGGCGATCTTCGAAGACACCTTCTACGTGCTCACCGACAACTATCTGTTCGGCTTCGACGTGGAGACCTGGGGCTGGATCCACCTGGCGCTCGGCGTGGTGGTCGCCGCGGGCGGCGTCGGGGTGCTCGCCGGCCAGGTCTGGGCGCGGGTGCTCGGCATCATCCTGGCCGCGATCAGCGCGATCGCCAACTTCCTGTTCCTGCCGTACTACCCGCTGTGGTCGATGCTCATCATCGCGGCCGACATCGCAGTCATCTGGGCCCTCACGAAAAACGACCGGAACATGTGGGCCGGCACCATGTGAGGCCGCCCGGCCAGGTGCCACGATGCGGTGATGCACGTCACCACCCGCGGTCCGATCGACGGCCCACCGGTCCTTCTCATCCACGGCAACTGCTCGTCATCCGAATACTGGGAGCCCCTTCTGCGCCACCTGCCGCAGGACTGGCGCATCGTCGCGCCAGACCTGCGCGGGTACGGCGCCAGCCCCGCCCTCCCCGTCGACGCCACCCGGGGGGTGCGCGACTTCGCCGACGATGTCGCCCCGCTGCTCCTGGGGTTCGACCGGCCGGCGGTCATCGTCGGGCACTCGCTCGGCGGCGGCGTCGCGCTGCAACTCCTGCTCGACCACCCTGATGCCGTCGCGGCATTGGTACTGGAGGCGCCCGTCTCGCCGTACGGGTTCGGCGGCACCCGGGACCTGGCCGGCACCCCGACCACGCCCGACTTCGCCGGCACCGGTGGCGGATCGGCCAACCCCGACTTCGTGCGGCTCCTCGCCGCCAAGGACCGCGGCACCGAGGAGCAGGCCTCGCCGCGCAACGTCATGCACGCCTTCTACGTCGCGTCGCCGGACTCGCTCGGCGACGACGAGGAGCCGCTGCTGGACAGCATGCTCACCACGTTCGTCGGCGACGACAACTACCCGGGCACCGGATCGACCAGCGAGAACTGGCCCGGCGTCGGCCCCGGCGAGCGCGGGGTGCTCAACACGCTGTCGCCGCGCTGGCTCAACCTCTCGGGCATCGTCGACCTGCCGGTCAAGCCCCCGATCACGTGGATCCGCGGCGACCAGGACGCGATCGTGTCCGACGCGTCGTTCTTCGATCTCGCGCAGCTCGGCAAGCTCGGCCTCGTCCCCGGCTGGCCCGGCGAGGAGGCCTGCCCGCCTCAGCCGATGATCGGTCAGACCCGGGCGGTGTTCGCCGCGTACGGTCCGTACACCGAGATCGTCTACGAAGGGTGCGGCCACTCCCCGCACGTCGAGCGCGCCGCGGACTTCGCCGCCGCGCTGGCGGGTGTCGTCGGCTCCGTCTAGCACTGGCGGGGCTCGACGCCTCCGCCTAGCCTGATCATCGTGGATATGACCGACAGCTCCGGCCTCGTGGCCTTCATCTCGGGTGCCGCGGTGCTGATCGGGATCATCGGCGTCGTCATTCCCATGCTCCCCGGCCTGGTGCTGTGCTGGGCCGGGGTCATGGTGTGGGCCGTCTTCGGCGGTCACGGCGCCGTCGGCTGGACCGTCGCGGTGGCGGCCACGATCGTGCTCGGGCTCGGCTTCGCCGCCAAGTACCTCGTCCCCGGCCGCAATCTGAAGCGCGCCGGCGTGCCCAACCTGACCCTCTTCCTCGGCGGCCTGCTGGGCATCGTCGGCTTCTTCCTGATCCCGGTCGTCGGCCTCGTCATCGGCTTCGTCCTGGGCGTCTTCATCGTCGAGCGGGTCCGCCAGAAGGACAACGGCCTCGCCTGGCAGTCCACCAAGCACGCCCTCAAGGCCGCCGGCGTGTCGATGCTCATCGAGCTCGCCACCGCCCTGCTCATCGCCGGTATCTGGGTGGGTGGCCTGCTGGCCGCCTGAGCTTCTGTGTGCGTTCCGGCCGGCGTTTTTTGTCGGGGGGTCGGCTTAGCATGGCGGCATGGAAATCGGGGAGCACATCGATGCGTTGGAGCGTGCTGGGCTCGACTTCGTCGACGCCGCCGAGAAGGCGGGCCTCGACGCCTCCGTGCCGACCTGCCCCGACTGGACGGTCCGTGACCTCGTCCAGCACGTGGGCTATGTCCACCGCTGGGCGACGGCCTATGTCCGCGACGCCCGCGCCGCCGTCCTCACCGACGACGAGGAGGAGCACGCCGTCGGCCCCATGCCCGCCGACGCCGACCTCGTCCCGTGGTTCCAGGCCGGCCATCTCGCCCTCGTCGACCAGCTCCGCGCCGCACCCAGCGACCTGACCTGCTGGCACTTCCTCCCGGCCGGCTCGCCACTCGCTTTCTGGGCGCGCCGCCAGGCCCACGAGACGATCATTCACCGCGCCGACCTCCACGCCGCCTCCGGCCAGCCCGACGGCGTCGCCCGCGACCTCGGCGTCGACGGCATCGACGAGCTGCTCATGGCCTTCTATGCCGCCCGCGGCCGCCGCCTGCGCTGCGACACCCCGGCCACCCTCGCCGTCGAAGCCTCCGACGCACCCAACTCCTGGACGGTCCGCATGGGCCCCGCCGGCGCCGACATCACCCGCGGCGCCGCCACCAGCGCCGACTGCACTCTCCGCGGACCCGCCGGCGACCTGTACTTAGCCCTGTGGAACCGGCGGACCACCACCGACCTCCACGTCCAGGGTGACCCCGCCGTCCTGTCACTCTGGAGGTCCCGCGCCACCATCCGCTGGACCTGACCGGCCCGCCCCCGCCTCGTCCTCCGGTCCTCGCCGTCAGGCGTCGGCTTCCGCCCGCTCGGCTGCCGGGGAGTGACCAATTCCGCAAATCGTGCGAGCGGCGGTGCGGGGCGGCTCCGGAGGAGGCGGCCGCGCGTCGGCACAGGTCAGGCGGGCGCCGCGGGCATCGGGGTGCCGCCGCCCGCGGTGGGGTGGAAGCGCGGCGCAGCAAGATATCCCACAGGGCGCGGGGGCCGGGTGGCGTGGGAGACTCGCCAGTAACCTGATCGGTCGTTAGGGAGGTCGTGCGATGGCGCGCGAGTTTGGTTCCGTGGGCGTGGTCGGGCTGGGCACCATGGGCGCCGGCATCGTGGAGGTGTTCGCGCGGAGCGGGCTCTCGGTGACCGCGGTCGAGATCAGTGACGCGGCGCTGCACCGGGGCGAGGCGAGAATGCGCGGGTCGATGGACCGGGCGGTCGCCAAGGGCAAGCTGTCCGCGGAGGGCCGGGACGCGCTGCTGGGGCGGGTGACGTTCGCGGTCGGGCTGGACGCGCTCGGGGACGTCGACCTGGTGATCGAGGCCGTGCCCGAGCACCTTGACCTCAAGCAGCGGATCTTCGCCGAGCTCGACAAGGTGTGCAAGCCCGAGGCCATCCTCGCCACCAACACGTCCAGCCTGTCGGTCACCGAGATCTCGGTGGCGACGGGCCGGCCGAACCAGGTCATCGGGATGCACTTCTTCAACCCCGCGCCGATCATGAAGCTGGTCGAGGTGGTGCGGACGGTGGTCACGTCGCAGGACGTGGTCACGGACATCGAGGCGCTGTGTGAGCGGCTCGGCAAGGTCGACGTGACGATCACGGACCGGGCCGGGTTCATCGCCAACGCGCTGCTGTTCGGGTATCTCAACCAGGCGGTGTCCATGGTCGAGTCGAAGTACGCGACCCGCGAGGACATCGACGCGGCGATGAAGCTCGGGTGCGGGCTGCCGATGGGGCCGCTGGCGCTGATGGACCTGATCGGGCTTGACACCGCATACGAGATCCTCGACACGATGTACCGCCGGGGCGGCCGCGACCGGCGGCACGCGCCGGTGCCGCTGATCAAGCAGATGGTGACGGCGGGGCTGCTCGGGCGGAAGTCGGGGCGGGGGTTCTACACGTACGAGAAGCCCGGGTCGCCGGTCGTCGTCGCCGATGAGCTGACGCCGTCCGACACCGCGGAGCACGGCAGGCCGACGCACATCGCGAAGGTGGGCGTCGTCGGGTCGGGCACGATGGCGACGGGCATCATCGAGGTGTTCGCGAAGGCCGGGTTCGAGGTCGTGTCGGTGACGCGCGGTGCTGAGAAGTCGGCCAAGGTCTGCGAGCGGCTGAAGACGTCGCTCAACAAGGGCGTCGTGCGCGGCAAGCTGACCGAGCAGGACCGCGACGCCGCGATCGGGCGGGTCACGTGGTCGGCGACCCTCGACCACCTGTCCGACGTCGACCTGGTGGTCGAGGCCGTGGTCGAGGAGCTGTCGGTGAAGAAGGCGCTGTTCGCGTCGCTCGACGAGATCTGCAAGCCGGGGGTCGTGCTCGCCACGACGACGTCGAGCCTGCCGGTCATCGAGTGCGCGGTGGCGACCGAGCGGCCCGCCGACGTGGTGGGGCTGCACTTCTTCAACCCCGCGCCGGTCATGGGGCTCGTCGAGGTGGTCCGGACGATCCGCACGTCCGACGCGACGGTGCGGACCGCGGCCGCCGTGTGCCGGGCGCTGGCCAAGCACGCGGTGGTGTGCGCCGACCGGTCCGGCTTCGTGGTCAACGCGCTGCTGTTCCCGTACCTCAACGACGCGGTCAAGATGGTCGAGGCGTCGTACTCGACGGCGGACGACATCGACTACGCGATGAAGCTCGGCTGCGGCTACCCGATGGGCCCGTTCGAGCTGCTCGACGTGGTCGGCCTGGACGTGTCGCTGGCGATCCAGCGGGAGCTGTACCTGGAGCTGCGCGAGCCAGGCTTCGCCCCGGCCCCGCTGCTGGAGCACCTGGTGACCGCCGGCTACCTGGGCCGGAAGGTCGGCCGAGGATTCCGCGACTACTCGAAGCGCTGACCACCCCGGAGCACCACCCCACCACCACCGACACCGCAGCAACCCGGCACCGGACGCGGCGGCCATGACCGACCCGAGCCCGCCACGGCCGACGCCGGGAGGACAGCCATCCGTGGCCGCCCGGACGGCGAGTTTGCCCGCGGAGGGCGCGTCCACTGTGTCCGCGGAGGGCGCGTCCGCTGTGTCCGCGGAGGGCGCGTCCGCCGCAACGCGTCCGCCGCAACGTGTCCGCCGCAACGTGTCCGCCGCAACGTGTCCGCCGCTGGGCGGTCGCCGCAGCGCGTCACCGGCCGTCACCGCCACGGCGCCCGACCCGAGTGTCAGCCGCCGCTCCCATCAGCGCGGTGACTGCGACGCGGGCAGTGCCTGCGGTGCGGGCGGTGATTTGCGGCGCGGCGGTGATCGCGGTGCGGGCGGTGATTTGCGGCGCGGCGGTGATCGCGGTGCGGGCGGTGACTGCGGCGCGGGCGACGATCGCGGCCCGGGCAGTGCCTGCGGTGCGGGCGGTGACTGCGGCGCGGCGGTGATCGCGGCACGGGCGGTGACTGCGGCGCGGGCAGTGACTGCGGCGGGGCGATTCGCGCGCATGGAGATGGTGCCGGCGGGCGGTGATCGCGGTGGTGTCACGAGGCGGTGGGGTGGTGGTGATGGCGGGATGGTGGTCGCGGGCAGGCGGTTGCGGTTGCCGTGTCGCCGGTGAGGTCGCGCTGGTCGGGGCAGGGTGACGTTCGCGGCTGGGGCTGGGGCTGGGGTCGCGTCCGTGGAGGGGGTGTAGGACTCGCCCGCTTGGGCCGTGATGTGGTGCACGGGGACGGCCACCGCTGGATTCTTCGGACGGCGCGGCAGGGCGGTGATCGCGGCGGGGCGATTCGCGCGCAAGGAGGTGGTGCCGGCGGGCGGTGATCGCGGTGGTGTGACGAGGTGGTGGGGTGGTGGTGATGGCGGGATGGTGGTCGTGGGCAGGTGGCTGTGGTTGCCGTGTCGCCGGTGGGGTCGCGCTGGTCGGGGGCAGAGCGATCTTCGCGGCTGGGGCCGGGGTCGGGTCCGCGGAAGTGGTGCTCGGCCAGTTGGGCCGTGATGTGGGAATGGGAAACGGCCATCGCTGGAGCCTTCGAACGGCGAAGTAACGAAGGAGAGATCAAGCGATGGCCGCACCTCTGAGTGTGGGCGGTGCCGCGTTCCTGCGGGACCACTTGGAGTCCGGGTCATCCGATCTGGTGCGTGCGGAAGGCGACGCGGGGTGCGGCGTCGGCATCGTTGAGTTCGCCGTGTGCGGTGGGGCCGTGATCAAGGCCGGGTGGTGGGCGTCGGTACGCTGGAATGGTGAGCCCCCGTCGCAACCATCCCCGTCGCGACGCTGTGCCTGAGCCGATCGATCTTGAGCGGGTCAAGCGCGGCGTTGAGGGGGTGCAGGCGTGGAGCGACGGGGAGTGGCAGGTGCGCAACATTCCGTCGAGTGCGGCGGTGAAGGCGTACCGGTGCCCGGGCTGCGACCAGGAGATCGCGCCTGGGGTGCCGCACCTCGTGGCCTGGCCGGCGGACGGGCGCGGTGACCTCGCCGACCGTCGGCACTGGCACACCGGCTGCTGGCGGGCCCGCGAGCGGCGGACGCCCAACATCCAGCGTTCCCGGAGCGCGCCCCGCTACGGATGAGCCCGCGACGCCGCGGGGTCCGGTGACGGCACCGCGGAGATCGGGGCGGCCAGCGGCTGGGTGGGCACGGCCGCCGGGCCGGTCGGAGCGGGCCAGCCGGACAGCCACGTCGCTCGCTGGCGCCAGACGTCCCGCCAGCCCGCGCCGGCGGCGGCGCGCACCAGTACACCGGCGGAAATGAGCAGTCGGGCAAGCTTGGCGCGACCGGGGGACCAGCGCAGGCGGACGAACGTGGTCTTGCCGCGCAGCACCATGATCCGCTTGTTGACGGTGCTCGAGGCGGCGCCGCCGACGTGCAGGAGCTGGGCCTCCGGGACGAGGACGGGGCGGGCGCCCAGGTCGCGGGCGCGGGCGGAGAGGTCGATGTCCTCGCTGTACATGAAGTAGTCGGGGGTGAAGCCGCCGAGCTGCTCCCACAGCGGCCGGTCGATCAGCAGCAGGCAGCCGGACACGGCCGGCACCTCGCCGCCGATGGCGCGGTCGAGGCCGGGCAGCTCGTCGGGGTTGAAGAGCTGCGAGCGCCGGCGCAGCGACGACAGGCCGGTCGCGAAGCAGACGTAGCCCCACAGGCTCGGCAGCGCGTGCACCGAGTGGCCGTCGTCGGTGTGGTCGGCGCGGAGCGTGCGGCCGGTGTAGATGCGGTACTCGGGGTGGCCGCCCGCGTACTCGACGAGGGTGCGGATCACGTCGCCGACCGGCTCGGTGTCGGGGTTGATGAGCAGGATCCAGCGACCCCTGGCGTGCGCGGCGCCGAGGTTGACGGCGTTGCCGAAGCCGAGGTTCACGGGCTGGGGCAGCACGCGGACCTCGGGAAAGGCGTGGCCGATCGCGGCCGCCGAGTTGTCGGTCGAGGCGTTGTCGACCACGATGATCTCGATCGGCACGGCGGTGCCTGCCTGCAGCCCCGCGAGGTTCTTGAGGGTCAGCTCCCGGGTGTTGTACGAGACGAGGACGACGCTGACGACTGGATCAAGGCTCACTGCTGCGCTCCGACTGCTCCGCGGGTGGACGTGTCGTGGCCCCATCCGACGTCGCGACGGCGGGCGGCGCGCGACGCGGCGACGGTCAGCGCAACGTAGCCCACCGCTGCCGGCAGAAGCCAGGGCCTGGGGAGCACGACGTCGCGCAACCACGAGGAACGCGCCGCCGGACGGGCGGCACCCGCAGCGCGCAGGGCGGCATTACCCGCTCGTACCCTGGCCAAACGCTTGACGAGGTCCGAAGTGCGGCGGGGCGTCTCGACGACGGCGACGACCGCGGGCGTCTCGGCCTTCTCGCCGGGCCCGAAGAGGCCGTCGAGGAAGAGGTCGTCGGCGACGACCTCGGGGAACGTGTCGAACCGGGCACGCCCCTCGGCCGACAGCGCGATGACGCCGCGGCCGTAGAGGGCGTCGCGATAGGCGGGCAGGCGGCCGTTGATCGCGCTGTGCGCCTTGACCAGCAGCGGCCGGCGGCGGGTGTCGAGGGTCCGGTGCGCGGTCGCGGCGAGCAGGCCCGGCGTGCCGGACAGGAACGCCGCCAGGGTGCGCACATCCGCAGCGGTCAGCGGGATGTCCGCGTCGAGGTAGATGCGGGGGAAGCCCACCGCGACGGCGTCGCCGGCGTTCAGCGCGCCCGACTTGCCGGGCTCGGGGCGGTCGATGACCCGGACGCCGGGGCGGCTCGCGGCGACCGCGGCCGTGTCGTCGCTGCAGCCGTTGGCCACGACGGTGACGTCGATGTCGGGGGCGAGGATGCCGTCGAGGCAGCGGCCGATGACCGCCGCCTCGTTGTGCGCGGCGATGACGACAGAGATCACCGGAGGCTCCAGACGGGGCAGGGCGGGACGACAGGGATCACCGGACGCTCCACATGGGGGTCAGCGCTGCAAGGCGCCGACGGCGGCGCTGCGGGTGGTGCGGGCCGGGTGCGTGAAGCGCCACATCGCGCCGGCGGCACCGAGCTGCAGGGCGAGCACGACCACGAAGGTGCTGAACGAGAACGAGTCGAACGTCAGGCCGGTGAGCGCCGCGATGAGCGGCACCGCCGAGATCGCCGCGCACAGGTGGCGGTCGACCTCGTTCTCCGCCCGGCGGAACGCGATGATCGCGAGGAACACGCCGGCGAAGTGCAGCACGACCATCCCGGCGATGCCGAGGTAGCCGTTGTTCATGAGCGTCATCAGCCACTGGTTGTCCAGGTAGCGGTAGAGCTCGGGGATGAACGTGCCGGTGCCCCGGCCCAGCCAGGGGCGCTCGGAGGCGTACTGGAAGACGATGGCGTAGTCGTCGGTGCGGCCCTTGATGCTGGGGTCGTCCTCGGCGTTGCTGAACAGGGAGCGCAGCGTGCCGAGCAGGCCGGGCCGGACCACGGAGAGCAGGCCGAGCAGGCCCATGCTGATGACCACCACGTTGAAGCGGAAGCGCCAGTTCCACGCGGGCCACATGCACAGCAGCGCGATGCCGACGGCGAGGATGCCGGTGCGCGACAGCGCCAGCGGGATGGACCCCGCGATCAGCAGCGTCGCGACGAGGAAGATCCGGCGCTCGAGCTTGGTCTTCGCATAGCGGGCGTAGTGGATGCCGAGCGGCACCGCGAACGCCATGACCACGCTGAACTCGATGAAGTGCCCGGTGGTGCCGGCGACCCGGATGAGGCCGCCGCCGCCGCGGTCGGCGAGGCCGACCAGCTCGCCCTGCAGCGTGAGGCCGGGGATGACGATGTTCTGGGTCAGGTCCTTCTTGGTGACGAACTGCAGGATGCCGAGCACCGCGTTGATGGCGGTGCAGTACACCAGGACGCGCTGCACGTCGTCGAGGCGGTCACGGGTCGGCACGCCGTCGGCGGTCATGAACACGATGCCCATGAACGCGAGCGCGCCGAGCAGGGCCCGGTCGGCGGAGTTGGCCTCCAGCACGGGCATGCCGCGGAACTGGCCGGCGGCGTAGGACAGCAGGAGGGTCAGCGCGTAGACCATGAAGGCCCACCGCATCGGCTGCGGACCGGTCATCGCCAGGCGCGGGTGCAGCTTCGACAGCAGCCACCAGACCGCGAGCAGGAGGCCGATCAGCAGGCCGGGCCGGCCGACCGAGGTGAGGTCCGGGACGACGAGGCGCGACGGGAGCAGCTGGATCAGCACCACGACCAGCACGAGCAGCGACGCGGCGTCGATGTGGCTGCGCCGGCGGCGGGACGCGTAGGTCTTCTCGTCGACGAGGACCGGCAGCAGGTCGGGTGAGGGCCGGTAGGCCTGGGCCCGCTTCCGCTTCGGTTTCCGCTTGAAGATCCGCAGGTCGTCAGGCGCCACCGCATCGGGTGGCGCCTGACGCGTGCGGCTCTCGCCGGCGACGGTGCTGGAGGTCAACGGCCGCGCGCCTCAGCGTCCTTGTCGCGCCCCTCCCGGCCGGCCCAGGGCGTGTTGCCCATGGGCAGGATGATCGTCGCGTCGTCGGTCTCGACTCCGCGGCGGTCGTCGTCGGAGGCGGCTTCGGCCTGCCGGTACGCCACGGTGAGGCCCGGACCGGCGGCGTTGCCGCTGTTGCCGTTGCCGCCGTGGTTGTTGCCGGACGCGACGGTGCTCTTGATCCTGCCGAGGTTGATCACGGCGGTCTCGTCCTGCTTCGCGACCGCATCCGCGCCGTTGGCCCGGCCGGACGGCTGGTGCCGGTCGCTGTCGGAGATGACGTCGCCGTCGGGTTCGTGGTCCTCACCCTGCTGGCGGCGGCGCTGGTTGCGGGCGCGCCGGCGCAGGATGTTGTCGCCGACGATGGTCACCGCTGCGGTGAGCAGCAGACCGACGCCGATGATGACGACCGCGGCGCGCTTGACCTTCGAGGAGACGACCTCGATGGTGTCGCCGCCGTCGAGGACCTGGGTGCTGATCGCGCGGCCCGCCTTGGGCTTGTACCGCGCCTGCATCTCCTCGACCTCGCGGGTGATCTGCTTCTCCAGCCGCTGGACCGTCGCCTGCGCCGCCTCGGGCGTCGTGGCGGTCGCGGTCACGGTGAGGATGCTGGAGCGGTCCTCGGCGGCCACCTCGAAGGTGGTCGAGAAGCCCTCGCCCTCGATCTCCTTGTGGGTCTGGGTGGTGTTCAGCGAGATCGACAAGGCCTTCGCCATGATGTCCTCACCGACCTCCACCCACGTGTTGGTCGACTGGAGCTCGGCCGGCGTGAGCGGCGTGCGGTCGGCCGGCGGGATCAGCATGATCTGACCGGTCGAGGTGTAGTCGGGCTTGATGGTGAGCAATGCCCAGCTGGTGGCGGCAAGGGTCAAGATGATCATCGGCGCCATCAGGTACCAGCGACGACCCATCAGCTTGGCGAGATCCCAGAGGTCCACGTCATCCCCTCACACAAGCGCGGTCGCCGGGCGGGCGGTATGCAATTGCGCTCATCACTGTCGTTGTTCTGCCTGACTGACGTCTGCTGGTGCGGCTTGCCGAACGATCGCCGAACCCGCTTTGTACCTCTCCCGGCGGGTGGACAGCAACTCATCCCATAGCCGGACATAAGCGGCCGCCTGGTGTTCCCAGGCCAAGGTATTGCGGAACCGTGCGAGCGCGACATTGCGCATCGACGCGCGAGCGACCGGGTCGTCGAGCAGGCGGTGCAGGGCGACGGCGAACTCCTCGGGAGTGCCGTTCGGGACGTAGACACCGGCGTCGCCGGCGCTGCGCCGGGTCTCCCGCATGTCCACACCGACGACGGGTAGCCCCCGGGCGAGGTATTCGACGGTCTTGGCCATTGTCGACACCTCGGCGTGCGCGCTGCGAGGGTCTGGCTGTAATCCGACGGAAGCGGTGCGCAGCAGCCGGTCGATCTCCTCGACGCCGAGCCAGCCGGTGAACTCCACGACGTCCTCGAGCTTGCGCTCGACCGTCAGCGTCTTGAGGCTCTCCAGGCACTCGCCGTCGCCGGCGACGACGAGGCGCCAGCCGAGCCGGCCGCGCAGTTCGACCAGTCGCTCGGCGGCGAGGATCGCGTTGTCGACGCCGTCCTGCGCGCCGAGCACGCCGAGGTAGACGATCGTGTGGTCGTCGACGTCGAGCGGCGCCGCGGCGATCGGCTTGACCTCGGCGGCCGACGGGCCGTTGCGGACCACGACGACCCGCGACGGGTCGCAGCCGCCGCGGCTGATCGCGAGCTCCCGGTAGGACTCGTTGGTGGACACGACCGCCGAGGCGGCGCGCTGCGACCACTTCTCGAAGCGCAGCAGGATGCGGTCCAGCAGCGAGCCGGGCCGGCCGCCGCGGGCCTGGTACACCTCGGGGGACAGATCGTGGTGGTCGAACACCCACGGGCGGCCCAGCATCCGCATGAGCAGCGCGAGGGGGAAGAACACGTCCGGCGGGTTGCACACCTGCGCGGCGACGGCCCGGTCGCGGATCACGGCGGCCATCAGATGCCAGCCGATGCACATGAAGGACCAGGCGAACTCGATGGCGAAGGACACCGCGCCACCGGACGACTCGTACATCTTGTACGAGCGGACCTTGGCGTCGACGGTACCGGGGACGTGGCTGATCCTGGAGACGCCACGGGGGCAGATCACCGTCACCCGGTATCCGGCCGCCTCGAGGGCCTTGACCTCGCGGATGACCCGCCGGTCGCGCTCGACCGGCAAGTTCGCCACCGCGATCACGACGTGAAGTCGCGGATCCTTCACCGAGCCACCCCTACGCTCCGGACGCTCAACGTGCCACCGATCGGTTGAAGACGACTCCGACGGTCCGCCAGAGGATGGTGATGTCGTACCAGACCGACTTCTTCTCGACGTAGACGACGTCGAGCTCGAGGGCGGCCTTGAAGTCCAGGGTGCTGCGGCCGGACACCTGCCACAGGCCGGTCATGCCGGGCCGGGCCGCGAAGCGCCGCTCCGCCTCCGGCGGGAACAGGTCCGCCTCCCACGCCAGGACGGGGCGCGGGCCGACGAGCGACATCTCGCCGCGCACGACGTTCCACAGCTGGGGCAGCTCGTCGATGCTGGTGCGCCGCAGGAAGCCGCCGATGGGCGTGATCCGCGGGTCGTTGACCAGCTTGTAGACGCCCTGCTCGCCACCGTCGACGTCGTCGTCGGAGGTGAGCATCTTCTTGACGAACTCGCGGTGCTGCGCGTCGCTGTTCCTGTTGGTCATCGTGCGAAACTTGATGATCTTGAACGTGCTGCGGTGCAGGCCGAGCCGCTCCTGCCGGAACAGCATCGGACCTTCGCTGGTCCACTTCACCGCGAGCGCGACGACGAGCAGCAGCGGTGACAGGGCGGCCAGGATGGCGAGGGCGACGAGGCCTTCGACGAGCTGCCGCAGGGAGCGCTTCGGGATGAGCGAGCGCCCCTCCCGGTGCCCCTGGATCAGGCCCCAGCCGCTGCCGACCTTGCGCAGCACCCGCTGCGGCATCGGGATCTCGACCGTCGCGTCATCGGAGACGATCGGATCGGCGACGGGCTGTGGCAGGGACGAGATGACGACGGTGGCATCGTCGGACGAGTCGTCCACGGAAGACGAGTCGTCCACTGGGGACGGCGTGGTGTTCAGTGCGGCGTCGACGGCCTGTGGCGCGGTCAACGGCGACACCTCCTCACTGTGCGTTGGTGCGACAACGAACGAGCGAGCTGACGGAGATCAGAGCGCGGTGATCGCCTTGGCGAGGTGGTCCGCGACATAGGCGACCTCTTCGTCCCGCAGGTGCGGGAAGAAGGGAAGTGAGACGATCTCGGTGGCGGCCTGCTCGGCCGCCGGGAGGCTGACGGTCTGGTCGGTAGCGTAGGCGTGCTGACGGTGACACGGAACCGGGTAGTGGACCCCGGTGCCGATCCCGGCCTCGTCGAGCAGGCGGCGCACCTGCTCCCGGCCCGGGACCCGGGCGACGAGCAGGTGCCACGCGCTGTCCACGCCGGGCAGCGGTGCCACCATCGGGATTCCGTGCGCGGCGAGCGCCTCCGCGTAGACCGACGCGACGCGCCGGCGCTGTGCGGTGGCCGCGTCCAGGTCGGCTAGCTTGCGGCGCAGGACTGTCGCCTGCAGCGCGTCGAGCCGGCTGTTGCGCCCGATGTAGCGGTGTTCGTAGTGATCGGTGCCCTCGGACCGGCCGTGGTTGGCCAGCGACCGGATCCTTGAGGCGAGCTGCGCGTCGTCGGTGACGACCGCGCCGCCGTCTCCCCAGGCACCGAGGTTCTTGCCTGGGTAAAAGCTAAACGTTCCGGCGACACCGTAGGACCCTGCTCGCACCTTCTCACCCGAGCCGTCATGCCCGGCCGGAGCGTTCGCGCCGTGGGCCTGCGCGGAGTCCTCGAGCACTGCCAGGCCGTGCTTCGCCGCGAACGGCAGCACGTCCGCCGGCGGCACCATGTGCCCGTACAGGTGCACCGGGATCACCGCGGCGGTCCGCTCGGTCTTGCCGGCCTCCAGGGTCTCGGGCGTGACGAGCAGGCTCACCGGGTCGACGTCGACGAAGACGGGGGTGGCGCCGGTCGCCGCGACGGCCGAGGCGGTCGCGATGAACGTGTTGGCCGGCACCAGGACCTCGTCGCCGCCGCCGATGCCGAGCGCCCGCAGGGTCAGCTCGATCGCGTCGGTGCCGTTGGCGACGCCCACGGCGTGCGTGGTGCGGCAGTACGCCGCGAAGTCCTGCTCGAAGGCCTCGACGGCCGGCCCGCCGATGAAGCGGGAGTTGCCGGCCAGCGCCCGCACCTCCGCGACGACGTCCTCGACGATCGACGCGTGCGGCGTGGCGAGGTCATTGAACGGGATGCGCACGGACGTGGGGTCCTTTCTCGGCGAGAGGAAGCGGTGGTGGAGGGTCAGACGGTGGCGGGTTGGGAGATGTCGACGGTGCGGCCGGTGGCCATCGACTCGGCGGCGGCCTCCAGGACCTCCACCACGGCGAGCCCGCGCCGGCCGTCGACGGCAGGGGTGCGCCCGGTGATCGCCGACTGCACGAAGTCCCGGTCGACCTCGCCGAGCGGCTCGGTCATCGGGATGTGCGGCGAGGTGATGCCGCCGTAGCGGTACGACATCGGCACGGTGCCGTCCAGTGGGGCGCCCTGGACGCCCTTGTCGTAGATGCGCAGCCGGCCCTCGTCGAGCATGTCGTCGTAGACCGCCATGCGCTGGCTGCCGACGACCGTCACGCGTCGCACCTTCGACGGGTCGAGCCAGCTGACGTGGATGTTGGCGGTCGCGCCGATCGCGCCGTACTCCAGGCGCAGGTAGGCGACGTCCTCGAAGGGCGTGCCGGCGTGGCTGGCGCCCCACGCGCTGACCGCGGTCGGCGTGCTGTCCAGCACCATGTTGATGATCGAGATG
This sequence comes from Dactylosporangium sp. NPDC000521, assembly GCF_042898305.1. NCBI lineage: Bacteria > Bacillati > Actinomycetota > Actinomycetes > Micromonosporales > Micromonosporaceae > Dactylosporangium > Dactylosporangium sp. NPDC000521. Next base: position 405,479 of record NZ_JBIAYW010000002.1, read on the forward strand.
TCGTGCGGCGCGAGGTCCCAGACGACGTTGACGTCGGGCTGGTAGAGACCGAGGTTCAGCCGCGCGGTGTCGATGTAGTAGATCTTGCCGAGCTCCTCGGCGGCGACCATGTCGCGCAGGTGCTTGACTACCGCGTTGTGCTCGAACGTGTGCCCGGTGGCGAGGGTGAGGCCGGCCTCGTCGGCCATCGCGACCAGCTCGCGGGCCTCCGCGGTCGAGGCGGTCATCGGCTTCTCGACCATGACGTGCTTGCCGGCGGCGAGCAGCCGCTTCGCCAGTGGCGCGTGCGAACGCGGCGGCGTGGCGATGATCGCGGCGTCGATGAGATCGATCACCTCGTCCAGGCTGGTGACGCAGAGCGCGCTGGGGTACATCCGTCGCAGCGGCTCGATCCGCTCCGTCTGTGCGTCGATCGCGACAACCAGTGACACCTCGGGGAGTGAGGACAGCACGCGTACGTGCTTCGCTCCCCAGTAACCACAGCCGATGACGCCAACCTTCATGACCGACCCTGCTCCCGAAGAAAATACGTCGCGGCGCCCCCCACGGGCAGTCGCCTAGCGACACTGGCGGATAACGCGTCAGCGGGGCAAGTGGGCACTGGCAAACTCGCCGTGTCGCATTCTTTACACGCCGCTTCTAACGAAACATGAAATGTCGCTTGACACGTTAAGGCTAACAATAAGCATAAATTGCATATTTAGTACGAATGTTGCTAATCGGACAACGGTGATCTCCTCCTGCGCAGCTCAGCGTACATGTGGGCCGCAGAAGGTGAATCTCGTTCCGGGGTGCAGAGGCCTCCGTCGTTCCGCCAGGCAACCCTGTCCGAACGGTCGGGGAAATTCGTGCTTTACCTCTGGAGTGGATCATAGTTCGCCTGATAATTGGTTGTCCGACGATGACCGCAATGCCAGAGGGTTATTTTTTGTCGACATAGTCACACGGCAGTGCAACATGCCACCCAGGTGCCGCGAGCGGAGTCACCTCAATACTCACCGTGGCCGCCGGATCGGCGGCGCAGGCCGCCTCCGCGCCCCGCAGGCCCGTGTGCCAGGCCGGCCCGTCGGCCCGGGCGTTGTCCACCCGGAAGTTGACCGCGCAGACCACCAGCACCAGCGCCGCGAGGATCCGGACCCCGGTCACGTCGTTGAGCGCGGCGACGAGCGTGACGAGCAGCAGCAGGGCCGGCGCCACGTTGTACCGCGGGGTGGCGACGCCGCTGAGCGCGACCGGCGCGATGTAGACCAGTGCGCTGTGCACGGCCGCCGCGATCACCAGCGTCCATCGTGGACGGACGACCTGGCGCAGCCCCAGGACCAGCACCGCGCCGAGGATCAGCCACGCGAGCGCGGCGAAGATCAGGCTGCGGGTGCCGACCGTCTGACCGACCCACCGCTCGCCGAACAGCGCCGTCGGCACCGCGCGGAGCGCGAAGCCGGTCACCGCCCGCACCGGGTCCGGCGCCAGGCCCTCCCGCTCGCTCGCCCCGGTGAGCAGGCCGAGCACCTGCACGGCGAAGGGCACCACGAACGCCACGGCCTTCGCCACCGCGTACCGGTCCCGGTGGAACCACACCACGAACGCGACGAGCGGCAGGTAGACGCCGGTCAGGATGTCGCTGCCGACGACCAGCACGATGCCCGCGCACGCCAGCACCTTCCCCGCGACCGAGGCGGGCCGGCACAGCAGGAACCAGAACAGCACGTAGAGGCCGGTCCAGTGCAGGTTCGCCGGGGAGTTCAGCACGTCGCCCTGCGCCATCGGCAGCACCACGACCGGTACCGACACCACCAGCCGCGCCACGGTCGAGGACAGGTACTCCCCGCTCAGGGCGTACGCGGCGATCCCGAAGACCGTCGTGACCAGCGCCGCGCCGATCGCGAGCGCCGCCGCGGCCTGGGACGGCGGCAGCAGTGCCGCGACGCCGGCGACGAGCCGGGCGACGAGGTGGTAGTAGCCGGCGTAGGACGTGGTGAACGCCCCGGCACCGTCGCGTGCCGCCTGGGTCAGGAAGATCTCGCCGTCCTCGGCCCAGATCGTGTCCAGCGCCCCGGGCCCCGGCTGCCGCAGGATCGAGGCGACCGTCCCGGCCACGAGGGCGCCGACGACCATGGCGGCCTTGACCGGTGTACGGACGCCGCGCCGGACCTGCTCCCGCTCGAGCACTGCGACCACGGTGGCTCCCCTTAGACGTAAGGGCGGAAGACGGGCTTCACGGCGCGGCCGACCAGGTACGCGTCGACGCCGTCGCTCAAGGCCTTGGCGTAGACCGCGAGCGCGCCGTCGACCGCCTCGATCGTGCGGTCGATGTCCGCGTCGGTATGGGAGTAGCTGACCACGAACGACGGGGCGATCACGCCGCGGCGGATCACCTCCTGCAGGAACAGCGTCCGGAACGCCTGTGACCGCTCGCCGGCGCTGTCCTTGGTCACGTAGATGAGGTTGCTGTCGCGGCCGGCCACGCCCACGAAGTCCTGGACGCCGTGCGCCGCCGCGGCCGCCGTCACGCCCTCCGCCAGCCGCCCGCCCTGGCGGTGCAGGTGTTCGATGACCGGTTCGCGCTCGTACACGTCGAGGACGGCCATCGTCGCGGCGAGGGTGTGCGTGTCGGCGCCGTAGGTCGTGGACAGCAGGAACACCCGCTCCCGGTCGGTGCGCAGCCCGCCGAGCTCCATGATGTCGGGCCGGCCGACGAGCGCGGCCACCGCGAAGCCGTTGCCGAGCGCCTTGCCGTAGCTGGTCAGATCGGCCCGCACGCCGTGCACGTGGGAAGCGCCGCGCACGTGCCAGCGGAACCCGGTGATGATCTCGTCGAAGATCAGCACGATGCCGTGCCGGTCGCACAGCGCCCGCAGGCCCTCGAGGAAGCCCGGCGCGGGCGGCTCGGTCGTCTCGACCTCCTGCACGAGGCAGGCGATCTTCCCGGGGTGTTCGGCGATCAGCGCCTCGATGCTCGCCAGGTCGTTGTAGCGGTACCGGACGGTCAGGTCGCGGACCGCGCCGGGGATGCCGCCCGGCATGCCGGTCGTGCCGATGAACCAGTCGTCGGTGGAGAAGAACGGGTGGTCCGCGCAGATCGCGACGAGGTCCCGGCCGGTGAACGCGCGGGCGAGCTTCACCGCGGCGCTCGTCACGTCGGAGCCGTTCTTCGCGAACTTCACCATTCGGTCGGGCACGCCGAGCGCTTCGCGCAGCCGCTCCGCGGCGGTCAGCTCGATCGTCGCCGGGCGGCTGAAGTTGAGCCCCTCCGCCATCTGCCGGGCCGCGGCGTCGACCACCGGCGCGTAGCCGTGGCCGAGCGTGACCGAGCGCAGGCCCATGCCGTACTCGACGAACTCGTTGCCGTCGGCGTCCCACACGTGACAGCCGCTGCCCCGGACGATGAAGCCCGGCGCCTCCTCGGGGAACTGGTCGTCCCCCTTCGCGTACGTGTGCGCGCCACCAGGGATCACCGCGTGGGCCAGGGGCCGCAGGCGGTTGGACTCGTCGAACAGCAAAACCCGCTCCTACTTCTTTCCGAGCTTTCGCATGACCATGCCCCGGGTACGCGTGTCCAGGGCGAGCAACAGACCGCCGGAGATGCCCGATGCGAGCGCGCCGTAAACCACCAGTTTCAGCACCCACGGCCCGCCGACCAGACCGAACCGGTCGATGAGGAACGGGACGAGGAAGCCCGCCGTGCCCGCGACGAACGCCGGCACCGTCGGGCCGAGGATCTGCCAGGTGTTGACCTTCAGCACCCGCACGAAGGTGATGTACATCATCAGAATCGTGATCGACAGCTCGACCGCCGACATGCCCAGCGCGATCGCGGCGACCTGCGCCCGGTCGTCCTCGGAGCCGTTGAGCCACTGCCCGATGAGGTAGAAGGTGGCGACACCGACCGAGAGCTGGAACCAGGACAGCGCCGTGTTGATGCCCGGGCGGCCGACGGCCTGCAGCGCGGGGCCGAGCAGCACGCCGTACACGTTGACGACGCCGACGATGCACAGCAGCTGCATGCCGGTGCCGGCCGGCGACCACGCGGGGCCGAGCAGGGCGACCAGCGGCTTCGCGACGGCGGCGAGGATGCCCAGCGCGGGCAGCCCGGCGACGGCGGAGACGTGCAGCATCTTGGCGAGCCGGTCACCGAGCTCGACCGGCTTGCGCTGCAGCCGCGCCAGCTCCGGCAGCGACACCTGCTGCAGCGACCGGCTGGTCACCTCGGTCAGCATGTCGGGCAGGCGCTGCGCGATGCGGTACAGACCGACCGCCACCGGGCCGAAGAACTTGGCCAGGACCAGCAGGTCGATGCGGATGGCAAGGAAGACGCCGATGCCGCCGAGCGCGGACTGGGCGGAGAACCCCCACAGGTCCTTGATCGCCTGCCGGGGCAGCCGCCAGCGGGGGCGCCAGTCGGTGACGGTCCACAGCACGACGGCGCCGACACCGCCCACCACCAGCTGCTGCCCGACCAGCGCCCAGGCCTGGTAGCCGGCGAGTGCCATGGCGATGCCGACCACGCCGCCGATGATGTTCGCGATCAGCGTCCGGATGGCCAGCGGCCGGAACGTCATCTTCCGCCGCATGATCGCCTCGGGGACCACGGTCAGCCCCTGCAGCAGGATCATCGGGGTCAGCGCCACGCAGATCAGGGTGACCTCGGGCTGGTTGTTGAACGCCGCCCACAGCGGTGCCGCGCCGGCGGCCACCGCGGTCAGCACCAGGCTGCCGATGATGACGAGCCAGAACCCGGCGTCCAGGTGGTCGCCTTCGAGCTTCTCGCGCTGGATGATCGTGGTGAGCAGGGTCTGCTGGAGCAGCATCTGCGTGATCATCACGAACAGCAGCGCGGTGCCCACGACGCCGAACGCGTGCGGTCCCAGCATGCCCGCGAGCACGAACGTGACGACGGTCGTGGTGCCCAGGCGGCCGGCGGTCAGCGCGTACGACCAGAAGATCGCCGACTTGAGCCGCTTGCGCGGCGCCTCCTCCTCGGGTGCGTCCAGCGTCGTCGTTGTCGCCGGCGGTGTCAGAGCGCTGATCTCGGCGGTACGGTCAAGATCGACGGTGCGGTCGAGCGGGTCGACGCTGCTGTCGACGCTCTGACTCATGCGGACTCCTAGGCCTGCGACTGCTGGTCAGACGGCTTGTGCTGCGGCTGCTCCCAGACCGGCGGCGCGATCGGCGTGCGAGTGATCGAGCGCCGGATCCGGCCCAGCTTGGCCCGGCCGCGGCGGGTGCCCCAAGACGTCAGGAACGCCCCGGTGGCGACCGCCCGCTCCGTCACCGGCAGCTCGTTGCTCATGAGCGCCTTCGTGATCTCCCAGGTCATCCTGGTGTGGTGGCTCTGGTCCGAGGCGGGCTTGCGCTTGCGGTTCTTGCCCTTCGCCGCGCCCGGCTCCAGCCACTCGAGCACCTCGTCGGTGTCGCGCTGCGCGCCGAACGTGTTGGTCGCGTGCATCCGGCGGTAGAACAGCCGCTGCGGCACCTGGATGAACTCGCCCCGCAGCGCCAGCTCGTGCAGCATCCGCACGTCGCTGGACAGGAACGGCCCGAGCAGCCGCGTCTTGCGCAGCACGTCGGTGCGGACCACGCCGAAGACCTCGTTGCAGAGGTTCCACTTCCGCGCGTACCAGCTGACCCGGCCCCGCGAGCGCAGGGTCTGGGTGTCCATGGCGTCGTCCCACGGGCCGATCTCGTTGCCGTCGCTGTCGATCAGCATCGTCTGCGGGAAGGCCAGGATCGCCTCGGGGTGCGCGTCGAGCGCCTCCACGCACCGGCTGATCAGCGTCGGCGCGGCGAGGTCGTCGTGCGCGGCGAGCCGGAACAGCTCGCCGCGGGCCAGCTGCACGACCCGCCGGAAGTTGCCGGCCTCGCCGAGGTTCTCCGGGTTGCGGTACACCCGGACCCGCTCGTCCCTGGCGGCGTAGTGCTGCAGGATCTCCCAGGTGCTGTCGGTGGACAGGTTGTCGCACACGACGATCTCGAAGTCCGGGTAGTCCTGCGCCAGCATCGACTCGATGGCCAGCGGCAGGTACTTCTCGACGTTGTAGGTCGTCATGCCGATGGTCACGCGAGGCTTGGTCTCAGGCATGATCACGCCACCAGGATCTCTGCCGTCACGCCGAGGTCGGCGAGGGACTTGGCGATCTCGTCCTTGTATGCCGGGTTGGTGATCACGACGGCCTTCGGCTGCAGCGCCGTGAGGGTCGACGGCGGGTCGACGCGGTGCCCGGTGACCGGCAGGAAGCGGCCCCACTTGCGCGGGTTGAGGTCCACGACGCCGTGCAGGCCCAGCTCGCGGTCGGCGAGGGTCAGGAACTGCACGCCGCGGGAGCCCGCGCCCCACAGCACCGGCCGTGCGCCGTCGGCGTTGAGCTTCGCGATCGTGCTCCGCCAGCGCTCCCGCTCGGCGTGGTGCCGCTCGGCGAAGCCGGCAATCGCCGCGAGCTGCTTGTCGCGGGCCCGCATCGACGGCAGCTCGCCGGTGTGCGCGACGTGACCGCCGGCGCGGGGGCGGTTGGCCGACACCTCGATGTAGCGGAACATGCCCGAGAACAGCGTGCCCGTCGACTCGACCGTCCAGCCGGCCCGGCCGAAGATGCTCGCCAGGGAGTAGGCGTCGAAGTACGACACGTGCGGGTAGATGACCTCCCAGCCGGCGGTGGCGAGGTCGTACACCGCGTCGGGGACCTCGACGTAGCCGAAGACCTCGCGCCCCTTCGCCTGCTCCCGCAGGTCGACCAGGAACTCGAACGGGTCGTCGAGGTGCTCGAACCAGTGCCGCGAGGTGAAGAAGTCGTACTCGGGCAGGCCGGACCCGCGCGGGGCGAGCCCGCTGTGGAACGTGGTCAGGCCGTTCGTGCCGACCTCGCCCGCGTACATCGCGTCGTAGCCGACGCCACTGGCGCCGCTGACGTGGGTGAGCTCCTTGAGGAACTCTCCCTGGCCGCAGCCGATGTCGAGCACGAGCTTGCCGCTGAGGTCGTACCGCTCGCTGAGGCTCTGCACCAGGTCCGCGGAGAACCGCTGGAACGCGGGGGAGAAGTGCAGGTTGGTGTCCATCGTCGTGTCGTAGACGAGCTTGTCCTGCTCGAACGCGACGTTGCGCACGTAGGCGCACCGCGGGCAGTGCGCCAGCTCCATCCGGCCGACCGGGGACGCGACCGCGTCGCCGTGCGCCTCCCAGTGCACCCCGCAGAGGACGGGGATGTCACCGAGGTCGGCGAACGGGACAAGCCGCTCCTCGCCGCAGGCGTCACACAGGCGGCCCGTGGTCATGCCGTCCACCGCAGGTCGTTGTCGAGCTTGCCGGCCTCCATCAGCGACCTGATCCGCTTGATGCGCTGGTGGGTCTCGCTGCCGAACTGCTCGATCGTCAGGCCGTGCCGCTGGTACTGCTCGATCAGCTGCTCGACGCCCAGCTTGACCGTCCACCTCGGCTGGAACTCGGGGACCTCGGCGGCGATCAGGTCGCAGGTGACCCGGTAGTTGCGCAGGTCGGTGCCGGCGCCCTCAGCGAACGTCACCTCGCTGCCCGGCACCACCTCGGCGACGAGGTTGGCCACATCCCGGATGAGGTAGTTCTCGGTGCTCTTGCCGATGTTGTACGCCTTGGCGTGCACGCGCTCGCGGTCGACCTCCAGCAGCGCCAGGAACGCGGCGGAGATGTCCTCGATGTGGACCAGCGGCCGCCACGCCTTGCCGTCCGACAGCAGCCGGACCTGCCCGGTGAGCAGCGCGTGCGCGGCGAGGTCGTTGACGACCAGGTCGCCGCGGAGGCGGGGGGAGAAGCCGTAGGCCGTGGAGTTGCGCAGGAACACCGGCGAGAAGTCGTCGTCGGCGAGCTCCAGCAGGCCCTGCTCCGAGAGGATCTTCGACTCGCCGTAGGGCGTCACGGGCTGGAAGCCGGCCGTCTCGTCCAGCGGGGTGTCGTCGGCGCCCTTGCCGTACAGCGAGCAGGACGATGAGAAGAGGAACCGCTGGACCCCGGCGGCCTTGGCGGCCTTCGCCAGGCGGATCGTCGAGCGGTGGTTGACGTCGTACGTCAGGTCGGGGTTGAGGTTGCCCAGCGGGTCGTTGCACAGCGCCGCCAGGTGCATGACCGCGTCGAACCCGGTGACGTGCGACGGCTCGACGTCGCGGAGGTCGACGCGCAGCGTCTTGACCTCCTCCGGCGCCGGCCCGAGGACGCAGTCCGCGAACAGCCCGGTGTCGAGACCGACGACCTCGTGCCCGGCCTGCCGGAGTATCGGCACCAGCACACTGCCGATGTATCCGTCGTGACCGGTGACGAGTACGCGCATGGCAAAGCTCCCGAACGCTCGGCGGGTGGAAGGCGAGTCTAAGAGGGACCGAAAGTGCCCTCGGTGGTGTGTCGGACTTCTTACTGTGACGTTGAACAGCAGTGTTCAACGACCGCTAGCTTCTTGGCTTGGATTCTGCCTTAGGCTAACGCGTCACATCCTGCTCCTGGCGTATCGCTTCGCCATGTACACAGGAGCCTAGCGCCAACGATTATTTTGGGGGGACGCATGCCCGTTGTCTCGTGCCGGCTCTGTGGTGCCGAGCTCACCGAGACGTTCGTCGACCTCGGTATGTCACCACTCTGTGAGAGCTACGTGCCCGCAGAGAAGGTCGACGCACCGGAGACGTTCTACCCGCTGCACGTGCGCACCTGCTCTGAGTGCCTGTTGGTGCAGCTCCCGGCCTACGTGGCGGGTGAGGAGATCTTCTCCGACTACCTCTACTTCTCCTCCTATTCCTCATCCTGGGTGGAGCACGCGCGGCAGTACTCCGTCGCTATGATCGAGAAGCTCAGCCTAACGGCCGACAGTCTGGTCGCCGAAGTGGCCAGCAATGACGGGTACCTTCTGCAGCATTTTGTGGCCGCGGGTATTCCAGTGATCGGCGTTGAGCCAGCCGCAAATGTCGCCGCGGTCGCCCGTGAAAAGGGGATCCGGACAGAGGTGTGCTTTCTCGGGCCGGAAACCGGCGAATCGGTCGCGGCGCAGTACGGCCGTGCGGATCTGGTTGCCGCAAATAACGTCTATGCACATATTCCGGACATTATTGGTTTCAGTCAGGGACTCGCCAATTTGGTCAAACCGGACGGATTGGTCACGCTGGAGTTCCCGCACCTGCTGCGCCTGATCGAGCGCCGGCAGTTCGACACGATCTACCACGAGCACTACCAGTACCTGTCCCTGCTCACCGCGTCGCGGGCGCTCGCCAAGGGCGGCCTCACCGTCGTCGACGTGGAGGAGCTGTCGACCCACGGCGGGTCGCTGCGCGTGCACGCTCAGCGAAGTGAAACAGCGGGTGAACCTTCGGTGGCCGTCAAGGCCGTCCTCGACGCCGAGGCCGCGGCCGGTCTGCACACCTTCGAGGGGCACAAGGGCTTCGCCGGCGAGGTCTTCACCATCAAGCGCGACCTGCTCGACTTCCTCATGAAGGCGCGCTCCGAGGGCAAGCGGGTCGTCGGCTACGGCGCCCCGGGCAAGGGCAACACCCTGCTCAACCACTGCGGCATCCGCGAGGACCTGCTCGAGTACACGGTCGACCGGTCACCGCACAAGCAGGGCATGTTCCTGCCGGGCACGCACATCCCGATCCACGCGCCGGAGCGCATCGCCGCCGACCGGCCCGACTACGTCCTGGTCCTGCCGTGGAACCTGCGCACCGAGATCAGCGCGCAGCTGTCGTACGTGCGCGACTGGGGCGGCAAGCTCGTCTACCCGATCCCGGCTCTCGACGTTGAGGGGTAGTTTGTCGTGAAGGTCGTCCTGTTCTGCGGTGGTCTCGGCATGCGGATGCGCGAGGGCACGAGCAACGTCCCGAAGCCGATGGCGATGATCGGCGACCGGCCGCTGCTGTGGCACGTCATGCGCTACTACGCCCACTTCGGGCACACCGACTTCGTGCTCGCCCTCGGCTACGGCGCCGCCGTGGTCAAGGACTACTTCCTGCACTACGACGAGACGCTGTCCAACGACTTCACCCTCGCCGCCGGCACCAGCGAGGTGCAGCTCTTCTCGACGGACATCACCGACTGGAACATCACGTTCATCGACACGGGGCTCAAGGCCACGATCGGCGAGCGGCTCATGCGCGTGCGCAAGTACGTCGAGGACGAGCCGATGTTCCTGGCCAACTACGCCGACACGCTGACCGACGCGCCGCTGCCGGAGATGGTGGAGCGTTTCCGGGCATCCACGGCGGCGGTCAGCATGCTCGCCGTGCCGCCGGTCTCCACGCACCACATCCTGGAGATGTCCGACGACGGGTCGGTGTCGCGGGTCCGGGACTTCCGCGACCTGATGACCTGGGAGAACGGCGGCTACTTCATCATGCGGCCGGAGATCTTCGACGTCCTGCGCGACGGCGAGGACATGGTGCCGCACGCGTTCGACCGGCTCATCCCGGACCGGAAGCTGCTCGCCCAGCAGTACGACGGGTTCTGGCGCGCGGTCGACACGTTCAAGGACCGGGCGGAGATGGAAGAGGCCTACAACCACGGCAACTGCCCGTGGATGCTGTGGGACGCGTCCCGCCGCCCGTCCGCATGATCGGCTTCTCGCTCGCCGGTGTGCGGTCCGTCGTCGCCCTGGGTGCCCACCCGGACGACATCGAGATCGCCGCCGGCGGGCTGCTGCTGTCCCTGCCCGCGGGCGTGCGGGTCGAATACGTCCTGGCCACCGGGGTGCCGGCCCGCCAGGACGAGGCCCGTTCAGCGGCCTCGGCCTTCCTGGCGCATGGGTCGGTCTCCTTCCATCTGCACGATCTGCCCGACGGGCGGCTGCCCGCGCACTGGGACGCGGCGAAGGAGATCGTCGAGGCCGCGGCCCGGCTCGGCGCCCCGGATCTGGTCCTGGCGCCGTCGACCGACGACGCGCACCAGGACCACCGGCTGCTCGGCTCGCTCGCCTCGACCGCCTTCCGGGACTCGCTGGTGATGCACTACGAGATCCCGAAGTGGGACGGTGACCTGTCCCGGCGCAACGTGTACGTGCCGCTCACCGTCGAGCAGGGCCGCCGCAAGGTCGACCTGCTGCACGAGCACTTCCCGTCGCAGAAGGCCCGCGACTGGTGGGACGACGAGGTGTTCCTCGGCCTCGCCCGCATCCGCGGGATGGAGTGCCGGTCGCACTACGCCGAGGCGTACACCGTGTCCAAGGCGGTCGTGACCTTCTAGGGCCCGTGCGTGACGGGCTTGCCGCCGTCGAGGTAGACGTTGCTGGCCTCCCAGGTGACGCCTGGGAGGTCCTCGTTGGAGGCGGGGCCGTAGCGGCTGTTCTGCACGAACACGTTGTTGCGGAACACGACCTTCTCGGTCTTCGTGTCCGGCCGCAGGTTCACCGTGTAGTTGCCCCCGCTGAACAGGTTGTTCTCCACCAGCAGGTCGCTCAGCTTCGGGGCGGTCTCCGAGCCGAGCTGGAAGCCCGCGTTGAACGGGTCGTTGGTGGCCGGGTTGAACGCCTCGAGCGTGTTGTGCCGCACGATCATGCCGGTGCCGCCGGTCGTTTGCAGGATGTCCTGGTGGTCCTTCTCGTCGGTGAAGACCAGGCCGTGGATCCAGCTGTCCTCGATCACCGCGCCGTCGGACACCCGGGGGCCCTCGTTGAGGGTGTGCATGTTGACGCGGCGCAGCGTGTAGTGGCCGAAGCCGACCCCGAGCCCTTCGCCGTCACCGGTGATCTCGCTGTCCTCGACGAGGAGGCTCGCATCGGTCACGAGCTCGTCGAACACCCGGATGATCATGCCGCCCTTGTTCTTGCAGTTGATCTTCGACCGCTTGATCGTGACGTTCTTCGCCTTGATCTCGACGCAGTCGGTGAGGATCTTCCCGTCGATGACGGTGTTCTCCTGCGTGATCGAGTACGGGCCCGTGTACGGCGTGAGCGTCGTCCCCGCCGGCACGCCCGTGTTGTCGGGGCCGGGCCAGGGTTTCGCGGCCGCGACCGGCCCGGCGACGAGCCCCTTGCCGGTGGTGGGGTGCTTCTTGCCCTGCTCCGTGAAGGCGTAGCTCGCCTTGTACGGATGGTCGTCGACCGTCGAGTCGGTGACCGTGGCCGGGGCGCCGGCGTAGTGCTGGAAGCCGATCGCGCAGCCGTGCACCTTGACCTTCGTGGCCGTGTAGCCACCGTTGCCGACGCCGACCATGTCCTTGCCGTCGCAGAACACCTCGGTGTTCTCCACGACGGTGCCGCTCACGCCCGGGAAGACCCGGATCGCCGCCGTGCCCCGGTGCCGCACGGTCGTGTTGACCACTTTGACGTTGTTGGCCTTGATGTGCAGCGCCGTGGTGAGCTGCTTGCCGTCGACGACGGCGCCGTCGGTGCTGATGACGGTGGCCTTCTCGTCGACGCTGCTCGACTGGCTCTCCGAGCCGCCGCTCGTGTACTGCGCGGCCGCGATCCCGCCCGCCGCGACCACCACGACGATGGCGGCACCGATCGCCACCGCGCGGGCGGACACGCGTGGCTTCGGGGGTGGAACGGAGTGGCGTCCGGGGCGTTGCACCTGCTCCGTACTGCTCACGCTCTTTCCCCTTAGTGACTAGGTGCGGTGACTAGGCGCGCAGACCCGCGGACGATACGTGATTCGTCATCGCGTCCTCAACTCGAGTGTCGGCTTTCCGCACCTGACGCACGGGCTGTTTCGCCAGTTCGGTCCTTACTCGGCCGCCACCTTCACCTTGCCGTTGCCGTTCGGTGCCGGTGCCGGTGCCGCCGCTTCGAGGCGGGCGGCCTCGCGGATCGCTTCGGCGGCCTGCTCGGCCTCGGCGATGATCTGAGCGGCCCGCTCGGCGGCCTCGGTGCCGGCGGACGTGGCAAGCTGGTCGATCTCCTCGGCCCGCCGCTGCGCGGCCTCGACCCGCTCCTCGGCGAGCTTCGCTTGCTCCTCGGCCTGCTTGGCCTTCTCGCCGGCCTGCTTCGCCTGCTGCTGGGCCTGCTTCGCCTTCTCGCCGGCCGCCTTGGCCTTCTCGTCAGCCTGCTTCGCCTTCTCTTCGGCCTGCTTCGCCTTGTCGGTGGCCTGCAGCGCCTGCTCGCTCAGCTTCTCGGCGTCGGCGGTCTGCTGCCGCAGCTCTGCCAGGCGGGCCTCGGCGGCCGCGACCTGGGTGGTCAGCTCGGTCTCCTGGGCCCGCAGCCCGGCCAGCTCGCCGCTGAGCGCCGTCTCGGCCTGGGCGACCTTGCTGGTGAGCTCCGTCTCCTGCTCGCGCAGGTCGGCGAGGCGCGCCTCGGCGTCGGCGACCTCCTGAAGGCGCTCGCGGGCGGCGGCCTCCTGCGCCTTGGCCTCGGCCAGCCGGGCCTCCGCCGCGGTGAGCTCCGCGGTGACGGCCTCCAGCTCGGCCTTCGCGGTGGCCGCCTGCTTCGCGGTGGCCTCCGCCTCCGCCTTCGCCGTGGCCTGGGCCTTGGCGGTGGCCTCGGCGCCGGCCTTCGCGGCGGCGTCGGCCTTGGCGATCGCCTCCGCCTCGGCCTTCGTCGCGGCGTCAGCCTTGGTCGCGGCCTCGGCCTGGGCGGCGGTCACCACGGCCGCGGCCTCGGCGCGCAGCGCCTCGGCCTCGGTCCGCGCCGACGCGCGCAGCGTCTCGGCCTCGGCCTCCGCCGTGGTCCGCAGCGTCTCGGCCTCCGTGTTCGCGGCGGCGCGGAGCTGGTCCGCCTCCGCCGCCGCGGCGGTGGCGAGCGTCGCGGCCTCGGTCTTCGCGGCGGCCAGCAGCTCGTCCGCCTCGGTCTCCGCCGTGGTCCGCAGCGCCTCGGCCTCCGTCTTGGCGGCGGCGCGGAGCTGGTCGGCCTCGGCCTTGGCCGCGGCGCGGGCCTCGGCGAGCTCACGCTCCGTCGTCGTGCGCAGCTCGGCGACCTCGGCGTCGTGGGTGGTGCGCAGGTCGCGCAGCTCCTGATCGAGCGCGGCGCGGGCCGCCTCCGCCCGCTGCGCCGCGTCGGCGTCGGCCTTCCGGGCCGCCTCCTCGGTGCTCTTGCGGTGAGCCTCGGTCGCGACGGCGTGCGCCTCGGCGGCCGCGGCCTCGGCCTTCGACACGGCGGTGTCGGCGATCGCCTTCGCCTGCGCGGCGGCCTGCTCGGTGACGGCATTCGCGGCCTGCTCCGCCTGCGCTGCGACGGCGGCGGCCGTCTCCTGCGCCTGGGCGGTGACGGCCGCGGCGTGCTCCTCGGCCTGCGCGGCCACGGCGGCCGCGGCCTCCTGCGCCTTCGCCGCGACGGCGGCGGCGGCCTCCTGCGCCTGCGTGGTCAGCGCGGTCGCCTCCGCCTGCGCCTGCGCCGTGACCGCCGAAGCCTGCTCCTGGGCCTCGGCCGTGACCGCCGACGCCTGCTGCTGCGCCTGGGCGAGGATCGTGGCGGCCTGCTGCTCGGCCTGGGTCGTCACGGTCGCCGCGTGCTGCTGCGCGGCGGCGGCGTGCTGGTCGGCCTGGGCGCGGACCTGCGCCGAATGCTGCTCGGCCGACGCGCGCAGCGCCTGCAGCTCCTGCTCGGTCTGGAGGCGGGCCTGCTCGAGCTGGGCGGTGACCTCGGCGGTGATGCGCTGCGCCTCGGCGTGCGCGTGCGCGACGATCCGGTCGGCCTCGGCCCGCGAAGCGGCGGCCCGCTCCTCGATCGCCCGCGCCTCGGCCTCGAGGGCGGCGCGACGCTCCGTGACCGCCCGCTCCTCTTCCGCACGGCGGGCGGCGAGGGCGAGCTCGAAGTCCTCGTTGGCCTTGGCGGCCCGGCCGCGGGCGTCGGCGAGCAGCCGCTCGGCCTCGGCGCGCAGGCCCGCGATGTCCTGCACGGCATTGGCGCGGATCGACTCCGCCTGGTCCTCGGCGAGGCCCAGGATCTGCTCGACGCGGGGGCCCAGATGACGGAACGAGACCTCGCCCACATGGCCGCGCCGACGCAGGTCGGCGAGCTCCATCTGCAGCTCCTGGACCTGGGAGGCGAGCGCCTGGACCTGACTCCAGACCTCTTCGTTCTCCAGCTTCAGGGCATGGATCTCGTTCTCCGACTGGGTCCAGTACCTGTCGACCTGGCTGCGGTTGTACCCACGCAGTGCGGTCTCGAAGTCGGGCTCTGAAGAGACGCCGCCCGGGCCCGTGTCGAAGAGGTCGCGGTCTGACATGACACCCATCCTCACACGCAACGTCCCGCCACGCGCAATTACACACCGCGCATGACGGGACGTGCGATCGAACTCCCCGTTAATGATCGAGAAGCGGCCGGATCACCGCGTCCCGCGAGCGTCAGGCGGAGACCTTCTCGCCGTCTCCGGACTTGCCCTTCTTGGCGTCGGCCGGGCCGGCCTGCTGCGGCGGCTGGACCGTCGGCATGATCCCGGCGAGACCGGAGAGCATCTGGCCGAGCTGCGAGGTGACCGCGTCCTTCTGGCGGGTGAGGTCCTCGACCTCGCGCCGGGCCCGCTGCGTGGTCTCCTCGGCCTCGGCACGTGCCTCGCTGAGCTGGCGGTGCGCCTCGGCGCGGGCCTCGTTGACCGTCTTCTCGGCCAGGTTCTTGGCCTTGTCGAGGGTCTCGGCGGCGCTGCGCTCGGACTCGACCCGGCGCGCCTCGGCCCGCTGCTCGATCTCCTTCGCGCGGTCCTCGGCGGCCCGGGCGCGGCTCTCGGCCTCGTTGACGAGCTTCTGGGTCGCGGCGACCGCGGACTGGTGACGGGCCGACTCGTCGCGCTCCGCCTTCTCCTGCCGCTCGGCGATCTCCAGTGCGAGGGACTGCAGGTCCTTGTCGCGCTTGTCCCGCGCGTCGGTCAGCAGCTTCGTCGCCTCGGCGCGCTTCTCCTCCGCCTCGCGGGCGGCCTTGGCGCGCAGCTGGGTGATCTCCCGCTCGGCGGTGGCCCGCAGCGTCGCCACCTCACGCTCGACCGTCGCCTTCAGCTCGGCGACCTCGTGCGCCGTGGCCGTGCGCAGCTGCTTGGTCTCGCGCTCCGCGTCGGCCCGCAGCGTGTCGGCCTCGCGCCGGGCCTGCACCCGGACCTCGGCGGCCTCCCGCTCGGCGGCGGTGCGCAGGTTGCCCGCCTCGCGCTCAGCGGTCGCCTTCATGGCGGCGGACTCGGCCCGCGCCTTGTCGGTGATCTCGCGGGCCTCGAGACGCGCGGCGGAGATGATGCCCTCGGACTCCCGCTTGGCCTCGCCCCGGTGGTCGTTGGCCTGCTCCTCGGCGAGCCGCAGGATCTGCTCGACCCGCGTGCCCAGCCCCGACAGCGTCGGCCGGTTGTTCTCCTCCAGCTGCTTGTTGGTGTCGCTCAGCTTCTGCTCCATCGTGCCGAGCCGCTGCTCGGTCTGACGGATGCGCCGCTGGGACTCGGCGAGCCGGCTCTCGGCCTCTTCGCGAGCCTGGTTGGCCTGCTGGAGCTGCGCGTTGATCCGCTGCAGCTTGGCGTCGACCTGGGCACGGTCATAACCGCGCAGGACGACACTCAGCTCTTCGTGATCCGAGCCGTTCTGAAAGAAGTCAACCGAGGACTGCTGCTGGGGCATTGGCACATACTTGCAGACCACGGGGGGGCTTTCGCAAGGGTGCAACGGCACTCATCCGAGATGGTCACAAGGTCAACTTCACCGGGGCAGGACACGCCACGTTTTTGTCACGCTTTGTCGGCGTGTCGGGTGACCGTACGGCCAGGTCGCGGTCACCGGAAAGTGCGCCCGCCGGGACAATGCCCATACCGGCCCTCACCTCGGATGACACGCCCCCTCCACCGCCCGTCCCGCCGGGCGGGATCTCCTTGCTCACTGAACCCCTGCCGACCCTCGCCGCCGCCACTCGAAGACGTTGATCAATGCCCCGATTCGTGGCTTTCGTTCCATGGATCCCGTGTGATCCCCCACAGACGATCGCCGAATTGGCGCCACGTCACACAACGTCAATCCAGTGTCAATCCGGTGAGGGCGCACCTCGGGGCATTGGCCGGCGTCTGTCGCATCGGCGTCGCCGACGGCGGCACGGGGGAGGTGGCCGCGGCGGGAGGCCACGGCGCTGTGGCATCCCGTCGCGGGGTCTGGTGCGGCCGGCGGGGGAGGGTGATCGCCGCGGTGAGGGCGGCGGGTCGCGGCCGGCTACTGGTTGCGGAAGCGGTTGATGGCTGCCTCGTGCCTGGCGCGCAGTTCGGGGTCGCGGACGCCGAGGCCCTTGGTCGGGGCCAGGCACAGCACGCCGACCTTGCCCTGGTGCGCGTTGCGGTGCACGTCGTGCGCGGCCTGGCCGGTCTGGTCCAGGGCGTAGGTGCGCGACAGCGTCGGGTGGATCTTGCCGAGGGCGATGAGCCGGTTGGCCTCCCACGCCTCACGGTAGTTGGCGAAGTGGCTGCCGATGATGCGTTTGAGGTTCATCCAGAGGTACCGGTTGTCGTACTGGTGCAGGAAGCCGGACGTCGACGCGCAGGTGACGATGGTGCCGCCGCGCTTGGCGACGTAGACGCTGGCGCCGAAGGTCTCGCGGCCGGGGTGCTCGAACACGATGTCCGGGTCGTCGCCGCCGGTCAGGGCGCGGATCTCCGCCCCGAAGCGGCGCCACTCGGCGGTGTCCTGCGTGTGCTCGTCCTTCCAGAAGGTGAACGACGAGCGGTCGATCACCAGCTCCGCGCCCATGGCCCGGCACAGGTCGGCCTTCTGCGGGCTGGACACGACGCAGACAGGGGTCGCGCCGCCGTTGAGGGCGAACTGCGTCGCGTAGGAGCCGAGGCCGCCGGACGCGCCCCAGATGAGGACCGTGTCGCCCTGCTTCATCTGCGCGCCGTGGTGGGAGACGAGCTGCCGGTACGCGGTGGAGTTGACCAGCCCGGGGCAGGCCGCCTCCTCCCACGACAGGTGGGCGGGCTTCGGCATGAGCTGGTTGGCCTTGACCAGGGCCAGCTCGGCGAGGCCGCCGAAGTTGGTCTCGAAGCCCCAGATCCGCTGCTGCGGGTCGAGCATCGTGTCGTCGTGCCCGGCGGCGTCCTCCAGCTCGACGCTGAGGCAGTGCGCGACCACCTCGTCGCCGGGCTTCCACTTGCTCACCCCCGGGCCGACCTTCAGGACCACGCCGGCCGCGTCCGAGCCGACGACGTGGTAGGGCAGGTCGTGGCGCTTCGAGAGGTCATTGAGCCGGCCGTACCGCTGGAGGAAGCCGAACGTCGAGACGGGCTCGAAGATCGAGGTCCAGACGGTGTTGTAGTTGACGGCGCTGCCCATCACGGCGATCAGGGCCTCGCCCGGACCGACCTCGGGGGTGGGGACCTCCTGCACGTGCAGGGACTTGCGGGGGTCCTTGTCGCGCGTGGCGAGGCCTTCGAACATGTCGGTCTCGTCGGCGCGGACGACCACGCCACGGTACGACGAGGGCACCGGCAGCCCGGCCACGGCGCGGAGCTCGGCCGCGGGGTCCGCCGCCCGCTCCGCCTGCATGATCGCGTCGAGGATCTGCTGCACCGCTGGCTCCTAACGTCCGGAATTTCGCAACTAGCGTGGGACCCCGGAAAGCGGGGTGCCTATGGGGATCGGCAACACATCTCGATGCCCTGAGGCGGACGTTACTGAACGGTAGCTAAATCGGGAACCGGCCTGTGAAGAAGTCCACTGGCCGCCTCAGAAGTGGTTGCTCGAAGCTGCTCGGAACGGCTCCACCAGCTCCACAAGTACGCCTCCGGCGTCTTTTGGATGCACGAAGTTGATGCGCGAATCGGAGGTGCCGCGGCGGGGCGTCTCGTACAGCAGCCGGACGCCACGGGACCGCAGCTCGGCGCATGTCGCATCGATGTCGCTCACCGTGTAGGCGAGCTGCTGCATGCCCGGGCCGCTGCGGTCCAGGAACTTCGCGATCGTCGAGGCCGGGCTCAGCGGCGCGAGCAGCTGCAGGCAGCCGCCCTCGGTGGTGGGCCCGACCGACAGCATCGCCTCGCGCACCCCCTGCTCCTCATTCGTCTCCTCATGCACGCAACGCATGCCAAACACGCGCGCGTAGAACTCGATCGCCTCGTCGAGATCCGCGACGGCGATACCGACGTGATCGATGCGGAGAATGCCGACGGGTGAGATATCCAACTGCGGGTGCGAGGTCGTCATGGCGATAGTCTGAACCCTAGTAATCGTTCAGTCGCGACGGTGCGATGTGGAACATCTCTCGAAAGGCCTCACGATGACTCAAGCGGTGATCGTCAGCGGCGCCCGCACGCCGATGGGGCGGCTGCTCGGCGCCCTCAAAGACTTTCCCGCCACCAGGCTCGGGGCGGTCGCCATCAAGGCGGCGCTCGAGCGTTCGGGCGTGGCGCCCGAGCAGGTGCAGTACGTGATCATGGGCCAGGTGCTGACCGCCGGCGCCGGCCAGATGCCCGCCCGGCAGGCCGCGGTCGAGGCCGGCATCCCGATGTCGGTGCCCGCCCTGTCCATCAACAAGGTCTGCCTCTCCGGCCTCGACGCTATCGCCCTGGCCGATCAGCTCATCCGGGCCGGCGAGTTCGACATCGTGGTCGCCGGCGGCATGGAGTCGATGACCAACGCCCCGCACCTGCTCACCGGTCAGCGTCAAGGCTACAAGTACGGCGACGTCGTCATCCGCGACCACATGGCCCACGACGGCCTCACCGACGCCTGGGACCAGGTGTCGATGGGCGAGTCGACCGAGCGGCACGTGGCCCGGCTCGGCATCACCCGCGAGGCGCAGGACGCGTTCGGCGCGGCGAGCCACCAGCGGGCCGCCGCCGCGCAGAAGGAGGGGCGCTTCGCCGAGGAGATCGTGCCGGTGGAGATCCCGCAGAAGAAGGGCGACCCGCTGCTGGTCACCGACGACGAGCAGATCCGGCCCGAGACCACGGTCGAGACGCTCGCGAAGCTGCGGCCCGCGTTCAGCAAGGACGGCACCATCACCGCCGCGACGTCCTCGCCGATCTCCGACGGGGCCTGCGCGGTCGTCGTCATGAGCAAGGCGAAGGCGGAGGAGCTCGGGCTGACCTGGCTCGCCGAGATCGGCGCGCACGGCAACGTCGCGGGCCCCGACAACTCGCTGACCAGCCAGCCGTCCAACGCGATCAAGCACGCGCTCGGCAAGGCCGGCCTGACCACCGCCGACCTCGACCTCGTGGAGATCAACGAGGCGTTCGCCGCGGTCGGCGTGCAGTCGACCGCCGACCTGGGCGTCGACCCCGCGATCGTCAACGTCAACGGCGGAGCGATCGCGCTCGGCCACCCGATCGGCATGTCCGGCGCCAGGCTCGCCCTGACCCTCGCGCTGGAGCTGCGCCGCCGCGGCGGCGGGCTCGGCGCCGCGGCCCTGTGCGGCGGCGGCGGCCAGGGCGACGCGCTCCTGCTCCGCGTCCCCAAGCAGTGACCCGGCAGCGGCCCGGAGGAGCGGTCACGGCGGCTGGTCGAGCGCTCGGGACGGCGATCACCGGCCGCGGGCCGTCGCGAACGGTGATCACCGGCCGCCGCCCGGCATACCGAGCGGTGCTCGGGGCGGACGGTCGGCTCGGTCGAGGGGGAGGAACGGGGGTCACCCCCGGGCGCGGAGCGCCTGGACCGGCGATCATGCCGTACATGAGCGAACAACGCGGCAAGGGCAAGGAACCACAGCGGTGAGCGTCCGGCGATCGCGGGACGTGCCGGACCTGGTGGCGAAGGCGCGGGAGGGCGACCCCCGCGCCGTCGCCCGTCTGGTGTCGCTGGTGGAGGACGGTGACGAGCTGCTGCCGCAGGTGGCCGCCGCCCTCGCGCCGCACGCCGGCGACGCCCACGTCGTGGGGCTGACCGGCTCGCCCGGCGTCGGCAAGTCCACCACCACCAACGAGCTGGTCCGCGCGTTCCGCAAGCAGGACAGGCGGGTGGGTGTGCTCGCGGTCGACCCGTCCAGCCCGTTCACCGGCGGGGCGATCCTCGGCGACCGCGTCCGGATGCAGGACCACGCCACCGACCCGGGCGTCTACATCCGCTCGATGTCCAGCCGCGGGCACCTCGGCGGGCTGTCGGCGGCGACACCGCAGGCGGTGCGGGTGCTCGACGGCGCCGGCTGCGACCCGGTCGTCGTGGAGACCGTCGGCGTCGGTCAGGCCGAGGTGGAGATCGCCGGTCTCGCCGACACGACGCTGGTCCTGCTCGCCCCGGGCATGGGCGACTCGATCCAGGCGGCGAAGGCCGGCGTGCTGGAGATCGCCGACATCTTCGTGGTCAACAAGGCGGACCGGGACGGCGCCGACGCCACGTACCGCGACATCCAGGGCATGATCGGGCTCGGCGAGCGCGCGCCCGGCCAGTGGCGGCCGCGGGTGCTGCGGGCCGTCGCGGCGCGGGCCGAGGGCATCGACGAGATCGTGGCGGCGATCACCGAGCACCGTGAGCACCTGCACGACACCGGCGAGCTGCGCCGGCGTCGCGAGCGGCGGGCCGCGGCCGAGATCGAGGCGATCGCGCTGGGGACGCTGCGTGCCCGGATGGAAGCCCTGCGGGACGGCGCCGTGCTCGCCGACCTGGCGAGGCGGGTGGCGGGTGGCGACCTGGATCCGCACACCGCCGCGAGCGAGCTGGTGACCATGACCGAACAGCGGAACGACCGCTAAGGTCTGCGGGTCAACCTTCAGCTCGACCAGCACAGGGGGCACATCTTGACGGCCTGGACCGTCATGCTGCGCGGCATCAGGTACCGGGCCGGCCGGTCGTTCGTGGTCTTCCTCCTCGCCACGACGGCGACCACGGCGGCCGTGCTCGCACCCGCGTACAGCCGTGCCGCGCAGCAGTCCGTGCTCACCGACGGCCTGTCCGCCGCGTCCACCGACGCGACCGGGCTGACCGCCGGGGCAAAGGGCACCGCAGACAGCGCCGCGTTCAAAGACCTCGCCGAGATCCGGCTGGCCATGAACACCGCGCTCGCCAAGGACCAACTGCTCGCCGACCGGCTCGACCTGCCGGTCGCGGCCATCGACACCGAGATCTCGTTCGGAGACACCGGCGCCAAGCTCGCGTACCGCGACAACGCCTGCTACCACCTGACGATCGACGGCGCCTGCCCGGACGACCCGGGCCAGATCGTGGTCAGCAAGCGCACCGCCACCGCCCGGGACCTGAAGACCGGGGACCACCTCACCGTCCACCTCGGGCCGTCGACCGGCGGGCGCGACAAGACGTTCACGATCAGCGGCCTCTACACCCCGACCGACGCCGACGCCGCGTACTGGGGCCGCACCTCCTACTTCAACGCCAGCGACAGCACGGCCGACGCCCTGTTCTCGATGACCGAGGACGACCTGCGGCTGGAGCGCACCGCGACGCTCGCGACCCGCCTGGAGTACCCGCTGCGCGCGGACCGGGTCAGGCTCGACGACGTCGCCGGGCTCCGCACCGGCATCCAGACCCTGGGTGACCGGCTGCGCGGCGAGGAGCTGGAGCTGACCACCGCCCTCCCGGCGGTCCTGCGCGACATCGACGCCGACCAGGCGAGCATCGGACGGACGGCGCCGGTCATCGCGGTGCCGCTGCTGCTGCTGTGCTGGTTCGTGCTGTTCCTGCTGGTGGCGTCGCTGACGGAGGAGCGCGCGCCGGAGATCGCCCTGGCGAAGCTGCGCGGCTACCCGTCCGGGCGGGCCACCAGGTTCGGCCTCGGCGAGGTGCTGCTGCTGATCGTCGCCGCGGTCCCCGCCGGGATCGTCGCCGGGCTGCTGCTCGTGCAGGTCGCCGCCGGGACGCTGCTGGCCGACGGGGTCGGGGTCGAGGTGCGCTGGCCGGTGTTCGCCGGTGCCGCTCTCGCCCTGGCCGCCGGCCTCGCCGCCGCGGTGCTCGCCGGGCGGCAGACCCTCGCCCGGCCGATCCTCGGCCTGCTGCGGCGCGTGCCGGAGCGGGGCGGCCGGCGGGCCGGCGTCGCGGACGGCGTCGTCGTCGCGCTCGCCGCGGCCAGCCTCGCCGCCGCCGCCAACGACCGCGGCTCGCCCCTGGCGCTGCTCGCGCCGCCGCTGCTCGCCGTCGTCGTCGGCGTCGCCGCGGCCCGGCTGCTCGGCCTGTGGTCGCAGGCGCGGCTGCGGATCGCCCGCCGCCGCGGCCGGATCGTGCCGCTGCTGTCGGCCGCGCAGCTGTCCCGCCGCCCCGGCGGCCGGCGGCTCGTCGTCGTGGTGACCGTGGCGGTGGCGCTGCTGACCTTCGCCGCGACCGCGTGGGACGCGGCCGGGCAGGCCCGCCGCGACACCGCCGACGACACCGTCGGCGCGCAGCGGGTCCTCACCGTCGCCGCCGACCACCCGTCGGCCCTGGAGGCGGCGGTGGACAGGGCCGACCCGGGCGGGCACTCGATGGCCGTCGTGCGGGCCAGCCAGCGCTTCGACAACGCCCCCGTCGAGCTGCTCGGGGTGCAGACCGGCCGGCTGGCGGACGTCGCGGTGTGGCGCGGGCACGCCCGCGCCGACGTCGGCGACATCGCCGCGCGGCTGCACCCGGACGTCGCCGCGCCGCTGCGGCTCGGCAAGGACGTCACCGCGGAGATCTCCGTCGACGCGCTGCCGGCCAAGCCGGCGCTGCGGGTCGCCGCGGTCGTCGCCGCACCCGGCCAGCCGCCCCGCACGATCGGGCTCGGCGGGCTGGGGAAGGGGACCCGTTCGTACCATGCGAGCCTCCCCGCCTGCGGCAACGGCTGCCGGCTCGTCGGCCTCGCGATCGGCCGCGCGGCCGGCGGCAGCGAGCCCTTCGCCGTCAGCGTCGTCGTCCGCGGCCTGAGCAGCGAGGGCGCTCCACTGGCGCCGGCCTTCGACCTCGCCGGCCGCTGGCGGGCCCGGCCGGGCGCCGCACAGGTCAGCGTCCGGACGGGCGCGGCGCTCGGCGTCGACGTCTCCGGCAGCGACCCCTCCGACGCCGTCGTCGAGCACGTCGACACCCCGGAGGCGCTGCCCGCCGTCCTCGCCGGTGGCGCGCCCACCGACGACGCGGCCGCGGCGACGTTCAAGCTGCCCGGCTTCTCCGACCAGCCGCAGCCGTTCACGGTCGCGGCGCGCGCCGGCAACCTGCCCAGGGCCGGCCGGCGCGGGGTGCTGTTCGACCTCGACTACGCGACGCGGATGGCCGAGCGTGGCGCGAGCCTCGCCGACAACGGGTCGCTGCGCTACGAGGTGTGGGCCGCCGCGGCCGCGCCCGCGGATCTCGACCGCCGGCTCGCGTCCGCCGGGGTGCAGGTCCTGCGGACGGAGACGATCGACGGGCAGCTGGAGCAGCTCGCCCGCCGCGCACCGGCGCTCGGGCTGTGGCTCTACCTGCTCGCCGGTGGGGTCGCGATCCTCCTCGCGATCGGTGTGGTGCTCCTGACCGCCTACGTCGGGGTCCGTGCCCGCCTCTACGAGCTCGCCGCGCTGCGGGCCGCCGGGGTGCGGTCGGGGCAGCTGCGCAGGGCGGTGTTCCGGGAGTACCGGGCGCTGCTCGGCGTCCCGCTCGTCGTCGGTCTCGGCGCCGGGCTGCTCGGCGCGATGGTGATGCTGCCGGGGATCCCGCTCGTGACCGTCGGGGTCGCGTCGCCGATCACCTGGGAGCTCGGGATGGGCGCCCTGCCCGTGGCCGTCGCCGCCATCGTCGCCGGTTTGGCGGCCGCGGTACTGATGGCGCTGCGCCTGATGAGCCGCGCTACGCCCGAACGACTGCGGGACGGTGCGGCATGACCGGGCTTGCGGTCACCTGCCGTGGGCTGGTCTACATCTACCGGCTGGAGGGCTACGACGTCGTGGCGTTGTCCGGGGTCGACCTCGACATCTCCGCCGGGGAGTCGGTCGCGCTGCTCGGGCCGTCCGGGTCGGGCAAGTCGACCCTGCTGTCGCTGCTCGCCGGCCTCCTGCCGCCGTCGGCGGGGCGGGTCAGCGTCGGCGAGCACGACCTCGCCCGCGCCACGCCCGCCGAGCTGCAGCAGCTGCGGGCCACCGACGTCGGCGTCGTGCTGCAGGGCGCGTCGCGCAACCTGCTGCCGTACCTGACCGCGGAGCAGAACGTGCGCTTCGCCCAGCGCGGGGTCCCCGGCGACCGGCGGCGGCTGTCACGCCCTTTCGGCAGCTCCCGGCAGTTGCCCGACCCCCGCGAGGTGCTCGCGATGGTCGGCCTCAGCGGGCGGGGACGCAACCGGCAGCGGCCGCAGCGACTCTCTCCTGGTGAGCGTCAACGGTTGGCGCTCGCCGTCGGGCTGGCCGCCCGGCCGGGACTGCTGCTCGCCGACGAGCCGACCAGCCAGCTCGACACCCACGCCCGCGACGAGGTGCTCCTCGCCCTGGACGCGGTCCGCCGGGCCGGCACGACCGTGGTCGTCGTGACGCACGACCCGGACGTCGGCCTGCGGATGGGCCGCACCGTCACGATCCGGGACGGGCGGGTCGGCGCCGAGGGACGTCGCGGAGAGGACTACGCGGTGGTCGGTCGCGACGGTACGGTGCACCTGCCGCAGGAGGTGCTGCGCATGCTGCCGCCCGGGACGCTGGTCGGGGTGGAGCCGCAGTCCGACGGCACGGTGCTGCTGGTGCCCGCCCGGTCTCACACGTTGTTGGAGGACATGCAGTGAAGACGTTGACGGTCGACGGTGTCACGGTCGCGTACGAGCGCGACCACCCCGTGCTGCGTGACGTGTCCGTGGTCGTCTCGCCCGGGCAGATCCTGGCCGTGACCGGGCCGTCCGGGGCCGGCAAGACGACGCTGTTGTGGGCGATGGCCGGGCTGCTGAAGCCCGCCAAGGGCGTGGTGGCCGTCGACAGCACGCCGCTGCGCGACCGCGACCACGCCGTGACCGAGAAGGTCGTGCTGATCCCGCAGGACAACGGCCTCGCCGCGATCCTCACTGCGCAGGAGAACATCCAGGTGGCGATGATCGCCGGCGGTGCGGCACCGGCCGACGCCCGGCGGGCGACCGTCGCGTCGCTGGAGCGCCTGGGCCTCGGCGGCCAGGCCGACCAGCTGGTCGAGGAGCTCTCCGGCGGCCAGCAGCAGCGCACCGCGATCGCCCGGGGCCTGGCCCTGCACGGCGCCGTGGTGCTCGCCGACGAGGTGACCAGCGAGCTGGACTCCACCAACCGGCAGAAGGTCATGGAGCTCCTGCAGGAGGAGGCCCGCCGCGGCGCGGCGGTCGTCTTCGCCACCCACGACCCGGAGGCCGCGGCCGCCTGCGACCGCGAGCTCCACCTCTCCGACGGGGTCGCCCAACTGGTCCGTTGAGCCCCTGCCCGCGTTCGCCGGGCGCGAGTACGCTCGCGCTCGGCCAGCAGACCCAGGGGAGGAGCAGCAATGACCGAGGTGACCGCGGGCATCCCCGCGCAGCGCGACGACGTGGACGATCCCGACATGACCGGCGACGCGCTCTCCGTCGAGCCGGCGGCTCCGGGGTCGGTGGCGGGCACCGCCGGCGAGCGGGTCAGCGCCTTCGCGTCCGACGCCGCCGACAAGGTCGGTGAGTTCGCCACGACGACCGCCGCCGCGTCCGGGCGGATCGCCTCGCACGTCGTCGACCGGCTGCGCAACACCGCCGAGCTCGCCGCCGAGCGGGGCACCACGACCATCGCCGACGAGGTGGTCGAGAAGATCGCCGGCATCGCTTCCCGTGAGGTCCCCGGCGTGTACGACCTGGGCGGCGACGTCGCCCGGGTCTTCGCCTCGGTCCGCGACCGCATCGGCCTCGGCGACGGCGAGGAGCGGGAGAACGGCAACCGCGGCGTGCACGTCCGCCTGGAGGGCCGCAGCGCCGCCGTGCGGGTCACCCTCGTGATCGAGTACGGCTTCGTGCTCTACTCCGTCGCCGAGAAGGTCCGCGCCAACGTCATCGGCGCGATCGAGAACCTGCTCGGACTCGAGGTCACCTCCGTCGACATCGTCGTGGACGACGTCCACGTGAGCGACACGCTGCCGGAGTCGGTGGCCGCCTCCGCAGCGTGACGTCGACATGAACGGAGGGTGGGAGTTGTCCCACCCTCCTTAGCGATCGTTCAGGGAGCGCATACCATCGACGGTGAGACGGACACCCCGATCACCCCGAGGAGCGCCGACACCCTATGGACGCCCACGACATCGCCGAGGGCCGCGCCCGCTGGCAGCGCCGCTACGACGAGGCCCGCAAGCGCGACGCCGACTTCACCACCCTGTCCGGGACCCGGGTCGACCCGGTCTACGGGCCGCCGGAGGGTGCCGACGTGCCCGGCTTCGAACGCATCGGCTGGCCCGGTGAATATCCGTACACGCGTGGGCTGCACCCCACCGGGTACCGGGGCCGCACCTGGACGATCCGGCAGTTCTCCGGCTTCGGCAACGCACAGCAGACCAACGCCCGCTACAAGATGCTGCTCGGCGCGGGCGGCGGCGGGCTCTCCGTCGCCTTCGACATGCCGACGCTGATGGGCCGCGACTCCGACGACCCGCAGTCGCTCGGCGAGGTCGGCCACTGCGGGGTCGCG
This sequence comes from Dactylosporangium sp. NPDC000521, assembly GCF_042898305.1. Classification (NCBI taxonomy): domain Bacteria; kingdom Bacillati; phylum Actinomycetota; class Actinomycetes; order Micromonosporales; family Micromonosporaceae; genus Dactylosporangium; species Dactylosporangium sp. NPDC000521. The sequence continues at coordinate 432,818 of NZ_JBIAYW010000002.1, forward strand.
ATCGACTCCGCCGCCGACATGGACGTGCTCTTCGACGGCATCCCGCTCGCCGACGTCACCACCAGCATGACCATCTCCGGGCCGGCGGTGCCCGTCTTCTGCATGTACCTGGTGGCGGCCGAGCGGCAGGGCGCCGACCTCAGCGGGCTCGACGGCACCCTGCAGACCGACATCTTCAAGGAGTACATCGCGCAGAAGGAGTGGCTCTTCCCGCCCGAGCCGCACCTGCGCCTCATCGGCGACCTGATGGAGTTCTGCGGCAAGGAGATCCCGCGCTACAAGCCGCTGTCCGTCTCCGGCTACCACATCCGCGAGGCCGGCTCGACGGCCGCGCAGGAGCTGGCGTACACCCTCGCCGACGGCTTCGGGTACGTGGAGCTCGGCCAGTCCCGGGGGCTGGACGTCAACAGGTTCGCGCCCGGGCTGAGCTTCTTCTTCGACGCGCACATCGACTTCTTCGAGGAGATCGCGAAGTTCCGCGCGGCCCGGCGGATCTGGGCCCGCTGGCTGCGCGACGTGTATGGCGCCACCAGCGAGAAGGCCTTGTGGCTCAAGTTCCACACGCAGACGGCCGGCGTCTCGCTGACCGCCCAGCAGCCCTACAACAACGTCGTGCGCACGGCGGTCGAGGCGCTCAGCGCGGTCCTCGGCGGCACCCAGTCGCTGCACACCAACGCGCTCGACGAGACGCTGGCGCTGCCCACCGACGAGGCCGCGGAGATCGCCCTGCGCACCCAGCAGGTGCTGATGGAGGAGACCGGCGTCACCAACGTCGCCGACCCGCTCGGCGGCTCCTGGTATGTCGAGGCGCTGACCGACCGCATCGAGGCCGAGGCCGAGGCGATCTTCCAGCGCATCCGTGAGATGGGCGGCGACGGCACCATCACCGCCGGCATCCTGCGCGGCATCGAGGACGGCTGGTTCATGTCGGAGATCGCCGACAGCGCCTTCGTCTACCAGCAGGCCCTCGAGAAGGGCGACAAGCGGGTCGTCGGCGTCAACGTGCACACCGGCTCGCTGACCCGGGACCTGGACATCCTGCGGGTCTCGCACGAGGTCGAGATCGAGCAGAACAAGCTCCTCGGCGCCCGGCGGGCCGAGCGGGACAACGCCTTGGTGAAGCAGCGGCTCCAGGAGATGGTGGCGGCGGCCCGCACCGGCGGCAACATGATCCCGGCGATGCTGGACGCGTGCCGTGCCGAGGCGACCCTCGGCGAGATCTGTGGGGCGCTCAAGGACGAATGGGGCATCTACCGCGAGCCCGCGCGGTTCTGAGCTGGCAGTTACCTAATCGCAATGCAACCGGCCCCTCCCCCGGTTGGTCTTCATACGAACGACGTCGACCGACGGGGGAGGGGTCTTGCTGGCACTCGTGCTCGCAGCGTTGCGGGCCAGGCGGACGCAGGCGTTGACGTTGCTCCTGCTGAGCACGCTCGCCGCAGCCGCTGCGGCTGCCGCGCCCTGGTATGTCCTCGCGTCCACGGAGCGCATCGCGACCCGCCACGTCGAGTCGGCGCCGATCACCGAGCGGTCCCTCGAGACCATCGGTGAGGGCCAGATCGAGGGCGGCTCCGTCGCGGCGCACCTGGAGGCCAACGCGCGGCTGACGGAGTCGGTCGTGGAGCTGGGCGGGTTCACCACCTACACCGGGGCCTACCTGACGGGTTCGCTGCTCTCCGCCGTGCCGCAGGACGGCGGCAACGCCCTGGGCGTGAAGCGCGAGACCGACTCGCCGCTCACCCTGCGCACCGGTGCGTGCGACCGGGCCACCGTCGAGGGCCGGTGCGCCACCGGCGCGGGCGAGGTGATGCTCAGCTACCGCACCGCCCACTGGCTGGGCGCCAAGCCCGGCGACCAGGTCAGCTACGAGGCGACCGACATCCACGACCCGCAGCGGTTCACCGTCACCGGGATCTACCGGCCGATCGACCCGGCCGACCCGTTCTGGAGCAGCAACGCCCAGCTGATCGCGGTCGACCTGCCCGCCGGCGCGCCGCCGGAGATCACGGAGCCGGTCGACGACGCGGTCCTCGCCGGCGAGGCCGTGTTCGACAAGCTGCAGCCGGAGAAGATGCGCTTCATCGTCGACATGGTCGCCGAGCCGAAGCTCTTCGTCGAGAACACCCCGTCGGAGGTCCGCGCGTTCCTCGGCGCGGCGACGGTCAAGGCGGCCAACAACCGGCTCAGCATGTACACCGGCCTCCCCGCCACGGCCGACCGGGTCGAGCGGGACCGGCAGCTGCTCAGCCTCGGCGTCCCCGTCGGCGCGTTCCAGCTGCTCCTGCTCTGCTGGTTCGCGCTGTACCTGGCGGTCAAGTACACCGGCGAGGAGCGCCGTCCCGACGTCGGCCTGGTCAAGCTGCGTGGCGCCACCCGCGGCCGCACCTGGGCCCTCGTCGGCGGGCAGAGCGCGGTGCCGATGATCGCCGGGGCGCTGATCGGGCTGCCGTTGGGGTACCTGGTGGCCACCGCCGTCACCGGCGCGATCCAGGAGCCCGCGGTCGTCTCGCAGGCCGTGTCCCTGTCCGTCGGCGCGGTGGTGCTCGCCGTCGTCGGTGCGCTGCTGGCGGCGCTGCTCGCGGAGCGCCGTGCGCTCGGCTCGACGGTCGCCGAGCTGCTGCGCCAGGCCCCGGGCCGGGCCCGCGCGTGGCGGGACCTGTTCGACCTGGTGCTGGTCATCATCGCCGGGATCGCCGTGTACCAGGTGAAGCACCGCGCCTCCGGGGACGCCGCGGGGCTCGCGTTGCTGGCACCCGGCCTCGCCGCCCTCGCCTGCGCCCTGGTCGCGTCCCGCGCGATCACGGCGGTCGCCGGGCGGATGGTCGAGGGGGCGTTGCGGCACGGCCGCCCGGTCCGCGCGCTCACCGCCATCTACCTGGCGCGGCGGCCCGGCGTCCACCGGCTCGCCGCGCTCATGATCGTCACGGTGGCGCTGCTCGGCACCTCGTACATCACCTGGAGCGCGGGCGTCGAGGCCGGGCGCGACCGGGCCGAGCTGGAGGTCGGCGCCGACCGCGTGCTCATCGTCCGCGCCGAGAACCGGCTCGCCCTGCTCCGCGCGGTCCGTGCCGCAGACCCGTCCGGCAAGCAGGCGATGGCGGTCGTGCAGTCACTGCGCTCCGCCCAGGACCGGGTCCTGCTCGTGGACAGCCCGCGGCTGCCGGCCGTGGCGGCCTGGCGCCCCGAGTACGGGATGACCGCCGAGCAGGCCGCGGCCACCCTGCACCCGCAGGCACCCGACCCCGTCATGGTCACCGGCGGGGAGCTGACGTTCGACCTGGACGTGCTCATGACCGCGCCCGAGCGGGGCCGGACCCTCTTCTTCGAGGCCGTGCTCGCCGCCCCGGACGGCACCCGGCTGGTCGCCAGGGTCGGCCCGCTGGTCGAGGGCCCCGCGACGCTGAAGGCCCAGGTGCCCGCCTGCGCCAAGGCGCCGGGCTGCCGGCTGAGCTCGCTGGCGATCACCCAGAGCACCCTCGACCAGAAGGTGTTCTTCGCCGCGCGCCCCGGCATCGAGGTCACCGTCCGCGGGCTGTCGGCCGGCTCGGCCGTGCTCGGCAAGGAGGCCCTGACCGACCGGACCCGATGGCGCCTGGCCGTCTCGCCGGCGCCGCCCAACCTGATCGTCGCGCCGTCCGCCGCCGGGATGCTGCTGCGGGTGGCGCCGATCAGGCCCGGCCCGGCGACCGACCCCGGCGTCTACCCGATCGACACGCCGGCGCCGATCGCCAGCATCCGGGCCAAGAAGCTCCAGCAGCGCATCGCCGGCGACCAGCGGGTCACCTACGGCTCGGCGTCCATCTCCGAGCGGATCGCCGGCTCCGCGACCCGGCTGCCGCGCATCGGCGACCAGGGCGTGCTCGTCGACCTCGAATACGCCGACCGGCTCGGCGCCGACTTCGGCGCCGGCGAGTCGATGCAGGTCTGGCTCGCCCCCGGTGCGCCGAGCGACGTCGTGGGGCGGCTCGAGGCGCAGGGGCTGATCGTGCAGGGTGAGGAGTCGATCGACGGCACCGCCGCCCGCTACGCGTCCTTCGGCCCGCCGCTGACCCTGCAGTTCATGCTGCTGTCGGCCATCGTCGGGGTCGCGCTGGCGATCGGCTCGGCCTCCGTCGTCGCCGCGGTCGAGCGCCGGCCACGGGCCGCGGAGCTCAGCGCGCTGCGCACCCAGGGCGCGCCGGCCCGGGTCGTGCAGCGCGTCGCCGTCGAGGGCTACCTGATCCTCGTCGGCGTCTCCCTCCTCACCGGGGTGCTGCTCGTCGTGCTCATCCACACCTACATCGGTGACGTCCTGCCCTACTTCGCCGACGGATGGAGCGCGTCGTGAGCGGCCCGGAGCGCAGCGGAGTGGCTGCGAACCATGGGTGCAGTGCTTGGGTCAGGCCGGCGCCGCAGCGTAGCGGAGGTGGCGGCATGGCCGGCCCGGAGCGCAGCGGAGTGGCTGCGAACCATGGGTGCAGTGCTTGGGTCAGGCCGGCGCCGCAGCGTAGCGGAGGTGGCGGCATGGCCGACCCGGAGCGCAGCGGAGGCGGCGGCATGGCCGGGCCGGAGCGCAGCGGAAGGCTGCGAACCATGGGTGCGGTGCTTGGATCAGGCCGGCGCCGGAGCGCAGCGGAGGTGGCGGCGTGATCGGGCTCGTGCTGTCGATGATCAGGGCGCGGCCCGGGCAGGCCGTCACGGCGTTCGTGATGGCCATGTTCGCCCTGGCCGCCGCGGTGAGCGCGCCGGTCTACATCACCACCGCCGACCGGGCGGTGGTGGCGAGCGAGGTCGACGCCGCGCCCGTCAACGAGCTGGTCGTGCAGGCCCGCCGGGAGACGAACGCCGGCGACCGCGCCTTCGAGGACCTCGCGCCGAAGGTCTTCGTCTTCCCCGGGTTCTCGACCGTGTTCAGTGCCGAGACCAACACGTACGTGGTCAGCCCCGTGGCCGGCGTCGATCCGATCGCGCCCCGGTTCGTGTACCGCGACGACACCTGCGCGCACCTGCGGATCGTCGAGGGCCGCTGCTTCATCAGCGCGAGCGAGATCATCCTCAGCAAGCCCACGCTCGACCAGCTCAAGATCAGCGTGGGAACGGTGCTGGACGTCAACTGGTCCGTGTTCGACTCCGAGGGCCAGGAGTGGGTGCCGGCCGGCGCGCATCCCACGGCCATGTCGGTCGTCGGCGCGTACGAGCCGATCGACGCGACCGAGCAGTACTGGGCCGACTTCGGCTACTTCGACGACCGGCCGTCCGCCCGGCGCGTCACCGCACCGATCTTCGCCGGCCGGCTCTCGCTGGAGTCGGTCGACCGGTTGACCGAGCGGCAGGCCCTCGACGTCGTCATCGACCACGACGCGATCACCGGCGACAGTCTCGCCGCGGTCAACGGCGCCGTCGAGAGCGGCCGCTCCCAGCTGCAGGGCCTGTCCGGGTCGCCGACGGTCAAGGCGGACCTGCCGCACCTGCTGCGCCGGATCGAGCGCGACCGCAGCCTGGTCGCCCAGGTCGTGCCGGTCGCCGCGGTGCCGCTCGTGCTGCTGTGCTGGTTCGTGCTCTTCGTCGCCGTCGCGGCGGCGACCGCCGAACGCCGGCTCGAGCTCGGCCTGATGGCCCTGCGCGGGGTCACGTTCCCGCGCCGCTGGTGGCTCGCCGCCGGCGAGAGCATCGTGCCGATCCTGTTCGGCGCCGCCGCCGGCTTCGTCGCCGGCAACTACCTCGTCCGGCTCGCCGCCTGGCTGCTGCTGGGCGCCAGCGGCGACGTGCCGCTGTCCGAGGGCGCCAGCGCGTGGGCGCTCATCGCCCTCGTCGGCGCCCTGTGCGCGGCGTTGCTGGCGCAGCGGGCGGAGCTGGCCAAGAAGACCATCGACCTGCTGCGCAACGTGCCGAGCCGGCTGTCGCGCTGGGGTGCCCCGGTCTTCGAGGTCGCGGTGGTGGTGCTCGCCGTCGTCGCGGTGCTGCAGCTGCGCGAGGGCGACAACGGCCTGACCGGCTTCGCGACGTTCGGCCCCTCGATGGTCGTCATCGCGGTGGGCCTGCTCGCCGCCCGCGGCGTGCTGCCCCTCGCCGAGCGCAGCGGCCGGCGCGCCCTGCGCCGCGGCAGGATCGGCCCGACCCTCGCCGCGTACGCGATGGCCCGCCGCCCCGGCAGCCAGCGCATCCTCGCCATGTTCGTGGTCGCGATCGCCCTGGCCTGCTTCGCGGCGACCGCGGCGACCGCCTCCGACGACAACCGCGACCTGCGGATCAGGGTCGAGCAGGGCGCCGACCGGGTCCTCACCGTCGAGCCGGTCAGCCGCACCGAGCTGCTGACCAAGGTCCGGGCGCTGGACCCGGCCGGCGACTTCGCCATGGCCGCGGCGATGCTGCCGCGGTCGGAGGACTCGGGGGTCCCGCCGATGCTCGGCGTCGACTCCTCCCGCCTCGCCAAGGTCGCGCTGTGGAACGACGCCCGGTTCACCGCCGCCGAGGCCGCCGCCGCGCTGCGCCCCGACGTCCCGCGGGAGAGCATCGTCCTGGACAACAAGGACGTGACCCTCGACATCACCGTCGACAAGCTCGCCGACGCGTTCCGGGTCAGGTTCGTCCTGGCCGTGGTGCCCCTGGACGGGTCCGCCGCCGGCGCCGTCGACTTCGGCGCGCCGCAGCTGGGGCGTCACACGTACATCAGGAACCTCCCCATGTGCGTCAACAAGTGCCGCCTCGCCGCGCTGCGCATCGACCAGCCGGAGGACCGCGGCTTCGACGCCACGGTCACCCTGCACTCCATGGCCCAGCACGGCCAGACCGTCACCGACTTCAGCCAGGCCGACGAATGGCGGGTCCCGGAGACCCCCGGCCCCAAGCTGCTCGTGCCGCAGGTGTCCCTCGCCGACGGCGGGCTGCGCCTGGAGGTGGCCAACTACAAGGGCGCCGACGTCGCCTACCGGCTCCTGCCGGCGGACGCGCCGTCGCCGATCCCGGCCGTCATGGCCCGCGCCGCCGGCATGGGCGACCACATGGCGACCTTCGACGGGTCCCAGATCGCGGTGCAGGTCGCCGGCGAGGTCGCCCAGGTGCCCCGCCTCGGCCCACGCGGCGGCATCGTCGACCTCGAATACGCCGAGCGGCTCTCCACCGAACGCGTCGACACGATCACCCCGCAGGTCTGGCTCAACGCCAACGCCCCCGCCGACATCCTCGGACGGATGCAGGATCAGGGCCTGAAGGTCATGACCGACCGGCGCATCGGCCCGCTGCGGGACGCCCTCGACGAGCAGGGGCCGGCCGTCGCGCTGCGCTTCCACGAGCTCGCCGCCGGCCTCGCCGTCATCCTCGCCGGGGGTGCCCTCTGGCTCGTCACCGCCCTGGACCGGCAGCGCCGCCGCGGCGAGCTGCGGGCGCTGCGGGCGCAGGGCGTCGCCCGCCGCGACGCGTCCGCCAACGGCTACCTGGCGCTGGTCGGCACCGCGGCGGTCATCGGACCGTTCGCCGCTCTGGCAAGCTGGCTGCTGGTGCGCGAACATCTTCCGGTGTTCACCGACGACCCCGGCTCCTTCCCGGTGCCGATCTGGCCGTCGCCACTTCCGGTCGCCGTCGCCTGGGCGGTGGCCGTGCTCATCCTCGCCGGCCTGGCGCTCCTCGCCGGTGCCCGGCTCCGTGCCGCGACCAGACAGCGATAAGGGGACTGCTCATGAACGGGTTGGCGGTGGCCTGCCGGCGGGTCGTGCACATCTACCGGGCCGAGGCGGGCGACGTCGTGGCGCTCGCCGGTGTCGACCTGTCGATCGGGCCGGGGGAGACCCTTGCCCTCGTCGGGCCGTCCGGCTCCGGCAAGTCGACGCTGATCGCGCTGCTCGCCGGGCTCATGCGGCCGTCCGCCGGCCGGGTCAACATCGGCACGTACGACATGGGCAAGCTCTCCGACGGCGAGATCGCCCGCCTCCGCGGCACCGAGATCGGCGTGGTGCTGCAGGGCGCCGCCCGTAACCTGCTGCCTTACGCGACGCTGCACCGCAACATCTGGCTCGCCCAGCGCCGCGCGGCCCGCACCGAGGGCATCAAGCTCGACGACCCGGACCGCATCCTGGACCTCGTCGGCCTGCCCGGCCTCGGTCGGGCCCGCATCGACGAGCTCGCGCCCGGCGCCCGCCAGCGCGCGGCGCTCGCCGTCGGTATCGCCGCCGGACCCGGCCTCCTGCTCGTCGACGAGCCCACCAGCCAGCTCGACACCGCCGGTCGCGACGAGGTCCTCGAGGCCCTCGAGACCGTCAACCAGGAGCGCAACACGACCATCGTCGTCGTCACCCACGACGGTGACGTGGGCACCCGCCTCGGCCGCGCCGTCACCATCCGCGACGGCCGCGTCGGCGCCGAAGGCCGCGACGGGCAGGACTTCGCCGTCGTCGCCGGGGACGGCACCGTCCAGCTGCCGCCGGAGGTCCTCGGCGACTTCCCGCCCGGCACGCTCTTCACCGTGGAGCACATCGACGGCGCCGTCACACTGGTGGCGGGGGGATCCGACCGGTCACTTGCGGCGGACCACTTGGGGCACGTGCAAAACTAGCTTCATGAGCGACCCAAGGCAGACCCAGTCGATCTTCACCCGCGGGGCGGTGGACCTCGGAGCCCTGGCCCGGAGCAATCAGGCCGCGGCGCAGCGATCTGCCCAACCCTCCGCCGCGCCGAGCTCGGCGTTCGTGTTCGACGTCACCGAGGCCAATTTCCAGGACGCCGCCCTGCAGCGTTCGGTCACCACCCCGGTCGTCCTGGACTTCTTCGTCGCCGGCAGCCAGCCGCACCAGCAGTTCTCCCCGCTGCTGGAGAAGCTCGCCGCCGAGGGTGAGGGCACCTGGCTGCTCGGCCGCGTCGACATCGAGGCCAACCCGCGGCTCGCCCAGATGTTCCGCATCCAGGGCATCCCGTTCGTCGTCGCGATCGTCGGCGGGCAGCCCGTCGACGCGTTCAACCAGATGCTGCCCGAGACCCACCTCCGCCAGTGGATCGACGCGGTGCTCAAGGCCGCCGGCATCGAGGTCCAGCGCGGCGACGACCCGCGCCTGCTCGCCGCCGACGACGCCCTGATGGACGGCGACCTCGACGGTGCCGAGCGGGCCTACCGCGCCATCCTCGCCGACACCCCGGCCGACGCGATCGCCGAGTCCGGCCTGGCCCAGGTCGCCCTGCTGCGCCGCACCTCCGGGCTCGACCCGGAAGCGGTCCTGGCGGCGGCGGGTGAGGACCTCGCCTCCCAGCTGCTCGCCGCCGACATCGAGGTGCTCACCGGCCAGGCCGACCTGGCCTACAAGCGCCTCATCGACCTTGTCCGCCGCACCCCCGGCGACGACCGCGAGACGGTGCGCAAGCACCTCGTCTCGCTGTTCACCGTCGCGGGGCCCGACGACCCCGCGGTCGCCAAAGCCCGCCGGGCGCTGGCGAGCGCGCTGTTCTGAGCCGGGGCGGGATGCGCCGGATCGCCGTCGTCGACGCACCGAGCAACCTGGGGTTGCGGCCACCGACCGCAACCTCGGTCCCCGGCTGCGCGAAAGCACCCGGCGCGCTGCGTGACAGCGGCCTGCTGGTCCGGCTGGGCGCCCGCGACGCGGGGTGCATCACCCCTTCGCGGTACGACCCGGCCGGCTGGCAGCCCGGCGACGGCGTCGCGCAGGCCGACGAGATCGCCGTCTTCGTCCGCCGGCTGGCCGACCGGATCGGCGCCATCCTCGCCTCCGGCGACTTCCCGGTCGTCCTCGGCGGCGACTGCTCGATCCTGCTCGGCGCGGGGCTGGCGATGCGGCGGCACTCGGCTGACATCACCGGCAACCTCGCCGGCCGGATCGGCCTCGTCTACGTCGACGGCCACTCCGACTTCCGCCACGAGGGCAACGCCTCCTACGTCGGCGCCGCCGCGGGTGAGGCGCTCGCCCTGGCGACCGGCCGCGGGCAGAGCAACCTCGCCTCGATCGAGCAGCGCCGGCCGTACTTCCGCGACGTCGACGTCGTCCTGCTCGGCATCCGCACCCACGACGAGTACCGCCTGGACCTGCAGGCCGCGGGGATCGTCGCGCGGGCGGTGCCGGAGCTGCGCTCGCACGGCGCGGCCCGCTCGGCCCAGTGGGCCCGTGACCAGCTGCGCGACTGCGCGGGCTTCTGGGTGCACGTCGACGTCGACGTCCTGGACCCGGCGGTGATGCCGGCGGTCGACGCGCCCGACGTGGGTGGGATCGCCTACCGGGAGCTGGAGATCCTGCTCAGTGGCCTGGTCTCCGACCCGCGCTGCGTGGGCGTGCAGGTCACGGTCTTCGATCCGGACTACGACCCCGACGGCCAGTACGCGCGCGAGGTCACCGACGTCCTCGTCGCCGGCCTGGAGCCGCTCGTCACGTCGTCGGCCCTGGCCGCCACCGACCTCACCCCGGTGGTCTCGGCCCCGCCGCTGAACGCGGACTTCCTCACCCCGGTGCTCTCCGCCCCGCCGACGCCCGCCGACGATGAGCCGCCCCTAGAGCCGGACCTGGTCCTGGAGCCGGACCCGGAGTCGGACCCGGTCCTGGAGTCGGACCCGGTCCTGGAGTCGGACCCGGTCCTGGAGTCGGACCCGGTCCTGGAGTCGGACCCGATCCTGGAGCCGGATCTGGACGTCGAGCCGGTCGGCGATGCGATGCCGCACGACGGTGCCGAGGACATGACAGAGCCTGCGCCGTCGGATTCCGAACAGGCATTGGTCAATGCGACCGTCGCCGTCGAGCCGGTGGATGCTGAGGTGGTGGAGCCGGCTTCCACGGAGTCCGGCGATGCTGAGGCCGTGGACGCCGGCGCTCCCGACCCCGAACACGCGTCGGCCGATTCGGCCGGCGATCCTGAGGTGTCAGACGTGGCTTCGTCCGACCCCGGACAGGCGTCGGCCGATTCGGCCGGCGGTTCCGAGGCGGCCGGGGCCGAGCTGCCGCCCCTCGGGTGGGTGGACGTGCGGACCGGGGCGGTGGTCGACCTGGCCGCCGGTCGGGGAGCCGGGCGCGTGGAGGACGGGAAGGCCGGGGCGCCGTTGCTTCCGGCGTACAGTCGCGGCGCCGTGATCGGCATCACCACTCGCAAACCGATCGACCTGGCTGCCGAGGAGGAACCCGTCGGCGATGTGGACGGCGGATGGGTGGCTGTCGGCGGTGCGGCCGGGGAGGCGGAGGTCGAGGAGGCCGCGGACGAGCCCGTGGAGCAGCCCGCCGAGGAGCCGGCCGGGCCGGGTGGCGCGCTGCCGTTCGGGCGTCCGGGGCGCAAGGGGCGCAGGGCTCCCAGGCTGGCCCTGACCCTCGCGCCGATCTCCGCGCCGCCCGCGTCGGGGCGGCTCGCCCGGCGCGCCGACCCGCCCGAGGACGCCGCCGTTGCCGCCGACCACGGCGCCGTCGTGCCGTTCGTGCCGGCACAGTCCAGGACGCCCGCCGAGGGGCCCGAAGGGCCGCTGACCGATGTGGTGCCTGCCGCTCGTACACCTGAGGAAGAACCGACACCGAAGCAGCATTGACATGACGCGGCCCCACCCGCGGTGGCGAGTGGGGCCGGTCGGGCGTCAGCCGATGGTCTGGAAGAACTTCCCGGCGATCGGGACGGCCGCTGCGGTGCTGGCGCCACCGTTCTCCACGAAGACGCAGAAGGCGATGTCGCCGCGGTACCCCATGAACCACGAGTGCGTGTGGGCGGGGTCGTTGTCGTACTCCGCGGTGCCGGTCTTGCCCCGCAGGTCGCCGGGGAGATCCTTGAGCTGGTCGGCGGTGCCGACGGTGACGACCTCGCGCATCATCTGCCGCAGCGGGTCCAGCGCGGCCTGGCTGAGCTGCGGGCCGTCCTGGGCGGGGTTCTTCGGCGCGGGGTCGAGCACGAGCTGCGGCTGCTTCCACTGGCCGCGGGCGATCGCGGCGGCGGCACCGGCCAGCGCGACCGGGGACGACAGCGTGGTGCCCTGCCCGAACGCGGCCGCGGCCTGCTCGGACTTGGAGCCGTTCGCGGAGACCTTGCCGGTGAAGACGTCGACGCCGAGGTCCCACGGGATGCCGATGCCGACGCTCTGTGCGGTCTTTGCGAGGCCGTCGGGGGCGAGCTGCGGGGCGAGGGCCGCGAACGCGGTGTTGCACGACTTCGCGAAGTCGGTCCGCAGCGGCACGTTGCCGAGCTCCATGTCGTGGGAGTTCTTGAACGTGCGGCCGTCGACGGTGAGGGTCTTCGGGCACGGGACCACCGTCTCGCCGGTCGTGCCCTTGGTCAGCACGCCGAGTGCGGTGATCGTCTTGAACGTCGAGCCGGGCGGGGTCTGCCCGACGAGCGCGAAGTTGTTGCCGGCCGCGCCGGGGCCGTTGGCGACCGCGACGATCGAGTTGTCGCTGATGCGGATCGCGACGAGGGCGGACCGGCGGGTGTCGAGGGCGAGGGCCGCCTCGGCCGCGTTCTGCATGTTGACGTCGAGGGTGAGCTTGATCGCGGCACCCGGCGCCGCTTCGGTGGTGAAGAGCTTCTTGTCCGGGGTGCCGGTCGGCTTCGGGACGATGACGGAGACGCCGGCCTTGCCCTGCAGCGCCGTGTCGTACTTCTGCTGGATCCCGGACAGGCCGACGACGTCGCCGACTTTGTACTTGCCGGGGTTCTTGTCCATGATCTCCTTGGTCACCTCGCCGGACGTGCCGATCAGCGCGCGGGCGAACTGCGCCGAGGGGCCCAGGGTCTGCGTCGAGTTGCGGGTGACGATGCCCGGCGTCGAGTTGAGCTTGTTGGAGATCGTGTCGTAGACCTCCTTGCGCAGCGTCACGACCTCGACGAACGCGTCGGGCTTCGCGTTCTTCACCCTGTTGGGCAGGGCCGACAGGTCGACCTGCACCTTGGCCGCGGCGAACGCGTCGGTGAGGTTCTTCGTCACGATGTTGATGTCGGTGACCGAGCGGGGCTGGACGCCGATGATGACCACGGGCTTGCTGCTCACGATCGGCTGGCCGGAGCCGTCGAGAATGCTGCCGCGGGGACCAGCCGTCTTCTTCACGACGATCTTGTCGGTGGGCTCCAGTTCCGGATTGATGGTCTTGGCGCCCCAGACCACGGTCCACTGCTTGTCGACGCGCTTGGCCTGGACGGTGGTGTCGTACTCCCACGTCGAGTCGGCGACCGGCCACTTCACCGCCACGACGGTGCTGGCCTCGTCCTTCTTGACCGCGGGCGAGCCCTTGATCGTCAGCTTGGGCGGGGTGGCGGCGAGGTCGCCGGCGACGGAGGTCCACAGCTTCTGCGCCGCGTCGCCGCTGAGCGCTTTGCCGTCCGTGCCCACGAACTTCATCCCGGCGATGTTGCCCTGCTCCCACGCGGCGAGGAACGTCTTCAGCGCGTCGTCCGGCGGCTTGCTGGAGCAGGCGGGCAGGGCTCCGAGCATCGCCAGCCCGGCGAGGAGGGCGATCATGCGACGAGATGAAACGGCCATGGGGGCGATTCTGCGTCATGAAAGCCACGATCCGCACGCCCCAAGATCGGAAAAGTTGGACAATTGGTATGGGACGTGCTGGTCGATCGGGTAACCGACCCTGGCCAGATCAGAATTGTCGGGGGTACGTCTTACGCTGTTCGGGACAACCCACAGCGTCGTGGGTGAGGGGAGAACAGACCAATGAACCGGCCCACGGCAACGGTGCGCACTGCGGTCGCCGAGCCAACGATCGAGGACGACGAGTTAGCGCAGCCCATGCCCAACGCTGAGCACCTCGTCGCCGAGGCGGTGGTCCTGGCAGCCGCGCAGGACACCGATCCCACACTCGTCGCGCACTACTGGCGACTCGTCCCCGACGAGGAGCTGGCGAACTGCCCGGTGGCGAAGATGGTGGCGGCCACCCGGTCGCACCTCGAGCTCGCCCAGCAGCGGGTGCCCGGCGAGCTGAAGCTCCGCCTGGGGCTCAGTGTGACCGGCGGCACATCACTGGAGATCGTCACCGATGACATGCCGTTCCTGGTCGACTCCGTCACCAGCGCGCTGTCGGCCCGCAATCTCGACGTCAACCTGCTCGTCCACCCGCTCGTCGTGGTGCGCCGCCAGCCGCTGGGCGCCCTGGAGGAGGTCCGGGTCGGGCTGGAGCCCGAGGACGCCGCCCCCGCCGACATCGTCGAGAGCTGGATCCGCATCGAGATCGACCGCATCCGCGACGATCACGAGCTCGAGGAGCTGCGCACCGACCTGGCCCGCGTGCTCAACGACGTGCGTGAAGCGGTCGAGGACTGGCCGAAGATGCGCACCCAGGCGCTCGCGCTCGCCGACGAGCTCGGCAGCGCGCAGCTTCCGGTGCCCGACAAGGACATCACCGACTCGGTGGAGCTGCTGCGCTGGCTCGCCGACGACCACTTCACCTTCCTGGGCTTCCGGCAATACAAGCTGGTCAAGGGCGACAACGGGGAAGACCTGCTGCAGGCCGTCCTCGGCACCGGCCTGGGCATCCTGCGCGCCGACCAGACGCACCCGCGGGTCCTGAGCTCGATGACCGCCGAGGCCTACGCCAAGGCCCTGGAGAAACGCCTGCTGATCATCACCAAGGCCAACTCCAGGGCGACCGTGCACCGCTCCGCGTACCTGGACTACATCGGCTTCAAGATCTTCGACGCCGACGGCAACGTGACCGGCGAGAAGCGCTTCCTGGGGCTGTTCTCCTCCGCGGCGTACCGCACCAGCGTGCAGGACCTGCCGGTGGTCAAGCGCAAGGTCGCCGAGGTGGTGGAGCGCTCGGGCCTCTCGCCGCGCTCCCACTCCGGCAAGGACCTGATGGAGACGCTGGAGACCTACCCGCGCGACGAGCTCTTCCAGATCACCACCGACGAGCTCTACCGCTCCGCGATGAGCGTGCTGCGCCTCGCCGGCCGGCGGCAGCTGCGGCTGTTCCTGCGCCGCGACGCCTACGGCCGCTTCATCTCCTGCCTGGTCTACCTGCCCCGCGACCGGTTCACCACCGCCAACCGGCTGCGCATCCAGCAGATCCTGCTCGCCGAGCTCAACGGCATCGGCGTCGACTACGCGACCCGGGTCGGCGAGTCGAAGTTCGCCCGGGTGCACTTCATCGTGCGCACCGAGCCCGGCAACCCGCCCGGCGACATCGACGTCGACGACCTGACCGAGCGGCTGTCGGAGGCCACCCGCCTGTGGGACGACGACTTCCGGCTCGTGCTGGAGCGCAAGCTCGACGACGAGCACCAGGCGAAGGAGCTCTACCAGCGCTACGGCGCGGCGATCTCGGAGACCTACAAGGACGAGCACACGCCGTATGAGGCGGTGAAGGACGTCGCGAAGCTGGAGCTGCTCGACGAGCCGGGACAGCTCGTCATGCACGTCTACCGGCGCCGCCAGGACGAGAGCGACATCCGGTTCAAGGTGTACCGCTACGGCGAGCCCATGATCCTGTCCGCCGTGCTGCCGGTGCTGCACTCCCTCGGCGTGCGGGTCACCGACGAGCGACCGTATGAGATGCACCGCTCCGACGGCACCATCTACCTCTACGACTTCGGCCTGCAGCTGCCCGCCGACTCGCGGGCGATCACCGAGGTGCGGCCCCACCTGGAGAACGCGTTCTCAGCCACCTGGCGCGGCGAGGCCGAGATCGACAACTTCAACACCCTCGTCATCAAGGCCGGCCTCACCTGGCGCGAGGTCGTCGTCCTCCGGGCCTACGCCAAGTACCTGCGGCAGGCCGGCACGGTGTTCTCGCAGGACTACATGGAGTCGACGCTGCTGCAGTACCCGTCGGTCGCCTCCAAGCTCGTGGCGCTCTTCGCGGCCCGCTTCGACCCGCGGCTGCAGCTGTCCGAGGAGAGCCGCGCCGTGCAGTCCAAGGAGCTGGTCTCGGCGATCCACGCCGACCTCGACGAGGTGACCAGCCTCGACCAGGACCGCA
The DNA here is from genome assembly GCF_042898305.1 of Dactylosporangium sp. NPDC000521. NCBI lineage: Bacteria > Bacillati > Actinomycetota > Actinomycetes > Micromonosporales > Micromonosporaceae > Dactylosporangium > Dactylosporangium sp. NPDC000521. The sequence goes on from NZ_JBIAYW010000002.1 coordinate 448,678, forward strand.
TCCTGCGCTCGTTCCTGACCCTGATCCAGGCGACGCTGCGCACGTCGTTCTTCCAGCGCGGCGAGGCGGGCCGGCCGAAGTCCTACACCGCGTTTAAGCTCGACCCGCAGTCGATCCCCGACCTGCCGGCGCCGCGGCCGAAGTTCGAGATCTTCGTCTACTCACCGCGGTTCGAGGGCGTGCACCTGCGCTTCGGTTCGGTCGCCCGCGGTGGCCTGCGCTGGTCCGACCGGCGCGAGGACTTCCGCACCGAGATCCTCGGCCTGGTCAAGGCCCAGATGGTGAAGAACGCGGTCATCGTGCCGACCGGCGCCAAGGGCGGCTTCGTCCTGAAGCAGAACCCGGGCGACCGCGACGAGGCCGTCGCCTGCTACCAGCTGTTCATCTCCGCCCTGCTCGACGTCACCGACAACCTCGACGGCGGCAAGGTCGTCGCCCCGGCCGACGTGGTCCGCCACGACCCCGACGACCCGTATCTCGTGGTCGCCGCGGACAAGGGCACCGCCACGTTCTCCGACATCGCCAACGAGATCTCGGTGAAGTACGGGTTCTGGCTCGGCGACGCGTTCGCCTCGGGCGGCTCCGCCGGCTACGACCACAAGAAGATGGGCATCACCGCCCGGGGCGCCTGGGAGTCGGTCAAGCGGCACTTCCGGGAGCTGGGCGTCGACACCCAGACCACCGACTTCACGGTCGTCGGCGTCGGCGACATGTCCGGCGACGTCTTCGGCAACGGGATGCTGCTGTCCCGGCACATCGTGCTGGTCGCGGCCTTCGACCACCGGCACATCTTCATCGACCCCACGCCCGACCGGGTGGCGTCGTTCGCGGAGCGGCAGCGGCTGTTCGGCCTGCCCCGCTCGTCCTGGGCCGACTACGACACGTCGCTCATCTCCGCCGGCGGCGGGGTCTACCCGCGCACCGCGAAGTCGATCCCGCTCACGACGGAGGCTAAGGCGGTGCTGGGCATCCCGTCCTCGGTGACCTCCATGACGCCCAACGAGCTGATGCACGCCATCCTCGCCGCCCCCGTCGACCTGTTCTGGAACGGTGGGATCGGCACCTACGTCAAGGCCACCAGCGAGTCGCACACCGACGTCGGCGACAAGGCCAACGACTACATCCGGGTCAACGGCCGGGAGCTGCGCGCCAAGGTCGTCGGCGAGGGCGGCAACCTCGGCCTGACCCAGCTGGGCAGGATCGAGTTCGCGCTCGGCGGCGGCCGAATCGCCACCGACTTCATCGACAACTCCGCCGGCGTCGACTGCTCCGACCACGAGGTCAACATCAAGATCCTGCTCAACCGCGCGGTCGCCGCCGGCGAGCTCGACCAGGCCGAGCGCAACCCGCTGCTGGCCCAGATGACCGACGAGGTCGGCGAGCTGGTCCTGCGTGACAACTACGACCAGGCCACCGCGCTGGGCAACGCCCGTGCACAGTCCCGGTCGCTGCTGCCGGTCCACAAGCGGCTCATCGCCGACCTGGAGCGCCGCGGCCAGCTCGACCGGACGCTGGAAGGGCTGCCGACCGACGAGGAGCTCGACTCCAGGGCGGCGCTCGGCGTCGGCCTGACCTCACCCGAGTTCGCCGTCATGCTCTCGTACGTGAAGATCGTGCTCGAGCACGAGATCCTCGACTCCGGCCTCCCCGACGAGGAGTGGACCAACGAGGTGCTCGTCGCGTACTTCCCGACCGCGCTCCGCGAGCGCTTCGTCGAGGTGATGGCGGAGCACCCGCTGCGCCGCGAGATCGTCACCACCGCCGTCGTCAACGAGGCGGTCAACCGGGGCGGCACGTCCTTCTTCCACCGCGCCTCGGAGGAGACCGGCGCCGGCTCGGCCGACGTGCTGCGCGCCTCCGTCGTGATCCGCGAGGTGTACGGGCTGAACGCCCTGCGCGCCGCCGTCGAGGCCCTCGACAACCAGATTCCGACGGAGTCGCAGACCGAGGTGTACCTGGAGATCCGCCGGCTGCTCGACCGTGCCGTGCGCTGGCTGGTCTCCAACCGGCGCCTGCCGATCGACGTGCCCGGCGAGATCGCCCGGCTGCGCCCCGGCATCTCGCGCCTGCTCGGCGAGCTCGACACCCTCTTCCGGGGGCGCGAGCGCGACGTCCTGACGGCCAACACGACCCGCCTGCGCGACCTCGGCGTGCCCGAGGAGCTGGCCGAGCAGACCACCCGCATCATGTACGGGTTCGGCCTGCTCGACATCGTGGAGGTCGCCTCGCAGACCGGTCGTGAGGTCAACGAGGTCGCGACGGTCTACTACGTGCTCTCCGAGCGCTTCCGCATCGACAACCTGCTGTCGAAGATCTCCGACCTGCCGCGCGAGGACCGCTGGCAGACCCTGGCCCGCATGGCGCTGCGCTACGACCTGTACGCGGCGCTGGCGGCCCTGACCGCGGAGGTCCTCAACGGCACCGCCCCTTCCGGCGACGCGGAGGCCCGGGTCGACGAGTGGGAGCAGAGCAACGCCACGTCGATCGCCCGCACCCGCAACGCCATCGGCGAGTTCGCCGAGTCCCCTGGCGACCTCGCCGCCCTGTCCGTCCTCCTCCGCCAGATCCGCACCCTGGTCCGCGCCTCCGCGGCCTGACCCTTCTCATGATCCGGAAGACTTTTTGTCGCTAGGGCGACCATAAGTCTTCCGGATCATCGAGACGGTTATCCACAGGTGCCGAATGAGGCTTCCCGTGGTGGTGGGGTGGTCGCAGGCTGGGGTGGGTGTGGGATGAGCTGATCGAGGCGCAGGCCGGGGTGGTGACCCGCAGTCAGGCGCTGGCGGCGGGCTGGACCCCGTCCGCGATCCGGGCGCATCTCGGCGCGGGACGCTGGTTGACGGTCCACCACGGGGTGTACCGGACCTTCACCGGCGAGATGCCCCGCCGTGCCTCGCTCTGGGCGGCGGTGCTGTCTGCCGGTGCGGGCGCCGCGCTGAGCCACCGATCGGCCGCGGAGCTGCACGGGCTCGTGGACGGGCAGGCCGACCCGATCCACGTGACGATTCCGGGCAGCCGGCGGATCCGGCCGCTGCCGGGCGTGGTCGTGCATCACCGGGCCCGGCTCGCCGGCACGGTCTACCCCGGTCCGGCCCTTCGGCGCACCCGGGTCGAGGACACGGTGCTCGACCTGGCCGAGCAGGAGCGGCGCCTCTCGTCGGCGATCGCCTGGCTCACCACGGCGTGCAGCCGCGGCCTGACGACGCCTGACCGGCTGGCGGCCGCACTGCGCGGCCGCAGGAAGATGCGCTGGCGGCGGCTGCTGGAGGCCACGGTCGACGACGCCGCCGTCGGTGCGCGCTCCGTGCTGGAGCTGCGCTATCTGAAGGACGTGGAGCGGGGGCACCGCCTGCCCGCTGGCCGTCGGCAGGTCCGGCGGCGACAGCCAGGTGCGACGCGATACCGGGACGTCGAGTACAAAGCGTTCGCCACCGTCGTCGAGCTCGACGGCCGCGCCTTTCACCCTGAGGAGCACCGTCGGCGCGACCAGCGGCGGGACAACGCGACAGCCGCAGATGGCCAGCGGACGCTCCGCTACGGCTGGGCAGACGTGGTGGCGCCCTGCGCGACCGCCATCGAGGTTGCCCGGGCGCTCAAGGCCGGCGGCTGGCGCGGCAGGCTCCAGCCGTGCCGCCGCCCCGACTGCCCGGTCCGCCGCGTGACTCGCCGCCGCACTTTCTCATGATCCGGAAGACTTCTGGTCGCTCTGGCGACAAAAAGTCTTCCGGATCATGGGGGGTGGGTCAGGCGGCGAGGCCGAGGGTTTCGGCGGCGGCGCGGCCGTTGGCGTGGCTGGCGCCCCAGGTGGTGATGAAGGCGCGGGCGCCGGTGGGGCGCCAGGAGGACGGCCAGCCCATCTCGACGACGGTGACGGGGTGGGCGGCGGCCAGGGTGTCGACCAGCGCGCGGGCGCCCGGCAGACGGTGGACGTTACGGCCCACGACGACGATCGGGCGGGTGCCGGCCTTGGCGCGCAGCTCCTCGGCGGCGGTCTGCTCGGCCACGACGCGGATCTGCTCGGTGCCGTTGACGTGCGGGCCGAGGCCCCACGGGACGCGGCCCGCGGCGATCGACGACTCCGACTCCAGCTGGACGATCAGCGGGGCGTCGGAGCGGTCCACGGAGCCTTCGATGCGGACGGCGCTGAGCGCCGCCGGGTACCCGAGGCCGGGCTCCTCCCGGTCGGTCCGGTCGCCCTGGCGGGTCCAGTCGGCCAGCGCCTGGACGCGGGCGACGGCCTCCTCCAGGCGCGCCAGGGGCAGGCGGCCGTCCTGGACGGCGGTGACGATCTCGTCGACGCAGGCGAGGGTCAGCTTCTCGTCCACGTCGGCGCCGATGCAGAGCAGGTCGGCGCCGGCGGCGAGGGCGAGGACGGCGCCGGCCTGGGTGCTGCCGGCATACCGGGCGGCGCCGAGCATCTCCAGGGCGTCGGTGACGACGACGCCGGTGAAGCCGAGCTCGGCGCGCAGCAGGTCGACGAGGACGGCGCTGCTGAAGGTGGCCGGGGCGGCGCCGGTGAGGGCGGGCACGCGGATGTGCGCGCTCATGATCGACTTGCTGCCCGCCTCGATGGCGGCGACGAACGGCGGCAGCTCGCGGCCGCGCAGCTCCGCCGCGGAGATGTCCACGGTCGGCAGCTCGAGGTGCGAGTCGGCCAGCGTGGCGCCGTGGCCGGGGAAGTGCTTGGCGCAGGCGGCGACGCGGGCGCTCTGCAGGCCCAGCACGGCGGCGGCGGTGTGCCCGGCGACGAGGTGCGGGTCGGCGCCGAAGCTGCGGGTGCCGATGATCGGGTTGTCGTCGGCGGTGTTGACGTCGACGGTGGGCGCCAGGTTCAGGTTGAGGCCCAGCTGGTCGAGCTCCGCGCCGATGGTCCGGTACACGCGGCGGGTGATCGCCGGGTCGCCCAGCGCGCCGAGTGCGGCGTTGCCCGGGTACGGGCTGCCGAGGTGGTGCGCCAGCCGGGTGACGTCGCCACCCTCCTCGTCGATCGCGATGAGCACGCCGTCGCGAGCCGAGTGCAGCTGGGTGGTCAGTGCCGCGACCTGGTCGCGGTCGACGATGTTGTACCCGAACAGCAGGTGACCGGCCATGCCCTCGCCGAGCAGGTCGACGGCCCAGGCCGGGGCCTGCGCGCCCGGGAACGCGCCGAGCAGCGTGCCCAGCGCCAGCCTGCGGAGTCCTGGATCGTTCGCCACGGTTGTTCCCCCCTCAGCGCGCGGACCAGTGTTGAACACTCGTCTGACGCGCTATCCACGATCGTAAGAGCATCTTGACCGGATGTGCGTAGGCCGTGTGAATAGTGTGACCGTACGCTTCCGGTATAGGTTGCCCGAGGCAATCTAATAGGAAAGTTTCTTAAATACTAGGGGTGTTCGTCACCATGAGTTCTGCTCGCCTTCCAGGCACTCCGAGGTTGCTGCGCGCGCTCAACGACCGTGCGGCCCTTGAGCTGCTGCTGAGCAAGGGACCACTGACCCGCGCGCAGCTCGGCGAGCTGACCGGGCTGTCCAAGGTCACCGCGTCGCAGCTGGTGGAGCGCCTGGAGGAGCGCGGTCTGGTGGCGCGCGTCGGCGAGCAGGCGGGCGGCCGCGGGCCGAACGCCCAGATGTACGCCGTGGTCCCCGCGACCGCGTACGTCGTCGGGGTCGACGCCGGCCCGCAGCACGTGGTGGCCGGCGTGGCGGACATCACGGGCAGGATCGTCGGCCGTACGGACGTCTCCATCGGCGAAGGGGACGACCCGGTCAAGGTCGTCCACGCCGCCGTGGTCGAGGCGGCCGCGGAGGCCGGCGCGCCGATCGAGCGCATCCGCCGCATCGTGCTCGGCACGCCCGGCCTGGTCGACCCGAAGAGCGGCGAGATCACGTTCGCGTGGGACCTGCCGCGCTGGCACCGGGGCCTGCTCACGGCCCTGCGGGAGGACCTCGGCCGGCCCGTCGTGTTCGAGAACGACGTGAACCTCGCCGCCATCGCCGAGCAGCACAGCGGTGCCGCGATCGGGGCGAAGGACTTCGTGCTGGTCTGGCTGGACCGCGGCGTCGGCACCGCCGTCGTGCTCGGCGGGCGGCTGCACCGCGGCAGCGTCGGCGCGGCCGGCGAGATCGGCTATCTGCCGGTGTCCGGCACGCAGGTCAGCCGCGACGCGACCCGCCGGTCGAAGAGCGGCTTCCGCACGCTCACCGACGCGGCGGCGGTCAAGACGGTCGCCAAGTCCCACGGGTTCAAGGCCGCCGGCGCGGGCGATGCCATCAGGGCCGCGATCGCCGCCGGTACCGACGGCAGCCCCTTCCTTGACGAGCTGGCCCGCCGGATCTCGCTCGGGGTGGCCTCGGTGGGGCTGGTGCTCGACCCTGAGCTGGTCGTCCTCGCCGGCGAGATCGGCCAGGCGGGCGGCGCGGACCTCGCGCAGCGGGTGCAGCACGAGGTCGCCGCGATCGCCGTGGTGTCGCCGCGGGTGGTGGCCACCGAGGTGTCCAGCGAGCCGGTCCTCAACGGCGCCATCCTGACCGGCCTCGACGCGGTCCGCGAAGAGGTCTTCGGCGACACCGCCTGAGGCCGGTGTATCGAGGCGATGCCGCCTGAGGCAGGTGTATCGAGGCGGCACCGCCTGGGGCCGGTGTGTCGAGGCGATGCCGCCTGGGGCCGGTGTGTCGAGGCGGCACCGCCTGATCGCCGGCCGGGTGGTTCAGTTGGTGTCGCGCCGGCGCATCGAGGCGAACGCGCCGGCCAGCACGACCGCCACGACCGCGGCGATCACCAGGCCGCCCTGCTGCCAGCTGCCCCAGAAGGTGTCCTGCGGCACCACGCAGTTCGTCTCGGTGCAGTACCCGGACGTGCCCTGGAACGTGTAGGACTTGTTCAGCCAGGCGGAGACGTAGCTGGAGAGGCGGTACTTCTCGGAGTAGTCGGTGCCGCCGATCAACCCGAAGATGATGATCGCTCCGAGCTCGTAGACCAGCAGGTACGCGATGCCGACGCCGAGCGCCGCCGACGTGTGCCGCCCGATGGAGGCGATCGCGAAGCCGAGCGCCGTGCCGGCCATCGTCAGCAGGATCACCCGCAGGCCCGTGATGAGCAGCGACGACCAGTCCGCCAGGCCCATGGAGCTGACGGTGTCGTTCGTGGCGGCCACGGCGACGAACGCGCCGGTCCAGACCGCGAGGTACACCGCCGCCACCAGCGCCGTGCCGGCACAGGCCGCGATCAGCTTGCTGCCCAGGACCGCGCCGCGGCGGGGGGCCCAGAGCAGCAGGTTGAGCATGCCGCCGGAGCTCCACTCGACGCCCACGAACGACGCGCCGAGCACGAAGCCGGCCACCGTCAGCACGATCGCCGCGGTCGTGAACAGCTCCGGCCACTGGCGGCTGAACGAGAAGCCGTAGTCGAGCATCGAGTCGGCGGTCGGGCGCGGGCCGTAGTCGCAGTTACGCGGGAACTTGATGCCGGCCGGACCGGTGCGGATGCCGCTCTGCACGTCCTCGCACAGCGCGACGTTCTCGTCGTAGATCGCCGCGGCGGACGCGGCCCGCTCGGTGGCGGTGTTGTACTCCGCCGCGGTCGGGTTGCTGCGGGTCAGCGAGAACCCGAAGGTCAGGAAGGCCAGCAGGGCCGCGATGAGCACGAGGGTCACCAGCGTGACCCGGCGGCTGAACAGGCGGGTCCACTCGGCCCGCAGCAGCTGGTTCATGCCGGCCGTCCGTTCTCGATGATCTGACCTGTGCCGTTTTGCTCATGTTGTACGGGTGGATCCTGCTCGGGCCAGTCGGAGTTGTCGACCGGGCGGAACTGCCCGCGCCGGGGCCCACCCCCGGTGAGCTGGAGGAATGCGTCCTCCAACTGCTGGACCGGGGCGAGCTCGCGGACCCACAGGTCGTTGACGCCCAGGGCGCGCGAGACCCAGGACGGGTCGGCGAGGTCGTGCACGATGATCTGGTCGCCGGACAGGGTGACCTGCGCGCCGGCGTCGGCGAGCACCTGCGCGGCCCGCTCGGTGTCGTCGACGCGGACCCGGTAGGTGCCGCGGTCGTTGGCGGCGAGCACCTCCGACACCGGCCCGGCCGCGACCCGCCGCCCCCGGGAGATGATCGTGACCGAGTCGCAGATCTGCTGGATCTCGGCGAGGATGTGGCTGGAGATCACCACGGTCGTGCCGCGGTCCGCCTGTTCGCGGAGCAGGTCGCGCATCTCACGGATGCCGGCCGGGTCGAGCCCGTTGTTCGGCTCGTCGAGGATCAGCAGCTCGGGGTCCTTCAGCAGGGCGGAGGCCACCGCGAGGCGCTGCCTCATGCCGAGCGAGTAGGACTTGACCTGGTCCTCGGCGCGGTTGGTGAGACCGACCTGGTCCAGCACCACGTCGACGCGCTGCTTCGGTACACCACCCGCCTTCGCCAACAAGGTCAGCGTCTTGTGGCCGGTGAAGTTGCCGAAGAACGCCGGCGCCTCGACGATCGCGCCGACCCGCGACACGACCTGCGGCAGCGCCCTCGGCACCGGCTGGCCGAGGATGCGCATGTGACCGGACTCGGCGCGCAGCAGCCCGAGCAGCGTCTTGAGCGTGGTGCTCTTGCCGGACCCGTTGGGTCCGAGGAACCCGTGGATCTGGCCCTGGTGGACCTCCATGTCGAGGTGGTCCAACGCGACGCGGGGCTTGCCGAACAGCGTCTGGTAGGTCTTCACCAGACCGGCGATTTCCAGAACGGCACTCATCCCCGCGCACGATACGGCTTTCGTCACGGGCGTGGGGGGCCGGACCTTCCGTACTTCGGGCGCGTGGTTGGATTGGGCCGTGTCAGATGACCTTGTCATCGCGGTGGACAAAGCGACGGTGACCCGCAACCGGTCCGATCTCATCCGATCGGTGAGCTGGCAGGTGGAGCTCGACGAGCGCTGGGTGGTGCTCGGCCCCAACGGCGCCGGCAAGACCACGCTGCTGAATCTCGCCGGGGCGCGGCTGTACCCGACCCGCGGCACGGTGACCGTGCTCGGGGAGAAGCTCGGTCGCACCAACATCAACGAGCTCAAGACCCGCCTCGGGTTCTCCTCGGCAGGGCTGCAGCTGCCGCCCGACGAGACGGTGCGTGACGTGGTCGTGACCGCGTCGTGGGCGGTCGTGGGGCGCTTCACCGAGCGGTACGACCACATGGACGAGGCGCGGGCGCAGGCGCTGCTGGAGCAGTTCGGCGTCGGCGCGCTGGCCGATCGGCTCTACGGCACCCTGTCCGAAGGCGAGCGCAAGCGGGTGCAGATCGCCCGGTCGCTGATGGTCGACCCGGAGCTGCTGCTGCTCGACGAGCCGACCGCCGGCCTGGACCTCGGCGCCCGCGAGGACCTTGTGCGGCGCCTGTCGGAGCTGGCCGCCGACCCCGACTCGCCGGCGATCGTGCTGGTCACGCACCACGTCGAGGAGATCCCGCCGGAGTTCACGCACGCGCTGCTGATGCGCGACGGCGGTGTCGTGGCGCAGGGCCTGCTGCACGAAACGGTGACCGCCGAGAACCTGTCCGCGGCGTTCGGGCTGCCGCTGCGACTGTCGATCGTGGACGGTCGCTACCACGCGCAGGCGGTCTAGAAAACTGTCGTACCCCAGCGGTACCGTTCGATGCATCTGAACGGGGGGTTTCGACGGTGGCCGATCCAGTTGTTGATCCACCCGGCGATCCGGATCCTGGCCCGGATCCTGTGCCGGTGCGCCGGACCAGGGTCGCGCGGCTGGTCGCGTGGGTCGTGGTGCTCGTCGCGGTCATCGTGGTCGCGGTGGTCGTGGTCGTGGACGTCGGGCCGCCGTCGGAGGCCGACCTGCGCCAGCGTGCCATCGGCGGGCGCAGCGAGCTGCTGATCGGGGTCAAGGACGACACCCCGGGCGTGAGCCTGCGCGACAAGACCACCGGCGAATATGCCGGCTTCGACATCGACATCGCCTATCTCGTCGCGGGCGATCTCGGGTTCCGCCCCGACCAGGTCCGTTTCCTGTCGATCGAGACCGAGGACCGGGCCAGGATGCAGGCCCGCGCGGGCGACGGCAGGTTCGTCACCGTCGACCTCGTCGTGGCCAGTTTCAGCATCACCAAGGAGCGGTCCGAGCAGCCGGGGGTGCGCTTCGCCGGGCCGTATCTGAGCACCCAGCAGTCGGTGGTCACGCTCAAGGCGCACAAGCCGGTCAGCAGCCTCGAGGACCTGCGTGGGGAGCGGGTCTGCACCCTGGCCACCTCCACGTCCAGCGAGGTCGCCAGGTCCGCCGGCGTGACCCTCTCGGGGAAGAACGAGATCAGCTCCTGCGTCGCCGGGCTCAAGGCGGGCGAGTTCGACGCGGTCACGACCGACGCGGCGATCCTCGCCGGCTTCGTCGCGGAGGACGGCGGGCAGACCCTCGTGCACCACGACGTCGGGCTCACCGGCGACGAGCGGTGGGGGATCAACTGCGGTGACAACGAGGCCTTACAGACCCTGGTGAACCTGTACCTGTACCGCTCCGCGCACGACGCGACCGACCGGCGGTGGGAGCAGGCGTATGACAAGTACCTGCGCAGCGAGCAGCGGTTCAGCCCGAATCAGCAGGTGGCGATCGACCACCAGCCCGAGGTGCCGAAGGTGGACGTCCGTCAGTGGCCGTGGGAGAGGTAGGCGGCGACCGGGAGTGGCTGCTGCCGCTGCTGCCCACGTTTCCGATCGTCCTGCTGGTGCTGCGGCTGTGGTATCTCAGCCGGCAGAACGTGCAGACCATGCTGCTCTTCGTGCAGTACGTGAGCCCGCTGGGCCTGCTGAGCACGCTGGTGATCGCGCTGCTGTGGGTGTTTCCGGCGGCGCTGCTGCTGACCCGGGTGCTGGGCGCGCTGCTGGAGCTCAGCGACCCGGCCGCGGCGGCGACGTCCCGGCTGGCCGCGGCCGCCCGGCGGATCCCCGACTGGGTGGTCGTCGTGGCGCTGGTGATCGGCGGGCTGACCTGGCAGCTGCGGTTCCTGCCACTGCTGGTCATGGTCGCGCTGTCGATCCTCGGCCTGGTCGTGCGGCAGCGGGCGGCCGGCGTGGGCGCCGCGGCGGCCGCCACGGGGGTGGTGCTGCCGTTCGTGGCGGCGGTGCTGGAGTACACGTTCCTCGGCCCGGCGATCGTCGCGGCGCTGCGGGAAGGTGAGCCGGTCACGTTCATTCTGCTGGCGCTGCCGCCGCTGGTGACGCCGCTGCTGACCGGGCCGGTGCCGGCATGGGCGGCGCGGGCCGTGACGCACTGGCCGGCGGTGGTGGCCGCGTTCGCGGCGCCGTTCCTGATCGGGGTCGTGTTCCTGCGCGCCCCGATCCTGCCGACGGTCGCCGTCGACACCGACGACGGGCTGCTCGTCGGCTCGGTGATCACCGTCGACGACCGGATGACGACCCTGCTCGACACGGGCGGCACCGTCCACTTCGTCCTCAACGAAAGCGTCCAGGCGAAGGTCCTCTGCGACGCGGGCGACCGGCCGCCGGCCAGCACCGTCGACGCGCACGGCTGGTCGGTGGAGCAGACGGCGCTGAGCTGGATCGCCCCGGCCCGCCGGCCCACCCCGCCCGACCCCCGCTGCGAGGGCCGCCGCTGACCTGCTCGCGGCCGGTCGGCGCCCTGTGCCGCACGCGGCTCCGCGGCCGTCCGTGGTCGCTGCCCGCGTGCGGGTTCGCCGATCCATGTGGGATTTCGCCGTCGCAGGCCAGCACGGAGGGTGGATTCTTCCCGGCTGGCCCGCGGCTCGGGCGTCAGGTGGCGTGGTTGTCCGTGCCGTGGTCGCGGTGATGTTCCTCGGCCGCCGTCCTCACGTGGTCCAGCGCTGTCGAGGGCGTCATTCGGTGCTTCCACACCGTCGTTGGTTCTCACAACCCAGTGCACATCAGCTGAACGCCGGCGCCGCACTCGCCGTCGTTGGCTTCACGAACCAGCGCAACGCACTCTCGTCGCAGCACCATCCCTGCCGGCGTAGTTCCCCTTGGAGCGATTGCGGTCGTGGCCTTCTTCGATGATCGAAGTCGTCTGGTGGTCGTGCGGGCGGCCAAGGTTGTCCTTCGATCACGGTGGTGGTGAGGGTTGCCGGCTGAGTGGTCCGTGTTCGCTGTCCCCGGTGGTGATGTCCGTGTGCGGAGGCAGGGTGCGTCTTCCGCACGGATCTGGGGCCGGGCGCCTGGTGGCGTGGTTGCCGTGCGTGGCGTGGTCGCGGTGGCGTTTCCCGGCCTTCGTTCTCGCATGGTCCAGCGCCGTTGAGGGTTTCATTCGTTGTTTCCACACCGTCGTTGGCTTCGCAAACCAGCTTTCGTTGCAGCGCCATCCGCGCGTTTGTAGCCCCGTTGGAGTGATCGTGGCCGTGACCTTCGATGATCGAAGTCGTCTGGTGGTCGTGCGGGCGGCCAGGGCTGTCCTTCGATCACGGTGATGGTGAGGGTTGCCGGCTGAGAGATCCGTGTTCGCTGTCCCCGGTGGTGATGTCCGTTCGCGGAGGGAGGGTGTGTCTTCCGTGCGGACCTGGGGGTCGGGCGTCTGATGGCGTGGTTGCCGTGGTGTTCCCCGGCCGCCGTCCTCGCATGGTCCAGCGCCGTCGGGGGTGTCATTCGATGTTTCCACGCCGTTGTTGGTTTCCAGGACCGGTGCACATCCCGCTGACCGCCGGCGTCGCATTCGCCGTCGTTTGCTTTGCGAACCAGCGCGACGTGCTCTCGTCGCAGCAACGTCCCCGCCGTCGTGGTTCCCCTTGGAGCGATCGTGGTCGTGGCCTTCGATGATCGAAGTCGTCTGGTGGTCGTGCGGGCGGCCAGGGCTGTCCTTCGATCACGGTGGTGGTGAGGGTTGCCGGCTGAGTGGTCCGTGTTCGCTGTCCCGGTGATGATGTCCGTGTGCGGAGGGAGGGTGCGTCTTCCGCGCGGACTTGGGGGCCGGGCGTCTGATGGCGTGGTTGCGGTGGCGTTTCCCGGCCTTCGTTCTCGCATGGTCCAGCGCCGTCGGGGGTGTCATTCGTTGTTTCCACGCCGTTGTTGGGTTTCACAAGCCAGCTTTCGTTGCAGCGCCATCCGCGCGTTTGTAGCCCCGTTGGAGTGATCGTGGCCGTGACCTTCGATGATCGAAGTCGTCTGGTGGTCGTGCGGGCGGCCAGAGCTGTCCTTCGATCACGGGGATGGCGAGGGTTGCCGACTGAGAGATCCGTGTTCGCTGTCCCCGGTGGTGATGTCCGTGTGCGGAGGGAGGGTGCGTCTTCCGCACGGATCTGGGGCCGGGCGTCTGATGGCGTGGTCGCGGTGATGTTCCCCGGCCGCCGTCCTCGCATGGTCAGCGCCGCCGGGGGTGTCATTCGGTGTTTCCACGCCATCGTTGGTTTCCAGGACCGGTGCACATCCCGCTGACCGCTGGCGTCGCATTCGCCGTCGTTTGCTTTGCGAACCAGCGCGACGTGCTCTCGTCGCAGCAACGTCCCCGCCGTCGTGGTTCCCCTTGGAGCGATCGTGGTCGTGGCCTTCGATGATCGAAGTCGTCTGGTGGTCGTGCGGGCGGCCAGGGCTGTCCTTCGATCACGGTGGTGGTGAGGGTTGCCGGCTGAGTGGTCCGTGTTCGCTGTCCCGGTGGTGATGTCCGTGTGCGGAGGGAGGGTGCGTCTTCCGCACGGATCTGGGGGCCGGGCGTCTGGTGGCGTGGTCGCGGTGATGTTCCCCGGCCGCCGTCCTCGCATGGTCCAGCGCCGTCGAGGGCGTCATTCGGTGTTTCCACGCCGTTGTTGGTTTCCAGGACCGGTGCACATCCCGCTGACCGCCGGGGTTCCGGCTTTCTGCGGGTCGATCGTTGTCGTGGTGATCGAAGTCGTGCAGTGGTCGCTTGGGCGGCCAGGGGTGTCCTTCGATCAACGCGGCGGTTGCGTGCGGGGTCGCGGAGCGATGTGGGGGGTGTTGGTGTTCCACCTCATGATCCCGTGGTCACCTGGACGGTGCGGGACCATGAGGTGGGTGCTTGGTGGGGTCAGGTGAACTTGGGTTTGCGCTTCTCGATGAAGGCGGTCATGCCCTCGTTCTTGTCCTCGGTGCTGAACAGGGCGGCGAACAGTTGGCTCTCCCAGGCCAGGCCGGAGGCGAGGTCCATGTCCAGGCCGCCGTCGACGGCGAGCTTCGCGGCGCGCAGGGCGAGGGCTGGCCCGTGGACGAAGGGCTCGACCATGGCCTTGGCCGTCGCGTACACCTCCGCGGCGGGGACGACCTTGTCGACCAGGCCGATCGCCAGCGCCTCGGGGGCCTTCACGAAGCGTCCGGTCATGATGAGGTCCTTGGCGCGGGCTGGGCCGAGGAGGCGGGCCAGGCGCTGCGTGCCGCCCGCGCCGGGGATGATGCCGAGAGTGATCTCCGGCTGGCCCAGGGTCGCGTCCTCGGCGGCGACGCGCCAGTCGGCGGTCAGGGCGAGCTCGCAGCCGCCGCCCAGGGCGTATCCGTTGACGGCCGCGACGACGGGCTTCGGAATGCGTGCGACGGCGTCGAAGGCTCCGGTGAGCGCGGCGGCCCTGGCGGCCATCTCGGAGTAGCCCATCCCGGCCATCTCCTTGATGTCGACGCCGGCCGCGAAGACCTTGTCTCCCCCGTACAGGATGACCGCCCGCACCGAAGGGTCGGTGGATGCGGCGGCGGCGGCCTCGCGCAGCTCCTCCTGGATCTGGATGTTCAGCGCGTTGACCGGCGGCCTGGCGAGCCGGATGGTGCCGATACCGTCTTCGATCTCCAGCTGGACCAGCCTGGTGTCGCCCACTGTGTCTCCTCAACGTCGTTGTCGTTGCCCGCAGCGTATTCCGGCGTACCGTCAGATGTGCCATGGCGACGACGTTCTACCGCGACAACGAGGTGCACATCAGCTCCGACGGTGTGCAGGTCGACGCCGCCTGGTATCCGCTGGAGACCCTGACGTACATCTGGCATCGGCGCTCCGGGAGGCTGGTGCAGGGCGCGTACATGATCGCGACCCGCGGCGGAGCGGTGGCGCTGATCATCGGGCTGCTCATCGCCGCCGGACTGGCCGCGCGCCGGATCGACTTCACCGGGCCGGAGTCCACGATGTACATCGCGGGCGGCATCCTCGGGATCATCGTCATCGGCGGGATCGTGGCGTTCAGCGTGGAAGGGCTGCTGGACCTGCTCGACCGGGCGCACGACCACGGCAAGGGCGTGCACGAGATCTGGGTGCGCACCCGGCAGGGCGAGGCGATGATCTACTCGACCACGGACTCGCCGAAGTTCGGGCAGATCTACCGCGCTCTGCAGCGGGCAGTGGAGCAGTCCGCGTAGCCCTAGGATTCCGGGCATGGTGGCCCTGGGCGTGGACTTCGGCACGTCGCACACCGTCGCCGTGGCGCGCTGGCCCGACGGCCGGGCCCGGCCGCTGCTCTTCGACGGCACCCCGCTGCTGCCGTCGGCGACGTTCTGGGCGGACGGCGAGCTCGTCGTCGGCCGTGACGCGTTGCACAGCGCCCGGCGCGCCCCGGCCAGCCTCGAGCCCAACCCGAAGCGGCGCATCGACGACGGTCACGTCTTCCTGGGTGAGCAGGAGGTGCCCGTCCACGACCTGCTGGTCGCCGTCTTCCAGCGGGTGCGCGCCGAGTTCGTCCGCACGGCCGGCGGCCCTCCCGAGGCGGTCACCGTGACGCACCCCGCCAATTGGGCGTCCACCCGTCGCAAGGCGTTGGCGGCCGCGGTACGAGCGGCAGACCTCCCGGCCGCGACCCTGATCCCCGAGCCGGTGGCCGCAGCGACCTACTTCGTGCGGGTCCTGCGCCACCTGGTGCCCGTCGGCTCCGCCGTCGTGGTCTACGACCTGGGCGCCGGGACGTTCGACGGCAGCGTCGTCGCGCGCACCGCGGACGGCTTCGAGGTGCTCGCCGTCGACGGCCGCGACGACCTCGGCGGGCTCGACTTCGACGAGGTCGTCCTCGCGATGATCGGCCGGGCCCTGCCGCCGGAGCGCTGGCAGCGGCTGGTCGCGCCGTCGACGGTCGAGGAGGCGCGGGCCGCCCGGCTGCTGCGTGAGGAGGTCCGGGAGGCGAAGGAGCGCCTGTCGCGCGCCTCCTCCGTCACGGTCCTGGTCCCGCTGCTGGACGTCGACGTGCAGTTGACCCGCGACGAGTTCGAGGCGGCGGCGCGGCCGCTGGTGGAGCGGTCGGTGCGGGTGCTGACCGAGACCGTCCGGCTGTCGCGGGTCACGGCCGGGCAGGTCGCGGGCATCTTCCTGGTCGGCGGGGCGAGCCAGATCCCGCTGGTCGCGACGGAGCTGCACCGCGCGTTCGGCACGCCGCCGGTGACGATCGAACAGCCGGAGATGGTGGTCGCCGAGGGCAGCGTCCTGGTCGGCGCGCGGATCGACAAGCCGTCCACCGCCGTCCGCCCCCGCGGTGCGGCACCCGTCGCCTCGCCGTCGCAGCCTCCTGTCGCGGTTGTTTCGCCGGTACCGACGGCGCCGTCGCCCGCCGTCGTGGTTCCGCCGGCGGGGTCACCGGCGGCGCCGCCCGTGCCGCCTGTGCCGCGTGGGCCGCTTCCGCCGGTCGGGTCGCCGGTGGCGCCCTCCCGTGGTGTGGTTCTGCCGGCCGGGCGCCGGTCGTGATGCCGGTGTCGCCCGCGGGCGCCGGGCCGGGCGTCGCGCCGGTCTCGGGTGCGAGCGGGCCGGTCTCGCCCGGTGCCGTGCCGTTCAGCCCCGCGCCCTTCAGCCCTGCGCCGCCGGTACACCGGATGCCGCCGCAACAGGCACATCCACCGCGCCCGCTGTTCTACCAGCCGCCTCCGCCGCAGGTCGTCTACGTGCCGCAGTACGTCATGCCGCCCGTGCCGCCACCGCCGCGCCGGATCGCACCCGGAGCGATCCGCTGGCCCGCGGGCTTCCTGACCCTGTACGGCGTGCTCATGTACATCTCGACCGGCCTGGTCGCGCTCGTGCTGATCGTCTACAAGGTGTCCGACACGCAGGAGCTGACGGACGCGGGCTGGCAGGCCGGCCTGTACGGCGGGCTGGGCTCGCTCGCGTTCGCGATCCTGTACACGCACGGCGCGCGGTGGCTGCGTCGCGGCAGCGACGGGCACCTGTGGTATCCGAGCGTGCTGTGCGTGCTGCTCGCCTTCGGCGGTGCGTACACCGCTTCGACGTCGCACCAGCCGGCCTGGCTGGCGGTCACGGGCGTCTACCTGGGGTCGGCGCTGCTGCTCCTGCTGCCGAGCGCCCGCGCCTGGGTCCGTCCGCTGCGCCCGCCCGCGCCTTCAGTCGGCAACGCGACGGCAGGCGCCGAGGCGTGAGAACCGTCGTACCCGGCGCCTAGACTTCCTGTCATGCCAACGCCAGGGATTCGGCTCGGTGTCGACTTCGGCACCTCCAACACCGTCGCCGTGGTGCGGTGGCCAGACGGCCGGTCCCGTGCGCTGCTCTTCGACGGCTCTCCGCTGCTGCCCTCCGCCGTCTATGCCGAGCCCGCCGGCGCCGTCATCGTCGGCCGCGACGCGGTGCACAGCGCCCGCCTGGAGCCGGCCCGGTTCGAGCCCAACCCGAAGCGTCGTATCGACGAGGGCACCGTGCTGCTCGGCGACCGGGAGATCCCCGTCAACGAGCTCGTCGCCACCGTCCTGCGTCGCGTCCGCGACGAGTGGACCCGCACGGTCGGCGACGTCGCGTCCGAGGTGACGGTGACCTTCCCGGCGTCGTGGGGCGCCACCCGGCGGCTCGCCGTCGCCGACGCCGCCCAGGCCGCGGGCCTGGGCCGGGTGCGGCTGGTGCCCGAGCCGGTCGCGGCCGCCGCCTACTTCACCCAGGTGCTCGGCAAGGACGTGCCCGTCGGCTCGGTCGTCGTCGTGCACGACTTCGGCGCCGGCACGTTCGACGCCAGCGTCGTCGCCCGCACCCAGGGCGGCTTCGAGGTCCTTGCCGTCGACGGCCGCGACGACATCGGCGGCATCGACGTCGACAACGCGATCGTGGCGCACATCGCCTCCATCTGCGAGCCGCAGTCGCCGCAGGAGTGGCAGCGGCTGATGAGCCCGCAGACGATCGAGGACCGCCGGGCCCGGCGGCTGCTCTTCGACGACGCGCGGGTGGCGAAGGAGCGGCTGTCCCGCCAGCCTGCCTCGGACCTGACGGTGCCGCTGCTCAACATCGACGTCCACCTCACCCGCGAGGAGCTGGAGCGGCTCGCGCAGCCGCTGATCGAGCAGACGGTCCGCGTCACGCAGGGCGTCATGCGCTGGGCCCAGCTGAGCGAGGGCAGCATCGCGGGCGTGTTCCTGGTCGGCGGGTCCAGCAGGATGCCTCTGGTCGGCACGCTGCTGCACCGCGCGCTGGGCACTGCCCCCGTGGTGATCGAGCAGCCCGAGCTGGTGGTCGCCGAGGGCAGCATGCTGACCGGCTCGACGGAGATCCAGGCGACGGCGGCGCCCGCCCCCGGCCCGGCGACCGGGATGTTCCCGAAGGTGCAGGGCTTCGACTGGCAGCCTCCAGCGCCGACGTCCGGCGGGCCGCAGGCTGGTGCCGCACAGTTCGGCGCGGCCGGCGCGGGCCTGCCGGGTGCTGCGGCGTCCGGCGCTGGGCAGGGCGGCCCCGGCCAGTTCGGTGGGGCGCAGCCTGGTGGTGGGGTCGGCGGCGGGCAGTCCGGTGGGGCGCAGCCCGGTGTTGGGGTCGGCCCCGGGCAGTTCGGTGGGGCGCAGCCCGGTGGTGGGGCCGGCGGCGGGCAGTCCGGTGCTGGACAGGGCGGCGGTGGGGCGCAGGGGACGGGTGGGCCGTTGTGGCCTGAGGCGGGGACGTTCGCCACGGAGTCTGCCGGGAGCAACGCGCCGATGTCCGGTGTGCCGATGTCGGCGCCGCCAGTTTCGGCGCCGCCCGGTGCCGGTGGTGGGGGGTATTCGGCGTATCCGGCGTCGGCCCCGCCGGGCAACTACGCCGGTGGGCAGGCCACGGGCACGCAGGGCGGTTATGGCGTGCCCGCCTCGGGTCCGCCGGTCAACTACGGGCCGCCGGTGTCCGTGCCCCCGGCCGCCTATGGGCAGCCCGCGTCAAGTCCGCCGGCCAGCACCAACCAGCCGATGTCGGCGCCGCCCGCGACGTATGGGCAGCCGCAGGGGCACGGCCAGCCGTCCTCGGCGCCGGCGGGCTACAACCAGCCCGCGTCGGCGCCGCCGGCGAACTACGGGCAGCCGGCGGGTGGGCAGCAGGCCTTCAACCAGCCGATGTCGGGGCCGCCCGCGACGTATGGGCAGCCGCAACGGCACAACCAGCCCTCCTCGGCGCCGCCGGCCAACTACAACCAGCCGATGTCCGGGCCGCCGGCCAACTACGGCGGGCCGCCGGTGTCGGCGCCCCCGAACAGGGCGGGTGGCCAGATCTTCGTCTCCGGGGGCGCGTCGGCCGAGCCCGCGACGCGCTACGACGAGTACGGCAGCCCGATCCGCCAGACCGCCGACAGTCAGCGCCCCACGCAAGGAAGGCCGGCGCAGGGGCGGCCGACGCAGTCGCGCCCCACGCAGCGCGACGATCGGCGGCCTCGCCAGCGCGAGCGGCGGGGGCCGTTCGCGCGTGCGATGCTCACCCTGCTGGTGCTCGTGCTGCTGATCGTGACCCCGGTCGTCGCCGGGTATGTCTCCTTCTACCTGACCGCCCACCATTGGCCGCCGCCGGCCGACGCGCTGTTCGACTCGAATGCGCGGTGAAGGCCCCATCGACTGGTGAAGGTGAGTAACATTCGCGTCGGTCGGAGCTGATCGAGGAGGGTGCATGACGCAGATGGACGGGCACGGCGGGGACCTGGCTCTCGCGGCACTGCGGGGGTTCGGGGTCGAGGAGCTGTTCACGCTCTCCGGTGCGCACGTGTTCCCGCTGTACGACGCGGCGCACAAGAACGGCGTGCGCATCGTCGACGTGCGGCACGAGCAGTCCGCCGTGTTCGCGGCGGAGGCCGTCGCCAAGCTCCAGCGCCGCCCAGGCCTTGCCGTCCTGACGGCCGGGCCCGGCGTCACCAACGGCGTGTCCGGGCTGACCAGCGCGTCGTTCAACGGCGCACCGGTCGTCGTCATCGGCGGCAGGGCGCCACAGATCCGCTGGGGCTCGGGCAGCCTGCAGGAGATGGATCACCTGCCGATCGTCCGCGCGGTCACGAAGCACGCGGAGACCATCTTCGCCACGGACGAGATCTATGCCCGCGTGCAGGCGGCGGCGCTCGCCGCGCTGACCCCGCACCGCGGCCCGGTCTTCGTGGACGTGCCGCTGGAGGTGGTGTTCTCGCACGCGGACGGCGTCGAGCTGGCGCCCGCGCCGGCGGTGCCGCACGAGGAGCCCGATCCGGACGAGGTCGCGCGGGCGGTCCAGCTGCTCGCCGCCGCGCAGCGGCCCGTGATCATCGCGGGCTCGGACGTGTGGGCCGGGCACGCGACCGGCGCGCTGCGGGAGGCGGCCGAGGCGCTGCGGATCCCCGTGTTCGCCAATGGCATGGGCCGGGGCACGCTGCCGCCGTCGCACGCGCTGGCGTTCTCGCGGGCACGCAAGGCGGCGTTCGGCGGCGCGGACGTGATCGCCGTCGTCGGCACCCCGCTCGACTTCCGGCTCGGGTTCGGCGACTTCGGCAGCGCGCAGGTCGTGCACGTCACCGACGCGCCGTCGCAGCGGGCCGGCCACATCACCCCGGCCGCCGCTCCGTCGGGCGACCTGCGCGCGATCCTGGCGGCGTTCGCGGCGTACGGCGGGCTCGTCGCCGACCACGAGGAGTGGATCGAGGCGCTGCGGGCCGCGGAGGACGCCGGCCGGGCCAAGGAGCAGCAGGCCCTGGAGGCCGACACCGATCCGATCAAGCCGAGCCGGGTCTACGGCGAGCTCCGCAAGGTCCTCGCCGACGACGCCGTCACGATCGGCGACGGCGGCGACTTCGTCTCCTACGCGGGCAAGTACCTCCATCCGTCGCAGCCGGGCACGTGGCTGGACCCGGGGCCGTATGGCTGCCTCGGCACCGGCATGGGCTACGCGATGGGCGCCAGGGTGACGTATCCGGACCGCCAGATCTGCGTCCTGATGGGCGACGGCGCCGCCGGGTTCTCGCTGATGGACGTCGAGTCGCTGGTCCGCCAGCAGCTGCCCGTCGTGATCGTGGTCGGCAACAACGGCATCTGGGGCCTGGAGAAGCACCCGATGCGCAACATCTACGGCTACGACGTCGCCGCCGACCTGCAGCCAGGCCTCCGCTACGACGACGTCGTCAAGGCCCTCGGCGGCGCCGGCGAGACCGTCGAGAAGCCGGCCGACCTCGCGGGCGCCTTCGAGCGGGCGTTCGCCTCGGGGGTGCCGTACCTGGTCAACGTGCTCACCGACCCGGAGGACGCCTACCCGCGCTCGTCCAACCTCGCCTAGCGGTCCCGTGCTCCGGAAGACCTTGTGCGGTCACAGGTGCACAGGGTCTTCCGGGATGGGGATCACGTGGCGTCGGCAGTCCGCTGGGCGTTGGTCGGCACCGATCTCGTGATCCGGAAGGCTTTGTGTCGCTCCAGCGACGACCACTCGCCCGGGCCTTGGCGGGGTTACTCCAGGCCGAGGAGGCGGGGGAGTGAGCCGATCGAGCCGATCACCTCGTCCGCGCCGGAGGACTGGAGGGCCTGGCGGTCGCCGGCGCCGGTGAGGACACCGACGAGGAGGCCGGCGCCGGCGCGGCGGCCGGCGATGAGGTCGAGCGGAGTGTCGCCGACGACGAGCATGCGACGGACGTCCTCGACGCCGAGCTTCAGGGCGGCGACCAGCATGAAGTCGGGGAAGGGGCGGCCGCGGCCGGCGTCGGCGGGGGAGAGGACCAGGTCGACCTGGCCCCACCAGCCCAGGGCGTCCATGATGGCTTCCTGGGTGCCGCGGGCGAAGCCGGTGGTCAGGGCGACCTTGATCCCCGCCGTGCGGAGCGTCTTGATGGCCTCCAGCGCACCGGGGATCGGCAGGACGGCACCCTCGTCGACGAGCAGGCCGTAGGCTTCCTCGAAGGTCTCGTTGGCGGCCTGGGCGCGCTTCTCGTCACCGTCGAGGAGCAGGCGGAAGACCTCGATGCGGCTCTGGCCCATCGTCTTGCGGACGACGGCGAGCATCCGCTCGTGCTGCGGGGTGCCGGGGGCCACGCCCTCGCCCGCGAAGGCGACCGTGAAGGCCTGCTCGACCAGGCCGTCGTCCCGCACCGTCGTCCCCGCCATGTCGATGCAGGCGAGCTGCCACGCTGTCATCGCGCAATATGAGCATGCCGACAAGACAGCTTGGTGAACGGCGCAAAACGCTCAGAAGGCACCCTCCCGGCGCAGCCGCCGTGGCCTGCCATCCGGGTCGTGAATGGTGTTGTACACCACACGTGCCCAGGTGGCGGTGTGGCGTGGGACCCGCGGCGGGCGGTAGGGCAGCAGCCGCCCGGGTGGGCGGGGTCCGATCCGGCCGCTGTCGTGCCACGCCTGCAGCGCCTTCGCGGAGGCGTCGAAGACCTCCTCGATCGGGCCGTCGGGCAGCTCGTCGAGCTCCAGGTGCTCCTTGCACAGCCGTTCGCGCAGGTCGCGGGCGTAGTTCCCGGCCGGGTCGAGGACCGCGCAGGTCAGCTCCGAGTCGTGGGTCCAGGAGCGCAGCGACACGTTGTCGGAGCCGGTGGTGGCCCAGGTGTCGTCCACGACGCAGACCTTGGCGTGCACGTAGATGGGGGTGCCGGCGGCGTTCTCCGGGCTGAAGACGTGCAACCGGTCGCCGCCCGCCTCGCGGAGCATGGCGAGGGCGCGCTCCCGGCCGTACAGCTGCGGCATGCTGCCCAGTTTGTCGGGCCTGTCCGGATGGCGCGGGACGACGGCGATCAGGTGCAGCCCCGGGTTCTCCCGCAGCGCGTCGGCGAAGCAGCTGGCGACCTTCGGCGACCAGAGGTACTGATCCTCCAGGTAGATCAGCCGCCGCGCGCGCCGGACCGCCTTGCCGTAGCCGCGGGCGACGCTGAACTCGCCGTCGGGGGCGAACGGGTAGCCGCCGCGCCGGTAGGGGTACGTCCGGAGCAGCTGCACACTGAGCGAGCCGGCCGGCGGCGGGTCGGGCAGCTGCGGCGGCAGCCGGTCCGGGTCCAGGTTCTCGTCCTCGACCTTGTCCTGGAACCAGTGCAGCGGGTTGCGCGACAGCGCCGACGGGTCCTCCCAGCGTTCCCGGAACGTGGCCTCGACCTGGCCGACCACCGGGCCGCGCAGCTCCAGCTGCACGTCGTGCCACGGCGGGCGCTTGCCGTACTTCGGGGTGATCGCCACCGCCTGCGGGTCTCCCTCGTGGGACTGGGTGTCGCGGCGGCCATGGCAGAGGTCGATGCCGCCGACGTACGCGCGGTCCAGCTCCGGCCGGCCGGGGTGGCGCAGGACGACCAGCTTCTGGTGGTGCGAACCGCCGGCGAGGACCCGCATGTCGCGCAGGCACTCGCCGCCGGCCGCCTGGATCTTCCGGGCGAAGCGCCGGTTCTCCGCCGCGCTGAACTGCAGCGCGTTCCAGTGCGAGCGCCAGATGAGCCCCTTGACGCGCACGCCGCGGCGGGCGGCGTCGCACAGCACCTCGCCGATCGACGGGCCGTTCCTGGTGACCTTCTGGCCGACGTCGCCGCGCCAGTCGGTGAACAGCAGCAGGTCGCCGCGCTCCATCCGTTCGATCGCGGCGTACAGCTCGGCGAAGTAGGCCTTGCCGTCGATGAGCGGCCGGACGGCGTTGCCGTCGGTCCACGCTGTGATTCTGGTGTGCGGGTTGCCCCGCTCCTCCTCCGTGAGGAACCAGTCCGCCTTCATCGTGACGCACCCGCCGTCTTGGAGACGGAGGCGTCCGGAGCGTCCCGCAGGTCGCTGACCGGCTCCGGCAGGTCGTCCTCGCACGGCCGCTCGGCCAGGTCGCAGTTGGGCTTGACCAGCCAGTACATCGCCGAAAGCCACAACGCGGACAGGAGGATGCTGCCGACGATGTCGGTCGGATGGTGCATCCCCCGGTACATGCGCGAAACGGCGACCCACAGGGGCATCGCGACCGCGAGCACCGGCAGCACCCACCGCCACCAGGCCCGGATGCGCGGGAAGGCCAGCACGGCCGCGGTCGCCCAGATCAGGATCGTGGCGGCGACGTGCCCGGACGGGAAGCTCGACGTCGGCATCGGCCCGTCCATGTTCTCCACGTCGGGGCGGGCCCGGCCGACGATCGCGGCGCTCGCCAGGAACAGGCTCAGCTCGCCGAACATGACCGCCACCAGGAAGATCACCGGCCGCCAGCGGCGGATCGCGGCGAGGGAAACGGCGCCGATGACGAGGCCGATCGCGAGGATCGCGTGGGTGTTGCCGACCTCGCTGCCGACGATCGTCACGTGGCCGAGGACGTCGCTGCGGTGCGCGGCGAACCAGTGCGGGATCGTCGAGTCCCACAGGACGTTGCCGTTGCCGTCGCGGTGCCGGGCGAGGGGCAGGCCGACCGCGACGAGCGTGCCGAACGTGAAGACCCAGGCGACGACGCCCAGCGCGAGACTCCGCGCGGTGCCCGGCCGGTGCTCGTGCGGCTCGGTGGGGCGCAGGTCCTCGGCGGCCTCCGGCTCCAGGCCCTCCTGGAGGGGCTCGGTGACCCGCAGGCCCTCGTGGTGCCGGATCAGCTCGAACGCGGTGGCGCACAGCCCGAGCCAGGCGATGCCGAGCGACCAGCCGCCGATCACGTCGGACAGGAAGTGCACGCCGAGCGCCAGCCGGCTGAACCCGACGAGCGCGACGACGAAGCCGACCGCGATGATCGCCGGCCTGCGCCAGCGGGGCCGCACCGCCGGCAGGAACACCAGCAGCAGCGCCGTGTAGCAGATGAGCGAGTTGAGCGAGTGGCCGCTGGGGAAACTGTTGCCGCCGCCGTGCGCGACGGGCTGCTCGACGACCGGCCGCAGCCGGCCGACGGCCAGCTTGAGCGTCGGGTCGAGAATGAGGCCGCCGACGGTGGTCGCCACCAGGAACGCGGCGAGCTTGTACTGCTTGCGGACCAGCACGAGCGTCGTGCCGATCGCGACGAGCCAGGCCATGACGCCGAAGCTGCCGATCCTGCTGATGCCGCCCATGAGCGTCACCAGGAAGTCACTCGGCGCGACGGCCTCGTTGAGGCGCTCGGCGATGCCCCGGTCGACCGACTCCAGCGGCACCCAGCGCACGCGCACGGCGATGATCAGGAGGCTGAACAGCAGCGCGGCGGCGCCGAAGCCGGCCATGCGCCATAGGGCGGTTCTCTGCGTGCTCACGTTTGCCAGCATGCCCAGTCGGGGGAAAACGAGAACATGACCGCCACCGATACAGCACACCGCGCCACGCAGAGCGACCTGTTCAAGAAATTGACCAAGGTCGGGTTTGTCGGATATGGCCTGCTGCACCTCGCGCTCGCCTGGGTGGCGGCACAGATCGCCTTCGGCCAGGCCGGTCAGGAGGGCGACCAGTCCGGCGCCTTCCAGAAGCTCGCGGAGCAGCCGTTCGGCAAGCTGCTGCTGTGGTTCGTGCTCATCTGCCTGGTCGCGCTCGCGCTCTGGCAGGTCGCCCTCGCGATCTGGGGTCACCGTGACGTGCAGGGCAAGGAGCGCGTCTGGGAGCGGGTCGCCTCGGCCGGGCGCGTCGTGATCTACGCCGCCCTCGCGTGGACCGCCGGCAAGGTCATCACCGGCGCGCCGTCCTCCAGCGCCAAGCAGCAGGAGCAGGTGACCGCCGGGATCATGGCGAAGCCGGCCGGGGCCTGGCTGGTGGGGCTGATCGGGCTGGGTGTGCTCGCCTTCGGTGTCGGGATGCTGTGGTACGGGTGGAAGCGCAAGTTCGAGCGGAAGCTGGTCTTCGGCGCCGCGGCTCCGAAGACCCGTAAGACGGCGACCAGGGCCGGCCAGATCGGCTACGTGGCCAAGGGGATCGCGTTCGGCATCGTGGGTGTCCTGCTGCTCCAGGCGGCGATCACCAACGATCCCGGCAAGTCCCGCGGGCTCGACGCCGCGCTGCACACGCTCGCCGCCCAGCCGTTCGGCAAGTTCCTCCTGCTCGCGGTCGCTCTCGGGGTCGCGGCGTTCGGTGTGTACTGCTTCTTCCAGGCGCGCTTCCGCAAGGTGGGTACGTGAGCGGCCAGCGGAGCGGCCCGGGCCGCTCACGGGTGTTGCGGGTCGGGTCGGGCGGGCGTCGGGGCGCAGCGGAGGCGGCGGCGTGAGCGGGCAGCGGGGCGGCTTGGGCCGCTCACGGGTGTTGCGGGTCGGGTCGGGCGGGCGCCGGAGTGCAGTGGAGGCGGCGGCGTGAGCGGCCAGCGGAGCGGCTTGGGCCGCTCACCGGTGTTGCGGGTCGGGTCGGGCCGGCGCCGGAGCGCAGCGGAGGTGGCGGCGTGACCAGCAGCGCGATCATCGTCAACCCGTCGAAGGTCATCGACCTGGACGAGCGGCGCAGGGAGATCTGCGACCTGCTCGGCGCGGCGGGCTGGCCGGAGCCGTTGTGGCTCACCACCACCCCCGAGGACCCCGGCTGCGGGATGGCGGTCCAGGCGGTGGAGGCCGGCGTCGACGTGGTGCTCGTCTGCGGCGGCGACGGCACCGTGATGGCGGTCGCGTCGGTGCTCGCCGGCACGGACGTCGCCCTGGCTCTCGTCCCGTCCGGCACCGGTAACCTGCTCGCCACCAACCTGGGCGTCACCCGCGACGTGCGGGCCGCGGTCGAGGTCGCGATCCACGGCGACCGGCGCCGCATCGACGTCGGGATCGTGGACGGCGCCGACACCAGCACCGGGCACCCCGGCACGTTCACCGTCATGGCGGGCATGGGCTTCGACGCGGAGATGCTCGACGCCACCCCAGACACCGCGAAGCGCCGCTTCGGCTGGCTGGCGTACGTCGCGGCGGGCGTCCGGAGGCTGCACCGCAAACGGGTCCTGATGCGGATCCGGCTGGACGGCGGCCGCTGGATCCGCCGCCGGGCCCGCAGCGTGCTCGTCGCCAACGTGGGCCGCCTGCAGGGCGGGATCCCGCTGCTGCCGGACGCGCGGCCGGACGACGGCTGGCTCGACGTGGCGGTCCTCACCCCGCGCGACATCACCGACTGGATCCAGCTCGGCTGGGGCGTGGTCATGCGCCGGGGCGGGACCCGGCAGCTGGAGACCTTCCGGGCGCGGAAGGTCGAGGTGCACACCGACCAGGACCAGGCCCGCGAGCTGGACGGCGACGTGGTCGCGCCGGCCCGACTGCTCGTGGCCCGGATCGCGCCCGCCGCGCTGACTCTGTGCGTACCGAAGGAGCCGGCGCTACTGGAGCCACCGGTCGCACCGGACGCCCCCGAGGCTGACGCTCCGGAGGCGCCGCGGGCTACTCCTCCTCGCGGCGCTTGAGGTCTTCCTCCCAGCGGCGCAGGAGCTCGGCGTCGTCGCGGGCGCGGGTGGTGTCGATGTTGCGCAGGAACTCGGGGTCGTCGTCAGGAGCGACGGGCCTCGACGGCCGGCGGCGGGCCCCGCCCGCGGCGACGCCGGCGTGCTGCTCGGTCGTGATCGGGCGACCCGCGAAGAACCAGGCGATCACGCCGACGACGGGGAGCAGCAGGATGACGAGACACCAGACGACCTTGGGCAGACCCCGGGTGTCGTCGCGGTCCGTGGACAGGCAGTCGATCAACGCGACCAGCGTCGCGACGAGAACGATGAGAAAGGGCAGCGCACGTCCCATTTCGCCATCATGACGCAGTGGAGCGCCCTATGACACCAGCAAGAGGGTGCCCGTCACGCTGTACAGGAGGATGAGCGTGACGACGAGAGGCAGCGTGCGGCGCACAGGGCGGGTGAGCCCGGCGATTCTCATCCTGATGAGGTGAATCGCGAGGGCCCAGGTGAGGCCGACGGCGGCGACCGCGGCGAAGGCGACCGGTCGGGGTGCCTCGATCACGGCGAACCTCGCCAGGAGCAGCGCCACAACGGTGAAGGACACGGTCGTGCGGCGCCACGAGAGCATGGTGCGCTCCAGCTGCGCGCCCGGCGGACCGTCGTCCGACGGCTGCACCGTGCGCGGCGGGCCGCCGTCCGGCGGGTCGCCGTCCGACGGCTGCGCTGTGTGCGGGGTGACGGCGTCCGGCGGGCCGCCGTTCGACGGCTGCGCTGTGTGCGGGGTGACGGCGTCCGGCCGGTCGCCGTCGTCGGGGGCGGGCCGGCTCGCGGAGGTGCCGAAGGGCGTCACAGGAACGTCGCCACCAGCAGCGCGACCGCACCGACCGCGACGATCAGCGCCAGGATGCCGGGGAAGCGCGACGGTGGCAGCGCCTCACCCAGCCGCATCGCCCGTTCGCTGCGGGCCCAGTGGTCGATCGCGCGGACCGCGACCAGCCCGCCGAGCGCGAAGAGCGACACGGCGACGACGATCCGCAACCGGTGCCCGGGCAGGAACTGCGCGACCGCCAGCCCGCCGCCGACCAGCGCGAGCGCCGTGCGCAACCAGGCCAGGAACGTGCGTTCGTTGGCCAGGGAGAAGCGGTAGTCGGGCGTGGTGCCGACCGAGCGCACCTCGTCGGGGTCGAACCAGCGCAGGATGATTGCCCACATCGACACCATTGTCAGACTCCCCTCAGCTGCTCTGGGTACAGTCGCGGCCGATGCTGCGAACAACTCTCGCCGGGCTCCGGGCGCACAAGCTCCGGCTGCTGCTGACCGCGACCGCCATCATGATCGGTGTCGGCTTCCTCGCCGGCACCCTGGTCTATGGCGATACGGCCAAGGCCGCCTTCTACGACGATCTCGCGCGCGCCGCGAAGCACGTCGACGCGTCCGTGGGCTCGTCCGGGTTCAGCGAGTCGGGGCAGCGCTTCGACACCGGCATCGTCGACGAGATCAAGGCGGTGCCCGGCGTCGCGCATGCCGACGGCAGGATGGCCGAGCGGCTGCCCATGCTCGACCGGAACGGCCGCCTGATCTCCTACCTGGGCCGGATCGGCTGGGCGCTGTCGACCCCCGGCGACGATCACCTGTCGATGTACGACATCGGCACCGGCCGGCAGCCGCAGCGCCCCGGCGAGATCGCGGTCGACGACACCACCGCGGAGATCTACGGCTTCAAGGTCGGCGAGCAGGTGTCGGTGGTCGGCCCCGACCAGAAGCCGGTCGCGCTGACCCTCGTCGGCATCATGGATCTCGGCGCCAACAAGCGCTTCGCGGGATTCACCGTCGCCGCGCTCACGCGGGAGGACATGCGCACGCTCACCGGCGCCGACGGCTTCGCGCAGGTCGTCGTGTCCGCGCAGCCGGGCGTGTCGCAGGACGAGCTCGCCGGCCGCCTGGAGTCGGCCCTCGGCGGCCGGGCCTGGGTGATGACGGGTGCGCAGATGCGCGCCGAGTACGCCGTGGCCGCCGCCAAGTACGTCGACGGCTTCCTCATCGTGATCTTCGGCTTCGGGCTGATCGCGCTCGCCGTCTCCGTGTTCGTCATCTACAACACGTTCGCGATCCTGGTCGCGCAGCGGATCCGGGAGCTGGCGCTGCTGCGCTGCGTCGGCGCGTCCAGGCGGCAGCTGTTCGGCTCGGTGATCCTGGAGGCGGTGGTCGTCGGCGTCGTCGCCTCCCTCGGCGGCCTGCTGGTGAGCACCGTGGTCGGCGAAGGGCTGCTGATCGGGCGCAACACCGTCGGCAGCGGGGTCCGCGTCGACCGGCTGATCGTCACGCCCACCACCGTGCTGGTCGGGGTCTTCGCCGGCACGCTCTTCACGGTGATCGCGTCGCTGCTGCCGGCCGCGACCGCGAGCCGCATCCCGCCGATCGCGGCGCTGCGCACCACCGCCCTGGCCGAGGTCGCGCCCGGCCGGCGGCTGCTGCGCATCGTCCTGGCCGGGGTGCCCGCGGTCGCCGGTGGCCTGCTGATGCTCGCCGGCACGAGGGTGCCGGGGTTCAGCGGCGTGCCGATCGTGTTCCTGGGCGCCATCCTCGTGTTCACCGGCATCGTGATCGCGGCGCCGCTGATCGTGTCGCGGCTGACGGCGTGGGCGGGCTGGGCGCCGGCGAAGGTGTTCGGCGCCGCCGGTCGGCTCGCGGTCACCAACGCCCTGCGCAACCCGAAGCGGGTCGCGGCCACCACGAGCGCCCTGATGGTCGGCCTGGCGCTGATGAGCGTCTTCAGCGTGCTGCTGGCGACCGCGCGAGCGCAGGCCGAGCAGGAGCTCGACGAGAACTTCGCGGTCGACTACATCATCAGTGGCGTCTACACGCCCAACGGGCAGAGCCGGAAGGTGCCCCTGGCCGTGACGACGACCCTGCGCTCGCGCAGCGAGCTGGCCGCGGTCGCCGCCGCCCGCAGCCGCGAGGGCGACGTCGACGGCCGGTACACCGAGATCTGGACGATGGAGCCCGGCGCCCTCGACACCGTGCTGCGCCCCGAGATCACCGCGGGCTCGGCCGGCGCGCTCAAGCCCGGCACGGTCGCGCTCAACCGGTTCTTCGCCGACGCGATCGGTGCCCGGGTCGGCTCCTCCGTGCAGGTCCGCACCCTCACGTTGACCGTCGCGGCACTGTACGACGACGCGCCGACCGACGGGCAGGCGCTGCTGGACTGGAGCGACTACGCGACCGTGTTCGGCGCCGGCGACCCCGACCAGGTGCTGGTCAAGGCCGCCGAGGGGGTCGCGCCGGCCAGCTCGCGGGCCGCGGTCGACGCTTCGCTGAAGGAGGCGCCGCTCACCCAGGTCAGCAGCCAGGCCGAGTGGCGGGCCCGGATCACCGGCACGCTCGACGAGCAGCTCGGCGTGTTCTCCGCGCTGCTGGGCATGTCGATCGTGATCGGCCTGACGGGCATCGCCAACACCCTCGCCCTGTCGGTGCTGGAGCGCACCCGGGAGTCGGCCCTGCTGCGGGCGCTCGGGCTGTCCCGCGGCCAGCTGCGCGGGATGCTGGTGCTCGAGGCGATGCTCATGGCCTTCGTCGGCGCGGTGGTCGGCGTCGGGTTCGGCGTCCTGGTCGGCGTGGCCGCGTCGGTCGGGCTGATCCGCCAGTTCGGCCACGGAAACCCCGTCGTGCCGTACGGCCAGCTGCTGCTCTACGTCGTCATCGCCGCGGTCGCCGGTGCGGGCGCCGCGCTGCTGCCGGCCCGGCGAGCGGCGCGCACCGAGGTCGCCGCGGTCATGGCCGACGACTGAAGCCGCCTGAACGAGCGGCGACAGCGCCTGGTGGTCGCTTGCGGGCGGCGACAGCGCCCGGTGGTGGCTTGCGGGCGGCGACAGCGGTCAGACCGGCATGTGCCAGAGCGCGCGGATGGTCTCGGTCACGCAGCGTTCGCGGGGATGGCCGCACGTGCACCAGTGCTCGTTCGGCGCCTCGCAGCGACGGTGTGTGACCTTTTCCGCAGCGTGCTGGGCGACCGCCGCGGAGAGCTCACGTGCTGGCTCGACAAGTCCGGTGTTCTGTGACATTTCACCCACCCCTACTTCAGGGTGAGCGCTCTGGTGACACTTTTCACCGGCCTTTCGAACCTACTCTTGAGTAACCTACAGGAGGCGAGCCTGTTCCCGACCAGGATGAGCCGTAACGTGGGGCGCAAGTCGGCCGCGATGGCGCGGCGACTGTCAAGCAGGAGGACCTCGGACCACGATGAAGATCGTCGTACTCGTCAAGCAGGTGCCGGACTCCGGCGCGGACCGCAACCTGCGCTCTGACGACAACACCGTCGACCGCGCGTCGGCCAGCAACGTGATCAACGAGATGGACGAATACGCTATCGAGGAGGCGCTGCGCCTCCAGGAGGCGCACGGCGGCGAGGTGGTCGTCCTGACCGTCGGCCCCGACCGTGCCACGGAGTCGATCCGCAAGGCCCTGTCGATGGGGCCGGACTCCGCCGTCCACGTCGTCGACGACGCGCTGCACGGCTCGTGTGCCGTCGCCACCTCGAAGGTGCTCGCCGCCGCCATCGCGCAGCAGCAGGCCGACCTGGTCATCTGCGGCGCCGAGTCGACCGACGGCCGCGTGCAGGTGATGCCGCACATGATCGCCGAGCGGCTCGGGATCGCGGCCCTGACCGGTGCCCGCAAGGTCACCATCGAGAAGGGCACCTCGGTCACCATCGAGCGGCAGACCGACGAGGGCTACGAGGTCGTCACCGCTTCCACCCCGGCCCTGATCAGCGTGTGGGACACGATCAACGACCCGCGCTACCCGTCGTTCAAGGGCATCATGGCGGCCAAGAAGAAGCCGCTGCAGACCCTGTCGCTGGGCGACCTGGGCATCGCCGCGGGCGAGGTCGGCTTCGAAGGCGCGACCAGCACCGTGGTCGAGCACAGCAAGCGCCCGCCCCGCCAGGCCGGCAACAAGATCGACGCGGGTGACGACGGCGGCAGCAAGCTCGTCGAGTACCTGGCCTCCGAGAAGTTCGTCTAAGGGAGTTCGAAACCATGGCTGAAGTACTGGTCGTCGTCGAGGCCTCCCAGGGCACCGTCAAGAAGGTCACCCTCGAGATGCTGACCCTGGCCCGGACCCTCGGCGACGTGTCCGCCGTCGTCCTGGGCGGCTCGGCGGCGTCGGTGGCCGACAAGCTCGGCGAGTTCGGCGCGTCGAAGATCTACGCCGCCGAGAGCGAGGACCTCGACGGTTATCTCGTGGCCGGCAAGGCCACCGTCCTCGCGTCGCTGATCCAGCGCGTGTCGCCCGCCGCGGTGCTCGTCGCCTCCAGCCAGGAGGGCAAGGAGATCGCCGGTCGGGTCGCCGTCAAGCTCGACAACGGGCTGCTCACCGACGTCGTCGCCCTCGACGCCGAGGGTGTCGCCACGCAGGTCGTCTTCGCCGGCTCGACGATCGTGAAGTCGAAGGTCAGCAAGGGCCTGCCGATCGTCACGGTCCGGCCCAACTCGCTCACCCCGACCCCCTCGCCGGCCACCCCGTCGGTCGAGCAGGTCGAGGTCGCGCTGACCGACAAGGACAAGCTGGCGACGGTCGTCGAGCGCAAGGTCGAGGCGAAGGGCGCACGCCCGGAGCTCGCCGAGGCCTCGATCGTCGTGTCCGGTGGCCGCGGCGTCGGCAGCGCCGACAACTTCAAGCTCGTCGAGGAGCTCGCCGACCTGCTCGGCGGCGCCGTCGGCGCGTCCCGGGCGGCGGTCGACTCGGGCTTCTACCCGCACCAGTTCCAGGTCGGCCAGACCGGCAAGACGGTGTCGCCGCAGCTGTACGTGGCGCTCGGCATCTCCGGCGCGATCCAGCACCGGGCCGGCATGCAGACGTCGAAGACGATCGTCGCGGTCAACAAGGACCCCGAGGCGCCGATCTTCGAGCTGGCCGACTTCGGCGTGGTCGGCGACCTGTTCAAGGTCGTCCCGCAGGCCGCCGAGGAGATCCGCAAGCGCAAGTAGCCCACTGCCGGCACAGCGCCGCCCGCCGTCTCCGGTGGGCGGCGCTTTCCGTGCTCGGGGAAGACCTCGAGCGGCCAGGACTAGCGCAGCGTGCCGCGGAGCAGGCTCTTGCCGGAGTGGGTGGCGTCGCCGTCGTGCGGCTCGGCGGAGATGTCGACGATGTTGAACCTGCTCAGGTCGAGGGTGCTGGGCACGGTCAGCTGCTGGTCGGGCTTCGCACCCATCACGCCGAGCGCCTGCATGCGTGGCGCGGGGGCCTGCAGGCTGGTCGAGTCGAGCAGCCAGGCCTCGTAGTCGCCGTCCGGCTGGGTCGGCATCCCCTCGGCGTGCACGAACAGCTTCCGCTCCCCGTCGACGCTGACGAGGCAGGCGTAGCCGCCCGCCCCGGCCGGTGCGCCCGGCAGCGCCTCCAGCGACACCCTGGGGGAGCCGGCCGGGCAGGAGGCGACGGCCGGGGCCGCGGGCCCGTCCCGCAGCACCAGCGCCGTCCCGGCCGCGGCGGCGATCGCGGCCAGAACGGCCGCCGCCGCCGCGACAGCGGCGGTGACCCGCCAGCCGTGCCGACGACGGACGGGGCTGTCCGCAGGGCGTACAGAATCCGCTGAAGCAACACGAGGACGTGGTGCGGTCGAGGGTGGGTCGGTGTGCAGCGTCACCGCGGGTGGGGGCGTGGCCCGGTCGGTCGCCGCCAGCTCCGCCCGGATCCGCTGCCAGACGTGCTCCGGCGGGGGCGGCAGGTCGCGCAGCCGCTGCGTCTGACGGCCGAGGCCGGCGACGTCGCGCAGCTCGTCCACCTCGGTGCGGCACCGCCCGCAGGTGTCGAGGTGGCCGGTCTCGTGCTGGTCGAGGGTCTCCTCACCGAGCGCCAGAAGCACCAGCCGCTCGGGCTCCAAATGTGACACCGTCCACCTCCCATCGACTGCGAAGCCTCGCCATCCCGCGCCGCAGGTGGCTCTTCACCGTGCCCAGCGGCAGTCCCGTGACCGCCGCGATCTGCTGGTGGGTCAGGTCGTCGTAGAACGCCAGCTCCAGCACCCGCCGCTGCTCGCCGGGCAGCTGGGCCATCTCGTCGGCGACGACCAGCCGGTCGACGACCCGGTCCGGCGGCGCCTCGACCTCGACGGCGGGCGCGAGCCGGCGGACCGAGTCGGTGATCCGGTCGTCGCGGGCCGTCGCCCGGATCTGGTCGACGACCTTGCGCCGGGCGATCCCGAGCAGCCAGCCGAGCATCGACCCGCGGGTGGGGTCGAAGCTCTCCCGGCCCAGCCACGCCGCGACGAACGTGGCCTGCGTGACGTCCTCGGCGTCCGTCGGGCTCGCCAGCCCGCGGGCGGCGAGGTGGAACACGGCCGGCCCGAACCGCTCATACGCCTGCCGCAGCGCGCGCTCGTCACCGGCGCGGAACAGCTCGGCGAAGCCGTCGTCGCCGTCGGCTGGGTGCCCGGCACTCACCGGTTCACCGAGGTTGTCGCCATCGCACAGGCACGTCCTGAAGCTATCCCATCTCATGGAGGACTTCCGTCTTCATGTTCGGCGCGGAAGGGGGCGCTGGATGCGGTTCGGGCCCGGCAATTTTGGCGAGCGCGTTTTCAGACTGCGCGAATTGGGCTCCGGGCGGCGCGCCGGCGGTGACGGAACGCGACGGGTGTCCACCGTCGTGGCGCGGGAGATCTTCGCCGAGAGGGCCGCCCCGCTGGGGCGATGCTCCACCCGCGCCGGCGCGCCTTCGTCACGTGCGGTGGCCAGATCGACGCGAAGGGCCGCCACTACCGTGACAACGTGGTGAGAGCCGCGCAACCGGCGGAGCGGTAAGGAGCGGACGGCCGTTAGGCTTGGGTCCGATGTCGTACCTCGACCATGCCGCCACCACGCCGATGCTCCCGGAGGCGCTCGACGCCTTCGTCGCCGCGGCTCGTGCAGTCGGCAACGCCTCGTCGCTGCACGCTTCCGGCCGCCAGGCCCGCCGCCGGGTGGAGGAGTCGCGCGAGCAGATCGCCGCCGCGCTCGCCGCCAGGCCATCCGAGGTGATCTTCACCGGAGGCGGCACCGAGAGCGACAACCTCG
This sequence comes from Dactylosporangium sp. NPDC000521, assembly GCF_042898305.1. Taxonomy (NCBI): domain Bacteria; kingdom Bacillati; phylum Actinomycetota; class Actinomycetes; order Micromonosporales; family Micromonosporaceae; genus Dactylosporangium; species Dactylosporangium sp. NPDC000521. The sequence goes on from NZ_JBIAYW010000002.1 coordinate 484,030, forward strand.
CCACCAAGGGCATCTTCTGGGCCAGGCGGGCCTCGGACCCGCGGCGCAACCGGATCGTGGCCAGCTCCGTCGAGCACCACGCGGTGCTCGACGCGGTCACCTGGCTGGAGCAGCACGAGGGCGCGGCGGTCACGTGGCTGCCGGTCTCCTCGTCGGGCCGGGTCTCCGTCGCCGACTTCGCGGACGCCGTGTCCGGCGACGATGTGGCGGTCGCCACCGTGATGTGGGCCAACAACGAGGTCGGCACGATCCAGCCGGTCGCTGAGCTGGCGGAGCTCGCGGCCTCGTCGGGGGTGCCGTTCCACACCGACGCGGTGCAGGCCGTCGGGCAGGTCCCCGTCGACTTCGCCGCCAGCGGCGCCGCCGCGCTCACGGTCAGCGGGCACAAGCTCGGCGGCCCGATCGGCGTCGGCGCGCTCCTGCTCGGCCGCGAGGTCGCCTGCACGCCGCTGCTGCACGGCGGCGGCCAGGAGCGCGACGTGCGCTCCGGCACCCTGGACGTGCCCGGGATCGTCGCGCTCGCCGTCGCGGTCGAGCTGTCGGTCAAGACCCAGCGCGAGACCGCTGAGCGGATCGGCCGCCTGCGTGACGACCTCGTCGCCCGGGTCCGCTCCGCCGTGCCCGGCGCGATCCTCAACGGCGACCCCGAGGACCGCCTGCCGGGCAACGCGCACTTCTCGTTCCCGGGCTGTGAGGGCGACGCGCTGCTGCTCCTGCTCGACGCGCAGGGCATCGCGTGTTCGACCGGGTCGGCCTGCTCCGCCGGTGTGGCGCAGCCGTCGCATGTACTGATAGCGATGGGCGCCGGCGACGCGGAGGCCCGCTCGTCGCTGCGGTTCACCCTCGGGCACACGTCGACCGGGGCCGACATCGACGCGCTCGTCGCCGTGCTGCCCGGCGCGGTCGAGCGCGCCCGCCGGGCGGGCGCGGTCAAGTCGCGCTTCTAGGTAGGCTCGTGCTGTGAGAGTGCTCGCGGCGATGTCAGGTGGGGTCGATTCGGCGGTCGCGGCCGCGCGGGCGGCCGAGGCCGGTCACGACGTGACCGGGGTCCACCTCGCCCTGGCGCGCAACCCGCAGACGTATCGCAGCGGCGCCCGCGGCTGCTGCACCCTGGAGGACGCCCGCGACGCCCGGCGCGCCGCGGACGTGATCGGGATCCCGTTCTACGTGTGGGACATGGCCGAGCAGTTCCACGACTCGGTCGTGGACGACTTCGTCGCCGAGTACGCGGCCGGGCGGACGCCGAACCCCTGCCTGCGGTGCAACGAGAAGATCAAGTTCGCGGCGGTGCTGGACCGGGCGGTGGCGCTCGGCTTCGACGCGGTCGTCACCGGTCACCACGCGCGGCTTGGCGCCGACGGGCTGCTGCGCCGCAGCGTCGACTACGCGAAGGACCAGTCCTACGTGCTGGCGGTGCTGACGGCCGCGCAGCTGTCCCGGGCGATGTTCCCGCTGGGTGACTCCACGAAGGCCGCCGTCCGCGAGGAGGCCGCCGCGCGCGGTCTGGCCGTGGCGGACAAGCCGGACAGTCACGACATCTGCTTCATCGCCGACGGCGACACGCGGAAATTCCTCGCCGACCGGCTGGGGTCCCGGCCCGGCGACATCGTGGAGGCCACCACCGGGGCGGTCATCGGGCAGCACGAGGGGGCGTTCGCCTACACGGTGGGCCAGCGCCGCGGGCTCGACCTGCGGGTGTCGGCGCCCGACCGTAACCCTCGCTACGTGCTCTCGATCACACCCGCCACGAATACGGTGACGGTCGGGCCGGCGTCCGCGCTCGAGGTGTCCACCGTGGTGGGCGCGCGGCCGGTGTGGCACGGATCGGTGTCGGCTCTGGACTGCTCCGTGCAGCTCCGGGCGCACGGGTCCGTCTTCCCCGCCTCGGTCGTCTTCGACGGCTCGTCCCTCACGGCCTCCCTGCGCTCGCCCGCTCGTGGCGTCGCCGCCGGGCAGGCGATCGTCTGCTACCAGCCTTCCGACGAAGGCGACATCGTGCTCGGCTCGGCGACCATTTCGGAAACCTCATGACATTCCCCTGGCCGGTGGGTTCCGCCACCGGGATCGGCTCGATGCCGGGCACCGACATCGTCGAGGCGCAGAAGATCGTGCTCGGCGAGCTGCCGGACCTGCCCCACCTGCCGGAGCTGCCCGCCCGCGGCCCCGGCGCCGACATGATCGGCAGGGGCGGCGCGCTGCTGACGGAGCTGCCGATCGAGCTGTACGCGGGGCGCTGGCGCGTGGCCTCCCGGCCCGGCCATGACCTGCGGGTGGCCTTGGATTTCCTCGAGCGCGATCTCGACACGATGACCGAGCTGGCGTCCTCGTTCGCCGGCACGTTCAAGATCCAGGTGCCCGGGCCGTGGACGCTCGCGGCGTCACTGCAGCTGCCGATCGGCGGGGCGGTCCTGCGCGACCACGGTGCCGCGCGCGACCTCGCCGACTCCCTCGCGGACGGCGTGCGCGCGCACGTCACGTCGGTGCGGGCCCGGCTGCCGCACGCCACGATCCTGCTGCAGGTCGACGAGCCGTCCCTGCCCGCGGTGCTGGCCGGGCGGGTGCCGACGGAGAGCGGGTACGGCACGCTGCGCTCCGTGGACGTCTCCGTCGCACGGTCAGCGCTGTCGTCGGTGTTCTCGGCGGCCGGCGTGCCGGTGGTCGTGCACTGCTGCGCCCCCGGTGTGCCCTTCGCGCTCCTGCGTGAGGCCGGGGCGGCGGCGGTCGCGGTGGACCTGTCGCTGGTCGCCGACCTGGACGCGCTCGGCGAGCTTCTTGACGGCGGCTCGGGGCTCTTCGCCGGCGTCACCGGCCCTACGCCCGCTGCGACCGTGACGGATCTGTGGCGCAAGCTTGGGTTCCCGCTCAGCTCGCTGCCGGCGCAGGTCGTCGTCACGCCGCCGTGCGGGCTCTCGGTGCCGCCGGTGAAGGTGCTGCGTGCCCTGCGCGACGCCGGCCGGCGGCTCACGGACCATCTGTAGCCGTTTTTGTCGTACCCGGGCGGTAAGTTCGTGGCATGAACGACGCAGGGACCGAGCCCACCCTCGAAGCGCGCGAGCGGCACACCGAGCTGGCCCGCGAGCTGGACGAGCATCAGTATCGGTACTACATCCTGCAGTCGCCGGCCGTCGACGACTCGGTCTATGACCGCCTGATGCGCGAGCTGGAGGCGCTGGAGGCCGAGTTCCCGGCGCTCGTCACCCCCGACTCGCCCAGCCAGCGGGTCGGCGGCACGTTCTCCACCGAGTTCGCGCCCGTCCAGCACGCCGAGCGCATGCTCAGCCTCGACAACGCGCTCGACGACGACGCCCTCGCCGCCTGGGTCCAGCGCATCGAGCGCGACGCCGGCAGCGCCCCGCGCTACCTCTGCGAGCTGAAGATCGACGGTCTCGCCGTCAACCTCACCTATGAGCGCGGCCGCCTGGTCCGTGCCGCCACCCGCGGCGACGGCCGCACCGGCGAGGACATCACGCTCAACGTGCGGACCATCGCCGACGTCCCGGAGCGCCTCACCGGCACCGACCTGCCCGACCTGCTGGAGGTCCGCGGCGAGGTGTTCTTCACCCTCGCCGGCTTCGAGGAGGTCAATGCCGCTCAGGTCGCCGCCGGCGAGCGCCCGTTCGCCAACCCGCGCAACGCGGCCAGCGGCAGCCTCCGGCAGAAGGACCCGCGCATCACCGCGTCCCGCCCGATGCGCATGCTGGTCCACGGCTTCGGCGCCCGGGAGGGGTTCAACCCGGGCTCACAGTCCGAGGCGTATGAGCTGATGCACGCCTGGGGGCTGCCGACCTCCCCGCGCTGGAAGGTCTTCGACGACCTCGCCGGCGTGCGGTCCTACATCGCCGACTTCGGCGCCCGCCGCCACGCGATCGAGCACGAGATCGACGGCGTCGTCGTCAAGGTCGACCAGATGTCCATCCAGCGCCGCCTCGGCTCCACGAGCAAGGCGCCCCGCTGGGCGATCGCCTTCAAGTATCCGCCCGAGGAGGCGATGACCAAGCTCCTCGGCATCGAGGTCAACGTCGGGCGCACCGGCCGCGTCACCCCGTTCGCCGTCATGGAGCCCGTCTTCGTCGGCGGCGTCACCGTCGAGCAGGCCACCTTGCACAACGCGCAGGAGGTCGTCCGCAAGGGCGTCCTCATCGGCGACACCGTCGTCGTCCGCCGCGCCGGCGAGGTCATCCCCGAGGTCCTCGGCCCTGTCGCCGACCGCCGCGACGGCAGCGAGGTCGCCTTCGTCATGCCGACGCAGTGCCCGGCCTGCGGCACGGCGCTCGCTCCCGAGAAGGAGAGCGACGTCGACATCCGCTGCCCCAATGCCCGCTCCTGCCCGGCCCAGCTCCGCGAGCGCCTCTTCGCCCTCGCCAGCCGCAACGCCCTGGACATCGAGGCCCTCGGCTGGAAGTCCGCCGCCGCCCTCCTCGAGTCCGTCCTCACCAACGAGGCCGAGCTCTTCGACATCGACGCCGACAAGCTCGCCAAGTCCCCCTTCTTCGTCAACAAGGACGGCTCGCTCAGCAGCACCGCCCAGCTGCTGCTGGTCAACCTCCAGGAGGTCAAGGAGCGCCCCCTCTGGCGCGTCCTGGTCGCCCTCTCCATCCGCCACGTCGGCCCCACCGCCGCCCAGGCCCTGGCCAACTCGATCGGCTCCATGGAGGCCATCGCCACCGCGACCCCGGAGCAGCTCGCCGCCGTCGAGGGCGTCGGCCCCACCATCGCCCGCGCCGTCAGCGACTGGTTCACCGTCGACTGGCACCGCGAGATCGTCGACCGCTGGTCCGCCGCCGGCGTCCGCATGGTCGAGGAGCAGGTCGCCTCCGGTCCCCGCCCTCTCGACGGCATCACCGTCGTCGTCACCGGCTCCCTCGACCGCTTCTCCCGCGACCAGGCCACCGAGGCCGTCACCTCCCGCGGCGGCAAGGTCTCCGGCTCCGTCTCCAAGAAGACGCACTTCGTCGTCGTCGGCGAGTCCCCGGGCTCCAAGGCCGAGAAGGCCGCCACCCTGAAGGTCCCGATTCTCGACGAAGCCGCCTTCGAAGTCCTTCTCACCGAAGGCCCCGACGCCGCCCGCGCCCTGGCCCAACCCACAGAACCCGATCCCGCCACCCCCGCAGCCCCCATTCCCGCGGACGCCTGACCCCGCAGACGCCTGACCCCGCGGGCGTCTGATCCCGCGGGAGCCTGGCCCCATGGACGCCTGACGTCTCGGTCGCCACCGCTGCCATGGGGCCTGGTCCGACAGGTGCCTGTCTTCAGGTGCCTGCCGTCGGGCGGTCGGAGATCGACCGAGCCGGTGTCTGCACCGACGCACCTCGGCGTCGACGCGTAGGTGGTGCCTGCCTTCGGGCGGTCGGGGATGTCACCGAGGCGGTGTCCGCACTGACGCACCTCGGCGTCGAGGCGTAGGTGGTGCCTGCCGCGGCGGGTCGGTTTGCGGTGCTGCCCCGGCGAAGGTCGCCTTCGAGTGGTCGCCGCTGTGTGCCGTGGGTGCTGCTGCCGTCGGATGCGTGGGTTGCCGGTTGTCGTTGCTGCTCCGGGCGTGGTGCCGGCGGGTGCTTGTCGTCGGGTGGTTGTCGGCGGGTGCGTTGCTGCTCTGCCTGTTGTTGCTCGCCGCTGTGTGCCGTGGGTGCTGCTGCTGTCGGACGCGCGGGTTGTCGGTTGTCGTTGCTGTTCCGGGCGTGGTGCCGGCGGCTGCTTGTCGTCGGGTGGCTTTCGGTCGGCGCGTTGCTGCTCTGCCCGTTGCTGCTCACCGCTGTGTGCCGTGGGTGCTGCTGCTGTCGGACGCGCGGGTTGTCGGTTGCCGTTGCTGTTCCGGGCGTGGTGTCGGCGGGTGCGTTGCTGCTCTGCCTGTTGTTGCTCGCCGCTGTGTGCCGTGGGTGCTGCTGCCGTCGGATGCGTGGGTTGCCGGTTGTCGTTGCTGCTCCGGGCGTGGTGCCGGCGGGTGCCTGTCTTCGGGCGGTCGCCACTCGGTGCGGTGCTGCTCGCCGTTGTGGGCCATGGACGCTGCTGCCGTCGGATGGGTGAGTTGCTGGCTGTCGTTGCTGTCTCGGGCGCGGTGGCGGCGGTTTTGTGCGGGTTGCTGCCAGTGTCGTTGCCGCCCGTGGTTGTTCCGCCCGTGGCTGCTCGCCGCCGTGGGCTGTGGATGCTGCTGCCGTCGGATGGGTGAGTTGCCGGCTGTCGTTGCCGTCTTGGGCGTGGTGGCGGCGGGTGCTTGCCTTCGGGGGCTTCCGTCGGTTCTGTTGACGCTGCTGTCATAGGCGGCCGACCCGCCGAAGGCGGCCGATCCCTGGGCTGCCGGTGGTGCCGTCGGGGTTGCCGGGCGGGACGAGCTCACTGACGCCGATCAGATCGCCGGCGCGTCGGGGCATCGTCGAGGCGCAGTAACGCGTGGACGATCCGGACGGCGTCCGGCGCGGTGCCCTGGGTGTGCTTCCGCTGGCCCTGCCGCCTTCGGGGACGCTTCGAGACCCGAGCCCCGCGCTCGGCCCCATCAGGCCGGCACCGTCCATCCCGGTGATCGCAGCGGCGGACCCTGGCCTGCTCACGGCTCGAGTCCCGCACCGGGGAGGTGCCGTCCTGCTCGACGGTGCGTGACCAGCACCGGCAGCACTGCTGCTTCCCGGGGCGCCGGCGCCCCACCCAGAGGGTCGAGGTGCGGGTGGCGGCCGCAACCAGGCCAAGGTGCCGGAGAGTCCCCAGTGCCGGCAAGCCGGCCTGGTGATCTTCTTGCGGCAGGCGGGACAGGCCAAGGAGCTGCCGCACACGCGGCCCCGGCCGGGTGCGGCAGCGTCAGCAGCGCGACGTCGAGGCACACCGACACTCAAGCACGGGGGTACGACAGAAACCCCGGCCAACGCTCGGTGCCGAACCGGCCCGGCAGGCCGAGTGACGGAACGTTGAGGTATCGCTACGCAATAGTGATATCCGGCGTGAGGTGATCGCCCGGTCGGAGGAATGGCGGGGGTTTTGTGCATCGATTCAGCATCCTTTCCGGTTTGGGAAGCGGTTGAGGGTGCAGGCTCGCAGGGCGTCTCGACGGAGTGGTCGATGGCACCCGAGCGGGGGAGTGGATGGAGCAGAGCGCGCTGCGTAACGTCGCGCCGCCCAGGCATGCTCATCGGTTCTTCGCGTATGTCACGGTGGTGGTAGGGGCCGGGGCGATGCTGCTGATCGGCAGCCTGCCAGACGGGTTCCCGGCGAGTCTTCCGGCGGCGTTCTGGGTGCTCGCGGGGTGTGCGGTCGTCGCCGACACCAAACCGTTCGTGCAGGTGGGGCGGGACGACGCGATGATGACGTTCCCCTCGGTGTGCTTCACGTTCGCGATCATGCTGGCGTTCGGGTTCGCGCCGGCGGCGCTGGTGCAGCTGGCGGCGGTGGCGATCACGGCGGGGTGGTTGCAGCACACGGTGTGGCGGGCGGCGTTCAACGCGGCCCAGTACTTCGTGTCGTTCGCGGTGGCGGACGTGATCCTGCACAGGTCGCATCACGTCGGGTGGATCGTGGTGGCGGCGGTTGCGTGGTTCGTGGTCAACAACCTGCTGGTCTCGACGGCGGTGTGGCTGCGGTTCGGGCACGGGTGGCGGGCGCGGTTCGTGCGGGCGGTCAGGACCGACGCGCTGGCGACCGGGGCCCTGCTGCTGTCGGCGCCGGGGCTGGTGGCGGCCGCCGGGGTGGACGTGCTGCTGATTCCGTTGGCGCTGGTCACGTTGTACGCGGTGCGCCGGATGACCTCTCTGTCGGCGCAGCGGGCGCTCGAGGCGCGGCGGGATCCGCTGACCGGGTTGGCGAACCGGAAGGGTCTGGAGCGGGCGGTCGAGCAGCGGCTGGAGGAGCACGCGGAGCGCGCCGCGAACCGGCAGGCGGCGCGGCGGCTGGCGTTGCTGCTGCTGGATCTGGACGGGTTCAAGCAGGTAAACGACTCGCTGGGGCATCCGGTGGGGGACCGGCTGCTGATCGAGGTGTCGCGGCGGCTGAGCGAGCGGGCCGACGCCGAGGTGGGGCGGCTCGGCGGCGACGAGTTCGCGATCGTGGTGCCGCACCTGCAGGACGTCGCCGAGGCCAGGGCGCACGCGGCGAAGATCATGGACGCGTTGCGGGAGCCGGTGCTGCTGGACGGGTTGCCGATCGACGTGGGCGGGTCGGTGGGGGTGGCGGTGTACCCGGAGCACGGCACGGGCTTCGAGGAGCTGATGCAGCACGCGGACGTGGCGATGTACGACGCGAAGGGCCGCGGCGACAACCTCGCGGTCTACGCGCCGGAGGCCGACCACAACTCGCCGGAGCGGCTGAGCCTGCTGGCCGACCTGCGCAAAGCGCTGGAGACCCCCGGTGATCGGGGGATCGCGCTGTACTACCAGCCGCAGGTCGAGCTGGCGACCGGCGACGTGGTGGGGCTGGAGGCGCTGCTGCGGTGGCACCACCCGCAGCGGGGGCTCGTCGACCCGGAGGAGCTCATCAAGGTCGCGGAGCACAGCTCGGTGATGCGGCTGCTGACGTTCCGGCTGATCGACGACGCGATCGAGCAGCTCGCGGCGTGGGGTGACCGGGCCGGGCGGGTGCGGGTCGCGGTGAACGTGAGCGTCCGGGACCTGCACACCGGCGAGATCGCGGACCGGATCGAGGCGAAGCTGCGGCAGGCGGGCATCGAGCCGGCGCGGCTGGAGCTGGAGATCACCGAGAGCGCGCTGATGGCCGACCCGCGGCGGGTGCTGGCGACGCTCGCCAGGCTGGAGCGGCTCGGGATCGCGATCGCATTGGACGACTTCGGCACCGGGTACTCCTCGATGCTGCACCTGCGCCGGCTGCCGCTCAAAGAGGTGAAGATCGACCGGTCGTTCGTGCTCGGGGTGGCGACCGACCCGGACGACGCGGCGATCGTGCGGTCGATGATCGACCTGGCGCGGGCACTCGGGCTGCGGATCGTGGCGGAGGGCGTCGAGGACGAACGGACCTGGCGGATGCTCGTCGAGGCGGGCTGCGACCTGGCGCAGGGCTGGTACTTCGCCCGGCCGATGCCACCGGACGGCCTCCTCGACTGGCTGATCCGCCACCGCCGTTCCACGGTCGCCCACAGCACCTGAAGAACTGTCGCGGCACCACATCTGCGCAGCCGCCAGAACTGTCATACCCCCCGAGTAGGTTCGAGGCCAGGATCGGAGATCGCACAGGAAGACCTCGGGGGGACAAGATGAGGAATGCTGTCCGGGTGAGAGTGGCCGCGGCGTTGCGTACACCTGCTGGAAACCGCAATGGGGAGTGGGGGAGCGGACCGTCGCGCACGGCAACCAGCGGGGACGAAATAGACTGCGTCGAGCCGACTGTTGAAGGAGCATCGCACCCATGGCCACCATTTCCCGCGAAGAGGTGGCGCATCTCGCCCGCCTCGCGCGGCTTGCAGTCACCGATGACGAGCTCGACACATTCGCCGGGCAGCTCGACGTGATCCTGCAGGCCGTCGCCCAGGTGGGCGAGGTCGCCGCGGTTGACGTGCCGCCGACGTCGCACTCCGTGCCGCTGACCAACGTGTTCCGCGACGACGTCGTCGTGCCGGGGCTGACGCGCGAGGAGGCGCTGTCGGGCGCACCCGACGCCGAGGAGAACCGCTTCCGCGTTCCGCGGATCCTGGACGAGGAGGCCTGAGCGATGTCTGACGTCACCAAGCTGACCGCGGCCGAACTCGGCCGCAAGCTCGCCGCGAAGGAGCTGTCCGCGGTCGAGGTCGCCACCGCCCACCTGGAGCGCATCGAGGCGGTCGAGGGCAAGGTTCACGCGTTCCTGCACGTCGACCGCGACGGCGCGCTCGCGGAAGCGAAGAGGATCGACGACGCCCGCGCCAAGGGCGACGAGGTCGGTCCGCTCGCCGGGGTGCCGGTCGCCGTCAAGGACGTGATCACGACCAAGGGCGTGCCGACCACCGCGGGGTCGAAGATTCTCGAGGGCTGGCGGCCGCCGTACGACGCGACGATCATGACGCGGATGCGCGAGGCCGGGCTCGTCATGCTCGGCAAGACCAACATGGACGAGTTCGCGATGGGCAGCTCGACCGAGTATTCGGCGTACGGGCCCACGTACAACCCCTGGGACACCGGCCGGATCCCCGGCGGCTCCGGCGGTGGCTCGGCCGCGGCCGTCGCGGCATACGAGGCGCCCCTGGCCATCGGCACCGACACCGGCGGCTCGATCCGCCAGCCGGCCGCGGTCACCGGCACCGTGGGCTCGAAGCCGACCTACGGCGGCACGTCGCGCTATGGCCTCGTCGCCTTCTCCAGCTCGCTGGACACCCCCGGCCCGTGCGCGCGGACCGTCGAGGACGCGGCGCTGCTGCACGCGATCATCGGCGGCCACGACCCGCGCGACTCCACGTCGATCCCGCAGCCGGTGCCCGACGTGGTCGGCGCGGCCCGGCTCGGCGCGACCGGTGACCTCAGCGGGGTCCGGCTCGGCCTGGTCAAGGAGTTCGCCGGGGACGGTGCCGAGCCCGGCGTCGCCGCCGCGTATCGCGAGTCGGTCGACGCGCTCGTGAAGCTGGGCGCGGAGATCGTCGAGGTCTCGTGCCCCAACTTCAAGTTCGCGCTGCCGGCCTACTACCTGATCGCGCCGAGCGAATGCTCGTCCAACCTGGCCAGGTTCGACGGCGTGCGGTTCGGGCTGCGCAGCGGTGACGACGGCAAGCGGTCGCTCGAAGAGGTCATGCAGCTGACCCGGGAGGAGGGCTTCGGCCCCGAGGTCAAGCGCCGGATCATCCTGGGCACCTATGCGCTGTCCGCCGGCTACTACGACGCCTACTACGGGCAGGCGCAGAAGGTGCGGACCTTGATCTCCAGGGACTTCGAGCAGGCATTCGGCAAGGCGGACGTGCTGGTCGCGCCGACCACGCCGTTCGTGGCGTTCCCGCTCGGGTCGCGCACGTCGGACCCCTACCAGATGTATCTCGCGGATCTCTACACGATCCCGTCGAACCTGTATGGCGGGCCCGCGATCTCCGTGCCGGCCGGCCTGTCCGAGGGGCTGCCGGTGGGGCTGCAGATCATGGCGCCGACGATGGCGGACGACCGGATGTACCGGGTCGCCGCGGCCCTCGAGTCGGCGCTGCCGCCGCTGACCCCGCCGGCGCTGTAACCGTCAAAGGGCGGCCCTGCGAAGAGCCGCCCTTTCAACGGGGTTCAGCCGCGGCTGCCCTGGCGCCACGAGAAGGGGCCGGGGAGATCGACGCGGTTCTTCTTGGTCCGCGAGTTCCACGACCAGGGGCCCAGCTTGAAGCTCCAGGAAGAGAACCCTTCCTGGGTGAAGTGGAAAATGAACGGGCCGAACTTCTTGCTCTTCCGAAACTGCACCGGCATGGCGTCTCCTCTCCAGATGAGCAGTTGGTACCCAATGCCGAGCGTGGATACACCAGAGGCTGAAAGAGGCGTTAGATGAACACCGTGACCCAGCTGTCGTACGACGAGGCGGTGGCGCGCTTCGAGCCGGTCATCGGCCTGGAGACGCACGTCGAGCTCGGCACCAACACGAAGATGTTCTGCGGCTGCCCGACCGAGTTCGGCGCGGAGCCCAACACGCAGGTCTGCCCGGTCTGCCTCGGCCTGCCCGGCTCCCTGCCGGTCGCCAACCGCGCCGCGATCGAGGCGACGATCCGCATCGGGCTGGCGCTCAACTGCTCGATCGCGCCGTGGGGCCGCTTCGCGCGCAAGAACTACTTCTACCCGGACATGCCGAAGAACTTCCAGATCAGCCAGTACGACGAGCCGCTGTGCGTCGACGGCTACCTCGAGGTCGAGGTCGACGGGGAGCTGGTCCGCATCGGCATCGAGCGGGTCCACCTGGAGGAGGACACGGGCAAGTCGCTGCACGTCGGCGGCTCGACCGGGCGTATCCACGGCGCCACCGAGTCCCTCGTGGACTACAACCGCGCCGGCATTCCCCTCGTCGAGATCGTGACCAAGCCCGTGCCGGGCACGGGTGCCCGGGCGCCGCAGATCGCGAAGGCCTATGTCACTGAGCTGCGTGACGTCATCCGTTCGCTGGGTGTCTCCGATGTACGGATGGAGCAGGGCTCGATGCGCTGCGACGTGAACACGTCGCTGAACCGGCCCGGCGAGGAATGGGGCACCCGCACCGAGACGAAGAACGTCAACTCGCTGCGCAGCGTCGAGCGGGCCGTCCGGTCCGAGATCATCCGGCAGTCCGGGGTCCTCACGGACGGCGGGACGATCATCCAGGAGACCCGGCACTTCCACGAGAACACCGGCGAGACGACGTCCGGCCGCAGCAAGGAGACGGCGACCGACTACCGGTACTTCCCGGAGCCGGACCTCGTGCCGCTCGCGCCGTCCGCGGAGTGGGTCGCGGAGCTCAAGGCCGCGCTGCCGGAGCTGCCGCGGGTCCGCCGCCAGCGCCAGCAGGCCGAGTGGGGCTTCTCCGACCTCGACATGCAGTCGGTGCTCAACGCCGGCGCGTGGGAGCTGATCGAGGCGACCGTCGCCGCCGGCACCAACGCGGCCGCCGCCCGCAAGTGGTGGCTGGGGGAGCTGGCCCGGCACGCCAACGAGACCGACAAGGAGCTCGACGCGCTCGGCGTCAGCCCGGAGGCGGTCGCGCAGCTGCAGGGCCTGGTCGACGCGGGCAAGATCAACGACAAGCTCGCCCGGGTGGTGCTGGAAGGCGTCATCGCCGGTGAGGGCACGCCCGCCGAGGTCGTCGCGGCCCGGGGCCTGGAGGTCGTGTCCGACGAGGGTGCGCTGACGAAGGCCGTCGACGAGGCGATCGCCGCCAACCCCGACATCGCCGCGAAGGTCCGCGACGGCAAGGTCGCCGCGGCGGGTGCGCTCGTCGGCGCGGTCATGAAGGCCACCGGCGGCAAGGCGGACGCGAAGACGGTCCGCGAGCTGGTCATCGCCCGCTTGTCGTAGGCGACGGGGTCACGGACGAGAGCGACGCCGGCACCGCGGATGGTGCCGGCGTCGCTTCGTCTGCGGCCATGATGACAGGTGAGCTGGTCATCACCCGCTTGTCGTGGGCGACGGGGTTACAGGCAAAGGACGGTGCCGGCGTCGCTTGTCGGGTGAGCCGGTCCATCACCCGCTTGTCGTGGGCGACGGGGTCGCGGACAAGGACGGTGTCGGCACCACGGACGGTGTGGGTGCCGCCGCCTTGTCGGGGGCCACGATGTGCCGCTGCAGCGACACCTCCGTCAGGCCTGTCCCGCCGACCTGGATGTCGTCGTACGCCGTCAGGTGACGTTCGCTGTCGAAGTACAGGATGGACAGCGCGAGCGGCAGCGGCTTGGCGCTCTCCAGGCCGCGCAGCCCGGCGCCGCCGGTGGAGCCCTCGACCATCAGCAGGCTGCGCTCCTTCGGTGTGACCGCAGGCGACGCGCCGGCGGACGGCAGGACGACCGGCAGGGTCGGGTCGAGCCGCGTGACCGAGCGGGCGTGCCGGTGCCCGGCCAGGACCAGCGGGCAGACCCCCGCGAGGGGCTGCGCGGCCACCGGGTCGTGGACGAGGGCGACGTCGACCGGCTTCGGGTTGGCCAGGATCTTGTCCGCGAGCAGCGCGCCGGAGGAGACGACCGCCGCGTGCTGCTCCTCGTTGGTCGCGTCGGTCGACTTGTCGGGGGTGAACCGCGGGTCGCCGATCCCGGCGAACGTCAGCCCCTTGACCGTGGTGATGGAGTTGTCGAGCACGATCGCGTTGGGCTGCTTCGCGACCGCGGCGGCGGTGACCGCCGAGTCGTGGTTGCCGCGGATGTACAGGTACGGCACCCGCAGCTTGCTGATCTCCCCGACGTAGGAGGACTCCGGCTCGCTGCCCCAGTCGTTGATGTCGCCGGTGTCGGCGACGACGTCGACGCTGAACTGGTCGGCGACGGTGCGCACCACGCCCCACGCCGCCGGGTTGAGGTGCATGTCGGAGATGTGCAGGACCTTCGTCGCGCTGGTGTCCGGCTCGTAGACGGGCAGCGCGGAGATCGTGCCGTACAGCTTGGAGACGTTGAGGACCAGCTTCTGCAGCTGCGCCCGGTACTCCTCGTAGCGGTCGGTGATCCGGCGGGCGTCACCGATGATCGCCGGCGCGTTCACCAGCAGGCCGCGGTAGGTCGGCTCCTGGATCGCGGCGGGCTTGAACGTCAGCGCGGTCGCGCCGCCGACCGAGGCGAGCACCGCCACGACCACCAGGCCGCCGATCGCCGTCTCGCGCCGGGCCCGGAACACCAGCCCGACGAGGATCAGCGCGCCGAGGATCCCGGAGCCGGCGGTCTGCAGCGCCAGCCGGCGCACGCCCAGGTTGAGCTGGTCGACGGCGTCGTGGCTGACCTGCTCCAGGTTGCCGCCGCTGGCGACGACCGCCCTGGTCCGCGCCTCGTCGAGCGACTCCAGGCGGATCTGCAGGTGGGCCGGGCCGTCGTGGCTGTCCAGCTCCAGCGAGCCCAGCGGCGGGATCTCCACCGACGTGTCGCCGTGCCACGACGGGGTCAGCGACAGCTGCGCCTGGAACGGCCCGATGTCCTGGGTCGTGTGCCCGCCGAGTTCGACGCCGATGAGCATACCGACGACCGCGACGACACCGAGCAGCGCGCCGCGCAGGATCCGCCGCCACACCTTGTGGCTGGTGTGGAACGTGCGGCGGCGTCGCCGGGCGGCCGCCATGATCGCCCTACGCTGGAGCCGGCGGGCGGCCAGCGCGGCCCGCCGGTGGAACGGTGAGCTCAACTCTTGCCGGCCCCGCCCACGTTGCTGATCACGACCCGCAGCAGCTTGTCATCGTCGGCCTTCGGCGTGCCGCGGCCGTCCTTGTTGGACGTCGAGACCCAGATGCTGTTGTCCGGCGCGGCGACCGCGGCGCGCAGCCGGCCGTGCGTGTCCTTGAGCAGCGCGCTCGGCTCGCCGAGGAGGCCGCCCTTGTCGGTGAGCTGCATCACGTACAGCCTGGCGCCCTTCAGACACGAGGTGACCAGGAAACCCTCCATGGCCGCCAGCCCGGAGCACGAGGCCTCGGACGTCTTCCACACCTGGATCGGGTCGACGAACTTCGGATCGTTGCCCTTGCCCTCGTACGTCGGCCAGCCGTAGTTCTTGCCCGCCTCGATCACGTTGATCTCGTCCCATTCGCCCGAACCGAACTCCACGGCGTACAGCCGGCTGTTCTTGTCCCAGGCGAAGCCTTGCACGTTGCGATGTCCCAAGCTGTACACGGCGGTTCCGTACGGGTTACCAGGAGCCGGCTTCCCGTCGGGCTGGATCCGCAGGATCTTGCCGCCGAGGCTGTTGAGGTTCTGCGCGTTCTCCGGCTTCGACGCGTCGCCGGTCGACACGTACAGGAACCCGTCGGGTCCGAAGTGGATCTGACCGCCGTTGTGGATCCCCGCCTTCGGGATGCCGGTCAGGATCGGGGTCGGCGGCGCGCCGAGCGTGAGCTTGGCGACCCGGTTGTCGTCCTTGGCGGTGTAGTAGACGAACACCGTCTTGTCCGTGTCGTACTGCGGCGACACCGCGATGCCCATCAGGCCGCCCTCGCCACCCGGCACCACTTCGTCGATGGTCTGCACGGTGGTCACGGTGAGCCCGTCGGACGTGGACTCCTTGCCGACCTTCAGGATCTTCCTGCTGTCGCGCTCGGTGACCAGCGCGGAGCCGTCCGGCAGGAACGCGATGCCCCACGGCACCGCCAGGCCCTTGGCCAGCACGGTCGTGGCGACCTGCGTCTGGCCGCCGTCCTCCTCGCCGCCGGACGTCGACGCGCTGGGCAGCGGCGACATCTTCGGCGGGGTGCCCAGCTCATCAGGGGGCGGCGGGCCGAACGTGCAGCCCGCGAGGGCCAGCATGACCGTGGCGCTCGCCGCCAGGCACTTCGCGTACGTCCGGGCTCTCACCCGCCCAAGACTAGCGTCGCGATTCATCTTCTTCCTTTCAACCTTTGTCCGCGGGTCGGCGTCTGCTGGGGAGACGGCGCGTTTGCGACCTTGTGCAGAGGAGCCATATGGCAGCCGAGGAGTTCCAGGACTTCGTCGAGGTCCGATATGGCGACCTGCTGCGCACCGCGTTCCTGCTGACCGGCAGCCGGCACGCCGCCGAGGACCTGCTGCAGGGCAGCCTGCTGAAGGTCATGCGGCACTGGGACCGGGTCGACGAGCCGCTCGCCTACGTGCGGCGGGTCATGGTCAACCAGCGCACCAGCATCTGGCGGCGGCTGCGCAACGCCGAGGTCCTGACCGGTGAGCCACCGGACCGTCCCGGCGCCGACCCCTCCGATCAGGTCCTCGCGCGGCAGATGCTGCTGGAGGCGCTGGACCGGCTCCCGGCGCGGATGCGAGCGGTGCTGGTGCTGCGGTACTGGGAGGACCTGACGGAGACGGAGACGGCCGCGCTGCTCGGCATCTCGGCCGGATCGGTGAAGAGCCAGGCGTCGCGCGGGCTGGTCCGGCTGCGCGGCGTGCTCGGTGTGGATCTGCTGGCCGGGAGGGCGTCATGAGCATCGAGCTGGAACAGGCGCTCCGCGACGCCTTCCGCGACGCGGCCGGGACCGTCGTGCCCCGGCCGGAGCCGATGCGCAGGCTTCTGCGCCGCCGCCGGCGCCGGTGGGCCGGGCTGCTGTCGCTGCTGGCCACGCTCGCCGTCGCGATCGTCGCGGGGGTGGTCCCCGCCGTGCAGCCGGCGACCTCCGAGCGGCAGCGGCCCTACCCGCCGCTGGCGAAGTGGACCCGGGCGCTGCTCGACTCGCCGACCCGCGGCTCGCTCGCCGGCGACGCGGACCTGCTGCGTGCCGTCAGGTCCTCCTTCGCCGGCGGCGTCAAGGTGCTGTTCCTCGGCGACGTGTCGGGGCGCCGGTTCCTCGTGTACGTGCGCTACGACGAGCATTCGGCGACGCTGTACCAGAGCGACATCCCCGTCCAGGGCTCCGTGGAGGACCTCGTCGGAGGGGCTGTCGAGGGGCAGCTCGGGCCGCTGGTCACCGTCACCAGCACCACCGTGCCGGTCACCATCGGGCTCGCCCCGGCGGCCTGCACGATCGAACGGTCCATCGGCGCCTCCCCCAGCCCGGAGAACACCGTCGAGCACAAGTGGGCGAGCGCGCCGGACGGCAGCTGGACGGCCTGGGCGTCGCCCGACCCGCAGGAGCGCTGGCAGGTCAGCTGCTACGGCAAGGTCCGCTCGGAGGCACCGGCCGTGCTCGACACCTCCTCCTACACGAACCTGATCTCCTCCGCCGGCATCCAGCACGAGCCGCTGCGTCAGCGGTGGAGCGGCCCGATCGAGGGATCCGCCGGGACGTGGACGCTGTCGACCGCCCGCCTGCCCTCCGGGGGCGTCGCGGTCGTGCTCGCCGACGCCCCCGCCGCGGCGACCGTCGCGACCACGTTCACGGCCGCGGCGGCGCCAGGTCGCGGCGGCGCCGGGGTGGTGTCCACCTCCATCAGCGCCGACCCGGACATGATCGTCATCCGGGTGCCGTCCCCCTCCGGCCGGCTCAGTGACCGGGTGCTGATCTTCACCGCGAAGCCGGGCGCGACCCAGGCCTACGTCCGGGCGGAGCTCGGCGCCCTCGGAGCGGCACTGACCGGCGGCGTCACCGTGACGAACGCCCGGCCCGGGCCCGTCGCCGTCCGGGACGCAGCCGGGGTGGAGATCGGCTCGACGTGGCTGCTGGAGGAGGTGCCGCAGCTGTTCGGTGAGAGGCTTGTCTCCGACTGGGAGTCCTGATCGCTACTGTTCGCCGGTGAAGGTTTGCATCCCGCACGAGGAGGGGCTGGCGCTGCTCGGCCCGCTGCCTCCGCCGGTCTCGGTCACCGTCTCCGTCGCGCCCGATGACGTCGACTTCTGGGTGCCGCCGTTCCTCGCCTCACCGGACGTGGTCGAGCTGGCGGCGTCGCTGCCGCGGCTCGCGGTCGTGCAGCTCATGAGCGCCGGCGCCGACCGGTGGGCGGGCCGGCTGCGCCCCGGCGTGCAGTTGTGCGACGCCCGCGGGGTCCACGACTCGTCCACGTCGGAGTGGGTGGTGGCGGCGATCCTGGCCTATCTGCGTGACTTCCCGCTGTTCGTGCGGACGGGGCGGGAGTGGTCGTACCGGCAGACCGACGAGCTCGCGGGCAAGCGTGTGCTCATCGTCGGTGCCGGCTCGATCGGTGCCGCGGTCGAGGCCCGGCTGGCGCCGTTCGAGGTGTCCGTAACCTCGGTCGCCCGCCGCGCGCGTGACGGCGTCCACGGTGTGGAAGAGCTGCCGTCGCTGCTGCCGTCCGCGGACGTGGTGGTGCTGCTGGTGCCGCTGACGCCCGCGACGACCGGGCTGGTCTCGGCTTCGTTCCTGGCAGCGATGCCGGACGGGGCGCTGCTGGTCAACGCGGCGCGGGGGCCCGTGGTCGACACCGACGCGATCCTCGCCGAGACGGCGTCGGGGCGGCTCGGCTATGCGACGGACGTCACCGACCCGGAGCCGTTGCCGGCGTCACATCCGCTCTGGGACCTGCCGAACGTGCTGATCACTCCGCATGTCGCGGGTTCTGTACGAGGCCTGCTCCGCCGCGCCTACTCGCTGGCAGGAGACCAGGTGCGGCGGTTCGCCGCCGGGGAACCGCTGATCAACGTGGTGGTCGACGGTTACTGAGCCATCGCCGTGCTGCGTTTCGACGTCGTGGCGGTCGGCGGCTATCGCGTCATCGCCGTGATGCGTTCAACGTCGTGTGGGCGGACCGCGTCGAGTCGCACGAAATGTCCGTTGGCGAGGCGGGCCTGGACGACCCCGTCCTGACTGACCAGGCCGTCGACCGCGGCCCACGGCACCCGGCGGCTGCCCAGCAGCGCCCGCACCGTGAAGCCGTCGTCGTCCACGTCGGTGCCGGCCCGCCACGCCCACACGGCGATCGCGATCGGCACCAGCAGGACGGGCAGGAACCAGAGGCTCTCGGCCAGCACTGGGATGGCGCCGATGGTGGCGATGCCGGCCGCCACGGCGAGCGATGCGCTGCGCCGGAACCTGACCTTGGGACGCGTGGTTCGGGTGGTCACAAGGACAAGTCTCGCACCTTTAGTGGAACTGCTTCTTGTCGGTGGGTCGGGGCATACTGACGCGGTGGGGGAGCAGGATCGGGTCGGGCGGCTCTCGCCCGGCGCAGCACACGGCGTTACGCTCGGTGCCGTGTTCGTCGAGATCGCGACAAGTCGGCGTGCCGGTGATCGCGGCTGCTTGGAGGCCCGGATTTGACCGGCAACACGTGGCACTCCGGCGTCAAGAGCAGCCGCCGGGTCGGCGTGCGCCCGACCGGCGTGCTCGCGGGTGCGCTGATCGTCGCGGCGTCTCTGCTCGCTCTCGCCGTCGCCGGCTGGGGCGTCATGGAGCTCAGCATCATCTGGAGCGTAGCCGCCGCCCTGTCGCTGATCGGTGTGCTCGTCCTCACGCTGCGTGGCTTTCCCATGTTCGCGATCCTGGCCGCGGTCGCCGGCGCCGTCGCCTGGGGCGCGGCCACCCGCACCTGGCTGCCCGGCGGCTGGACCGACTTCCTCGGCATCGGCAAGTTCGTCGGTGTCAACCTCGGCTTCGACGTGCCGCTCATCGGTGCCTTTCTCGCCGCGCTCATGCTCGACGCGCGCCGGCTGTCCCGCGCCGCCATCGACGAGGCGGTCAGCGGCCGCCGCTGGTGGGGCAAGCCCGACGACCACCTGCCGCGGCTCAAGGAGCTCGAGGTGCTGCCGTCGGCCCGGTTCTTCGCCCTCGGCGAGGGCGGCTGCACCCATCTCGTCGTCGCCGGACGGCGGGTCGCCCTGTTCCTGCCGACCGTCTGGCCCCACGGCGAGTTCTCCATGGACGCCTCCGGCCAGGTCCTGCGCGGCGGCCGCCTCTTCGTCCCCGGCTCCGAGGACGTCGACGGTCTCGCCGCCGAGGTGCACACCTGGCGTGAGCAGCTCGGCAAGGTCGGCGGCTCCGTCCGCGGCTATCTCGTCGTCGCCCCCTCACGCGGCGACGTCAGCGAAGACCTGGTCATCTCCGTCGCCCCCGGCGAGCACCTCCACCTCGTGCACGCCCACGAGATGGTCGAGGCCGCGGGCCGCTGGCTCGCCGCCGAGCCCTACCGGGTCGAGCTCTCCGTCATGGAGCGGCTCCTGGTGATCGCCTCCGGCAACAAGCTGCCCGAGCCGTCGCCCCTGGCCCGTTCCTTCGCCCGCATGACCACCGGCGCGCACCCCACCGTTCCGGTGTCTCCCACCGTCGCGGACGCCGCGTTCGCCGCGGCCGCCGGCACGCCTGCCGGCGCGGAGCCCGCCTCCCTCCGCGACCGCCTGACCCGGGGCCGTTTCGGCCGCTCCGCCACCCCGGCCAACCCCACCTCCCCGCCGGCTTCCCGCCGCGGCGACCATGACGAGGACGGCCCGGTGCGCGACCGCTCTGCCCACTCGACGGACCGCCCTTCCCATGACGACGACGGGTTCTCGTCCCGCCGCGGTGACTACGAGGAGGACGGCTCGGTCCGCAGCCGCTTCGGCCGCTCGTCGGACATGTCCTCCTCCGACGCCTTCTCCGACGCGGCGCCGGCGGCCCCGGACAGCGACTCGTGGGAGGCCCGCACCACCCGGGAGCTGGTCGGCTCGTGGGACAGCGAGTCGGCCAACAAGCTGGCCGCCTGGGCCGCGGCGGGCTCCTCCACCGACTCCCGTGATGACGAGGGCGCTGACGACTTCGGCGGTCAGTCCGCCGCTGACCGCCGCTGGTCCACGTCTTCATCGTCCTCGTCTCCTTCCCCGTCGCTGTCCGGCAGCGACGGGGAGTCCCGGTTCTCGTGGTCGTCGGGGCGTGCCGAGCCGGCCGGGTCGGCGTCGGAGCCGGCGGACGAGGCTCCCCGCGGGGTCGGCCGCCGCCGCGCTCCCGAGGAAGAGCCCTCCCCGTCCCGGCCGTCGTCCCCGCCGCCACCGACCTGGCCCACCGCGTCGGTCGAGCCGCCGCCCTCCGTCGCGTCGTCGCTGCCACCCGCACCTGAGTTCCGGCCGGTTCCGCCGGCACCCGAGCCGACGGCCGACCGGTTCGCGTCGTTGATGTCGGAGTTCGACCGGATCGCCAGCGACCCTGACCGGTTCGGGTTCGCCCTGGACACCCCCGCAGGCCTGGACACCGCGCCCTCGACACCGACCGGTGGCGCCACGGATCGCGACCGGTCCTCGTCCCGTGGGCTGTCGGATCTGACCGGCGGCTCGTCGGACCGTGGTTGGTCGTCGTCGTCTCGTGAGCCGGTGTCGGAGCCGATCGGTGGGTCGTCGGACCGTGGCTGGTCGTCGTCGTCTCGTGAGCCGGTGTCGGAGCCGACCGGTGGGCTGTCGGACCGCGACTGGTCGTCGTCTCGTGAGCCGGAGTCGGCTGGTAGGGCTTCGGACCGTAGTTGGTCGTCGGAGCCTGGGCCGGCGCCGGATCTCGGCGGCAGGGCTTCGGAGCGCGGTGGCTTCTCGGACCTGGACAGCGCGGGCTGGACGTCGGCAGACCCGGTGCGTTCCAGCACGACTGCGAGCGATCGCCCGGCCCGTCGCCCCGTCGAACGACCGGCGGAGAGGCCGGCGTGGACCGGCAGCCTGTTCGACGGGGAGAGGCCCGAGCTCGTCGCCGAGCCTCTCGAGCTCAGCCGCTCCTGGCAGGCCGACCCCGACGCCCGCTCCCTGCGCCGCCGCGAGCGCCAGCAGCCCCCCGTCGGCCACAACCCCGCCGACAACCCCGTCTCCAGCGTCCCGACCTCCGGCATCCCGACGTCGGGCGGGCCAGCCGCCCGCATCCCCGCGTCCGCCTCGCCGACCTCCGCCTCGCCGACCTCCGGCGGCCCGACGTCAGGCGCTCCGGACTCAGGTTTCCCGGGCTCGGGCGGCTCCCGGTTCGGCGGTTCCGCGTTCGGGAGCTCCTCGGACGGTCCCTCCGGTGCGTGGCCGGTGTCCTCACCTGCCACCGCCGGCCCTGTCGAGCAGCCTTCCGTCCCGCGGTCGGAGCCGTCCCCGGCGGACACGCCGCCGGAGCCCTCGTGGCGCGCCTCCTGGTCGCAGGGCTCGTCCACGGACCATGCCTCGACGGAGTGGTCGTCCTCGGGCTCCTCATGGTCGGACTCCGCGCGGTCGACACCGGGCCGTTCCGAGGACTCGTGGTCGGGTTCGTCCTGGTCGGACCCGTCGCATGCGGATCAGCTCCGGTCGGATCGGACCTGGTCAGATGCTTTGGACTCGGATCGCCACAGTTCGGATCGCTCTGGTACGGACCGCACTATTTCAGGCGCGGCTGGTACGGATCGGGTAGGTTCGGACTGGGCGTGGTCGGAATCTTCGCGTTCGGAGCTTTCGCGTTCGGAATCCTCGGCTCCGGAGTCGTCGCGTTCGGAACCCTCGCGCTCGGAGTCTTCGGGCTCGGCGTCTTCGGGTACGGACCCCTGGCGCTCGGGGTCTTGGCGTTCGGAGTCTTCTGTTTCGGCGTCTTCGGATTCGGACTCCTGGCGTTCGGCGTCTTCGGACTCGGCGTCTTCGGGCTCGGCGTTTTCGGGCTCGGCGTTTTCGGGCTCGGAGTCTTCCCGTTCGGAGTCTTGGCGTTCGGAGTCTTCGCCTTGGGAGCAGAACCGGTCGGATCAGGCACGGTCGGACGAGGGGCAGACGGGCACTTCGAGGGCTGGGTCTTCGGCATCCACGTGGTCGGAGCAGGCGCAGACCGGTTCGTCGCGAGCGGGCGGACGAGAGGACGACCAGGCCGGCGCGCAGCCGGGCACAGGGGCGGCGGGTTCCGCTGCGGACAGCTCCTCGTGGTGGGACGCCGAGGCGGCGGCAGGCGCCCGCGCCGGCGCTGCCGAGGCGCCAGCGGAGCAGCCTGCCAAGAAGTCGCGGTGGGGGTTCTCGAAGGCGGGGAAACGCAAGAAGGGCGAATCCGCCGCCGCGCCTGCCGCGAACGATGCCCCGGCCGCGCGTCCCGGGTCCGGAGCGCCGGCGGCCGAGGACGACTGGGCCGCCGGGACGGGTGCCGGGCGCGGCCGGGAGCCGGGACAGCGGTCCAGGGCGGCGGAGCCCTCGACGCCTGCTGGACGGCCTTCCTGGGCGACCGACCCGACGAACGGTTGGGAGAGCGACCCGAGCGGGGAGTTCACGTCCGAGCGGCGTGCCGGCTCCGCGGTGCGGATGACCGGGACCGCTCGCCCCGACCACACCGGCGACTGGGCGGCCGGCCTTGACCACGGCGGATCGACCGGTCGTGGCGGCTCGGACGGCGGCGGGGGCTGGGCCAGTGGCTCGGACGGCGGCGGGGGCTGGGCCAGTGGCTCGGACGGCGGCGGGGGCTGGGCCAGTGGCTCGGACCGAGGCGTGCTCGGTGGCGACAACGGCCGTGGCGGCTCCGGCCGGGCCGGGGCCTGGGCCGGTGGCTCGGGGCGTGGCGCTGACAACGGCCGGGGCGGCGATGACTGGGCCAGTGGGTCGGCCGGTCGCGGTGGGTCCGACCGTGCCGCGGACTGGGCTGGCGGCTCGGACGGCGGCGACGATTGGGCCAGCGGCTCGGACCGCGGCAGCTCAGACCGTGGCAGCTCAGACCGTGGCGGCTCAGACCGTGGCGGCACAGGCCGTGGCAGCTCGGACCGTGGCGGCACAGGCCGTGGCGGGGACTGGGGCGGCGGAGCGGATCGCGGCGGGCTGAGTGGGCGCGGCGGCGAGCGGACCGGTGGAGCGGACCGGGGCGGGCTCGGTGGGCGCGGCAGTGACGATGACCGTGGCGGGGATGAGCCGGCCGGGTTCGGTGGGGGCGTGCCGGGGCAGCGGCAGCGGGCGCGGGACATGGTGTTCGACGACGATGTGGCGCCGTTGGAGCTCAACCTCGACGAAGAGCCCAAGAATCCCGGCCAGCGGCCACGGCGGTTCCTCCGCCGCAAGTAGCGACGACGAGCCAGACGAGGGGCGGATCCGGTCACGCGGCCGGAGCCGCCCCTCGTGCGTCGTGAGGTCAGTGCCAGCCGGGCATCGGGTACGCGGACAGCAGCTCGCGGACCTCGGCGGCGATCGTGTCCAAGGCGTCGTCGTCGGACTTGACGGCGGCGTCGACGGCGCGGGAGATCCAGTCGGCGACCTGGGGCATCTGGGCCTCGGTGAGGCCGCGGGTGGTGAGTGCGGGCGTGCCGATGCGCAGGCCGGAGGGGTCGAAGGGCTTGCGGGTGTCGTACGGGACGGTGTTGTAGTTCGTCTCGATACCGGCGCGGTCGAGGGCGCGGGCGGCGGGCTTGCCGCCGATGTTCTTGCCGGTGAGGTCGATCAGGATGAGGTGGTTGTCGGTGCCGCCGGAGACGAGGTCGAAGCCGCGCTCCAGCAAGGCGGCTGCGAGGGCACGGGCGTTGGCGACGATCTGGTGGGCGTAGGCGCGGAACGAGGGCTGGGCCGCCTCGCGGAGCGCGACGGCGATGCCCGCAGTCGTGTGGTTGTGCGGGCCGCCCTGCAGGCCGGGGAACACGGCCTTGTCGATCGCCTTGGCGTACTCCGAGGTCGAGAGCAGCATCGCGCCGCGCGGGCCGCGGAGGGTCTTGTGGGTGGTGGTCGTGATGACGGAGGCGTGGCCGACGGGGGAGGGGTGGGCGCCGCCGGCGATGAGGCCCGCGATGTGCGCGATGTCGGCGACGAGGACCGCGCCGACCTCGCGGGCGATCTCGGCGAAGCGAGGGAAGTCGATGGTGCGGGGGATGGCCGTGCCGCCGGAGAAGATCAGCTTCGGGCGTTCCCGCAGGGCGATGTCGCGGACCTCGTCGAAGTCGATGAGACCATCGGACCTGCGCACCGTGTACTGCACGGGGCGGAACCACGCGCCGGTCGCCGAGACGGACCAGCCGTGGGTGAGGTGGCCGCCCATCGGCAGGGCCATGCCCATGACGGTGTCGCCGGGAGCGGCCAGGGCCATGTAGACGGCGAGGTTCGCGGGGGAGCCGGAGTAGGGCTGCACGTTGGCGTGCTCGACGCCGAAGACCGACTTGGCGCGGGCGATCGCCAGCTCCTCGATCGGGTCGATGAAGCGCTGGCCCTCGTAGTACCGCTTGCCGGGGTAGCCCTCGGAGTACTTGTTCGTGAGGACGGTGCCGGTCGCCTCGAGGACGGCCTGGGAGACGTAGTTCTCCGAGGCGATCATCCGCAGCGTGTCGTGCTGCCGGGAGGCCTCGCGCTGGATCAGGTCCGCGAGGTCCGGGTCGGCCGAGGTGATCGACGGCAGGGCGGGGACATGCATGGGGCTTCCTCCCATACGGGTGACCGCGGCACCCAGGCGCGCGGTGCCAGCGATGCGGAAGCTCCCCGGTGGTCGGTTCCACCTTGATGTGCGCCAGTCGCAGTACCAGCGATGCTAGTGCACGACCGGCGGAAAACCCCGGGCCAATTCGGGTGGACTGGCCCGGGGTGACGATCGTTACGGCACCTTGCGGTAGGCGCCGTCGCTGGCCGCGGTGGCCATCGACGCGTAGGCGCGCAGCGCCGCCGAGACGGGTCGCTGCCGGTCCAGCGGCGTGTAGGGCCGCTCGCGCTTCTCCTGGGCGACGCGGCGCGCGGTCAGCACGTCCTCGTCGACGATGAGGCTGATCGAGCGCTGCGGGATGTCGATCTCGATCCGGTCGCCGTCCTCGACGAGGGCGATGAGACCGCCGCCGGCCGCCTCGGGGGAGATGTGACCGATGGAGAGGCCGGAGGTGCCGCCGGAGAAGCGGCCGTCGGTGATGAGCGCGCAGGCGCGCCCCAGGCCCCGCCCCTTCAGGAACGACGTCGGGTAGAGCATCTCCTGCATGCCCGGCCCGCCCTTCGGTCCCTCGTACCGGATGACCACCACGTCCCCGGGGACGACCTCCTTGGCGAGGATGCCGTCCACCGCGGACTCCTGCGACTCAAAGACCCGTGCCGTGCCGTGGAAGACGAGGTTCTCCTCCGGCACGCCGGCGGTCTTGACGACGCAGCCGTCGGGGGCGATGTTGCCGAACAGGATCGCGAGGCCGCCGTCGGCGGTGTAGGCGTGCTCCTTGGAGCGGATGCAGCCCTCGGCGGCGTCGGTGTCGAGCGTCGCCCAGCGGTTGGACGTGGAGAACGGCTCGACGGTGCGGACCCCGCCGGGCGCGGCGTGGAAGAGCTCCAGCGCGGTTTCGGAAGCGGTCCCCGAACGGATGTCCCATTCGGCCAGCCAGCTGGACAGGTCGGGCGAGTGGACGCTGCGGACCCCATCCCGAAGCAGGCCCGCGCGGTTGAGCTCGCCCATGATGGCGGGGATGCCACCGGCGCGGTGGACGTCCTCCATGTGGTACTTGGGGCTGTTCGGCGCGACCTTCGACAGGCACGGCACCCGGCGGGAGATGCCGTCGATGTCGGCGACGCTGAAGTCGACCTCGGCCTCGCGGGCGGCCGCGAGCAGGTGCAGGACCGTGTTGGTGGACCCGCCCATGGCGACGTCGAGGGCCACCGCGTTCTCGAACGCCTCGCGGGTGGCGATCGCGCGAGGCAGTACCGACGCGTCATCACCCTCGTAGTACTGCTTGCACAGCTCGACGACGAGCGAGCCGGCCCGCTCGAAGAGGGCCTTGCGCGCGCTGTGGGTGGCGAGGGTGGAGCCGTTGCCGGGCAGGGCGAGGCCGATCGCCTCGGTGAGGCAGTTCATCGAGTTGGCGGTGAACATGCCGGAGCAGGAGCCGCAGGTCGGGCAGGCGGAGCGCTCGATCTGGCCCAGCTGCTCGTCGGTGACCGCCTCGTTGGCGGAGGCGATCATCGCGTCGATGAGATCGAGCTTGGCGTGCACGACGCCCTCGATCGCGACGGTCTTGCCGGCTTCCATGGGGCCGCCGGAGACGAAGACGGTGGGGATGTTGAGGCGGAGGGCGGCGAGCAGCATGCCGGGCGTGATCTTGTCGCAGTTGGAGATGCACACGAGCGCGTCGGCGCAGTGCGCCTGCACCATGTACTCGACGGCGTCGGCGATGAGCTCGCGGCTGGGCAGCGAGTACAGCATCCCGCCGTGGCCCATCGCGATGCCGTCGTCCACGGCGATGGTGTTGAACTCCTTGGCGACCCCACCGGCCTCGGCGACCGCGTCCGCGACGATGATCCCGAGGTTGCGCAGGTGGACATGGCCCGGCACGAACTGCGTGAAGCTGTTGGCGATGGCGACGATGGGCTTACCGAAATCTGCGTCGGTCATGCCGGTGGCGCGCCACAGGGCGCGGGCGCCGGCCATGTTGCGACCAGAAGTGGAGGTTTTGGATCGCAGCTCGGGCATACTTGTGAGTCTGACACGTTCCAGATCCTGGGACCGGTTGACTCGGGCGGTGAGATGCGCGAGAGTGGGGGCATGTCGTCGAGGTCGCTGCGAGTACTTATCATCTAGCGCGCCGACGCCTGCCGTCAGCGCGCTAGCCCCTCGTGCATCGCACGGAGGGGTTTTTTCATGTCCAAGCCAGTCTGAGCCGCGACCAAGACACCTTCGAGCGAAAGTGCGAAATGCGATGACGAGACCCACGCCTGAAGTCCTCGCCCACCGAGCGCACCCGGCCGCACCCGCCGCTCCGGCGACGCCGCCGGGCTCCACCGCGCCGGCCGCCGACCGGTCGGAGAAGTCGGCCGTAGAGAAGAAGCCGGAGCTTCTGACCGGCGCTCAGGTGCTGGTGCGGTCGCTCGAGGCGCTCGGCGCGGATGTCGTCTTCGGCATTCCCGGTGGCGCGATCCTTCCCGCGTACGACCCGCTGTTCGACTCCGAGTCCGTCCGGCACATCCTGGTCCGCCACGAGCAGGGCGCCGGGCACGCCGCGACCGGCTACGCGCAGGCCACCGGCAAGGTCGGCGTCTGCATGGCGACGTCCGGCCCGGGCGCGACGAACCTGGTCACGCCGATCGCCGACGCGTACATGGACTCCGTCGCGATGGTCGCGATCACCGGCCAGGTCGCCTCGGCCTCCATCGGCACCGACGCGTTCCAGGAAGCCGACATCGCCGGGATCACGCTGCCGATCACCAAGCACAACTACCTGGTCAAGACCGGCGAGGAGCTGCCGCGGATCCTGGCCGAGGCGTTCCACCTGGCCTCGACCGGCCGCCCCGGCCCGGTCCTCGTCGACATCCCCAAGGACGTGCTGGTCAAGCAGACGACGTTCAAGTGGCCGCCGACGCTGGACCTGCCCGGCTACCACCCGACGCTGCACCCGCACGGCAAGCAGATCCGCGAGGCGGCCCGGCTCATCGCCGCCGCGAAGCGGCCCGTGCTCTACGTCGGCGGCGGCGTCATCAAGGCCCAGGCGTCGGAGGTGCTGCGCAAGCTCGCCGAGCTGACCGGCGCGCCGGTCGTCACGACGCTGATGGCCCGCGGCGCGTTCCCCGACTCGCACCCGCAGCACCTGGGCATGCCCGGCATGCACGGCAGCGTCGGCGCCGTCTACGCGCTGCAGAAGGCCGACCTGCTGATCACCCTCGGCGCCCGCTTCGACGACCGGGTCACCGGCGACCTGAGCACGTTCGCGCCGAACGCGCTGGTCATCCACGCCGACATCGACCCCGCCGAGATCGGCAAGAACCGGGTGGCGGACGTGCCGATCGTCGGCGACGCCAAGCACGTCATCGAGGAGCTGATCGGCGCCGTCACCGCCGAGCACGCCGCCGGGCACAAGATCGCGCTCACCGACTGGTGGGCGACGCTCGACGACATCCGCGGCCGGTACCCCCTCGGATACGAGGAGCCGTCCGACGGCACCCTCGCCCCGCAGTACGTCATCGAACGCATCGGCAAGCTCGTCGGGCCCGACGCGATCTACACCGCAGGGGTCGGCCAGCACCAGATGTGGGCCGCGCAGTTCGTGCAGTACGAGCACCCGGCGACCTGGCTCAACTCCGGTGGGCTCGGCACGATGGGCTACGCGGTGCCCGCCGCGATGGGCGCCAAGGTCGGCCGGCCCGACAAGGTCGTCTGGGCGATCGACGGCGACGGCTGCTTCCAGATGACCAACCAGGAGCTCGCCACCTGCGCGCTGGAGGGCATCCCGATCAAGGTCGCCGTCATCAACAACGGCAACCTCGGCATGGTCCGGCAGTGGCAGACGCTCTTCTACGACCAGCGCTACTCCAACACCGAGCTGGGCACCCACAAGCACCGCATCCCGGACTTCGTGAAGCTCGCCGACGCGCTCGGCTGCGTCGGCCTGCGCTGCGAGACCAAGCAGGACGTCGACGCCACGATCGAGGCCGCGATGAAGGTCACCGACCAGCCGGTCGTCATCGACTTCGTCGTCGGCAAGGACGCCATGGTGTGGCCGATGGTCGCCGCCGGCACCAGCAACGACGAGATCATGTTCGCCCGCGGGGTCGCGCCCAAGTTCGATAAGGACGACGTCTGAGATGACCACACACACCCTGTCAGTCCTGGTGGAGAACAAGCCGGGCATCCTCGCGAGGGTCGCCGGCCTGTTCGCCCGCCGTGGCTTCAACATCGACTCCCTCGCGGTCGGTGAGACCGAGCACCCCGAGGTCTCCCGGATGACGATCGTCGTCAACGCCGAGGACAGCCCGCTCGAGCAGGTGACCAAGCAGCTCAACAAGCTGGTGCAGGTCCTCAAGATCGTCGAGCTCGACGGCAACGCCAGCGTCCAGCGCGAGCTGCTGCTGGTGAAGGTGCGCGCCGAGCGGCCGGTCCGCTCTCAGGTCCTGGAGACGGTGAACCTGTTCCGGGCCCGCGTGGTCGACGTCTCGCCGGACGCCCTCACGATCGAGGCCACCGGCACGTCGGAAAAACTGGACGCGTTGCTCCGGGACCTGGAGCCGTTCGGTATCAAGGAAATGGTCCAGTCCGGCGTCGTGGCCATCGGCCGTGGCTCCCGCTCCATCACCACGGGCCCGGCGCTGCGCGCCGCGTCCTGACAAATGTTGAAAGGAAACACAATGTCCGCCGAGGTGTTCTACGACGACGACGCCGACCTGTCGTTGATCCAGGGCCGCAAGGTCGCGGTCCTCGGTTACGGCAGCCAGGGCCACGCCCACGCGCTGTCCCTGCGTGACTCCGGTGTCGACGTCCGCGTCGGCCTGCCGGAGGGTTCCAAGAGCCGCGCGAAGGCCGAGGAGCAGGGCCTGCGGGTCCTCTCGCCGGCCGAGGCCTCCGCCGAGGCGGACGTCATCATGATCCTGGCGCCCGACACCGCGCAGCGCTCCCTCTACACCGAGTCGGTCGAGCCGCACCTGACCGCCGGCAAGGCGCTGTTCTTCGGCCACGGCCTCAACATCCGGTACGGGTTCATCACGCCCCCCGCCGACGTCGACGTCGCGATGGTCGCCCCGAAGGGCCCGGGCCACCTGGTCCGCCGCCAGTTCGTGGACGGCAAGGGCGTGCCGTGCCTCGTCGCGGTCGAGCAGGACGCGACCGGCAACGCGTTCGCCCTCGCCCTCGCGTACGCGGCCGGCATCGGCGGCACCCGCGCCGGCGCCATCAAGACCACGTTCAAGGAGGAGACCGAGACCGACCTGTTCGGCGAGCAGGCGGTCCTCTGCGGCGGCGCCTCGGCGCTCGTCCAGACCGGTTTCGAGGTGCTCACCGAGGCGGGCTACGCCCCGGAGATCGCCTACTTCGAGTGCCTCCACGAGCTCAAGCTGATCGTGGACCTCATGTACGAGGGCGGCATCGCCCGGATGCGTTACAGCGTGTCCGACACCGCCGAGTACGGCGACTACTCCCGCGGCCCGCGCGTCGTCGACGCGCGGACCAAGGAGGAGATGAAGCGGATTCTCGCCGAGATCCAGTCGGGCGAGTTCGCCCGCGAGTGGATCGCCGAGGACGACGCCGGCCGCCCCAACTTCACCAAGCTCCGCGAGCAGGGTGCGGCGCACCCGATCGAGGAGACCGGCCAGAAGCTGCGCTCGATGATGAGCTGGGTCGACCGGCCGATCACCGAGACGGCCTGACATCTGGGAAGGGGGGCCTCGGCCCCCCTTCCTCGTTACGCGCGCGCCGCGTTCGCGTGGATCGCGTCCCGGATGAACTGCGCCAGACCCGGGTGGTCCGTGTCGTAGTTCGCCGTGAACCGCGGGTCGGCGACGTACATGTCGCCGAGGCCGCGGTGGATCTCGCTGCCGCAGTCGTAGAACCAGCGGCTGATGTGCTGCCGGTGCGCCTCGGCCAGGTCCATCGCCAGCTCGCCCTGCGCCGGCTCACCGTCGACGAACGCCCGGGTGAACGCCGCCGTGTTCTCGGCGGCCTCGGCCTTGATGCGTTCCCAGTCCTGCGGCGTGTACTTCGCGGTCCGCTCCGCCGATTGCCGGTAGGCCTCGGTCTGGCCCCAGCGCTGTTCGGCCTCTTCCGCGTAGGGATTCTCCATCGTCGTCTCCTTTGCTGCGTTGGTACGACCAGCGTCAGGTCTCCAGTGGCAGGAGAGTCAAGCCCTGAGGGTTGCCGCCCATTGGCGTCACTCGTCGCGGCCGACACGCTCCCAAAACGGTTGGAAACGGCCGGTTCTGGTCGGTGACAGTCGATCACTCGAACGTGCGGCTGTGATCGCGCTCACGTCCGCGCGGGGACGGGCGGTCGCGGCACCGGGCCTACCATCGGCGAAGAGGCCGCCCCGCCCGGCCCCGTCGCCGTTTCAAGTGCGTGGCGTGCAGTGCCGCGCGCCTCGCATCGACGCCAGCCGAAGCCCGAGAGTCGAGGTCCGTATGACCCTCCCTCCTGAACGCCCGGTGGTGCTGATCGCCGAGGAGCTCGCTCCTTCCGCCCTCGAGGTGCTCGCCGACGACTACGAGGTCCGTCACATCGACGGCACCGACCGTCCGGCGCTGCTCAAGTCGCTCGCCGACGCCAGCGCGATCATCGTGCGCAGCGCCACCCAGGTCGACGCGGAGGCCGTCGCCGCCGCACCCAGGCTCAAGGTCGTCGCCCGTGCCGGCGTCGGCCTCGACAACGTCGACGTCCCCGCCGCGACCGCCCGCGGCGTCATGGTCGTCAACGCGCCGACGTCCAACATCGTCTCCGCCGCCGAGCAGGCCGTCGCGCTGCTGCTCGCCGTCGCCCGCAACACCGCCGCCGCCTCCGCCGCGCTGAAGGCGGGGGAGTGGAAGCGGTCCAAATACACCGGCGTCGAGCTGTCCGGCAAGGTCGTCGGCGTCGTCGGCCTCGGCCGCATCGGCGTGCTGTTCGCCCAGCGGATGGCGGCGTTCGGGGTCCGGCTCGTCGCGTACGACCCCTACATCCAGCCGGCCCGTGCGGCCGCCCTCGGCGTGCGCCTGCTCGGCCTCGACGAGCTGCTGCGCGAGAGCGACTTCATCTCGATCCACCTGCCGAAGACGCCCGAGACCGTCGGCCTCATCGGCGCTCGTGAGCTGGGCATCGTCAAGCCGGGCGTGCGGATCATCAACGCGGCCCGCGGCGGCCTCGTCGACGAGCAGGCCCTTGCCGACGCGATCGCCGACGGCCGGGTCGCCGGCGCCGGCATCGACGTCTTCGCCAAGGAGCCATGCGTCGCTTCGCCACTGTTCGCGTTCGACAACGTGGTCGCCACCCCGCACCTGGGCGCGTCGACGGTCGAGGCGCAGGACAAGGCCGGACTGGCCGTCGCCCGCAGTGTCAAGCTGGCGCTGGACGGCGAGTTCGTCCCCGACGCGGTCAACGTCCAGGTCGGCGGTGTCGTCGCCGAGGAGGTGCGGCCGCTGCTGCCGCTCGCGGAGAAGCTGGGCCGGGCCTTCACCGCGGTCGCCGGCGGGATCGCCTCGGCCGTCACCGTCGAGGTGCACGGCGAGGTGGCGCATCACGACGTGTCGGTGCTGAAGCTGGCCGCGACGAAAGGCCTGTTCAGCAGCGTTGTCGCAGAGCAGGTCACCTATGTGAACGCACCGCATCTGGCGGCCGATCGGGGGGTCGAGGTAGCCCTCGCGGTGTTCACCGAGTCCGCCGATCAGACCAACCTGGTGACCGTGCGCGGTGCGCTGCCCGACGGCAGGGTAGCCTCCGTGTCCGGCACGTATGTCGCGGGACCGCGAGAGGCCCTGAAGCTGACGGAGATCGACGGCTTCAGCCTCGAGCTCGCCGCGGAGGGCGTGCTGCTGTTCTTCCGATATGCCGACCGCCCCGGCGTCGTCGGACTGGTGGGGTCGATACTGGGGACTGCGGGGGTCAACATCGCGGCGATGCAGGTCGCCCGGCGCGAAGCCGGCGGCGAGGCGCTGATGACGCTGACCGTCGACACGTCCGTGCACGCGGACCTGCTCAACGAGGCCCAGCAGGCCATCGGCGCCACGGCGGCGAGCACGGTCGACCTGTCGGGCGAGTAAGACGTTCCTCCTAGGGGGCGGGGAGAGTGGCGGCTCTCCCTGCCCCCGTCTTATCTCCAATCACAGTCCATTGTTTGAGATGCGCGTCCACGCTCTAGGACTAGCGCGTACCGTGGGCAGGTCCGAGGAAAGGGGCGCAGTGGTGGCGAAGATCGCGGTCGTGGCCGGGGACGGCATCGGGACCGAAGTGGTGGCGCAGGCACTCAAGGTGCTGCGGGTCATCCTTCCGGATGTCGAGACGACCGACTACGACCTTGGCGCCGCCCGCTACCACCGCACCGGCGAGGTGCTCCCCGACAGCGTGCTGGAGGAGCTGCGCGGGCACGACGCGATCCTGCTCGGCGCCGTCGGCGACCCGACCGTCCCGCCGGGCGTGCTGGAGCGCGGCCTGCTGCTGAAGCTGCGGTTCGACTTCGACCAGTACGTGAACCTGCGCCCGTCGCGCCTGTGGCCCGGCACCACCAGCCCGCTCGCCGGCGTGAAGCCCGGCGAGATCGACCTCGTGGTCGTCCGCGAGGGCACCGAGGGCCTGTACGTCGGCGCCGGCGGCAACCTGCACCCGGGCACCCCCGCCGAGGTCGCCACCGAGGAGAGCCTCAACACCCGCCACGGCGTCGAGCGGGTCATCCGCGACGCGTTCGCCCGTGCCGCGAAGCGTGAGCGGCGCAAGGTGACCCTGGTGCACAAGACCAACGTGCTCACCCACGCCGGCGGCCTGTGGGCCCGCACGTTCAACGCGGTCAAGGCCGAGTTCCCGGACATCGAGACCGAGTACCAGCACGTGGACGCCGCGGCCATGTTCCTGGTGAGCAACCCGCAGCGCTACGACGTCGTCGTCACCGACAACCTCTTCGGCGACATCCTCACCGACATCGCGGCCGCGGTCACCGGCGGTATCGGCTTGGCGGCCAGCGGCTCGATCAACCCCGAGCGCGCCTTCCCGTCGATGTTCGAGCCGGTCCACGGCTCCGCGCCGGACATCGCCGGCAAGGGCATCGCGGACCCGGCCGCCGCCGTGCTGTCGACGGCCCTGCTGCTGGACCACCTCGGCCACCCCGACGCCGCCGCCAAGGTCACCGACGCGGTGGGTGCCGAGGTCGCCGCCCGTACGCCGGGCTCGGCACTGTCCACGGACGCGATCGGCGACCGGCTGGCTGCCGCGGTCGCCTGACCCTCCGTGCAGTTGAACGACCGTTCGGGGTAAGTTGCAGACACGACGCGCAACTGGAGGCACGCCATGAACGGCGGGGAAACGCTCGACTTCGAGATCCGTCCCAACCCGGCGCCGGTCAGCGCCGGGGAGCGGTCCGCGCTGCTCACCAACCCCGGCTTCGGGCGGATCTTCACCGACCACATGGTCACGGTGCGCTATGCCGAGGGCAAGGGCTGGTATGACGCCCGCGTCGAGGCCCGCGCGCCGATCCCCATGGACCCGGCGACCGCCGTCCTGCACTACGCGCAGGAGATCTTCGAAGGGCTCAAGGCCTACCGCGCGGCCGACGGCGGCGTCACCCTCTTCCGCCCCGACGCCAACGCCGCCCGCTTCCAGGAGTCCGCGGCCCGCATGGCGATGGCGCCCGTGCCGCAGCAGCTGTTCCTGGACGCGCTGAGCGAGCTCATCCGCGTCGACCGCGACTGGGTCCCCTCCGACCCCGAGGGCAGCCTCTACCTGCGTCCCTTCCAGTACGCGAGCGAGGTCTTCCTCGGCGTCAAGCCCTCCTCGGAGTACCTCTTCCTGATCATCGCCTCCCCGGTCGGCAGCTACTTCAAGGGCGGGGTCAAGCCCGTCAGCGTCTGGGTCTCCCGCGACTACACGCGCGCCGCCCCGGGCGGCACCGGCGCGGCCAAGTGCGGCGGCAACTACGCCGCCAGCCTCGTCGCCCAGGCGGAGGCCATCGAGCACGGCTGTGACCAGGTCGTCTTCCTCGACGCCGTCGAGCAGCGCTATGTCGACGAGCTCGGCGGCATGAACGTCTTCTACGTCTTCGACGACGGCAGCCTGCTCACGCCGCCGCTGACCGGCACGATCCTGCCCGGCATCACCCGCGAGTCCGTGCTGCGGCTCGCCGCGGACCAGGGCATCACGGTCCGCGAGGAGCTGTACTCGTACGAGCAGTGGCAGGCCGACGCGCGCAGCGGCCGCCTGCGGGAGGCCTTCGCCTGCGGGACCGCCGCCGTCATCACCCCGATCGGCGTCGTCCGTGACCGCTCCGGCGAGTTCACGATCGCCGACGGCGCTGCGGGCAAAGTCACGATGGACCTGCGGGAGCGCCTGGTCGGCATCCAGCGCGGTGCCGCCCCGGACCCGCACGGCTGGGTGCACCGCGTCCTGTAGCACCCGCGTGTTACGGGCGTTCGTACTGTCGGGCTTCTGTCGGGCTTCCGTCAGGCGTTGACCGGCTTGCCGGTTTTGCCTGTTTCGCTGGCATGCTGGCTTTGCCGGGCTTTGTTTTGCCGGGCTTTGCTACGCCGACCAGCGGCCCAGGTTGGACGTTCGCCCGTAGGTGGGGCGGATGCCGCGTGGGGTCGGCCGCTCGTACGCCAGCATCAACGCCTCCTCGGCGAGCTGCGCATCCGGGCACGGCCAGAACGCCTTGCATTCGCAGAAGTTGTCGGTCCGCGGCTTGTGCGCGTCGTGCAACGCCCGCGCGACGCGCCACAGCATCGGGTCAGCGCAGCCGAACGGAGGCTCGAGCGGTGGCTCACCCCCCGCCTCGCCACCTGCCCCCGGCGGAACACCCTCGTCGATCATCTCTGTCGCCCCCCAGGCTCCATGTCCCACCGCCGCCGGCCCGCGATCCGGCGACTGCTGCCGAAACGGTAACCGCCGATCCCGTTCCGGCGCAGACACGATGTGCGCAACTTGCACGACCCAGCCGAACCGGCAACCCACAACGACCCGAAAAGTGTCGTACCCCGGCGGTAGGTTGATGGCGTCGGAGGGGTGGATGTCCGGGGGAGGACGTATCGAGGAGAGCCTCCGTTCGGTGAGCAGGCAGGTCCGTTTCTGACGGACCTTCACGCGCGGTTCGCCCGCTCGCGCGGATGGGGTGCAAGTTCGCGAGCACACCCGCCTCGGCTGCCGGTGCCCACGCACAGCCTCCGTCCGCCACGCGTGGTGGTGCACAGTCGCCGCCTCTACGCGTGGCGCACTCACCGTCCCGTGTGGGGTGGTGCAGTCTGGTCCACGCGTGG
Source organism: Dactylosporangium sp. NPDC000521 (assembly GCF_042898305.1). Lineage (NCBI taxonomy): Bacteria > Bacillati > Actinomycetota > Actinomycetes > Micromonosporales > Micromonosporaceae > Dactylosporangium > Dactylosporangium sp. NPDC000521. The sequence continues at coordinate 520,452 of NZ_JBIAYW010000002.1, forward strand.
TGCACTCGCCGTCTGATGCGGGGGCATTCGCCGTCCGTGCCGCGATCGCAGCGCCGTCCCGGGCGGGGGTGGCGCACTCGCTGTCCCGTGCGGGGGTGGCGTTTTCGCTGTCCGTGCCGCGGTCGCAGCGCTGTCCCGTGCGGGGGTGGCGTTTTCGCTGTCCGTGCCGCGGTCGCAGCGCTGTCCCGTGCGGGGGTGGCGCACTCGCCGTCCCGTGCGGGATGGTGTGTTCGCTGTCGTGCCGTAGTTGTAGCGTCGTTCCGTGGCGAGGCGGCGCTGTCGCTGTCTGTGCCGCGGCGGCGGTGACGTTCCATAGTCGCGGTTCTCACCTGCTCACCGCCCCGCCGCCGCTGGTCTCGCAACGCAGCGCAACTCGTCCCGATCCGCAGCCGCCGCCCGGCCCTGCTGGCACAAATCGAGGCAATTCATCCTGAATGACGGCACCACTCCGGCTGCCGCGATTCCGTGGAGGTCGGTCGTGGCGGGGCTGTTGTGTGATCGAAGTCGTCTGGTGGTCGCTTGGGCGGCCAGGGTTGTCCTTCGATCTTCGATGGGTTGGTTGTCGGTGCTGTCGCGGTCGGTTCGATCGTGGACGCTGATCCGGTCGGCGTCGTTTCTTCAGGGGCGGTCGCGGCTGGGGCCGTTGTGTGATCGAAGTCGTCTGGTGGTCGCTCGGGCGGCCAGGGCTGTCCTTCGATCCGCTGGTGCTGGTTCGCTTGCGGTGGCTCGGCACCGTTGAGGGCTCGCGGTGCTGAGATCGTGGCCCGGGGGATCGGCAAGGCAAGATGCCCAGATGCAGCGTACGGGTGCCGGAGCCGCCACTCCGACACCCGTACAAGAGGAAAGCTCCTAAACGGAAGCTGCCTCTGCATCGAGGGTCACGGCCAACGCGTGAACTACCGCGGCGACGCGTAGACCCTCGTCGACCACTTCGCGGGACACCCCTGCACCGCGAAGTGATCTTTCGTGCGATTCCAGGCACACCCCGCACCCGGTGATCGCGGATACTGCTATGGACCACAGCTCGGTGTCGACCGTGCCGACGCCGGGCCAGGTGGTCACCTGGCGGCGCAGCCGCGCCGGCAGGTGCTGGTACGCCTCGTCACCGATCAGGTGCTTGGCGCGGAAATACACGTTGTGGACGGCCATGCGTGCGGCGACCGCCTTGGCTGCTTCAACAGCCTCAGGCTTCAGATGATTCCCGGCCTCGGCGAGGATCGAGCGGAACACGAAGGCGCTCCGTGTGGTCATCGCGCAGGAGAGCGCGGTGCCCCACAGCTGCTGCTCGGTGAGCAGGGTGCCGGCGAGGGCGGCGTCGAGGTTCAGCTCGACGTCCTTCGCATACGACGGCAGCGCGGCCTTCAGTGTCTCGATCGACATCAGACCGAGGACCTGCCCGGACGGGCCTCACCAACGGTGAGCACGGGAACCTCCTTGGTGCGTTCGCTTGACTGGTCCAACCTTGACCGACGCGCGTTACAGGGACATGACGAACAGGGTGAATCGTGAAGCAGATCACCCGGGTTCTCAGAATTCGGAATCACATGTCACGGATCGCGCGGTCGTGGCAAGCTACCCAACGTGACTCGGCTCATTATTGGCCCTTAGCGCGACCAGCATCCCCTCGCTGGCCGCGCAGACCTCTCGCATTCGCGAGGGGTCTTTTTGTTGGCCCACCCACCGGAAGCCGCCGGAAGCCGCCAAGGCCGCCAGGGCCGCCAGAAGCCAAATCCCAAAGCCCACAGCCAGGAGAAGACCATGCAGGTGTACGACACCACGTTGCGCGACGGGGCCCAGCGCGAGGCGATCAGCTACTCAGTCGTCGACAAACTGGCGGTCGCCCGGCTGCTCGACGAGTTCGGCGTCGGGTTCATCGAGGGTGGCTGGCCGGGTGCGATGCCGAAGGACACGGAGTTCTTCCGCAGGGCCAGGACCGAGCTGGACCTGAAGCACGCGGTGTTCGTCGCGTTCGGGGCCACCCGCAAGGCCGGCGTCCGGGTGCAGGACGACCAGCAGGTGCGGGCGCTGCTCGACGCGGAGACGCCGGCCGTGACCCTGGTCGCCAAGTCCGACCTGCGGCACGTGGAGCGGGCCCTGCGCACCACGGCGGAGGAGAACCTGGCGATGGTCCACGACACCGTCGCGTACCTGGTGTCCGAGGGGCGGCGGGTGTTCCTGGACCTGGAGCACTTCTTCGACGGGTACACGTTCGACCCCGAGTACACCGCGAAGGTCGCCGCGACCGCGCTCGCCGCCGGCGCGGAGAAGGCGGTCATGTGCGACACCAACGGCGGGATGCTGCCGTCGCTGATCACCAGGGCGATCGGCGAGGTCAAGGGCAGGCTCGCGGTCGCGCTCGGGATCTCCGAGGCCGAGGCGGTCGATCGGCTCGGCATCCACTGCCAGAACGACACCTCGTGCGCCGTCGCCAACACGGTCGCCGCCGTCGAGGCGGGCGTCCCGCACTTCCAGTGCACTGCGAACGGCTACGGCGAGCGGCCCGGCAACGCCGACCTCTTCGCCGTCGTCGGCAACCTTCAGCTGAAGCTCGGCATGCCGGTCCTACCGGACGGGTGTGTCGAGCAGATGGTGCGCGTCTCGCACGCCATCGCAGAGATCGCCAACATCGCACCCGACACCCACCAGGCTTATGTCGGGTCGTCAGCGTTCGCTCACAAGGCGGGCCTGCACGCGAGCGCGATCAAAGTGGATCCGGTGCTCTACAACCACATCGACCCTGTCGTCGTGGGCAACGACATGCGGATCCTTGTCACCGAGATGGCCGGACGGGCCAGCATCGAGCTCAAGGCACGCGAGCTCGGCGTCGACCTGTCCGGCCATCCCGAGGCGCTGTCGCGGGTCACGACCCGCGTGAAGGACCTCGAGGCGCGGGGCTGGTCGTTCGAGGCCGCCGACGCGTCGTTCGAGCTGCTGGCCCGCGCCGAGCTCGCCGGCGGTGCGGTGCCGAAGCCGTTCGCGCTGGAGTCGTACCGCGTCATCGTCGAGCACCGCGAGGACGGCGCCGTGGTCTCGGAGGCGACGGTGAAGGTCCGCGTCCGGGGTGAGCGGATCATCGCGACGGCGGAGGGCAACGGCCCGGTCAACGCCCTCGACGAGGCGCTGCGGGTGGCGCTGACGAAGCACTACCCCGAGCTGTCGCGCTTCGAGCTGGCCGACTACAAGGTCCGCATCCTCGAGGGCAGCCACGGTACCGGCGCCGTCACGCGCGTGCTGGTCGAGACGCGCTCGACGGGGGAGGACTGGACGACCGTCGGCGTCCACGAGAACGTCGTGGAGGCGAGCTGGACCGCGCTGGTCGACGCGCTGAGCTACGGCCTGTCCCGCCAGGTGCGGGTGTAGTGATCCCGAAGGGTGGGGCCGTCAGCGGCCCCACCCGTCACGGGCACTTGTTCTGCCGGAAGGCGTCCAGTGATGCGGCGTCCGGCTCGAACTTCCACTGGCCGTTCTGATACTTGAAGGTGTTGGTGCCGCTCGTCGCGGCCCCGCTCGCCGGCGTCCGCGTCCACTTGATGGTGGCGGTGGACTCGTCGACCGATGTCACGCCGGTGACCAGGTAGTCGCCCTGCAACCCGGTGCAGGTCGAGACCAGGTCGACGTAGGCCTCCTTGGTGATGGCCGACTGCGCGGTGTCGGTCCAGAGCTCCCAGGCTCCGGCCCAGTCGCCGGAGGACAGGTTCTCGAACACCTGCTCCGCCGTGACCTGCGCGGTCTGTGCGTCCTGCGGCTGGGCGGTCACCTCCACCGTCGGACGGTCGGCGGACGGTGACTCGCCCGAGTCACCCTTCTTGTCCGAGCAGCCCGCAAGGACGCTCGTCAGGACAACCGGCGCGATGACGGCGAGCGCGATGCCGCGGAAGGTTCGTGTCACCCATCTGCTCCAACGTGGTTCTGTCGGGGCGTTCCGCCCGATCCGTACGTGAAGGTACTCCCGGCAAACGAACCGCGTATAGCCGGAGGTACGCGCGAGTGATCTTTCGGGCGCCATTCGGCATGATCGGACAGGTCAACCGCCGGCCTTCGGGAGCACCAACTCGGCGAATACGGCCTTGTGGTCGGTCCCCGTGATCCTGTGGATCACGACCTTCCGCACCCCGACCCGCTCATCGGTCAGCACGTGGTCGAGCGTCACGCCGGGGATGAACCACCGATCGTCGTAGGGCCACGACGTGCTGAGCCCGGCCCCGGCGACGTCCGCGGCGTCGTGGTAGCCCTTCGCCAGCACCTCGCGGAACGCCTCATGGTCGAGCGTCGCGTTGAAGTCGCCGATGAGCAGGTTGACCGGTCCGGCCGGGGTCGCGGCCGGCTGCGCGGCGAGGTCCGACACCCAGCAGGACGACCGCTGCCGGTCCGACGGGGCGCACGGGTGCACCGACTCGACGTGGAGCTCGAGGGCACCCGGGACCCGTACACCCGCCTGCGCCTGGCCGAAGTCGGACGTGAACCGGCGGTATCCCTTGTCGGTGAGCGGGAAGCGGCTGTAGACGGCCGATCCGCTCACGCCGGGGCGCGGATAGGACACCGCGTTGGGCAGCAGCTGGTCCAGGCCGGCCCGGCGCAGCGCGGTGCGCGCCTCGTCGGTGTACTCCTGCACGGCGAGCAGGTCGACGGAGCCCGTGCGCACGAGGCTGACGATGCGGTCGGGGTCGGCGCGGCCGATGAGCATGTTGACGCTCATGACCCGCAGGGTCGGCCCCTCGGTCGCGCCCGCGTCGCTGTCGGAGATCCAGCGGGGCAGTACGCACGCCGCGAACGCGACGGTGATCACCGCGGCCGCGACGGCCGGCCAGATCCGCTTCGTCAGCAGCGCGATCGCCAGCGGTGCCAGCGAGGCGGCGGCGACGTAAGGGGTGAAGGCGATCAGCTGGACCGTCGGGAAGCCGCTCTCCAGGCCGAACACGCGTGCCGCCGCCCACGCCGCGAAGGGCGCGATGAGCAGCCACAGCAGCACGGTCAGCCACCGCCGGCGCCGGGGCGTCACGGCGGCGGGCGCCGCGAGCGGCACGGTCTCGTCGGTGCTGATCACCCCGCCAGGGTAGGCGAGGCGCGCCAGCCGGCCCGCTCCCTGCTGTGAATCTTCACAGAACCCGCCGGTGTCCTACTACGCTGCGCAGGTGCATCCGGTCATCATGCGGCTCGGCCCGGTCGCGATCCTGACCCACGACGTGTGCGTGGCGGCTGGCATCGCGGTCGCGGCGCTGGTCTTCCTGTGGGAGGTCCGCCGCCGCCGGGCGCAGGACGACCGGCTCTGGTACGTGCTGGCCGGCGCTCTCGTCGGCGGCGCCCTGTTCGCCCGGCTCGGCACGTGGGCGCAGCACCTCGACCCGCGCGACAACGCGTCGCTGCTGGAGCAGTGGGCGTACGGCAACCGCAGCATCCTGTCCGGCCTCGTCGGCGCGTACGTCGGCGCGATCGTGGCCAAGAAGGTGTCTGGCTACCCGTGGCGGACCGGCGACCTCTTCGCCCCCGCGGTCGCGGCCGGGATGGCGGTCGGCCGCGTCGGCTGCCTGCTCGCCGAGCCGCCCGGCACCCCGACGGACCTGCCGTGGGGCGTCACGCTCGACGCGGCCCAGGCCGAGGCGATGCACACGACCGCCGGCGTGCCGCTGCACCCGTCCTTCGCGTACGAGATCCTCTTCCACGCGCTGGCCTTCGGCGCGCTGCTCGCGCTGCGCCGGAAGGTGACCGCGCCGGGCGCGCTGTTCAAAATCTATCTGGCCGCTTACGCCGCGTTCCGTTTCATGGTGGAGTTCGTGCGGGGCAACGAGGTGGTGTGGGCCGGGCTGACCCGGCCGCAGCTGTTCCTCCTGGCCTGCCTGCCGCTCATCGTGGCGGGCCTCGTCAAGGATCTGGTGCGACAGAAGGAAACGGTGGCCGCATGAATCCGAACTGGACGGTGCCGACCCCGCCGCCGGACGGGGATCGCCCGATCCGCGGCAGGAAGGTCGCCGCGGGGCTCGGCATCGCCGCCGCCGCGCAGGTCCTCGTCATCATCATCGGCGTGGTCGTGACGATCGCCTTCGGCGCGTCGGACAACAGCGAGAACGCGCTGCTCGGCGTCTACCTGGAGATGCTGCTGCAGGTGGTGCTGTTCGTCGCGTGCCTGGTGGTCGGCATCGTCTGGATCGTGCGCCGCGACCGGGGCCTCGGCATCGGCATCCTCATCGGCTGGGCGGTCAGCGTCATCGTCTTCCCCATCGCGGGGATCGGCGTCTGCATCGCCATCGTCAACGCGAACACGGGGACCGTATGAGCACTGGTATGCAGCTTCGCGGGGACCGGATCCACCGGTACGTCAACGCGTTCTGCCCGCACTGTCACGACGAGCGCCCAGACCGTCCACTGGAGTCGGTGCAGCGGCTGTCGGGCTGGCTCGCCGAACGCGACGGCAGGATCTGGCTGGAGCGCGGCTGCCCGTCGCACGGTCTCGTCCGCACGCTGTATGACGAGTCGCCGGAGATCCTGCGGTACCTGGAGCAGTGGACCGCCCCGACGAAGTCGCACGTGCCGGACCTCGCCGGGAACTTCGCGCCCGTGCCGTCGGCGTACCTCGCGGGCCTGCCGGAGATGCAGACCCAGCACACGTGCATCCTGCTCGCCGACCTTACCGACAGCTGCAACCTGCGCTGCCCGACCTGCTTCACCGACTCCTCGCCGGCGATCGAGGGCGTCGTGCCGCTCGCCGACGTCCTCGCCAGCGTGGACACGAAGCTCTCCCGGGAGAACGGGCGCATCGACGTGCTCATGCTGTCCGGCGGCGAGCCCACGCTGTACCCGCAGCTGGCCGAGCTGCTGCGGGAGGTGTCCGCCCGCAACGTCGTGCGGATCCTCGTCAACTCCAACGGCGTGAAGATCGCCCGCGACGACGCGCTGCTGGACCTGCTGACCGAGCACCGCGAGCGGGTCGAGGTCTACCTCCAGTACGACGGCGTCTCCGAGCGCGCCGCCCGCCACCACCGCGGCGCCGACCTGCGCCGCCTCAAGGACCAGGCGGTCGACCGGCTCTCCTCCCGCGGCATCTTCACCACCCTCACCATGACGTGCGCCCTCGGCGTCAACGACGACGAGATCGGCGCCGTCGTGAAGCGCGCGCTCGACACCCCGTACGTCGGCGGCGTCTCCCTGCAGCCGCAGTTCGGGTCCGGTCGTTCGGGCGCGATCGACCCCCTCGACCGCCTCACCCACACCGGCGTCCTGGCCCGCCTCGGCCCGCAGACCGGCGACCAGGTCACCTGGCGCGACCTGACCGCCCTGCCGTGCTCGCACCCGCACTGCTGCTCGGTGGGGTACCTGCTGCGCGACGACGCCGGCGAGTGGCAGTCGATGACCAAGCTCATCGGCCACGACCGCCTGCTGCAGTTCCTGGACCTCTCACCGGACCTCGTCGCCAACCGCATCGCCGACGTCCAGCTCCCGCTGGCGCTGCGGACCGCCGTCAAGGACTCGCTGCTGGGGCTGCTGTCGGAGCAGTCGTCGCTGTCACACCCCGACGTGGGGTCGCTCTGGCGCGACATCTGCGAGAACTGCGACCTCGGCATCTCGACCCTCACCACGCTGGTCTCCTCGTCCCTGCCCGGCGGCCGCAACCGCCTGCGCAAGATGCTCGGCGAACGCGTCAAGCGCATCACGGTCAAGCCCTTCATGGACATGCACACGATGATCGAGGAGCGCCTTCTGCAGTGCTGCGTGCACGTCGCCACGGTCGCTTCCGTCGCTGCCGCCGACGAATCCCCGGCACACCAGTGCGCCCCGTTCTGCGCCGTCCAGGCCTGGCCGGCACTCTCCGCCCAACGCCTGCCCAGGGCGCTGTGACTCCGCCATCCCCGCAGCCCTACGATCCGCTGCGTCTCTGCGTGTACGCGACGATCGCCGCCCTCGCGTGGCTCCTGGGCCCGGTCGCCCTGCTCGGCTTCGCCCTGCTCGGCTTCTTCGGCTACCTCCGCGCCCGCCGCCAGGGCCTGACCCGCTCCAAGTGCGTCCTGCGCGACACCCGCCTGGTCCTGACCTACCTCGCCGCCCTGGCCCTGGCCGCCACCGCCGGCATCACCTGGAACGTCTACGGCTGGCTCACCTGAACCGCGACAGGAGCAAGCCGGGAAAGCCCTCCGTGACTGGAAGTGCCGGGAGGCGGGTCAGGCCGATGGCTGCCCGGGCGGTGGCTCGTCGAGGTCGAGCTTTGCCTTGCAGCCGGGGGATCCGCTCATCCTGACGAGGACCTTGCCGTCCACGGCGATGCTGCATTCCAGCATGAGATCCATGTCCTGCAGTCCGCGGTCGGATATCGCCTCGATCTGGACCGTCCCCCCGGACGCGGTCACATCCTTGGTCCAGTCGATCTCGCCGAGCCTGGTGTCGGTGCCTGTTTGGCCGTTGCTGCTGGTGTACCCAAAGACGATCTTGCTCTTCGTCGTGCCGCCCGTCACGTGGTAGGTGACCTTCTTCTTCGGCGGCTCCGACGAGCACGCAGATCCGGTGATCACCAGCAGCGCCGCGAGGCCTCCGTGCGCGATCTGCCTTGTCCACACAGGAATGATCCCTCTCGCCGCCCGCCGCGCATTCATGGTCGATGATACGCGGCGGGGGCGCCCGAGTGGCTGGGCCGGTGCGCGGGTGGGTCAGGCGTCGCGCCGTTTGAACAGGAAGGCGGCGACGGCCAGCAGCAGGACGGTCCAGCCGGTGAAGACGGCCAGGCCCTGCCACTGGGTCAGGATCGGGTCCGGGGGGAGGGTCGGCTTGAAGATGAGCTTGCCCGCGTTCGTGGGCATCCAGGTGTGGACGTGGGCGCCCCACTTGCCGGGAAGGAGGGTGGTCAGGTTGGAGACGATGAGGATCAGGCCGAGCACGCCGGTGATGGCGCCCGCGGTGTGGCGGACGATGGCGCCGAAGGCGAGGGCGAAGAGGCCCAGCACCGTCAGGAAGAGGCCGGCGCCGAAGACGGATCTGGCGATGCCCGGGTCGGAGAGGGTGACCGGGATGTGGTCGGACATGATCCAGCGGCCGGTGAAGAAGGCCGCGAAGCTCAGCACCTCGCCGACGGCGAACATCAGGAGCGCGAAGACGAGGACCTTCGCGGACAGGACCTGCAGGCGGCGGGGCTGGGCCTGCAGGGTGGAGCGGATCATGCCGGTGGTGTATTCGGCGGAGACGACCATGACGCCCAGGACGGCGACGACGAGCTGTGAGATGAAGACGGGCTGGTCGATGATGATCTGGAGCGGTTCGGCGGCCAGGACGGCCTGATCCTCCCGGGAGAACGACGACCACTGGCGCATGAGGAGCCAGGCGATCAGCGACATCAGGCCGACCGAGATGGCGGCCATCGCCACCAGGGACCAGGTGGTGGAGCGGACGGTGCGCAGCTTCGTCCACTCGGAGCGCAGCAGGCCGTCGAAGCCGGCGCGGCGGGCCGTTAAAGTCGTCATCGGGTCCCCCGGTATTCGACGCTGTCCTTGGTGAGCTCCATGAACGCCTGCTCCAGCGACGCCTGCAAGGGCGCCAGCTCGTGCAGCCGCAGGCCATGCGAGAAGGCGAGGTCCCCGATGTCGCGCATCGGCAGCTCCGTGACGAGCAGCGCACCGTCGGGCTCGACGACGGCGGTGGCGCCGGCCGCTCGTACCAACGCCGCCAACGCCGACAGATCGGGGGTGCGCACGCGGGTGGCCAGGACCGAGTTCTGCTCGATGAACTCCTGGACCGTGCAGTCGGCGATCAACCGGCCGCGGCCGATGACGAGCAGGTGGTCGGCGGTCAGCGACATCTCGCTCATCAGGTGCGACGAGACGAAGACGGTGCGGCCCTCGGCGGCGAGGGACTTCATGAGGTTGCGGATCCAGAGGATGCCCTCGGGGTCCAGGCCGTTCACGGGCTCGTCGAACATGAGGATGCGCGGGTCGCCGAGCAGGGCCGTGGCGATGCCGAGCCGCTGGCCCATGCCGAGCGAGAAGCCCTTCGACCGCTTCCGCGCGACGACGGTGAGCCCGACGATCTCCAGGACCTCGTCGACCCGGCGGCGCGGGATGTTGTTGGTCTGCGCGAGGCAGAGGAGGTGGTGGTACGCGCTGCGCCCACCGTGGATCGCCTTGGCGTCCAGCAGCGCGCCGACCTCGAGCATCGGGTTGTCCAGGCGGCCGAACGGGCGGCCGTCGATGGTGACGCGGCCGCTGGTGGGGGCGTCGAGCCCGAGAATCATCCGCATGGTGGTGGACTTGCCGGCGCCGTTCGGGCCGAGGAACCCGGTGACCTGGCCCGGCCGCACGGTGAACGACAGCTGGTCGACGGCGATGCGGTCGCCGTAGCGTTTGGTGAGGCCGACAGCCTCGATCATGATGTGCCTCCCGTGGTAGCTGCAGCGGAAGGTATTCGAGCGTTGCTGTGGCGAGGGTGAGAAGACCTGAGACGGGCCTCAGCCGATCACGTTGACCGCGCGGGCCACGACGAGCAGGACGGTGGCGAGCGAGACGGCGGACTCGATGAGCATGCCGGCCTTGGCCCAGGTGGACATCGGCATGGTGTCGGTCGGGCTGAACGCCGTGGCGTTGGTGAACGACAGGTAGAAGTAGTCGAAGAACTTCGGCTCCCAGTCGCGGGGCGCGAGGGCGCCGGCGGTCATCTGGGTGAAGAGGAAGTCGGGGTGGGGGTCGCTCCCCTCGGCGCGGGCAGCCGGGCCGCCGCGGTCGCCTTCCCAGAACCAGAGGGCGAACACGATGACGTTCGTCAGCCAGATCGCGGCGGCCCACAGCAGCAGGTGCGACGGCGTGATGTGCCCGTGCCCGAACAGCTCCCGCACGAGCAGCGCCGCCGACCACGCCGTCGCGACGCCGAGCAGCGCGGCCAGGCCGATGCTCAGCGGCCGCAGGACGCGGGTCTCGCGATTGATCCGCAGCGGGTTGACCACGACGACGCTGAGCAGCAGAGCCACCTCCAGGCCCGGCAGCAGCCAGCGCGGGCGGGGCGCCAGGTCGGCCGGCAGCAGCAGGTGCACGGACACCGCGACGGCGATCGCGAGCGCGGCGGGCCAGCGCTGCTCGGCCTCGGTGCGCCGTAGCCAGCCCGGTCTCGCGTCGCCGCTCACAGCCGTTAACGTACCGTGCGACGGGTGGCGAATCACGACCTGCACGCGCATGTGACCTGTGTGGCCGCCCCGGCGATGTGGCTGTCAGGGCCGTCCGGTCAGCTCACCGGCGGCGCCGACGGGCTCTACGTCGAGGACCGCCGGGTGCTGGCACGGCTGGAGGTCACGGTCGACGGCGTGGCCGTGGCAGCGCGGGACGTGCGTCGCACCGGTGCTGCTTCAGCGGTTTTCGCGGATGTACGAGGTGGCCTCGCCATCGCACGCAGCCGGCTGGCCGAGCCGCTGGGCGGCACCGAGACGATCACGTTGGCCAACAAGGCCGACGAGCCGCGGGTGGTCACGCTCGCGGTGGTGGCCGCCACGGACTTCGCCACCACCGGCGCCGTTCGCGACGGGTCCACTGTGGACGTCGTGCCGCTGCTCGCCGAGGCGCGGGCCGAGGACGGCATGACGGTCCGCCTCGACGCCACGCCGGCGCCGGATGAGGCCGGCGATGCGTTGCGGTGGACCGTCACGCTGGCGCCCGGCGAAGGGTGGGCGGCCGAGCTGCGCTTCACCCGCACCGACGTCCCGCCGATCCCGCGGGCCAAGCGGTTCAGCACGCTGCGGGTCGCGGCCGGCGACGCCCGGCTCGACGCGCTGGTGCGCACCGGCGTCCAGGACCTCGACGCGCTGCGCCGCGGCGACCTGTACTACAGCGCCGGCAGCCCGTGGTACCTGACGCTGTTCGGCCGGGACGCGCTCTGGTCGGCGCGGCTCGCCCTGCCACTGGGGACCGACGTCGCCGCCGGCACCCTCCGGACACTCGCGGCCCACCAAGGCACTACGGACCTGCAGGGCACCTCGCCGGCAGGACTGCAGGGCACCTCGCCGGCAGGACTGCCGGGCCCGTCGGCCGTGCAGGACGCCCCGGCCCAGCGAGGCGCCTCGGGGCGGCAGGACGCCTCGCCCCAGCACGGCACCTCTCAGCGGCAGCACACCTCGTACATCGGCGAAAACGAGGAAGAGCCCGGCCGGATCCCGCACGAGATCCGCCGCCAGGACGCCGCGCACCGGCTGCCGCCGGTCTACTACGGCAGCGTCGACGCGACCGCGCTCTTCGTCTGCACCCTCGCCGACGCGTACCGCTGGGGCATGCGCCCCGACGCCGTGGAGGCCCTGCTGCCCGCCGCGGAGGCCGCCCTCGCGTGGCTCGACTCGCACGGCGGCTTCGTCACCTACCGCACCACCGGCGCCGGCCTCACCCACCAGGGCTGGAAGGACTCGGCCGACGGCATCCAGTTCGCCGACGGGCGCATCGCGAGCGGGACCTTGGCGTTGTGCGAGGTCCAGGCGTACGCGTACCAGGCCTTCCGCGACGGCGCCGACCTGCTCGACGCCTTCGGCCGCCCGGGCGCCTCGCGGTGGCGTTCGGCGGCGGCCGATCTCGCGGACCGGTTCAGGGCCGCGTTCTGGTGCCCGGGCGGCTATCCAGCGCTCGCCGTCACCGGCACCGGGGAGCGGGTCGACGCGGTGGCGTCGAACATGGGCCACCTGCTCGGCACCGGCCTGCTGTCACCCGCCGAGAGCGCCGCGGTCGCCGACTGGCTGGGCCGCCTGCGCTCCCCGTTCGGGCTGCGGACCCTCGCCGGGTCCTCGGCCGGCTACGACCCCGGCTCGTACCACGCCGGCTCGGTCTGGCCGCACGACACCGCGATCGCGCTGCTGGGCCTGGCCCGCGACGGCCACCGCGAGGAGGCGGCGGCGCTGGTGGGCGCCCTCCTCGACGCCGCCGAGCGTTTCGACTCCCGGCTGCCCGAGTTGTACGGTGGCGACGACGCCGCGACGCCGTACCCGGCGGCGTGCCGGCCGCAGGCCTGGTCCGCCGCGGCCGGGCCGGCGGTGCTCGTCGTGCTGCTGGGCCTGGACGTCGACATCCCCGCCGGGCGCGTCACGTTCGACCCGCTCGTCCCGTCGCCGGTCGGCGCGTTCCGCGTCCGTGGCCTGAAGGTCGCCGACGGCCTGCTGGACGTCTCGGTCTCGCTCGACGGCACCGTCACGGTCCACAATGGACCCGTCGGCGTCGAGTTTCTGCTCGCCGACGGCACCCCCGCGAGGCTCGGGTCTGCTCCGGCGGGGTGAGGCGCAGGCTCAGCGACGGCACCCCCGCGGGGATCGCGGCCTACTTCGGCGGGGTGAGGCGCAGGATCGTGCCGGCGAGATCGTCGCTGACGAGGACGGAGCCGTCGGCGTCGAGGGCGGCGTCCACGGGGCGGAGCCAGGGCTTGCCGGCCTTCGTGTCGACGAGGCCGCTGAGCAGGTCGACCGGGTCGCCGGGGCCGCCGGTGGTCCACGGGACGAACACGACCTTGTAGCCGACGGGCTTCGTGCTGTTCCACGAGCCGTGCAGCGGCACGACGGCGCCTTCGAAGGCCGGCACGAAGGTCAGGCCCAGGGGCGCGGTGTGCGCGGGCAGGCCGAGGTCGATCCGGTCGGCCTTGGTGCAGTCGGCCTTCTGGCCGTCGCGGTTGAGCTCGTAGTCGCGGTGGAACGGCAGGTTGTGGGTGCCGTTGTCACTGTCGGGGTTGCAGAACGGCCAGCCGTAGAAGCCGCCGTCGCGGACCTTGATGAGCTCCTCGACCGGGTACTGGTCGACGAACTGGCTCATCCGCTTGCCCTTGTCGGACTTGCCGTCACCGTCGACGTCGCGGTCGTCGGGGACGAGCGTGTTGTCGCGGTTGTTGACCACGGCCCACAGCTCGTCGGTGCCGGGCCGGAACGCGAGGCCTTCGGCGTTGCGGATGCCGCGCGCCAGCAGGTGCTTGCCGGCGTTCTTCCCGGCGGCGTCGAACGTGTAGATCGCGGCGCGCTGCGGGTCGCTGACGGTGTCCTCGACGCACGCGTTGCAGGTGGAGGCGATCGACACGTACAGCTTCGAGTCCTTCACCGCGATGTTCTTCAGCACGTGCGCGTAGTTGCCGCGCAGCTCCGGCGTGCTGAAGTCGGGAAGCCCGTCGACGACCACCTGGCCGTCGTGCGCCTTGAGGTCCCCGCTCTTGTACGGGTAGCGCACGACCTTGTCCGCCTCGGCCACGAACAGCCACGTCGCCCCGCCGACCTCGGCGAACACCATGTCGTGCGGCACGTTGAGCCCGGACGCGAACTCGGTGACCTTCCCGCCCCGCACCACGCGCACCTTGCCCTGCGAGGGCTGGGAGACCAGCAGGTCACCGCTCGGCGTGAACGTCAGGAACCTGGCCTTCTCGACCCGCGCGTAGACCGACGCACTCCACCCCGTCGGCATCGTCACGCTCCGCGCCACGTCGAACGGCGCCCCGTTCAGCCCCGCCCCCACGGCGACCTTGACGCTGCTCGGCTTCCCGAGCACCAGCGCCGGCGCCGCCGACGAGCTCTTCCCCGGGGTGGCCGACCCCGGCGCCGCCGGCTGGGCCCGTTCCTTCGACTCGCCACCACACCCTGCGAGCACCAGTGTGCAGGCTGTGGCCACGGCGAGCATTGCACCGAGCTTCCGCATGCGTGTGACGGTACAACCTAAGCTGGTCGCGTGCTCTCAGACGACGCCCGCAGGGCAGCCCACGAGGCACGGGCCGACCGGTGGATCGTGCCGCACCTGGAACGCCGCCGCCCACCCTCGCGGCCTTCTCCCAGCGCGCGGGCCGGACAGGCAGAATAGGACTCGTGACCACCGCCGCCCACTGGACCGCCTCCGAACACCTGACTGCTTCGCGGTGGCGTGTCCGACGCACACAGCATGAGCAGCGGATCGACGGACTCCTGAAGGATCACCTCGCCAAGCGCGCCGCGCACGGCCGCCACTCGATCGAAGAGTTCCTCCTGACCTACTACAACTTCCGGCCCGCACAGCTCCGCCGCTGGCAGCCTGGGCCGGGTGTCGTGCTGGCCGACGCCGATCCGGGAAACTTCGGACCGGACTTCGTGGCCGATGGTGACGGCGGCGTCCGCCTCGACGTGAACGCCGTGCTGGGCCGCCGCCGCACCTCCGTCGAATGGATCTATCGCCTCCTGGCGTCCACCGCCGGTCGGGCGCCGCACTTCGGCTGCTTCGGGATGCACGAGTGGGCGATGGTCTACCGGCAGACGCCGGACGAGACGCGGCACAACATCCTGCCGCTGCGACTCGGCCCCGAGGCCACTGCGGCACTCGTGGACGAGATCACCGTGCGGTGCAGCCATTTCGACGCCTTCCGGTTCTTCACCCCGCCGGCACGACCGCTGAACCTGCTCCAGCCCACGCGCGAAACGCAGCACGAGCACGATCAGCCGGCATGCCTGCACGCGAACATGGACGTTTACCGGTGGGCCTACAAGCTCTCCCCACTCGTGCCGAGTGAGCTGATCGCTGACTGCTTCGAGCTGGCGAAGGAGATCCGGACCCTCGACATGCGCGCGAGTCCGTACGACCTGGCGACCATCGGGCTGACGCCGCTCCACGTCGAGACACCTGAGGGCCGAGCCGAGTACGTCCGGTACCAGCGCGATTTCGCCGAGCGCTCAAGCGTGCTACGAGCGCTACTGATCGACTACTGCGAACGCGCACTCACCTGAGTCAGCCGGCGAGCACGTTCAGCCGTCGACTGCAACTCGCAATCGCCCGTGCACGGTCGGGACCGAACGCTACAACGGCCGCCTCCAGCCTGCCGGCGGCAAGTGGTGCCGCCTTCTGCCGACCAGCGCGAGCAAGCACATACAGCGCTCTGCCTGCGGCAGAGTGCGCGTGCGCCTCGTGCCCCGAGACGTAGGGGTGAATCGCCGACGGAAGATCCGACAGGTCGACAGCCGCGTGCGCATCGTCGGCGACTCCGATGTGGCGAACGGTTCGCGAGAAGTCGCCGAGTAGGGCGTATGCGTGGGCTCGTGCCGAGTTGACCAGGAACTGGAGCACGGGAAGGCCCGGTTCGACTCGATCCAGCAGGTCAAGGGCGCGTTGCGGCTCGTCCTGGTCAAGGCGCAGGCCGGCGAGGTTGACGAGCGAAAGCCAATGTTGGACGGGGTCGGGTGTAACGGTGAGCGCGAAGTCGTAGATCTTGTCCGCCTGCTTGAGCTGCCCACTGTCGGCCATGGACCATGCCGTCCGGTCGGCGAGCCGGCCAACCGTCGTCAGTAGCGATCCCCTCGCCGCGTCGGACATGTCCAGATCCAGCAACCCTGCGGCATACCTCAACTGGCCGCGTGCTGCCGCCACGGCGGCCCTGCCACCATGCTGCAAGCCCAGGCTGGTCAACATGTCCGCTGAGGCTTCCAGTGCGGCGAGTTCGTGCGGGTCCACTCTCGGCGGCCCTGACATCGGCATGTCCAGCTCGGCCCAGACTGCCTGAGACACGAAGCTCGCGCCCATGACCAGCAACGCTCGACGACGCACGGAGTCACCTCCCAGCGCTTTGTCATACGCCTCGATGTGCCAAGGCTTCACCTCTTTGCCGCCGGTCTCCAGCTTCGAGAGGTACGGCTTGCTGAACCCGGTCGCCCGACCCATTCGGGACAGGCTCCATCCGGCCGCCTCGCGGGCAGCCCTCAGAATCTCGCCGAGGTCAGGAGTCTCTTCGGTCATCGGCGGATGAGGCAACGGAGGGAAACGCTTACCACCTTCAACGATCCTGGCTGATCCCTGACGCTCTGTCTAGCGATCACTCGCGACCAGTCACATCAGCCAGCGTCGAAGGGACGATGGGATGACTCGTCCGCCCGACCCCACCGAAGAAGACCTAGCCTTTGCGCAGCTCGCGATTCGCGTTCACTGCTCGATCGACCATCCGGCGGGTGCGCGCTGCTTGAGCCGCGCCACCCCGCTCCCGTGCGAGACGCAAGCCTGGGCGCGCGATGTACTCCTCGACGCGGGCTGGACCACGCGGGAGATCGACGCTCTCGACGTCAGGTCGGGCGCATGGTCGTGACTCCGTGCAAGCCCGGCACGCGGGCTTCGGTGCCCACGTACGTCCACACCGATCGAACGCTGCGCGTGAAGATCATCGACGGCTGCGGGATGACGTGCACCTTCTGCCACAACGAAGGAACGCCTGTCGTCGCGCAGGGTTCGTCAGGCCGCGTGTCCATTTACCTCGCCACCAACGGCACCCATTTTCTGCCCGCGACCGTCGCGCCTGACGCGGAGTTTGCTTCGACGCTGGCCCTCCTGCGCGATGCGTTGGATCTCAACGAACTGCATCTCACCGGTGGTGAGCCGACGCTGCATCCTCGACTCGCCGAGATCGTGCAGGCCGGCGTTCAGACCGGGCTTCGGGCCTGTGTCACGTCGAACGGCGAGCGGGGCGCCGCCGTTCTGGAGGACTGCGCGCGGGCAGGACTCGACCGCGTCAACTTCAGCATCTTCGGCACCACGCCTGACGAGCTTGCCCAGGTGCAACACGCCCGTTTCGCCAACGTCCACCGCGCCGAACGGAAGATCGCGGCACTTAAGGAATCGATGGCTGCGGCCGAACGTGCAGGCATCCGGGCGAGCGCGAACATCGTCGTTCCGAACTACGGCCACGCTTCACGCGTGCGCCGGCTGCTCGAGGAGTATTCGCCCTGGCTCAGCGTGCGGCTGCTGAACTCGCTCGATGACGGCGCGGAGTCGATCGCGGCGATCACTCAGATCCTCGCCGACCTGGATGCCGTGGCCACGACGCACCACGTGACTGCAGGCGTCTCCGGCAGCCGCACGGCCTACGAACTGCCGAACGGCCGGACGATCTGGTTCAAGCAGATCCGGAGCGTCCGCTTGCCCAAGACGTGCGCGGGGTGCAGGTTCAACAACGACACCGATTGCCAGGAAGGCTTCTACGGCGTCCGGCTCTATCGCGACGCTCGTGGTGGATACCAGGTCGGTGTCTGCATCCAGCGCATGGACCTCTGCATGCCTGTCGCAGAGTTCGTCCGGCACGATCTGTGCCGGGAGGTCGTGGCGCTTCGTGACGCCGAGTACCGCCAGTTGTCCGGCGATTGATTGTTGTGAAAGGACTCGACGTGCCCGCAGAGTTTGAGGCGAAGGTGCTCGACATCGACCCGGCCGCGATGGCGGACCTGATTCTTTCCAAGGGCGGCAGCGAGGCCGGCGCCCCGACGCTCCAGCGCCGCTACGTGTACGACATCGTCGCGGGCGACGAGAGCAAGTGGATCCGGCTGCGCGACAACGGCACGAAGACCACGCTTGCCGTCAAGGAGATCTCCCACGACGGCATCGACGGCACCTACGAGGTCGAGGTCACCGTGGACGACCTGGACGCGACGAATGAGCTCTTGGGTTTCCTGGGCTTCCACCCGAAGTCCTATCAGGAGAACCGCAGGACGAGCTTCGCCCTCGACGGCGCCCAGCTGGAGATCGACGAGTGGCCGATGATCCCGCCGTACCTGGAGATCGAGGCCGCGTCCCCCGAAGAGGTGCACCGCGTCGCTGCCCTGCTCGGCTACGATGAGTCGCAGCTCACGAGCGAGAACACCACGAAGGTCTACAAGCGGTACGGCATTGAGCTCGGCGAACATAAGGTCGTGAGCTTCTCGTGACCTCGGAGACGCCCCTACGACCGATCTGCTTGATCGGTCCCCCGGCCGCTGGCAAGACCACTCTCGCCGAAGCTCTCGGCAAGGCTTTGCCGCGTTCCGGTCGTGCGTCCCCGCGATCTTGTGCGGGTCGCGGTCGAGCGCTGTCCGGCAAGGGCCGAGCTGTTTCGTCACACGACCGGGCGTCTGTTTTGCCCAGTCTGTTACCCGCGCCCCACGCCTCGTGCCGGCAGAAACCGCTGCGGGGACTGCGGGGCCGGCCTTACGGCCCGAGCGGACGACGAGCGGGGAGCTTTCACCGAACGACTGCGCCACCGCCGCGAGATCACGTCCAAGATCCTCAGGCGGGCTCCCGCGCTACGGATTCAGGTACTCGCCCTGGAGGCGGGAGATCCGGTGGACGTTGTGGCAGGTCGAGCGCGCGAGGAAATCGCGGCCGTCGGGGCGGCGCGCAGAGCGGCTTGAAGATGTCTGGTCGCCGTCGCTACGTGGGCTCAGGCGGCGGCCAGGTCGAGCAGCGCAAGTCACGAGGTTGACATCAGCGCGTCGGCGGTGACGCGCCGATGAGTCATGCCCGCAGGCGGCCGGCTGCGCAGTGTGCTGACCGGCTTCACGCAAGCGGACCGGCTGCAACCGACCCGCGAGACCCATCTCGCCAGCGAGCAGCCCGGCTGCCTGCACGTGTACAAGTGGTCCTACAAGCTCAGCCCGCTGACCCCAGCGAGCTGGTCGCCGACTGCTTCGACCTGGCCGCCGACATCCTTCCCGCCTGCGAGACCGCCCTGCCCCAAACCGCGGACCGCTGGGACGACAAGCTGTACATGCTGAGCGGATCGGTCGGCATGTTGCTCTGTGGGGATGGCCCCGCCGGCACGGTGCCCCGTGGTCGGGCGTCGCTGGACGGCGCGAGTAGGTGCCCCATGGTGTTGGTCTGACGCGGCCGGCGCGACGCCCGTGGTTGGCGGAGCGATCGTCGGCCCAGCAGGCGCTGAGCAGCACGGTGCCCCACAGCCCGCGCCCCACCGGCGCGGCGGTTCGTGCAGCGGCGTGGCGGTCTGGTGATGCTGATCGGCGGGCGGAGCCCCGTGCGGCGTTGGTGCGGTGTTCGTAGTCCCAGTGCGCGCTGAGCCCCGCAGCGCCCCGTGCGAGGCGAACCCCGTCGGCACGGCACCCCCGTGCGGGCTGATCGACATGCCGCCGAGCTGCGGCAGGCCTTTGCCCGGCGCGGTGCCTGGGTGGGCCGGTTCGGGTTCGGGCGGTCGGTGCGGCGCTTCCGTGTGGCTGGCCGGCGTGGTGTGGGCGGTGCGGCCGGCTTTGCCCGGCGTGGTGCCTGGGCAGGCCGGTTCGGGTGGGCGGTGCGGCGCTTCCGTGTGGCTGGCTGGCTGGCGTGGTGTGGGCGCTGCGGCCGGCTTTGCCCGGCGTGGTGCCTGGGCAGGCCGGTTCGGGTTCGACGGTGCGGCGCTTCCGTGTGGCTGGTCAACGTGATGCGCAACCCGGGCAACTCTGATCGGCGCGACACAACGATTCGGATGGGCGCGTAGCCCAAAGCGACGCGAAGCGAGCCCCGCCCCCGCGACGCGCAGCGAGCGGTGCGACGCGAAGCGGAGCATTGGGGGTGTGGGGTGAGAATCCCCCACTGGGGAGCGGCGGCGGAGCCGCTGCGCGGGGAACGCGGAAGTCCACCAACGCGAACGGGTCCACCCCGTGAACAGGGTGGACCCATTGGACTGTAGCCCCGACCGGATTCGAACCGGCGCTACCGCCTTGAGAGGGCGGCGTCCTGGGCCGCTAGACGACGGGGCCCCAGGTCTTGCTGTGTCGTGCGGTGGAACTGTACAGCACCGCGATCTTGCTGCGGTGCTGGGGTACCAGGACTCGAACCTAGACTAACTGAACCAGAATCAGTTGGGCTGCCAATTACCCCATACCCCATTGGCGCTTTCGGCGCCGGTTGAGAACTTTACCGGAGCGAACGCACCAGGCCAAATCGGTTGTCGCAAAAACGCCTATTCCAAGGTCAGGACCTTGTTGGTGAGTGCACCGACGCCCTCGATCGTGACGGTCACCTCGTCGCCGGCCACCATGCGGGAGACGCCGGCGGGGGTGCCGGTGAGGATCACGTCGCCGGGGAGGAGGGTCATGACGTGTGAGACATATGACACAAGAGTCGGCACGTCGAAGACCATGTCCTTGGTGCGGCCGAGTTGGCGGACCTCGTCGTTGACCTCGCAGCGGACCTCGACGTCGCTGACGTCCAGGCCGGTGACGATCCAGGGGCCGATGGGGCAGAAGGAGTCGAAGCTCTTCCCGCGCGTGAACTGCACGTCCTTGCGCTGCAGGTCGCGAGCCGTGACGTCGTTGGCGGCGGTGTAGCCGAAGATGGCCGCTGCGGCGCCGGCCCGGTCGACGCGGCGGGCGCCCGTGACGCCGATCACGACGGCGAGCTCGGCCTCGTGCTCGACCTGCTGCGACTGCGGCGGGATCCGGATGGCGTCGTTGGGGCCGATGATCGACGTGGAGGGCTTCAGGAAGAGCAGCGGCTCCTTCGGCACGTCGTTGCCGAGCTCCGCGGCGTGGTCGGCGTAGTTGCGCCCGACGCACACCACCTTGCTGGGCAGCATCGGCGAGAGCAGCCGCACGTCGGCGACGGCCCAGCGCTGGCCGGTGAACCGCAGCTCCCCGAACGGGTGACCCTCGATCTCCGCGACGGTGAGCCCGGCGAGCCCGGCCGAGGGCTCGCCCTCGACGACTCCGAACGACATGCCACTGCTGTGGGCGAAACGAGCGATACGCACGCCGTGAAATCTACTCCGCCGCCAGATGCCGCTCCACGAACGCATTGCTGAACTTGCGGTCCGGGTCGAGCCGGTCACGCAGCGCGAGGAAGTCGGCGAGGCGGGAAGGGCGCGCCGCGTGGTGGAAGACCTTGCCCCAGTGCGGCCGGGGCGACAGCGGGGCCAGCGCCTCCTCCAGGACCGCGACGACCGGCGCGACCCGCGCGGAGTCCTTGATCCAGGTGAAGTGCAGAGCCACGCTGTCACGTGCGAAGCACGGGCTCAGCCACAGGTCGTCGGCCGCCACGACCCTGATCTCGGAGATCTGCAGAACGGGCGTCACGAGGTGCCGCAGCCGCTCGACCGCGGCGAACGCCTCCGCCGCGTCCTGCCGCGCCACGAAGAACTCGCTCTGCAGCTCCTCACCGCTGCTCGGCGTGAACTCCAGCTTGAAGTGCGGCAGCCGCCGGTGCCACGGCCCGGGCACGCCGCCCTGCTCGGTGCAGCTGACCGCGGGCATCGCGGCGATCGGGTGTATCGGCCGCGTCGCGGGCACCGCCCCGAACCCGTCGGGCTCCTCCCCGTCGGCGAGCTTGAGCCACAGCTGATCGACCGTGTCGCCCGACCAGGTGGTGAACAGGCTCACCGAGTAGCCCGCGGCCACGATCTCGTCCCAGCGGGCGTCGAGAACCTTCCGGGGCAGGTGCTCGAAGACGTGCTGGCGGATGGTGTACGACTCCCGCACCTCCAACGTCACACCCACCACTACGCCGAGGGCGCCCAGCGCCACGACGCTGCCCGCGAAGCCTGGGTCGCCCCGCTCCAGCCGCACCAGCTCCCCGCCGGCGGTGACGATCTCGACCCCCGCCACGGCCGTCGCCAGGCTGCCCAGCTTCGCGCCGGATCCGTGTGTACCGGTGGCGACCGCCCCCGCCACCGAGATGTGCGGCAGCGACCCGAGGTTGTGCAGCGCATACCCTGCGGCGTCCAGGAACGTGGCCAGCTCGCCATATCGCACCCCGCCGGCGACGGTGACCGTCCCCGCCGCCGCGTCGATCCGCGGCTCGAACGGCAGGCCCGCCACGCTCACGAGATCCGCCGTCGTGTCGGCGATGTCGTTGAACGAGTGCCCCGACCCGAGCACCCGCACCCGCTCCGCCCCCGCCACGACCTCCCGCACCGCGTCCACCGTGGACGGTCGATGCACCCGGGCGGCGCCGAACGTCAGATTCCCCGCCCAGTTGGTCACGCTCATGTGCCCGAGTCTATGCACGCCCCGCCGTTCGCGGCCGAGTCCAGCCGTCGATCTCACCAGACGCGTCCGTTCGGCTACTGTCCGCCAGAAGGTGCCGGCAGCAGACTTCGCGAGGTGACACAACCGCCGATCAACCAGAGGGGTCCGCGCCCCGGCCGGGTCACGGCCATCGCGGTGGCCGCCTTCGTGGTCGTCGTCGCCGGGATCTGCGGCATCGCCGCGATCGGAGCCGGTGCCGGGCGCCCGGAAGGCACCCGCGACCTGGCCCGCACGGGCGCGCTCGCGGTGCCGCAGACGTCCGCCGCGACGCCCGCTGAAGCCGCGTCGCCTGCCGAAGCCGCGTCGCCCGCCGAAGCCACGGCCGCCACGACGAGCGCCCCGGCGACGACACCGCCCGCGACGACCGCGCCGCCGACCACCATGAACCCGCCGGCAAACCCGGCCGCCACCAAAGCGCCCACCAAAGCACCCACCAAGGCGCCCACCACGAAGGCGACCACGAAGCCCGCGGGGAACTGCAACCCGAACTACTCCCCGTGCGTGCCGAACGATCCGGTCGACGTCGACTGCAAGGGCGGCAGCGGCAACGGCCCGTCGTACGTCCAGGGCCCGGTCCGTGTCATCGGCGACGACGTCTACGACCTCGACCGCGACGGCGACGGCATCGCCTGCGAGTAGCGACCGGGAGCGGTCAGCCGGTCCGGAGCGGCGAGCCGGTGGTGCCGTCCACGACGGTCCGGTGGTCCAGTGGGGCCTTCAGCGGGACCGGGGTGGTCTTTGTCGTCGTCGGGACGGTGCCGCAGGAGCCCGGGGCCCTGGAGCGCAGGCGGGCGGTGAGGGTGACGGTCCTGGAGTTCTCGGCGACGTCGATGCGGTCGAGCTCGTGGCAGCTGGAGTACGTGAGCGACACCTCCAGCTCCGGGCCGTCGCCGGCGGCGGTGGCGACGGACGTGATCGGTGTCGTGGTCGTGTCGGGGCCGCGGGTCAGCCACCGGACCCCGAGCCCCGCGGCCAGCCCGATCACCGCGATCGCCGTCACGGTCAACCACACCTTGCTTCGTGTCAGCATGCGCAGACCCCCGTCCGCCGAAGCCGTCGTCGACACTCAAGGTAATGGTTGTCGATACGCGGCGGGGTCCCGGAGGAGCTACGCGGATTCCAGATGGCGCAGCATCTGCTGGATCTCGGCGGTACGGGAGTCGGTGATGCGCTTGGCCAGGTCGAGGGCGCCGGGGTTGACGCCGGAGCCGGTCTCCATGCGGGCGATCTCGACCGCGTTGTGCTGGTGGGCGACCAGCATGTTGAGGAAGCGCTTCTCGAACTCGGCGCCGTCGAACGTGGCGAGGGCGGCGATGTCGTCGGGGTTCGTGCCGTGGGCGCCGCCGTGGCCCGCGTGCGAGTCGGGGGCGGCGGTCGGGGGCTGGTTCCACGACTGGAGCCAGACCTGCATCGTCTTGGTCTCGTCGGCCTCGGTGACGTCGATCGCGGCGGCCAGGGTCCGCACGTCCTCGCGGACGGCCTTGGTGCGCGCTAGGCGCACCATCGCGAGCGCCTGCGCCTGATGGGCGACCATCATCTGGGTGAACATGACGTCGGTGTCGTTGAAGACTCGGGAGGAAGCCGCGGGTCCGGCAGCGCCGGGAGGTGCCGGCTGCGCCGGGGCGGCGGCACAGCCGGCGAGGAGCAACGCCGAGACCAGTACAAGGAATCGCATCCGTTCCTCCTCCGAGAAGCCGGGGGCGCCCGGCGGACGGGCACCCCCGAAGACGACGAGCTAGACCCGCTGCCAGAGCGCCGGGACGTTGGGCGGCTCCCAACCGGCGATGGCGGTGTGCGCCTGACGGCACTGGTAGGTGGCGCCGCCGTACGTGACGCGGTCACCGGCCTTGTACGCCGTCCCGGCCGCCCACGTGCCACCCGCCGGCGGCGTGGTGGTGGTCGGGGTCGGGGTGGGGTTCACCGTCGGCGAGGGGGAGGGCTGGGTGGGCGTCGGCGTGGGGTTCCCGCCGCCACCGACCTGCAGGTCCACGCAGGAGTAGAAGGCCATGGGGGTGTCGGCGATGTTCCACCGGGCCAGGACCATGATCCGGCCGGTGCGTCCGCCGAGGCTCACCGTGTGGGAGACGGTCGCGCCGGGCTGGCGGCCGCCGTCGTCGATGACCGCGATGCGCGTGCCGCCGACGAAGTACTCCCAGGTGCTGGTGGAGTGCCGGGCGGTGAGCACCCAGCTGAACGTGACCGAGTTGCCGACGGCGGTCGCCGGCCAGCCCTTGTTGGGGTCGTCGAGCTGGGCGAACCGGCTGTTGCCGCCGCTGCAGCTC
The DNA here is from genome assembly GCF_042898305.1 of Dactylosporangium sp. NPDC000521. Taxonomy (NCBI): domain Bacteria; kingdom Bacillati; phylum Actinomycetota; class Actinomycetes; order Micromonosporales; family Micromonosporaceae; genus Dactylosporangium; species Dactylosporangium sp. NPDC000521. Next base: position 545,409 of record NZ_JBIAYW010000002.1, read on the forward strand.
ATCAGGCCCTTCGGGCCCTCGACGCTCTGCGGCTCGTAGACGATCTCGCCGCAGTTGGCGACCCGGCCCTGGGCGCACATCGCCTGACGGCTGGCGGGTGAGGAAATGTAACCGTGGGCGGCCGCCGGTTGGGCGGACACGAGCAGTGACGTGGCGATGGCGGCGAGCGCCAGCGGAACCAGCGCGATCGTTCTTCGCATCGATCGCTCCCTTCGTGCAGTGGGGGTGATGCGGTCAATGTAAAGGAAGGATTGTTAACAGTAAATAACCTTTATGGAAAAGGGTCGATAGAGCGCTCTCACTTAAGGTAGGGTCCAACGCCCCTTAAGGTGACACGAGCGCGACCAGGGCGCGGACCGTCGGATTCCGGCCGGATGCCGCCCAGGCCAGGCCGATGTCGACGGTCGGCGGCGCCCCGGTGAACCGGCGCAGGACCACGCCGGGCACCCGGAGCGCCCGGGCCCGGCCCGCGGGCACCGCCGCGATCACGCCGCCCGCCGCCACGGAGCGCAGCAGCTGCTCGTCGTCCGGCTCGTGCCGGGCGAGCACGAAGCCGCCGCCGGGCCAGACCTGCGCGACGATCCGGTCGTACATGCCGGGTCCGTTGTCGCGCGGCCACATCACCGCCGGCTCGCCGCGCAGCAGTTCCCGCGGCACCCGGCGGCGCGCGGCCAGGGGGTGCCCGGCGGGCAGCGCGAGCAGCAGCTCCTCGGTGTCGATCGGCACCCACCGGATGCCGGGGTCGTCGACCGGCGGCCGCACGAACGCCGCGTCGTAGCGCCCGGCGAGCAGACCGGCGACGTTGGGCGCGGTCCAGCCCGTCTCCGGCACCACCTCGACGAGGGGGTGTGCGGCGCGGAACCGCTCGACGAGCTCGTCGACGCTGCCGCCGCGGGCCGATCGCGTGTACGCCAACCGCAGCCGACCACCCTGCCCGCGCACCGCCGCGGCGATCCGCTCCTCCGCGGCGGCGACCTCCGCCAGCAGCGTGACCGCCTCCGCCGCGACGACCGTGCCGACGGGGGTGAGCGCGCAGCCGCCACGGCCCCGCTCGACCAGCCGCGCGCCGATCTCCCGCTCCAGGACGCGGATCTGCTGGCTGAGCGCCGGCTGGGCGATGCGCAGCCGGGCCGCCGCCCGGGTGAAGTGCAGCTCCTCGGCGAGGACCGTGAAGTACCGCAGCCGTCGCAGTTCCATAAGCCAGGCTTATCAGATCGCAGCGAGCCGGTTTTGGACGCCGCCGCGGCGAGGGCCGCACAGTGGGGACATGAGCAGCCACGTCACCGTCCTGGGCGCCGGGATCATCGGACTCACCTGCGCCATCCGCCTGCAGGAGCACGGGCACACCGTGACGGTCGTGACCGCCGAGGAGCCGAGGCGCACCGTGTCGAGCCTGGCCGCCGCGGTCTGGTACCCCACCCGTACCGACGCCGACCCCCGCGTCCTGAGCTGGGCCCGCCGCACCTTCGACGAGCTGACCTCGCAGGCGGCGCGGGGCGTGCCCGGCGTGGTGCCCCGGCCCACTCGCATGATCCTGCGCCGCCCGCACACGACGCCCTGGTGGGCCCCGGCCGTGCCGGACTTCGCCGAGGGGCCCGGCGAGTGGCGCTTCACCGTCCCTTCCGTGGAGATGCCGGTGTACCTGCAGTGCCTGCTCGACCGGTTCGGCGCGGCCGGCGGCCGGCTCGCGCGGCACCGGGTCGAGCGCCTCTCCGACGTGCCGCGACTCGTGGCCGGCACGTCGGTCGTGGTCAACGCGACCGGGCTCGCCGCCCGCGACCTGGCGGACGACCCCGCCGTGCACCCCGCCCGCGGCCAGATCGTCGGCGTCGCCAATCCGGGCCTCGTCACCTCGGTGCGTGACGAGGAACACCCGGCGGGCATGACGTACATCCATCCCCGCAGCCGGGACGTGGTCCTCGGCGGCACGTTCCAGCCCGGCGAGTGGGACACCACCGTCGACCCGGCGACCACGGCGGCGATCCTGGCCCGCTGCGCCGAGCTGGTCCCCGAGCTGGCCGGGGCGCCCGTGGTGTGGCAGGCGGCGGGGCTGCGGCCCGCGCGGCACGGCGGCGCCAGGGTCGAGGCCGGCCTCGGGCTGCCCGGCGGCGTCGGCCTCGTGCACGCCTACGGCCACGGCGGCGCCGGCGTCACCCTCTCCTGGGGCTGCGCCGACGAGGTCGTCGTTCTCGCCGGTGGCGTGGCAGGCGCATGATCGAAGCATGATTCGCTTCGTGCTGAACGTGCTGTGGCTGATCTTCGGCGGCGGGTTCGTGTTGTTCTTGGGCTATGCCTTCGCCGCGGCGATCTGTTTCCTGCTGGTCGTGACGATCCCGTTCGGGGTGGCGGCGTGGCGGCTTGCCCTGTACTCGCTGTGGCCGTTCGGCCGGACGGTGCAGGCCAAGCCCGACGCCGGGGTGGCGTCGGGCCTGGCCAACATCCTGTGGGTCGTGCTCGCCGGCTGGTGGCTGGCGCTCAGCCACGTGGTGGCCGGGGTGGCGCTGTGCTTGTCGATCATCGGGATCCCGTTCGGGATCGCCAACTTCAAGCTGGTGCCGGTCGCCTTCTGGCCGCTGGGGCGTGAGGTGGTGGAGCTCTAGCCGATCAGGACCCGGGCCATCACGACGGTGTCGGTGCCGTCGTGGCCGACGGTCACGCCGATCCCCTTGGCCGGGGCGGTGTCGCCGCGCTCGCCGTCGACGTAGAACGCCGCGGTGGCGCCGGGGACCCCGCCCGCGGTCGCGGCGCGGAAGCGTTCGCTGTCGGCGAGTTTTCCGCCGGTACCGGCGGCGAACGTCTTCGTCCGCAGGACCACGTGCTCCTCGTGGACCTCGCACACCGTCCCGCCGGCCTTCAGCAGCTCGGCGAGGTCGGCCTGCAGCTGCCTGGCCGCGGCGGCGTCGGCGAGCCGCAGGTCGACCTGCAGCGGACCGCCCAGGTCGTGCTCCTCGGCCTCCGGCCCGGCCACGGCGAACGTCACCGACGTCGCGGCGGTCATCGCCTTGTCCAGCGCCTGGATGCCCTTCTGGACCGCCGCGGTGTCGGGCACGTTCGCCGGCAGCGGCTGCCTCACGGCGCCGTCGAGCAGCTCCGGGTGCTCCTGGAAGTACTCCCGGAAGTACTTCTCGACCGCAGCCCGGTCGGTGGGGTCGATGCCCGGCGGGAGCTTGACGACCTTCCCCGGGTCCACGCCGGGCGGGGGGAGGTCGTCCAGGTCGTCGTCGAAGCCGCCGAACCTGGCGAGCGGGAACAGGATCGAGGACAGGATCATGCCGGCGCCGCCAAGGAATGACAGGTCGCCGAGCGGGCCGCCGGCGGCGCCGGCCATGGTCGTGTCCGCGGGCAGCGCGCCCAGGAGGGCGAGTGCGTCGGTGCCGGTGGAGGTGGCGGTGAGCGGCAGACCCGAGCCGCCCGACACGCGGGCCCGGAGCTCCAGGCCGTCGTCGCCGGCCTGGACGCCGACGACGAGCGTGCCGTGCAGCTCCGGCAGCGCGACCGGGGGACCGGTGACCTCGGCGTCCTTCTCGTCGACGTCGCCCGGGTCGCCCATGTCGCCCGCGTCGAAGGCGAAGAACGCCTGCGCCAGGTCGCTGGCGCGGGCCAGGTCGGCCCACGCGAGGCCGGGCTGGCCGGCGGGGAGCTTCGCCACCGCGGCGGTGAACGCCGGGTCCTTCGACAGCGGGGCCTTCGCCGCGGCGGCGGCCGCCGCGGTCGCGGTCCGCTGGAGGTCCTTGCCGTCGAACGCGAGCAGCACGTGCCCGTCGTCGACGACGAAGCCGAGGTCGTCGGTGCCGGCCTTCTGCTGGGCGGCGGTGAGCGCCTTGCGGGCCTTGGCGTCGTCGCGGGACGAGGCGACGACGAGGGTGACGGCCTTGCTGCCCTGCTCCGGGGCGGCCCAGCTGGCGACGCCGATCCGGTCGTCGAACCAGGAAGCCACGTCGTCGTAGCCGATGGGCGCCTCGAGATCGGCGAAGATGTCGCGCTTCGTGGCGTCGAGGGTCGTCGGGCCGCTGCCGCCGGCCTTGCGCAGCAGGGCCTCGACCTTGACCCGCTGGCCGATGCCGGGGGAGAGGTCGATGCGGGCGAACGCGGCGACCGAGGCGGGCACGAGGTCCTCCGGCAGGGTGCCGGTCGGGCCGTTCCACATTCTGGCGAGCGCGATCGCGCCGCCGCCGAGCAGCACCGCGACCACGACCGCCACGGCGCTCAGGACGACGGCGAGCCGCCGCCGTGGCCGTCCCGGCACCTCGGTGGGGCTGCCGTCGGCCGCGAACGCCGGAGCGTCGCCAGCGGCCGCGAACGCCGGAGCGTCGCCGTCGACGGTCTGCACGACGGTGTCCACCCCGGCGTCGGCCGCGGGCGGACGGACCCCGGCGTCGGCCGCGGGTGTGTTCATCGCGGCACCGGCTGAGGGTGCGTCGATCCCGGCGTCCGCTGCGGGTAAAGGCGCTTCGGGTGGTTGGGTGCTCTCGGACATGTGGCTCTCCTCCCCGTGGATGACTGCGGCATCGTAGCGGGGCGGTGGCGCCCGAGAGCACCCGAAATTCAGTTCCTAGAGCTGAGCGGCGATGCCCAGCAGAGCGGCGATCAGGACGATCAGGCCGAGCATGGCGGTCATGCAGCCGCCCCGCCCGCCGCTGCCGCCGCTCGGAGCCGGTGGCGTCGGCGCGGTCGGTGCGGTGGGTGTGCCGGGGCGCTGCGGGCCGTCCGGGGTCGGTGAGCCCGGTGCGTTCGACGGCCGGTCCGGGGCGCCCGAGGGGGCCTGGCCGACGCCGGACCCCTCACCCTCCGGGGTGTCGGGCGCCTCGGAGAGGCCGTCGTCGATGGGTTCCGGGCTGGCAGGGGTGGACTCAGGCACGGGGGTCTCCTCAGTCAGGCGGGCTCGATGCGCCGCACGCTACAGCCCCCCGGTGTGCCGCACGTTACAGGCCGGACAGGCGCTGTCCGGCCCGCACCACGGCCATCGCGTGGCGGTCGCCGGGGCGCCGGCCGAGCCGTTCGATCGGGCCCGACACGCTGATCGCGGCGATGACCCGGCCGGTCCGGTCGCGGATCGGCGCCGAGACGCTGGCCACACCGGCCTCGCGCTCGGCGACGCTCTGCGCCCAGCCGCGGCGGCGGACCTCGGCGAGGGTGCGGCCGGTGAACTTGCAGCGCGGCAGCAGCGGCATCACCGCCTCCGGCGGCTCCCACGCGAGGAGCACCTGGGCGGCGGAGCCGGCGGTCATCGGCAGCACCGAGCCGATCGGCACCGTGTCGCGCAGACCGCTGGCGCGCTCGGCGGCGGCGACGCAGAGCCGCTCGTCGGCGCGGCGGAGGTAGAGCTGCGCGCTTTCGCCGGTCGCGTCGCGCAGCGCGGTGAGCATCGGCTCGGCCGCGGTCAGGAGAACGTCCGGTGCCGCGTTGGCGAGCTCGCCCAGACGCGGGCCCGGCCGCCAGCGTCCTTGCGCGTCACGAACAAGCAATCGGTGGATTTCCAGGGCCTGTGCGAGCCGGTGCGCCGTTGCCCGGGGAAGCTTGGTCCGGTCCACCAGTTCGGCAAGGCTGGCGCCGTCGACACAGGCGGCCAGAATGACCACCGCCTTGTCGAGCACGCCGACACCGCTCATACTGTGTCCCACAGACCGAAACATACCTCCCAAATTTTAGGATGTCCAGATGGTGGGAGAAGCACGACCGCGGACGCTCGCAGAGAAGGTGTGGGACGCGCACGTCGTCCGTTCCGCCGCAGGCGAGCCGGATCTGCTGTACATCGACCTGCACCTGGTCCACGAGGTCACCAGCCCGCAGGCGTTCGACGGCCTGCGGCTGAGCGGCCGCCAGGTGCGCCGTCCCGACCTTACGATCGCGACCGAGGACCACAACACGCCGACCGACAACCTGCTGACGATCAGCGACCCGGTGTCGCGCACCCAGATCGAGACGCTGCGGCGCAACTGCGACGAGTTCGGCGTGCGCCGGCACTCGCTCGGCGACGCGCAGCAGGGCGTGGTCCACGTCATGGGGCCGCAGCTGGGCCTGACCCAGCCGGGCATGACGATCGTGTGCGGCGACTCGCACACCTCCACGCATGGCGCGTTCGGCTCGATCGCGTTCGGCATCGGCACCAGTGAGGTCGAGCACGTCCTGGCGACCCAGACGCTGCCGCAGCCGCACCTCAAGACGATGGCGGTCAACGTCGTCGGCGAGCTCGCCCCCGGCGTCACGGCGAAGGACCTGGTGCTGGCGCTCATCACCCAGGTCGGCACCGGCGGCGGCCGCGGCCACGTGGTGGAGTACCGCGGGCCCGCGATCGAGAAGATGTCGATGGAGGGCCGGATGACGGTCTCCAACATGTCCATCGAGTGGGGCGCCAAGGCCGGCATGATCGCGCCGGACGAGACCACGTTCGCCTACGTCGAGGGCCGCGAGTACGCGCCGAAGGGCGAGGCCTGGGACCGCGCGAAGGCGTACTGGCAGACGCTGCGCACCGACGAGGGCGCGAAGTTCGACACCGAGGTCACGCTCGACGTCACCCACCTCACCCCGTTCGTCACCTGGGGCACCAACCCGGGCCAGGGGGCGCCGCTGGGCGCGAGCGTGCCGGACCCGGCCGACTTCGCCGAGGACGCCGACCGCGTCGCGGCGCAGAAGGCGCTGGAGTACATGGACCTGACGCCGGGCACGCCGCTGCGCGACGTCGCGGTGGACGTGGTCTTCCTCGGCTCGTGCACGAACGGCCGGCTCGAGGACCTGCGTGCCGCCGCCGACGTGCTGCGCGGCCGCAAGGTCGCCGACAGCGTGCGCATGCTCGTCGTGCCGGGGTCCGCGTCGGTCCGCGCCGCGGCCGAGGAGGAGGGGCTCGACGAGGTCTTCACCGCGGCCGGGGCCGAGTGGCGCTTCGCGGGCTGCTCGATGTGCCTGGGCATGAACCCGGACACGCTGAAGCCGGGCGAGCGCTCCGCCTCGACCTCCAACCGCAACTTCGAGGGCCGGCAGGGCCGTGGTGGGCGCACCCACCTGGTGTCGCCCCAGGTCGCCGCCGCAACCGCCGTCGTCGGCCGCCTCGCGGCCCCCGCGGACCTGAACTAGCCGAAGCGAAGACAGGCAGAATCTGACATGGAGAAGTTCACCGTCCACACCGGCACGGCCGTCCCGCTGCGCCGGTCCAACGTGGACACCGACCAGATCATCCCCGCCGTCTACCTCAAGCGCGTCACCCGAACCGGGTTCGAAGACGGGTTGTTCAACGCGTGGCGCTCGGATCCCGCATTCGTGCTCAACAATCCCGTGTACGCGGGTGCCTCGATCCTTGTCGCCGGACCCGACTTCGGCACCGGATCGTCGCGCGAGCACGCCGTCTGGGCGCTGCAGAACTACGGCTTCAAGGCGGTCGTCGCGCCGCGTTTCGGCGACATCTTCCGGGGCAACGCGCTCAAGGCCGGGCTCCTGCCCGTCGAGCTGGACCTGAAACTCGTCGAGGAGCTGTGGGCCGCGATCGAAGCGGATCCGCGGTTGGCGGTAACGGTCGATCTGCAGGATCGGCAGTTGCGTGCGGGAGACCGTGAATGGGCCTTCCCGATCGACGATTTCAGCCGGTGGCGGCTGCTGGAAGGCCTGGACGACATCGGTCTGACACTGCGCCACGAGGAGGCCATCACCGCCTTCGAACAAGGCCGTCCGGAGTGGACACCCGTCGTTCACTAGGCCCTGACTGGGCGTCTCGATGAGCCGCCGGCCGAATCCGTTGCTCCACAACGATTTCTTTTCCGTCATATGTTTGTATTCTGTGAGCGTTGGGATACCTTGCCCACAGGGACTTCATTTCTGGTACGGGAGGAAACAACGTGAACAAGGCCGAGCTCATCGAGGCGCTCAGCGCTCGCCTGGGCGACAAGAAGTCGGCAAACGCGGCGCTGGACGCGGTGCTCGCCGAGATTCAGGCCGCCGTGACCAAGGGCGACAAGGTCGCCATCACCGGTTTCGGTGTCTTCGAGAAGCGCGTGCGCGGTGCGAGAACCGCCCGCAACCCGCGGACCGGTGAGGCCGTGAAGGTGAAGAAGACCTCGGTGCCCGCGTTCCGCGCCGGCGCCAGCTTCCGCGAGATGGTCGCCGCCGGCAAGGTGCCGAAGGCCGCGCCGGCCAAGAAGGCCGCCGCCGCCACCAAGACCGCCGCCGCCAAGGCGACGACCGCCAAGGCCGCCCCGGCCAAGGCCGCCGCCAAGGCGACGACCGCCAAGGCGACCACCGCCAAGGCCACCACGGCGAAGGCCGCCCCGGCCAAGGCCGCCACCAAGGCGACCGCGACCAAGGCGGCGGCGAAGGCCGCGCCGGCCAAGGCCGCCGCGACCAAGGCCGCCCCCGCCAAGAAGGCCGCCGCGAAGACCACGCGTGCCGCCGCGTCGACGACCGCGCGCAAGACGGCCACCGCCTCCGCCACGACGGCCGCCAAGAAGGCGCCCGCCAAGAAGGCCGCCGCCAAGTGATTTAGGGCAACGGAAAAGGGGCGGCGCCGCGAACTCGCGGCGCCGCCCCTTTCGTATGTGCGTCGGAATGCGCGTCAGACCCGCAGCGGGCGCACCGGATCCCAGCCGAGGAGCCGCTCACCGCTGAAGGTGAGGATCCAGCCGGTGCCCTTGCGGGTGTGGAAGTCCACATTGGTGCGTCCGGTCAATACGGTCAGCAGCGACGGCATCAGCTTGCCCTGGCTGCACACGACGCTCGCCCCGCCCCGCGCCGCGATGCCCCGCAGGGCGGCGGCGGCCGCTTCGGGGGACCCACCCTCGTCGAACGCGCCGTCCACGTCGAACGGCATCCCCAGCGGCTCCACCGTCTGCCGGCACCGCAAGGGGGTGGCCGACACCACCCACTCGGGCCGCAGGAGCCGCAGGAGGGCGCTCAGTGCCGCCGCGTGGCCCACGCCGGCCGGGTCCAGCGGGCGTTCCGAGTCCGGGCCGGCCCACTCCTTGCGCTTCCCGGCGTGCGCGTGGCGCACCAGGGCGACCACCGCCGTCACGGGCGGCAGGTCCAGGAACGCCTTCACCACACCCCGGTCGTGCGCGTAGCTCAGCAGCGCGGGCGCCTGTGCGACCGGCACCCAGCGCGCCTCCTCGATCTCGTCGTCCGCCGGCCGGTCCTGCCACACCAGCGCCCGCATCGACCAGTAGTCGACGACCTTCTCGACGCCCGGCTCGCTGGTCAGGTAGCGGATGGAGGGCAGTCGCGCCTGCGGCACGCCCCGCACCAGCGTCTCCTCGTGGACCTCCCGCACCGCGGCGGCCAGCTCGTGCTCGCCGGGGTCGACCTTGCCCTTGGGCAGGGACCAGTCGTCGTACCGCGGGCGGTGCACCAGCACGATCTCGACACCGTCCCGCGCCGGGCGCCACACCACGCCACCCGCCGCGCGGACGACCGTGTTCACTTCAGCCATGCTGTGGTGTTCTCCTCGCAGACCGCCGCCCACACCGCCGGGAACGCGGCGCGTGCCCGGGTGACCGCGGCCCGCTCCCGCTCGAACAGTCTGCCCGCGGTGACGGCGAGGCGGTGGTCGCGACGGTCGAGGAACCGTGCCACGAACAGCCACGTGTCGGCGGCGGTCGCCGCGTCCTGGTGCTCGCCGAGCACCTTCTGCGCCTTCGCGATCCGCTTGGCCAGCGCCGCGGCCTCGGGGCCGGGCACCCAGGAGAACGCGTACCGGGCCCGCTTGGCCAGCTTGCGCACCTCGTGCCAGTCGTCGTCGGGCAGCTCCGGGGTCAGCGCGTCCGCGCCGGTCACCAGCTGCCGCCACGGCTTGCGGGCCAGACCCGGCAGCACGCGCCCGGCGGGTGCCCCGTGCCGGCCGACGAGCCTGGGCGGGCGGGTGAGCGCGTCGAGGAGCTGCACGTAGCGCGGCGAGCGCAGCGCCTCGTCCAGCGCCGACAGCGCCGTCTCCTGGCGCCCGGCGAGCGCGGCGTCGATCCGGGCGACCGACTCCACGTCCACCGGCGCGAGCGGGTCGGAGCCGGCGGTCACGTGCAGCCGGGCCCGCATCACCTCGATGTCGCGGGCGCCGCCGAGCGCGCCGGCCAGCCGGCCCAGCTCCGCCCGCAGCGGCCGGCTCCAGGCCGGGTCGAGCAGCGCCTGGAACGTCTGCAGGTCGCTGCGCAGCCGCCGGGTGCCGACCCGCATCTGGTGCACGGGGGTGTCGCCGTTGGGCATCGTCTCGCGCAGCCGGGCGAACGGGTCGTGCCGCAGGATCCGCCCGGCGCCGTCGCGCAGCGCCTCGGTGAGGACCTCGCCGGCGGTGCCGCCGGGCTCCTGCCGCGGATCCGCGGCGCCGTCCGCGTCGGGCACCGCGCCGGCCGCGGTCAGCGCGGTCGCGATGCGGGCCAGGTCCTCGGACGTTCCGTCGACGCGCAGCACCTCGACCCGCCGGGGGCGGCGGCCCGTCCCGCGCTCGGACAGGACGCGGATCTCAGCCAGTACACCACCCGCCGCCGAAGACACGTGAATGGCTGAACGGACCGTCCTCACCGCGCCGAGGCCCGCGTCGCGGCGGAACGCGGTCACCGCGTCGAGCAGGTCCGGCGGGACGACGCCGGCACCCGCGGCCGGGCGGTGCAGCTCCCGGCCCCGCCGCGGCAGGAGCAGCGTCCACGTGGCGTCGCGGTTCTGGCGCAGCGACACCCCGGCGCGGGCGAGGGCGCCGTCCGGGGTGTCGTGGAAGGTGGCGTCGACGTCGCGGCCGGCCAGGTCGGGCAGCGTGAACCCGTCCCCGACCGTAAACCTCACGCCGCCGCCTCCGCTGCGCTGCGGCGCCGGCCTGAGTCCAGCGCTGTGATCCTGGTTCGCGGCCCTCCGCTGCGCTCCGGCACGCTCACGTCGGCTCCACGCGGTCGACGATGCGGCGCAGCAGGGCCTCCTGCGGGTTCTTGCCCTGCCGGCGGTGCCAGGTGCCGTCCCCGGCCAGCTCGAACGCGCCGGTGTCGTCGCTCATCATCAGCTTCAGCACCCGGTCGAGCTCGCCGGCCGCGACCGGGTCGGTGACCTTGACCAGCGCCTCGACCCGGCGGTCGAGGTTGCGGTGCATGAGGTCCGCGGAGCCGATCCAGTACTCGGCGGCGGCGTCCCGGCCGAACCGGAACACCCGCGAGTGCTCCAGGAACCGGCCGAGTACCGACCGGACCCGGATGTTGTCCGACAGTCCCGGCACGCCCGGCCGCAGCGCGCAGATGCCGCGCACGATCAGGTCGACAGTCACCCCGGCCTGGCCGGCGCGGTAGAGCGAGTCGATGATCTCCTCGTCGACCAGCGAGTTGACCTTCAGCTGGATCAGGCCCTGCTCACCGAGGGAGATCTCCCGGTCGATCCGGTCGATGATGCCGCGCCGGACGCCGTGCGGCGCGACCAGCAGCCGGCGGTAGGAGGTCTGGCGGCTGTACCCGGTGAGCACGTTGAACAGGTCGGTGAGGTCGGCGCCGACCTCCGGGTCCGCGGTGAGCAGCCCGTAGTCCTCGTAGAGCCGGGCGGTCTTCGGGTGGTAGTTGCCGGTGCCGACGTGGCAGTACCGCCGGATGTGGTTGCCCTCCTGGCGCACCACGAGGGCGGTCTTCGTGTGGGTCTTGAGCCCGACGAGGCCGTAGACGACGTGGCAGCCGGCCCGCTCCAGCGTCCTCGCCCAGCCGATGTTGGCCTTCTCGTCGAACCTGGCCTTCACCTCGACCAGCACCACGACCTGCTTGCCGGCCTCGGCCGCGTCCACGAGCGCGTCCACGATCGGGGAGTCGCCGCTGGTCCGGTACAGCGTCAGCTTGATCGCCAGCACGTTGGGGTCGGCGGCGGCCTGCTCGACGAAGCGCTGCACGCTGGTCGAGAACGAGTGGTACGGGTGGTGCACCAGGATGTCGTGGTCGCGCAGCCGGGCGAAGACGCTGCGCGGGGTCTCGCCCTCGGCGAAGTGCGGGTGGGTCGCCGGCACGAACGGCGGGTCCTTCAGCGACGGCCGGTCCACGCCGTTGTAGATCTCCCACAGCGCGGTCAGGTCGAGCAGGCCCGGCACCCGCAGCACGTCGTGGGAGTCCATGTCGAGCTCGCGGACCAGCAGCTCCAGCACGTGGTCGGAGATCGAGGCGGCGACCTCCAGGCGCACCGGCGGGCCGAAGCGGCGCCGCGCCAGCTCCCGCTCCAGGGCCTGCAGCAGGTCCTCGTCGCGGTCCTCGTCCAGCTCGACCTCGGCGTTGCGGGTCACCCGGAACAGGTGGTGCTCGACCACCTGCATCCCCGAGAACAGCTGCCCGAGGTGCGCGGCGATCAGCTCCTCCACCGGCAGGAACCGCACCGTGCGCACGCCGTCGCGGGTGGTCCGGTCCAGCGCGTAGAAGCGCGGCACGTTGTTGGGCACCTTGATCCGGGCGAACAGCTCGGGGCCGCCGTCGTGCTCCCGCACCACGACCGCCAGGTTGAGCGACAGACCGGAGATGTAGGGGAACGGGTGCGCGGGGTCGACCGCCAGCGGCGTCAGCACCGGGAAGATCTGCTCGCGGAACGACGTGCGCATCCGCTCCCGCTCGGCCGGGTCGAGGTCGCTCCACGGCACGATGTGGATGCGCTCCTCGGCCATCGCCGGGGCGATCTCCTCGGCGAAGACCCGCGACTGGCGCGCGACCAGCGCGGTGGTGCGCTCCGCGATCTGCTCCAGCTGCTCCGTCGGCGGCAGGAACCCGGGGCGGCGCACCGGGATGCCGGTCTGCAGCCGCCGCTTCAGGCCCGCGACGCGGACCATGTAGAACTCGTCGAGGTTGCTGGCGAAGATGGCGAGGAACTTCGCGCGCTCCAGCAGCGGGGTCGCGGGGTCCTCGGCCAGGGTCAGCACCCGGGCGTTGAAGTCCAGCCAGGAGAGCTCCCGGTTGAGATACCGGTCCTCGGGCAGCGGTTTCTCGGATGGTACGACCAGCGCGTCGTGCCCGGCGTGTGGTTCAGCGGGGGACTTCTGGGTAGGAACCTGCGGGGACTGCTCCGTCACCGTTTCACTCATGGTGATCTCCTCGGGCTCGGCCTGACTCGCCTGCACGTCTTCACCGGGTGCTGGTGCCGCGGCCTTCGTCGCCCGCCGGACCCGTGGCGCGCCGCCGGCCGGAGGAGCCGCCCGTCGCGGTGCCGCCTTGCGCGGTGCGGCCTTGGGGGGCGCGCTCTGCGGGTCGGGGCGAGCTGCTGCGTTACGGGGCCGGCTGCGACCGGTCGGCGTGTCGTCCACCGGATCATCATGGCCCGTTTGTGCCGATCTGAACATGAACTTCCCGCTGCTTGGCGACTACGGGAAGGTGGGCAGGGTGACCTTGACGACGACGCCGCCGGCGTCCTGGTCGATGCGGACCCGCTGCCCCAGACGGAGGTGGCGCAGGCCCGACGCGTCGAAGGCGGCGGCGGGGAATCGCAGCTCAGCACCGTCGTCGAGCAGCACCGTGCCGGTGCGGGTGTCGTCGTCGAACGTCGCCACGGTTCCCTGCATCACTCCACGCTACCGCGCATCGATCTCCGGCGCGTGTCCCGCGTCACCGCCGTGCGGCCACTGTCGCCACGGCCGGCCTGCTCGACGGCGGCAGCGTGCTTTTCGTCACGCGCCGGCGCTCGACCGTCATGCGCGGTGTCCGGCCGTCACGCGCGGTGTCCGGCCGTCGTGCGCGGGGTGGTCGGCTGTCACGCGCGGGTGGTCCGGGTCATGCGCGGGTGCAGAGGATCTCGCCGGTGTGGGGGCCGATGCCGAGGTCGGCGGCGGCGTCGAGGTCGGCGGCGGTGTCGACGTCGCGGCGCAGGCTGGGCCAGTCGCCGTCGAGCCGGACCGCGCCCGAGCGCAGGTGCGCGGCCGCCGAGCCGGGCCCGAAGTGCGGGTCCAGGGCCACCCCGGCGGGCGCGGCGAGCAGCACGGTGCCGCTGCCCTCCAGGTCGGGCACGAACGCGCGGCGGCCCAGCGCTTCCGCCGCGGCCAGGGCGACCGCCAGGTCGGCGGGGCGCATCGCCGGCAGGTCGGCGGTCAGCGCGACCACGGGCGCGCCCCCCGCGGCCCGCGCACCGAAGGCCAGCGCGGCGTTGAGGCCGTCGGCTGGGGTGTCGGGCAGGCAGGTGGCGCCGTCGGCGACGAGCTCCGCCCGCACCAGCGGGTCGTCGCAGACCGCGACGACCCGCGCCACCGACGGGCAGGCGAGCGCCGCCGCGACCGTGTCACGGGCCATGGCCAGCACCAGGCCGGGATGTGCGGGCCGCGGGACGGCGCCGCGGAGCCGTGTCTTCGCCGCACCGAGCGGCTTGACGGGCACGACCGCCGTCCAGGTGGCCACCCAGGTGCTGAGCATGACCCATCCTGACACGGTGCCACGGCTCCCGGCAGTGGCATGATTCGCAGCAGAACCGTGAGGGGAGGGTGAGATGAAGCGCCGGAGGCTCGGCTTCTGGCGGCGTTTCGCCGTCATGACCGTGAAACCCACGATCCAGCTGCTGACCCGCCGGACCTGGACGGGCATGGAGCACATCCCTGCCGAAGGCGGGGTGATCATGGTGGTCAACCACATCTCCCACGCTGATCCACTCGCCGTCGCGCACTACATCTACGACGCCGGGCGCTGGCCGTCGTTCCTGGCCAAGGCGAGCCTGTTCAAGGTGCCGGTGCTGGGCTACCTGCTGCGGGCCACCCACCAGATCCCGGTCCACCGCGGCACCACCGACGCCGTGAAGGCCCTGGAGGCCGCCCGGGCAGGTGTCCGTGGCGGCGAGGCCGTGGTCATCTACCCCGAGGGCACCACGACCCGCGAGCCCGAGCTGTGGCCGATGCGGGGCAAGACCGGCGCCGCCCGCCTCTGGCTGGACACCCGCGCGCCCATGATTCCGATCGTCATGTGGGGCCCCGAGCGGATCTACGACCCGCGCACCAGCAAGCTGAAGCTGCTGCCCCGCGCCGACGTGACGATCGTCGCCGGCGCCCCGATCGACCTGTCCGCCTGGGACAAGGCGCAGCCGACGACCCAGACGCTCAACGAGATCACCGACCACATCATGCTGCACCTCCGCGACATGCTCGTGGAGATTCGGGGCGGCACCCCGCCGCCGCTGTGGACGCCGCGCAAGACGCTCGCATGAGCGATCTCGCGCGCAACGCAGGATCGCGTACGAGCATGACGGAGGGCATATGAGCATTCGACGCGCCGCGGTGCTCGGGGCCGGGTCGTGGGGCACGGTGTTCGCCAAGCTGCTCGCCGACGCCGGCACCCCGGACGTCACCGTCTGGGCCCGCCGGTCGGCCGTGGCCGAGGCGATCCGCGAGCGGCACGTGAACCCGGACTACCTGCCCGGCACGTGGCTGCCCGCCGCGATCACCGCGACCGACGACGCCGCCGAGGCCGTCGACGGCGCCGACCTGGTCGTGCTCGCCGTGCCGTCGCAGACGCTGCGCGACAACCTGGGCGCCTGGGCGGGCACGATCCGCTCCGACGCCACGCTCGTCAGCCTGATGAAGGGCATCGAGCTGGGCACGCTCAAGCGGATGAGCGAGGTGATCGTCGACTCCGCCGGCGTCGAGCCCGACCGCATCGCCGTCGTCACCGGGCCCAACCTCGCCCCCGAGATCGCCGCCGAGCAGCCCGCGGCCACCGTGGTGGCCTGCACCGACATCCGGCGTGCCGAGCTCGTCCAGCGCGCGATCAGCACGCGCTACCTCCGCCCGTACACCAACGACGACGTCATCGGGTGCGAGCTCGGCGGCGCCGTCAAGAACGCGATCGCGCTCGCCTACGGCATGGCCTCCGCGCTCGGCTTCGGCGACAACACCCGGGCCACGCTGATCACCCGCGGCCTCGCCGAGACCACCCGCCTCGGCGGGGCGCTCGGCGCCAACCTGATGACGTTCGCCGGGCTCGCCGGCCTCGGCGACCTCGTCGCGACGTGCTCCTCGCCGCTGTCGCGCAACCGTACGTTCGGCGAGCACCTCGGCCGCGGCGAGACCCTGGAGCAGGCGCAGGCCGCCACCAGACAGACCGCCGAAGGCGTCAAGAGCTGCCTGTCGATCCGCGACCTGGCGCACAGCGTCGGCGTGGAGATGCCGATCACCGAGCAGGTCGAGCTGGTCTGCCACGAGGGCGTCGATCCGCTCAGGGCGCTCGCCGCGCTCATGTCCCGCGAGACCAAGCCGGAGCGGCCCGGCGTCCCGTCGACGGCGGAGCATCAGTAGGGTCTCCCGCATGACTGGTGATGGCACTCGGGTCGTGCATGCCGGCCTGCCCGAGGCCGTGCCCGGCCGGCCGTTCCTGCCCGGACCGGCCTTCGGCGCGCCGTACCACCTGGACCCGGTCCTCGGGCCGCAGCCCGGCGTCGACGGCTACGGGCGCACCGACAACCCGACCTGGCGCGCCCTGGAAGGGACGATCGGCGAGCTCGAGGGCGGCGAGTGTGTGACGTTCGCCTCGGGCATGGCCGCCATCAGCGCCGTGCTGCTGAGCGTGCTGCGCCCCGGCGACACCGTCGTCGTGCCCGCGGACGGCTACTACAAGACCAGGGCGTTCGCGGCGTCGTACCTCGGCGAACGCGGCGTCACCGTCGTCGAGGCGCCGACCGTGGGCCCTTACCCGGCCCTGGAGGCCGTCCGGCTGCTGCTCGTCGAGACCCCGGCCAACCCCGGGCTCGACGTGTGCGACATCGCCGAGCTGGCCGCGCGCGTGCACGCCGGCGGCGGGCTGGTCGCCGTCGACAACACCGCGGCCACCCCGCTCGGGCAGCGCCCCCTCGACCTGGGCGCCGACGTTTCCGTCGCGTCCGGCACGAAGGCTCTGACCGGCCACTCCGACATCCTGCTCGGCTACGCGTGCACCCGCGACCCGCAGCTCGCCGCTGCGCTCACCGGCTGGCGCGGCGCCACGGGCGCGGTGCCCGGCCCGTTCGAGGCGTGGCTCGCGCACCGCTCGATCGGCACCCTCGACCTGCGCCTGGCCCGCCAGAGCGCCAACGCGGCCGCCGTCGCCGAGGTGCTCGCCGCGCACCCCGCGGTCGTCTCGGTGCGCTGGCCCGGCCGGCCCGAGGACCCCGCCCACGAGGTCGCGTCCCGGCAGATGCGCCGCGTCCCGGGCGTGGTCACGTTCACGCTCGCCGACAAGGCCGCCGCCGACCGGTTCCTGACGGCCGCGGACCTGGTGTTCGCCGCCACCTCCTTCGGCGGGCTGCACACCTCCGCCGACCGGCGGGCGCAGTGGGGCGACGACACCCCCGAGGGCCTGATCCGCCTGTCGTGCGGCGTCGAGGACACCGATGACCTGGCCGCCGATGTACGGAAGGCACTCGACGCGACCGTCGCCTGACGCAGCGTGGGATGCTGACCAGCCGACAGCGCGAGCTTGACCTTGCGGTTAGGGTCGGCGCGTGGAAACGCCAGAGAAGACCCGGGTCGCCGTCGTGTTCGGCGGCGGCAGCACCGAGCACGCCATGTCCAGCGTCGGCGCCGCCGACCTCCTGGACGCCCTCGACACCGACGAGTTCGAGATCGTGCCGATCGGGGTGACCCAGGAGGGTCGCTGGGTGCTCGGCGCGGGGGCGGGCTCCTCGCCGGCGTCCACGGATCTGGTGCCGGGCGGCGGCGCCGTCACCGTGGTCGACGCCCGCGACGGGGTGGCCCGGCTCGGCGGCATCGACGTGGTGTTCCCCGTCCTGCAGGGCGTCTTCGGCGAGGAGGGCACGATCCAGGGCCTCCTCGAGATGGCGGACCTGCCCTACGTCGGCTCCGGCGTGCTCGCCGCGTCGGTGGCGATGGACCACGACTTCCTGCGCAAGCTGGCCGTGGCGTCGGGGCTGCCCGTCGCGCCCTACGTGGTGCTCAGGGACTCCTCGGACGTCGCCCAGGCAGACCGGGAGCGGCTCGGGCTGCCCGTCGTCGTCCGGCCCGCCCGCGGCGCCGGTGGCGTGACTGAGATCACCGACTGGGCCGACCTGCCCGCCGCGGTCGCCGCGGCCCGCGCCGCCGACGCGAAGGTGGTGGTCGCCGCCGCCCCCGCCGGCCGCAGGATCACGGTCGGCGTCCTCGACACCTCGGGGCAGCCCGAGTCCAGCGTGCCCGGCGAGATCGTCGACGGCCGGGTGACCGCGCCGGCCGACCTCGACCGTGCCGTCGAGCGCCGCGCCCGTGACCTCGCGGTGGAGGCGTTCGTCACCCTCGACTGCGCCGGCCTGGCCATGGTCGAGTGCACGGTCACCGCCGGCGGCGACGTCCTGTTCGACAGGATCGACACCATGCCCGGCTTCGCCCCCGGAGCGGCGTTCCCCGTGGTGTGGCAGGCCAGCGGCGTCGCGTACACCACCCTGATCGCGCAGCTGGTCAAGGCGGCGGTGCGGCGGGGGACCGGCCTGCATTGACCGGCGTCATGCCGGGCTCGGCTCAGCAGTGCGTCGAGCCCGGGTCCTCGTAGGGCACCGTGTCGGTGATCGGTGCCGACAGGTGCGACAGCCACGAGCCGTCGGCCTTCTTCGGGACCACGACCCGCAGCGGGACCCGGCGGTCGATCGTCGTCCAGACGGTCTCCCGCTTGTGCTCCTCCGGATACCAGCAGACGCCGGAGACGCCGAGCAGCTGCGCGTCGCGCGGGACCGCCGGCTTACCGGTCGCGCCGCAGGACAGCACGATCGCCGGGTCGCCGAAGGCCGCGTTCTGCTCGGTGCCGGCGCTGACCGGACGCCGGTGCAGCCCGCCGAGGGTCTCCGGCATGCGCGCCACCAGCGCACGGCAGACCGCCGCCGTGGGCTCGTCCATGGTCGCGGCGGTGGTGTGGACGGTGCCGGTGGCCTCCGCCTTGGGGAAGCCGCCGAGCAGCCAGAACGCCAGGACGCCGACCAGCAGCGCGACGGGGATCGCGGTGACGGTGGCGATCCTGGCGGGGCTCTTCGCCGTCATCTATAAGTGCACCACCGAGCACGTCAGCGTGCGGGTGATGCCGGGCACCAGCTGCACGTTGCTGACGATCAGTTTGCCCAGCTCGTCGACGCTGCGCGCCTCTGTGAGCACCACCACGTCATACGGCCCGGTGACCGCGTCCACCCGGACGACCCCGGTCAGCTCCTGGATGGCGGTCGCCACATCGCGTGCCTTGCCCACCTCTGTTTGGATCAGGATGTATGCCTGTACCACGACACGACTCCTTCCTGCGCCGCGCGAGCGCTGATCAGCGCTGAACCTACCTCACCATGGGAGACAGCGGACCAGCAGCCGTGCGTGATCGTGCCACAACACGCTGCGTCAACCGCAACATCGCGCATTCAATGTTCAGTTTTCTGTTCGATTTGGAGGACGGGTGACCGTTGCAACCGCCGGGGAGTTCGGGCTCATCTCACGGGTGACGGCCCGGCTCGGGGCGGCGTCGCCCCTGGTCCTGCTGGGGCCCGGCGACGACGCGGCCCTGGTCGCGACGCCTGACGGCCGGGTCCTGGCCAGCACCGACGTCCTCGTGGACGGCCGGCACTTCCGCCGCGACTGGTCCAGCGCCCGCGACATCGGCCACCGCGCCGCCGCCGCCAACCTCGCCGACATCGCCGCCATGGGGGCCCGGCCGACGGCGCTGCTCGTCGCGCTCTGTACCCCCGCGAACCTCGAGATCGCCTGGGCGGAGGAGCTCGCGGACGGTCTCTCCGCCGAGGCGGGCAAGGTCGGCGCGGTCGTCGTCGGCGGCGACATGTCCGCGAGCCCGACCCTGACCATCGCGGTGACGGCACTTGGCCACCTGGAGGGCCGCGAGCCCGTGGTGCGCACCGGCGCCCGCCCCGGCGACGTGGTCGCCGTGTGCGGCCGGATCGGCTACGCGGCGGCCGGGTACACCATCCTCTCCCGCGGCTTCCGCTCCCCGAAGCTGCTGGTGGAGGCGCACCGCCGGCCGCAGGTGCCCTACGCCGCCGGGCCGTCCGGCGCCCACCTCGGCGCCACCTCCATGATCGACATCTCCGACGGCCTGCTCGCCGACCTGGGTCACATCGCGACCGCCAGCGGCGTCGGGATCGACCTGCGCCGGTCCGCGTTCGTCGTGCCCGAGCAGATGCGCGACGCGGCGACCGCGCTCGGCGTCGACCCGTATGGCTGGATCCTCGCCGGCGGGGACGACCACGCGATCGCGGCCACCTTCCCGCCGTCCGTGGAGCTGCCCGACGACTGGCGCGTCGTGGGCGAGGTCCTGGCGCCCAGCCTCTTCACCGCGGGTGACGGCGTGACCGTGGACGGTAGGCGGTATACCGGTGGAGCCCCAGGCTGGGACCACTTCCGGTAACGAGTGATCGTATCTATACCCTTTACGGGTGACTGAGCTCGACATCCGACTGACCCGCTACGGCTCGCGGGTCGCCACCGAACTCATCAGCGCCACGCTCGCCGATCTGAGCCAGCGCTACGGCGGCGACGGGGACACCACCCCCATCGAACCCGGTGAGTTCGACCCGCCGCTGGGCGGCTTCTTCGTCGCGTACGTCGACCATGCGCCCGCGGGGTGCTGCGGCTGGCGGACCTTCGCCGAGGACGAGAGCACCGCGGAGCTCAAGCGGCTCTACGTGGACCCGGCGTTCCGCGGGCTCGGCCTGGCCCGGCGGCTGATCGCGGCGGTCGAGGACTCCGCCCGCGCGGCCGGCCGGCAGCGGATCTGGCTGGAGACCGGCACGGCGCAGCCGGAGGCGATCGCCCTGTACGAGTCGGCCGGCTACACGCTGATCCCCGACTTCGGGCACTACAAGGGGTATCCGAGCGTGCGGTCGTTCGGCCGGTCGCTGTAGCGCTACAGCAAGAAAAGGCCCCGCCGTCGGCGGGGCCTTTTCTTGCTGCTCGTGCAGGCGATCAGCCGCGAACGACCTTGCCGGCCTTGAGGCAGGAGGTGCATGCCTGCACCTTCCGCGTGGTGCCGCCACCGGCAGGGGTGCGCACCGTCTGAATGTTGGGGTTCCAACGGCGGTTGGTCCGCCGGTGCGAGTGGGACACGTTGTGGCCGAAGCCCGGTCCCTTGCCGCAGACGTCGCACACGCTAGCCACGGGGATCTCCTGGGATTGATTGCGTCTCGGGCTGGACCCCTCCACCGGCCGGGCCGGGGGCGGGCTCCAGGTGTCACCGACCGGCTGACCGGCGGGCAACCCCGCAAGGTTACCTGATGAGCCCCGCTGACTCCCAATCGGCCCTTGTCGGGCTCCCGGACGGCGGCCTTTCGGGGCCGCCGGGGAGTGGGTGGCGAGCGAGGAAATTGTCAGTGGTCGCCGATAGGCTCTGGCGCGTGCCAGTGAATGTCGATGCTGCTGCTGTTCGCCGGTGGTGTGCCGCCGGTCTCGACGCACTGCGCCGGCACCGGTCCGAGATCGACGCCCTCAACGTCTATCCCGTGCCTGACGGCGACACGGGGACCAACCTGGCGCTGACCATGTCCGCCGCCACGGCCGCCGTGGAGGCCGCCCCTGGCTCCGCCGGCGCCGGGGAGCTGCTCGCGGTCGCGGCGAGGGGGGCGCTGCTGGGCGCCCGGGGCAATTCGGGCATCATCCTGGCCCAGCTGCTCAAGGGCCTGGCGACGTCCCTGGCCTCGGCGCGCGCGATCGGCCCGGCCGAGCTGGCGGCGGCCCTGGAGCGGGCCGCGGCGTCGGCGTATGCGGCGGTGGCGGCGCCCGTGGAGGGCACGGTGCTGTCGGTGGCGTCGGCCGCGGCCCGGGCGGCTGCCGGCGCGTCGTCGCGGGTTTCTGCCGACGACTCCTGGGGCTCCGGTGAGTCGGCGCCGGGGGCCGGCGGTGGATCGCGGGGTTCCGGCGCGTCGTCGCTGGGGGTCGGGGGCGGGGCGCGGGGTTCCGGTGGGTCGTTGCCGGGAATCGACGGTGGGTCGCGGGGTTCCGGTGGTGAGTTGGCGGGCTTCGGTGGGTCGTTGCCGGCGGTCGGGGATGGGTCGCAGGGTTCCGGCGGGTCGTCGCGGGATTCCGGTGCGGGGGCGGCGGGTGCCGGCGGGTCGTTGCGGGAGCTTCGGGGCGGGGCGGGGTTGAGCGGGGTGGTGGAGGTGGCGCGGGCGGCGGCGGAAGGGGCCCGGGTCGCCCTCGCGCGGACGCCTGAGCAGCTGCCGGCGCTGGCGAGGGCCGGTGTGGTCGACGCCGGGGGGCGCGGGTTGGTGGTGCTGCTGGAGGCGTTCGTGACCTCGCTGACGGGGGAGGTGCCGCCGGTGCCGGTCGATGTGCCGGTCCGGGTCGGCGATCCGGGTGGGGTGATGGAGCGTGAGGCGGGGTCGGTCGAGTTCAGCTATGAGGTGCAGTTCCTGCTGGACGCCCCGGCGGCCGCGATCGAGCCGCTGCGGGAGGCGCTGGGCGCTCTCGGTGACTCGCTGGTCGTCGTCGGAGACGAGCCGACCTGGCACGTGCACGTCCACGTCAACGACGTCGGGGCCGCGGTCGAGGCCGGGATCGCGGCGGGGCGGCCCAGCAGGATCACCGTGACGCGGTTCGCCGAGCAGATGGCCGAGCGGCGGGCGGCCGACGTGTCAGCGCCGTCCGGTCCGGTCGGTGCGACCGGGTCGGAGAGCACCGTTCGTACCTCGGCAGCAGCGGAAACCGAGAGGTCAGGCTCGGGGATCGTCGTCGTGTGCACCGGGCGGGGGCTCGCCGAGCTGCTCGCGGCCGAGGGAGCCACGGTCGTGACCGGGACGCCGTCGACGGCGGAAGTGCTCGCGGCGATCCGGGCGACGGAGGCGGGCAGGGTGGTCGTCCTGCCCAACGACCCCAACGTCCTCGCCGTCGCCACCGCGGCGGCGGCCGAGGCCAGGACGGCCGGGATCAGGGCGGGTGTCGTGCCGACCCGGTCGCCGGTGCAGGCGCTGGCGGCGATGGCGGTGCGGGACACGGGCCGCAGGTTCGAGGACGACGTGATCGCGATGGCGGAGGCCGCGGCGCGGTGCAGGTCGGCGGAGCTGACGGTCGCGGCCCGGGAGGCGCTCACCGTCGCCGGGCGGTGCCAGCTCGGTGACGTGCTCGCCATTGTCGACGGTGAGGTCAACCTCATCGGGCAGGATCTGGAGCGGACCGCGTGCCTGCTGCTCGACCGGATGCTGCTGGCCGGCGGGGAGCTGGTCACCCTCATCGCGGGGCAGGGGGCGCCGCCGGGACTGGGGGAGACCGTGCGGCGGCACGTCGCGGGGGCGTGGCCGTTCGTCGAGGTGCAGTGCTATGAGGGAGACCAGCCGCACTATCCGCTGCTGGTCGGGGTGGAGTGAAGCCGGTGACCGAGATCGACCTGACCACGCCGTTGCAGAAGGTGATCGGCAACGGCGCGAAGCTGCTCGCCGACAGCCTCAACCTGCACACCGTGGGTGACCTCGTGTATCACTTCCCGCGGCGCTACGAGGAACGCGGCGAGCACACCGACATCCGGTCCCTGGAGATGGACACCGAGGTCACGGTGTTCGGGCAGGTGAAGCGGGTGTCGTCGCGGACGTTCATGCAGCAGCGGGGCAAGACCGCGGGCAAGCGCGGATCGCTGCTGGAGGTGGTCGTCGGCGACGACAGCGGCGGCGAGCTGAGCGTCACGTTCTTCAACCAGCCGTGGCGGGAGTCGCAGCTGCGGCCCGGGCGGTGGGGACTGTTCTCCGGCAAGGTCGGCCGGTTCCAGAGCAAGCTGCAGCTCAACCAGCCCGACTACATCCTGCTCGACGGCGCCGAGGGGGAGGAGACCGTCGAGGAGTTCGCGGGCGCGATCATCCCGGTCTATCCGGCGACGGCGAAGGTGCCGACGTGGCGGATCGCCGCCGCCGTGCGCACCGTGCTGGACGTGCTGCCGCCCACGCCGGACCCCGTGCCGGCGACGGTTCGCGCCAAGCGGAAGCTCTCCTCCCTCGACAAGGCCCTCCGCGAGATCCACCGGCCCGAGTCCCGCGAGTCGCTGCACTTCGCCAGGCGCCGGCTGAAGTGGGACGAGGCGTTCGCGCTCCAGCTGACCCTGGTGCAGCGCAAGCACCGCGCCGCCGACTGGCCGGCCCGGGCCCGGCCGCTGCGCGACGACGGGCTGCTGGCGACGTTCGACGGGCAGCTGCCGTATGAGCTGACCCGCGGCCAGCGGGACGTCGGCGACGAGATCGCGGCCGACCTGGCCCGCCCCCACCCGATGCACCGGCTCCTGCAGGGTGAGGTCGGCTCCGGCAAGACCGTCTGTGCCCTGCGGGCCATGCTGCAGGTCGTCGACGCCGGCGGGCAGGCCGCGATGCTCGCCCCGACCGAGGTCCTCGCCGCCCAGCACCACCGCAACGTGATCGACCTGCTCGGCGGCATGGCCCGGGCCGGTGAGCTCGACGCCGCCCCCGACGCGACCCGGGTCGCGCTGCTGACCGGCTCGCTCGGCGCCGCCGCCAAGCGCAAGGTCCTGGAGGAGATCGGCTCCGGCGCCGCGGGCATCATCGTCGGCACGCACGCACTGCTGTACGAGGGGGTCACGTTCAAGGACCTGGGCCTCATCGTCGTCGACGAGCAGCACCGCTTCGGCGTCGAGCAGCGCGACGCGTTGCGCGCCAAGGCCGACCAGCCGCCGCACGTGCTGGTCATGACGGCGACGCCGATCCCGCGCACCGTGGCGATGACGGTCTTCGGCGACCTGGAGACCTCGGTGCTCAGCCAGCTGCCCAACGGCCGCTCCCCGATCGCGTCGCACGTCGTGCCGGCCACGGACAAGCCCGCGTTCCTGGACCGGGCGTGGCGCCGCATCCGGGAGGAGGTCGCGGCCGGCCACCAGGCGTACATCGTCTGCCCCCGCATCGGCGACGCCAAGTCCGACGGCGAGGACCTGGCCCTCGCACCCGGCGACGACGACCGCCGGGCACCGCTGGCCGTGCTCGACGTCGCGCCGCAGCTGGCGGACGGCCCGCTGCACGGCCTGCGGATCGGCATCCTCCACGGCCGCCTGCCCGCCGACGAGAAGGACGCGGTGATGCGCTCGTTCGCCGCCGGTGACCTGGACGTGCTGGTCGCCACCACGGTCATCGAGGTCGGCGTCGACGTCCCCAACTCGACGGTGATGATGATCCTCGACGCGGACCGTTTCGGCGTCTCCCAGCTGCACCAGCTCCGCGGCCGGGTCGGCCGGGGCAGCGCCGCCGGCCTGTGCCTCCTCGTCACCGAGTCCGTCGAGGGCACCCCCGCCCGCACCCGCCTGGACGCGGTGGCCTCCACGACCGACGGCTTCAAGCTCGCCGAGCTCGACCTGGAGCAACGCCGCGAGGGCGACGTCCTGGGCGCCACCCAGTCCGGCCGCCGCTCCCACCTGAAGCTCCTGTCCTTGCTCCGCGACGCCGAGCTGATCGGCGACGCCCGCGCCGAGGCGATCGAACTCCTGGAGGACGACCGCGAGCTGACCCGCCACCCCGGCCTGGCCGCGACCGTCACCCAGCTCGTCGACGAGGAGCGCGCCGAGTACCTCGAGAAGGGCTGACCCGCGCCCGCCCTGCCGCAGCAGGTGACCGGACGGCGGAGCTGCACATGCGGGCCGGTTGCGGCTGCGGCCGTAGGCGTCGGTCAATGCCCAGATGTGTGGCTTTGGGAATGGACGTTGCGCGATCCACCCCCGAAAGGATCACTGAAGCGGGAGTGGATCGCGCAACGTCTATGGGGCAGGGTCAGGCGGCGTGGCGGCCGCGGCGGGGGCTGCGGCTGAGGAGGATCAGGCCGCCGCCGAACCCGATCATGAAGATGGCGGCGGCGCCGAGGACCGTGGCGTTGGTGCCGGTGACCGGGAGGTTGCTCGATGCGGCGGGGGTGGTGCCGGCCGTGGTCGGGGTCGCGCCGTTGCCGTTGCCGTTGCCGTTGCCGTTGCCGTTGCCGTTGGTGGGGGTGATCTCGGTGACGGTCTGGACCGGGTTGTTCGTCTGCGGGGCCGAGGCTGACGGGGACGCGGGCGTGGTCGGCGAGGTGGAGGTC
This sequence comes from Dactylosporangium sp. NPDC000521, assembly GCF_042898305.1. Taxonomy (NCBI): domain Bacteria; kingdom Bacillati; phylum Actinomycetota; class Actinomycetes; order Micromonosporales; family Micromonosporaceae; genus Dactylosporangium; species Dactylosporangium sp. NPDC000521. The sequence goes on from NZ_JBIAYW010000002.1 coordinate 571,285, forward strand.
GACGTGGTGGGGGAGGGGGCGGCGGCGGTCTGGGACTCCGACGGCGAGGCGGAGATCGGGGTCGACGCGGGCGGTGTGGCGGTGGCCGGATCCGAGACGGTCACCGACGTAGCGGCGGACACCGACGGCGAGGCGGACGCCGACGGCGAAGCGGATTCCGAGGCGGACGCGGAAGGTGCGGCGGAGACCGAAGCGGACACCGACGGCGACGCGGATTCCGGGGCGGAAGCGGACGGCGAGGTCGGCGAAGAGGCGGACGGGGAGGTGGACGCGGACGGGGAGGTGGCGGGCGCCGGGGTGTCGCAGGAGGACGGGGCGGCCCAGGTGGCGGTCACCGTCTTGAACGTGTTGTCGCGGACCGTCACCTGCAGGGCGGCGACCGGCACGTCGCGGGTCGTGCCCGGGGAGACCCGGGCGAGGCCGCCGGGGAGGTCGAAGACGGCGTCCACGTTGGCGGTGGGGGCGTTGGCGAGGTGGGCCGTCAGGGTGCCGTCGCAGTCGCTGGTGAAGGTCGCGGCGGGCCGGGGGCGCAGGTCGCGGTGCCGCCGTTGTACCAGGCGCGCACGCCCGCCGAGCGGCTGCCGGGAGCGGCGGCGTCGCCGAGCTTGGTGGGGCCGTAGCGGGGGCCGCCGTCGACATGGGGTTGATCACATCGGCGCCGAAGACGGTGTCGACCTGGGTGTAGCAGCCGGGGACGTCGACGCGGAGGGTGATCGACGGCGTGGCGGCGGTGGCGGTGGCGGTGGCGAACTGCGGGTTGCCGAAGGACTTCGACGGGGCGGTGTAGGAGACGAGCGTGAAGGCCTGCCGGTCGCCGGAGCACAGGGGCGCGGCCGAGGTGATCGTCACGGTGCCGGCCGGTCCGTCGAACGTGTGCCGGTAGGTGGCCGAGGACGCCGGGGTGCAGGACGAGCCGGCGCTGGCCGACGAGGCGAACGCGGTGCCGGCGAAGGCGCCGCCGAACAGCAGGCGTGCCACCGAGGACGAGCAGGGTCTTACGCAAGACGTGCCCCCGGCATCGCAGTCCGGGGCGGTCTCACCCTGCTCGGCGGCACGTCACGCTCCGTAATCGGCTGCGCGGAGCGGTGATGCCGGATTGAATCGCAGTACACGATGAAAAATCGGAAAAGTCCGAATCATGAGTGACGCGGGTCACGTCACGGCCGGGCCTAGGCTGGACGGCGTGACACGCATCGTGGCCGGCACGCTCGGCGGCCGGCGCCTGACGGTCCCCGCGGGACAGGGGACCCGGCCGACCTCGGACCGGGTCCGGGAGGCCCTCTTCAGCAGCCTGGAGGCCATGGTCGACCTCGACGGGTCGAGGTTCGCCGACCTGTACGCGGGATCCGGCGCCGTCGGGTTCGAGGCGTGCTCGCGCGGCGCCGCCCACGTGCTGCTCGCCGAGAGCGACGCCAAGGCCGCCAGGATCGTGCGGGCCAACATCGCCACCCTGGGTGTCGGCGGCACGGTGAAGCTGGTCGCGGACAAGGTCGAGCGGCTGCTCCAGCAGGAGCCCGACGGGCTCTACGACGTGGTGTTCGTCGACCCGCCGTATGCCGTGACCGACGAGAAGGTGGCTGCGGTCCTGGACGCGCTGGTCGCGCGCTGGCTCGCCGCCGGCGCCGTCGTGGTGGTCGAGCGCAGCAGCCGCGGCGCCCCGATGCGCTGGCCCGAGGGCCTGCGGCAGCGCGCCGAGCGGCGTTACGGGGAGACGACGCTGTGGTATGCCGAACGAGACCCGGGCATGTGACGCGGTCGGCCGGAGCGGTTTTGGTACGGTCCCCGCTCATGAGGCTTGGGCTGGTGCAATGAGGCGCGCGGTGTGTCCGGGTTCGTTCGATCCGGTGACCAACGGACACCTGGACATCGTGGGACGCGCTTCGAAGATGTTCGATGAGGTCGTCGTCGCCGTGCTGATCAACACGAGCAAGGCGGGGCTGTTCACGGTCGAAGAGCGGCAGGAGATGCTCGCGGAGGTGACGGCGCCGTACGCCAATGTGCGGGTCGACGTCTTCCAGGGGCTGCTGGTCGACTTCTGCCGGGCCAACGACGTCAGCGCGATCGTCAAGGGCGTCCGGGTCGCCGGCGACTTCGACTACGAGCTGCAGATGGCGCAGATGAACTACGGGCTCGGCGCCATCGAGACGCTCTTCATGCCGACCAACCCGAAGTACTCATTCGTCTCGTCGAGCCTCATCAAAGAGGTCGCGAAATGGGGCGGCGACGTTTCGCCGCATGTGCCCGACCTTGTGGCAAACCTGCTGCGCGAACGGCTCGTGAAACCCGGAAACTGAAAGCTTTCCGTGTGGCGATGGAGCGGCATCATGGTTTGGGCCGCATGATGGTGTCGTTGTTTGCCGTGGGGACAGGGAGTGACCGCAAGTGGATCCGCTCGAGAGCATCGACCAGATCATCGCGCTGGTCGAGGGTGCACGGTCGGCGCCGATGTCGCGGAGCAACTTCGTGGCCGACCGCGCCGAGATGATCAACCTGCTCGACCAGTTGCGTGCCGACCTGCCGGGTGAACTTCGGCGTGCCACCGCGCTGCTCGACGAGCGGGACAAGATCGTCGATGCGGGGCGCCGCGAGGCCGAGCGGATCATCACCGAGGCGGAGCAGGAGCACAACCGGCTCGTGTCGATCAACGAGATCGTCGTCTCCGCCGAGCACGAGGCGTCGCGCATGATCAACGAGGCGCGGGCCGAGACCCAGCGGCTCCGCGACGAGGTCGACGACTACGTCGACACGGCCCTCGCCAACTTCGAGCAGTTCCTCACCCGCTCCCTCGCCTCGATCGAGCGTGGCCGCGACAAGATGCACGCGCTGCGCGAGATAGGCTCATTCACACCGTCCGGCGACGACGACCGGCCGCTGCCGTTCTGACTGAACGCAGGGGCGATTCGACGGGAGATCTGCCGCTCGGGTAGCCTTGTCCGTCGGCCCTGCCTGGCCGGAGTCTGAAGATGCCACATCAACCGCACCCGCACCTGGATCCCCGGAAGCCGCTGGTCCTCGAGACGAGAGACCTGCCGCGACGACCGGGCGCTCTGCATGCGGTGTCGCGCCAAGTGCCGGCACCCGAGGACCTCGGTCTGGAGCTGATCGGTGTGCCTGCGGGCGCCGAGCTCGACCTCCAGCTGCGGATGGAGTCGGTGTCAGAAGGCGTTCTCGTCTCCGGCACCGTCACCGGCCCGCTGGCGGGCGAGTGCGGACGCTGCCTGCGCCCGATCAGCGACACGTTGGAAGTCCCGATCCAAGAGTTCTATGCCTATGAGCACAGCACCACGGACGAGACGACCGACGAGGACGAGGTCGGAAGGCTGCAGGGCGACCTGATCGACCTGGAGCCGGCATTGCGGGACGCGGTGGTGCTCTCCCTGGCCGCCAATCCCGTGTGCCGTGAAGACTGCCCAGGGCTGTGCCCCGACTGCGGGGTGCCGCTGGATGAGTTGCCCGCCGGCCACGGCCACGAGCAGCTCGACCCGCGCTGGGCCGCCCTGACCCAGATCCAGCACTCAGAGGAGTAAGACCCGTGGCCGTTCCCAAGCGGAAGATGTCGCGCAGCAACACCCGGTCGCGCCGGAGCCAGTGGAAAGCCGTCGCGGTGCAGACGCAGCCGTGCCCGCAGTGCCGCTCTCCGAAGCTGCCCCACGCTGCGTGCTCGGTCTGCGGCACGTACAACGGCCGTCAGGTCATCGAGGTCTGATTTCCGGATCCGGGTGACGCGATCCGACAGGTCGCCGCACGGCGGGCAGCCCCCGTCCGGCACCGCGCGGATCGCCGTCGACCTCCTCGGCGGGGACAGTGCTCCCGCCGTCGTGGTTGACGGCGCTCTGCGCGCGTGCAGCGCCGATCCAGACCTGCATCTGCTCCTCGTAGGGCCGCGCGAGTCGGCCGACGAGGTCATCGGCGCGCTCGCGGTCAACGACCGCGAGCGCGTCAGCGTGAGCGTGGTCGACCGCACCGTCGGCATGGGTGACGCGCCCATGCGCCACGTCAGGCGGGAGTCCACCGTGCGCGCCGCCGCCGAGGCGGTCTACGCCGGTCGCGCCGACGCGATGGTCTCCGCCGGATCCAGCGGTGCCGCCGTCGCCGCGTCGGCGCACGTGCTGGGGCGGCTCCGCGGCGTGCGACGCCCCGGCCTCGCCGCGCACGTGCCCACCCCGCACGGCCCGGTGCTGCTGCTCGACGTGGGCGTGACGATCGACGGCACCATGCTGGAGCTCGTCCAGCACGCGGTCCTCGGCACCGCCTACGCCAAGGTGGCCCTCGGCGTGACCGACCCGCGCGTCGGGCTGCTGTCCATCGGCAGCGAGCCCGGCAAGGGCGACCGGCTCCGCCGGGCCGTCGCCGTCGCGCTGTCCGACACCGTCCTGCCCGCCGGCGGGCGCTACATCGGCCTCGTCGAGGGCCACGACGTGCCCCTCGGAGGCCCGGCCGACGTGATCGTCACCGACGGTTTCACCGGCAACATCCTGCTCAAGGGCATCGAGGGCGCGACGGCTGCCAGTACAATCGCCGCAAACCGCACTAAAGCGGTCGAAGCGCCACATGCGGCCGCCGTCAGCAAAGGCGCCGCACTGCTCGGCGTCGCCGGCGCCGTCGTGGTCTGCCACGGCTCCGCCGACGGTCCCGACATCGCCTCCGGCATCGCCCTCGCCGCACACCTGCACCGCGAGCGGATCATCCCCGCGGTCGCCGGGCTCGCCGACGAACTGCTGACCGAACTCTCCTCGGCCGGCGGCCTCACCATCCGTGACGCATTGGGAGAGCGCTCGTGAGAAACCCGACCCCACTCGAGTCCGCCTTCGAGGTGGAGTTCGACCCCGACATGCTGCGTCGGGCACTGACCCACCGCTCGTACGCCTACGAGAACGGCGGCCTGCCCACCAACGAGCGGCTCGAGTTCCTCGGCGACGCCGTGCTCGGCGTCGTGATCACCACCGCGCTGTTCAAGAACCACCCCGACCTCGCCGAGGGGCAGCTGGCGAAGCTGCGCGCGAGCGTGGTCAACATGCGCGCCCTCGCCGACGTCGCCCGCCGGCTCGGCCCCGAGGGCATCGGGCCGTTCCTGCTGCTCGGCAAGGGCGAGGAGGCGACCGGCGGGCGCAACAAGGCCAGCATCCTCGCCGACACGCTCGAGGCGCTCATCGGCGCGATCTACCTCCAGTACGGCCTGGACACCGCCGCCACGGTGATCCACAAGCTGTTCGACGAGCTCATGGCCGAGGCAGCGCTGCGCGGCGCCGGTCTCGACTGGAAGACCAGCCTCCAGGAGCTCACCGCCGGCCGCGGCCTCGGCGTCCCCGAGTACCGCATCGACGAGGAGGGCCCCGACCACGCCAAGCGGTTCACCGCCTGGGTGATCGTCGCCAAGCGCCGCTACGGCGGCGCCCAGGGCGGCAGCAAGAAGGAAGCTGAGCAGCGGGCCGCAGAGGCAGCCTGGCGGGAGCTGTCGGCGCGGCCGCCGGAACCGTCGAAGGGTGACGATGACCGCGGTGACTGAGCTGGCGCGGCGACCGAGGACGCAGATCCTGTGGGCTCTGCCGCTGGCGGTGTACGCGCTGAGCCGTCTCCTGCAGCTCCTGCTGGTCTGGTGGATGGCCGACAACGGCGAGATCCGCAGCCGGTTGCTCGCGTGGGACGGCGGCCACTTCGTCCGCCTCGCCGAGGAGGGGTACCCGACCGGGTACAGCTACACCACCGAGGGGCAGCTCACGGGCAACGGCCTGGCGTTCTTCCCCGGCTACCCGATGCTCGTCCGCCTCGTGCACCTGGCGACCGGCCTCGAGGTCGGCACCGCCGCGATCACGGTCGCATGGATCGCCGGCGCGTTCGCCGCGGTCCTCGTGTGCGCGCTGGGCACCCGCCTCTACGACGAACGGGTCGGCGTGGCCCTGACCGCCCTGTTCTGCACCCAGCCCATGTCGATGGCGCTGTCCATGGCGTACTCGGAGGCGCTGTTCGTCGCGATGGTCGCCGGCATGTTCCTGTTCGCGCACCGCGGCGACTGGCTCTTCGCCGGCCTGTTCGGCCTCGGCGCGGCTCTGTCCCGGCCGACCGGCGCCGCGGCGGCGCTGGCCTTGGCGGTCGCCGCCGGGATGGCCGTGTACCGGGCCCGTGTGGACCGGGCCGGCGCTGACCGGGCTGGCGTTGACCGGGCCGGCGAGCCGGATGGCCCGGATGGCCCGCCGATCTGGCACCCGATCCTCGCGGCCGCCGTCGCGCTCGCCGGCGTGCCCGGCTACCTGTTGTGGGTCGGCTTGCGGGTCGGCGACCTCGGCGCGTGGTTCAACATCCAGACCGCCGGCTGGGGCACCACGTTCGACTACGGCACGTCCACGTTCAACTTCGTGCGCGACGCGCTGCGCACCGGCGATGGCTGGATCCAGGTGAGCATTGCCTGGATGGTCATCGGGGTCGTCGCGCTGGCCGCGATCGCCGTGGTGCAGAAGGTGTGGCCGCCGCTGCTCGTGTACGGGCTGATCGCGCTCGTCCTGGTCCTCGGCCAGGGCGGCTACTACCACTCCAAGCCGCGGCTGCTGGTCCCCGTGCTGGTGATCCTGGTCCCGCCGGCGGTCGCACTCGGACGGGCGAAGCCGCGAACGGCGGCGCTAGTGTTGTCGGGCTGCGCGGCGTTCGGGCTGTGGTACGGGTCCTACCTGATCACCGTCTGGCACTACGCCATCTGATTCCTGGTACCCCTTGGGGGCTTCTTCTTGGGGCTTCCTGTTCGGGGCCTTCCTTCGCATTGGAGCCTGATGCCTGAGCTGCCCGAGGTCGAGACCGTCCGCCGGGGCCTCGACAAGTGGGTCTCCGGCCGGCGCATCGCCACCGTCGAGGTGCTGCACCCGCGCGCGATCCGCCGCCACCTGCCCGGCGCCGTCCACTTCGCCGACGTCCTCGCCGGCCGCCGCGTCGGCCCGGTCCAGCGCCGCGGCAAGTACCTCTGGCTGCCGCTCGACGACGAGGACGCGCTCGTCGGCCACCTGGGCATGTCGGGCCAGCTGCTCATGCAGCCGGTCGAGGCGCCCGCCGAAGTGCACCTGCGGGTCCGGTTCACGTTCGACGACGACGGCCCCGAGCTGCGCTTCGTCGACCAGCGCACCTTCGGCGGCCTCGCGGTCTCCGCCGGCGGCGCGGTGCTGCCCCTGGAGCTCGCGCACATCGCGCTCGACCCGGTCGACCCGTCCTTCTCCGACGAGGCGTTCGTGGAGAACCTGCGCCGCCGCCGTACCGACGTCAAGCGCGCCCTGCTCGACCAGACCCTGATCTCCGGCGTCGGCAACATCTACGCCGACGAGGCACTCTGGCGCGCCAAGCTGCACGGCGCCCGCCAGACCGACCAGCTCTCCCGCCCTGTCGTACGCCGCCTGCTCGGCCACGTCCGCGACGTCCTGAACGAGGCGATCGGCCAGGGCGGCACCAGCTTCGACGCGCTGTACGTCAACGTCAACGGCGAAAGCGGCTACTTCGACCGCTCCCTGAACGCCTACGGCCGCGAGGGCCTGCCCTGCTCCCGCTGCGCCACCCCGATCCGCCGCGAGTCGTTCATGAACCGCTCGTCCTTCTCCTGCCCCCGCTGCCAGCCCCGCCCCCGAACCTCCGCGACCCGATCACCCCGCTGACCCAACCCGACCTGATCACCCCTCTGCCTTCGCCAGATCCCGCCAGCACGATCTGCCGCGATTGCCCTGGCCAGATCTCATCGCCGCGGCGTTCCTGACTGGGCCTCGGCAGCACAGCCATAGCGCTGACCTGGCCAGGCGGCGCGGCCGCTTCGGTGGCCTGGTCGGATCTCCGGGCCGGATCTCGGACCGTGTGGGTGTGACCGAGCCGCAGCTCCGGTTCCCGCGTTCCGGCAAGGCGGCTCAGCACCAGATGATGTCCCTCGACCGCTGCTGCACCGCACGAAGATCGCTGCAGCAACCTGGCGGTGATGGCGACCCACCTGCCGATTCGGGTCGGGCCGGGCCCATCGATCTTGGATCTTGGCTGGCCTGAGCCCTGCCCTGCCTGCCGGACCTATGGTGGCCTGCCGGTGCCTGCCGGACCAGCAGGGGCTTGCCGGGCCGCGCCGGGCCGCGCCGCGCCGGGCCGCGCCGGGCCGCGCCGCGCCGGGCCGGGCCGCGCCGGGCCGCGCCGGGCCGCGCCGGGCCGCGCCGCGCCGCGCCGCGCCGGGCCGGGCCGCGCCGCGCTGTGCGGGGTCGGACCGCGCCGCGCCGCGCTGTGCGGGGTCGCTCCGCTGTCCAGGGCCGGCCGCTCCATACAGGCGCAGCATCTGCGCCGCGCAACGTCTGCCCCGCTCCTACGAGCCCTGTCGGCGGCGCCGTCAGCAGGCTGGACTTCGGCAAGCGGTCACCGTGCTAAGCCACGTGATCACCGCTCGAGGCCACGCGATCAGACCACGATCGTGTGACGCGATCCGCTGTGATTTCAGTCACGTGATCGCGTCGCATGTCGCGGCCCCGACTGTGCGCGACGGCCCTGTGTGGAGTCCTGCCGCGCGATCAGCGCCTGCACCATGCTCCACGACCAAGGGTGACAGCCACGACCAAGGGTGACAGTTCTGCGGGCCTTGGACGTCCGCCCGGTTTGCCCGCGCAGGCCCGAGGAGGTGCGCTCGCCCGACGAGCCGACCGGGGTCGGCGTTCGACGCTGAGCAAGAGCGGGCTAAGGACAGCCGGGGGAGGACTGTGCCGTGCCTGGCAGTTCTCACTGCACCTTACACCCAGCGATCTAATTGATCTCGGGCATCTCGCTCTGCGTAGTCTAGCCCGTGCGGCCTGTTCTGGTGGCGGCTGCGGCGGCAGCGGTGCTGGAGGTGGTGGCGGTGTTGATGAGGCGGTGGGGGCGGGGTCGGCGGGGCAGGGGGGTCGGCGGGTTGAGGTCGGCGAGGCCGGCGAGCTGGCCGCACCAGGCGGGCAGGTCGGAGTACGGGTCCGGGGCGCCCAGGTCGGTCACCATACCGAAGCCGGCGCCGCGGGCGACCTGCAGGCGGGCGGCCTCGTCGAGCTCCCACGGTGGCACCGCGTGGACGAGGTGGCCGTCGCCGGGGAGGGCGCCGGCGCCGTTCCAGCGGCGGTAGTCGCGCCAGCTGCCGTCGAAGACGCAGATGGGCAGGCCGAGGTCGCGGTAGGTCTGGTCGGGCGGGCCGCCCGGGTTGAGGACCACGTCGGGCAGGTCGGCGCGCTGGGCGAACCGGGCGGCGATGGCGACGGGGCCGATCGAGTGCGGGCTGACCGGCACCTTGTCGAGGAAGATGCCGCGGACCGGGTAGCCGGCCCAGCGGTACACGTCGGCTCGGATCCGTTCGATCGGCCTGGTGGACAGGTCGAGGTCGACGTAGCCGAGCATCCGGACGCCGGCCTCGGCGAGCCTGCTCATGGCGGCCGTGTACGCGGGGTCGCGCCCGCTGCCGGGGCCGCCCGCCACGTCGACGACGACGGTGAACGCGGAGCCGTAGCTCGCGACGATCTCCCATGCGTGTGGCCGGGCGAGGGGATGCGCCCGCAGTGGCAGGAGCGTCGGAACCCGGTCCACGACCGGACTAACGATGCTGGGCCCCCTCAAGCACGGCCGGTGTCCACGGTCCAGTAGGGCGTCCTGCCGCGCATGGCGGCGCCGACGCCGATCGACTTCGTGGCACAGTCCAGCAGGATCTTGCGGTTGTCGCTGTTACGCAGCCAGCTCTTGACGACGCCGCTGGGGTCGCCGCCCTTGGTGACCAGCTCGTCAGCGAAGGCGGTATAGCCGGCCTGGCGGACCCGGTCCTCCGGGGAGCTGCCGTCGCTGCCCTCGGAGCGGTTGAAATCGTGGGTGACCATGTCGGCGCTGTGTGACCTGGCCGCGGCCCGCAGCTGCGGGTGCATCCGCAGCGCTTCGCACCTGGCCTTGCGGCGCTCGTTGTTGACGAGTTGTACGACCCGGTCCTCGTGGCCGCTGTTGAAGCTGGCGCTGAGGGTGGGTGTGGCGGCCTTCGCCGTGGTGGGTGCGGCGGAGGTCGGGGCGGCGCTGGCAACAGTGTCCGGCGAGGAAGAGGAGGTGGGGTCGGAGGGAGCGGAGGCCGCGGGCTCGGGAGCCGCGGCGGCGGCAGGGGGCTCGCTCCCGCCGTCGGTCAGCGCGGGCACGATCATCGCGCCGATGCCGAAGAGGATCAGGACGGCTGTGACGGCCGCCGCGATGCCGGTGGGTCCGAGCCGGGCCAGCAAGCCAGGCTGCGGCGCGGTCATCGCGGATCTCCTCCAGGTGGGGCCGAACAGGTGGGTCGAGCACGTGCACCAAACAAAGCCGAGCAAGCCGAGCAAGCCGAGCAAGCCGAACAAGCCGAACAAGCCCACCGAGCCGAGCGAGCCGGGCAAGCAGAGCCAAGCCGAACAAAGCCGAACGAGCGAGCCCGCGCGGGTGAGAGCAGAGCAGGTACGTGCCGAGCAGGTGCTTGGCGCCGAACCCACAGGTAGGAGCCGACCGGATGCGGGTGAGGCGGAACAGATGCTCCGGAACGGGTGAGGTCGAATTTTCTTCGACACGACGCTACTTTGCAGTGGCGCTTTCGGGCAACCGGTGGCACACTGCCACGATCGGCTACAGGGGTGTGATCACGCACCCGGGTGAGTGAGAACACCCTGGCCAGGACGTTTGGCGTGCCAGTTGGCTTGACGAAGTCGCCGACCGGGGGCGAACATAGAGGGGTCGCCAGTCGCGCCCAATCATGCCCTAGTGCTTCGGTCGCGGGTGCTGGGCGCGCGTTTGCCGGAATCCGACCGGCTGCGCTAATCAAGGAGACGATATGGCTAAGGCCCTCTTCGGCCACGTAGGCGGCGCGCCCGATCGGCGCCTCGTAGACGAGGTCACCCAGCTGCGTGCCAAGGTTCGGGCGCTCGAGTTCGAGGTCGTCCGGCTGCGCGCCGAGAATGACCGGCTCGCAGCGGCGGCCGCCGAGACGGACCACCTGGTCCGGCTCGTCGAGCCGGCGATGGCCTGATCCTAGGCCTTCGCGACCAAGTAAGGAACGCCGGGAATCCGGCGCTCTGCACTGGAACCTACGCAGAATTGAACAGCAAACCCGCGCGCCGATCATCCTCTGGGTATCGGCGCGCAGTCATGTCATCACGCACCGCGAAGTAGTGCCAAGAAAGTCGCAACATCAAGAAAAGCAGCGTGCAGCCGTGTAACGACGCAGCGTCGACAATGGTTGCGAATGACTTCTGGGTGACATTTCCGCGGGTACGCGTCGGCGCATTATGGTGTGCGGCACTGCCGGATTGGGTATCCTGCCGGGCGATAGTCTGCCCAGGACAAACCCGAGCGGTGCCCGACCAAACCCGTGGAGATCCGTGCATCTCAAGAGCCTGACGGTCAAGGGCTTCAAGTCCTTCGCGTCCGCGACCACGCTGCGTCTCGAGCCGGGCATCACCTGCGTCGTCGGCCCCAACGGGTCGGGCAAGTCCAACGTGGTGGACGCGATCTCCTGGGTTCTCGGCGAGCAGGGCGCCAAGGCACTGCGCGGCGGCAAGATGGAGGACGTGATCTTCGCCGGGACCGCCGGCCGTGCGCCGCTGGGCCGCGCCGAGGTCACGCTCACGATCGACAACACCGACGGTGCGCTGCCGATCGACTACACCGAGGTCTCGATCACCCGCCGGATGTTCCGCTCCGGTGAGAGCGAGTACGAGATCAACGGCAACCAGTGCCGGCTGCTCGACATCCAGGAGCTGCTGTCGGACTCCGGCATCGGCCGCGAGATGCACGTGATCGTCGGCCAGGGCCGGCTCGACGGCGTGCTGCACGCCCGGCCGGAGGACCGCCGCTCGTTCATCGAGGAGGCCGCCGGCGTCCTGAAGCACCGCAAGCGCAAAGAGAAGGCGATCCGCAAGCTCGACGCGATGGCGGCCAACCTCAACCGCCTCGGTGACCTCACCACCGAGCTGCGCCGCCAGCTCAAGCCGCTCGGCCGGCAGGCCGAGGTCGCCCGCCGCGCCGCCGGCATCCAGGCGGATCTGCGCGACGCCCGGCTGCGCCTGCTCGCGGATGACCTCGCCACGCTGCGCACCACCCTCGACAAGGAGATCGCGGACGAGACCGCGCTGCGGGCCCGCCGCGAGGAGGTCGAGGCCGAGGTCGAGTCGATCAACGAGCGGCTGGCGACGCTGGAGGCCGAGCACGCCGCCGACGCGCCGGTGCTCGCCGAGGCGCAGGAGACCTGGTTCCAGCTGTCGACGTTGCAGGAGCGCTACCGCTCGCTGCACCAGCTGGCCTCGGAGCGGCACCGCAACCTGTCCGCCGCCCCCGTCGACGAGCGGCCCGGCCGCGACCCCGACCAGCTGACGGCCGAGGCGGAGAAGGTACGGGAGCAGGAGGACGAGCTCCGGGCGGCCCTGGAGGCCAGCCAGGAGCGGCTCGCCGAGGCGGTCGACCGGCGGCAGGACCTGGAGCGGCGGCTCGCGTTCGCGGAGAAGGCGATCGTCGCCGCGCACAAGGCCATCGCCGACCGCCGCGAGGGCCTGGCGAAGCTCGCCGGCCAGGTCGAGTCCGCCCGCAGCCGTGCGACCGCCGCCGCCGACGAGATCGAGCGGCTGTCGGTGCAGCTCGCCGAGGCCGAGACGCGCTCCGAGCACGCCCACGCGCTGTACGAGGAGGCGAGCGCCGGCGCGAGCGTCGCCGACCACGCCAACGCCGACCTGGAGATCCGTCACCAGGAGGCGACCCGTGAGCTCGAGGCGATCAACAACGAGGTCAAGCAGCACAGCGACGCGGAGCGGGCGGCCGAGAAGGACGCCGCGCAGTGGAAGGCCCGCGAGGAGGCGCTCGCGACCGGCCTGCGCCGCAAGGACGGCGCCGGCACGCTGCTCGCCCGCGCCGACCGGATCCCGGGCATGCTCGGTAGCGTCGCCGCGCTGCTGTCGGTGCAGGCCGGGCATGAGGCGGCCCTCGCCGCCGCGCTCGGTGCGCTCGCCGACGCCGTCGCGGTCGCCAACATCGACGGCGCCACCGCGTCCGTGGAGATGCTCAAGCAGGACGACGCCGGCCGGGCCGCGCTGCTGATCGCGTCCGCGCCGACGCACAGCGCGCCGCCGGTCGAGCGGGTCCCGCTGCCGCCCGGCGCCGCCTGGGCCCTGGACCTCGTCCGCGCCCCCGACGAGCTGCGCCCGGCGCTGGAAAAAGCGATCGGCGACGTGGTCTTCGCGCCCGACCTCACGGTCGCGAAGCGGATCGTGTCGTACGCGCCCAACCTGCGCGCCGTCACGCCCGAGGGTGACGTCCTCGGCGCGTACGCGGCCGCCGGCGGGTCGGGCAAGCAGCACAGCTACATCGAGGTCCAGGCCGCCGTCGAGGAGGCCCGCCAGCAGAAGGTCGACGCCGAGCGGCGCGTCGCCGAGGCCCGCGAGCTGCTCGCCCTGGCCCGGCACGCCGCGACCGGCGCCAAGCAGCAGGTCGCCGAGGCCGCCGCGGCGAAGAAGGAGGCCGACAGCGCGCGCAATGCCGCCGCCCGCCGCCTCGCCGAGTTCGGTGCCGCCGCCAAGTCCGCGAAGGCCGAGGTCGAGCGGCACGCCGCCGCCCGGGCGAAGGCGGAGGCGGCCCGCGAGTCCGGCGTGACCAGCCTCGCCGAGCTGGAGGAGCGCCTTGCCCTCGCCGAGGAGACGCCGATCGACGAGGACCCCTCGACGATGGAGCGCGACGACCTCGCCGGCGAGGTGCCCGTCGCCCGCCAGCAGGAGATGGAGGTCCGGCTCGCCGTCCGCACCGCCGAGGAGCGGGTCGGCGCCCTCGCCGGCCGGGCCGACGCGCTGCTGCGCCAGGCCGCCCAGGAGCGGGCCGCCCGCGAGCGGGCCGCGGCCCGCAAGGCCACCCGCGCCCGCGGCGCCAGGGTCGCCGAGGCCGTGGTCGGTGCCGCCCAGCTGGCGCTGGACAATCTCGCCGAGTCGATCGCCGAGGCGCAGGAGACCCGCGACGCGCTCGCCGAGACCCGCGCCGAGCGCGAGTCGACGCTGACCGAGGTCCGGGGCCGCGCGAAGCAGTTCACCGCCGAGCTGGACCGGCTCACCAACGCCGTGCACCGCGACGAGGTCGCCCGGGCCGAGCAGCGGATGCGCATCGAGCAGCTGGAGGCGCGCTCCGCCGAGGAGTTCGGCCTCGACGCCGACACGCTCGTCGCCGAGTACGGCCCGCACCTGGAGGTGCCGCCCACCGCGCCCGAGGTCGCCGCCGCGGAGGCCGAGGGCAGGCCCGCGCCCGCGCCGGTGCCCTTCGACCGGGCCACGCAGGAGAAGCGCGCCGCGAAGGCCGAACGCGAGCTCAACCTGCTGGGCAAGGTCAACCCCCTCGCCCTGGAGGAGTTCGCGGCGATGGAGGAGCGTTACAAGTTCCTCTCCGACCAGCTCGAGGACCTCAAGGCGACCCGCCGCGACCTGCTCACCGTCGTGAAGGACGTCGACGACCGCATCCTCGAGGTCTTCACCAGCGCGTACCACGACACGGCGCGCGAGTTCGAGCAGGTCTTCTCGGTGCTGTTCCCCGGCGGCGAGGGCCGCCTGGTGCTCACCGACCCCGACGACATGCTCACCACCGGCATCGAGGTCGAGGCCCGCCCGCCGGGCAAGAAGATCAAGCGGCTGTCGCTGCTGTCGGGTGGCGAGCGGTCGCTGACCGCGGTCGCGCTGCTGTGCGCGATCTTCCGGGCCCGCCCCTCGCCGTTCTACATCATGGACGAGGTCGAGGCGGCGCTCGACGACGTGAACCTCGGCCGCCTGATCACGCTCTTCGAGCAGCTTCGCGAGAAGAGCCAGCTGATCATCATCACGCACCAGAAGCGCACGATGGAGGTCGCCGACGCGCTGTACGGCGTCACCATGCGCCAGGGCGTGACCGAGGTCATCTCCCAACGCCTCCGCACGGAAGAAGCGGCATGACGATTCGCCCCACCGCTCTGTTGATCGATTTCGACGGTGTACTGCGCAGCCACGACCCGGCGACCGCCGAGCTGATCGAGCTGCGGCACGGCCTGGAGCCGGGTGCGATCCTGGCGGCCGGCCTCGAATGGGACCGGCAGCTGCCCGCGATCACCGGGCAGATCAAGCGCGACGAGTGGCTTGAGAACATCGCCGAGGCCCTGGGCGTCGACGAGGCGGTCGTGCGGGAGTGGGACGCGTACAAGGGCGAGATCGTGCCCGAGGTGCTGCGCTTCGTGAAGGACGTCAGGTCCGCGGGCATGAAGGTCGGCCTGGCCACCAACGCCATGGACGACCTCGGCGACGTGCTCGCGCTGCACGGGCTCACCACGCAGTTCGACGCGGTCGCCAACTCCTCGGAGATCGGCGTGCACAAGCCGGCGCCCGGCTTCTTCCGCGCCGCGTGCGCGCTGGTCGGCGCGCACCCGAAGCAGTGCCTCTTCATCGACGACGCGGACCGCAACATCCGCGCCGCGCGAGCGGCAGGCCTCTCGGCCTACCGCTACACGCCCGGCGACGACCTCAGCTACGCCAGAAAGGCCCTAGGAATCTAGAGCGAAGCATCTAGAGCGAAGACTCGATCGCCTTCACGACGGGATCCGACTTGGGCGTGTCCCGCGGCGAGAAGCGGGCGGCGACCGTGCCGTCGGGGGCGATCAGGAACTTCTCGAAGTTCCACCGGATGTCCCCGGTGTAGCCCTCGGTGTCCGGGACGTCGACCAGGTGCTGGTAGAGAGGGTGCCGGCCCTCGCCGTTCACCTCGACCTTCTCCGTCATCGGGAAGGTCACGCCGTAGGTCGTGCTGCAGAACTCGGCGATCTCCTCCGTGGTGCCCGGCTCCTGCCCGCCGAACTGGTTGCACGGCACGCCGAGCACGGTGAACCCGCGGTCCGCGTACTCCTTCTGCAGCGCCTCGAGCTCGGCGTACTGCGGGGTCAGCCCGCACCGCGAGGCGACGTTGACGACCAGCACGGGGTGCCCGCGGAACTGGCCGAGGTCAAGCGGATCGCCCTGCAGCCCGGCGATCTCCACGTCGTAAATGCTCATGGGGTGATCGTATGCCGACCTTGACTTCGGGGGTTCGTTCGGTACATTAACAAAGACCGATCCCGGTGAGCCCACCCTCACTCACCGCGGTCTCGCCCGTGATCCTCGCCGGACGGCGCCGGCGGACCTGCCCTGCAGCGAACAGGGCACGCCCGCGACCGCCGTACCCCCGAGGAGGGCCCAGCCATCATGGCCGTTGTCACCGTGCGCAACCCCGGCACCGGCGAAGTGCTCGGGGAGGTGCCCGCCAGCGACCCGGCGCAGGTCGCCGCGATCGTCGAGCGTGCCGCCCAAGGACAGTGGGCGATGGCCGCCACCCCCGCGCACGAGCGCGCCGAGCTGCTGCGCCGCGTCGCCGGCGGCATCGAGGCGGAGCTGGAGGGCCTGGCCAGGCTCCTCGCCGCCGAGAACGGCAAGCCGATCCAGCAGACCCGCGGCGAGGTCGAGGCGGCGATCCGCATCTTCCGCGCGACCGCGGGGGAGGCGACCCGGCTGTTCGGCCGGCAGATCCCCCTGGACGCCGTGCCGGGCCTGGAGCGGCACCTCGCGGTCACCATCCGCGAGCCGCTCGGCGTCGTCGCCGCGCTCGTGCCGTTCAACTACCCCGTCGAGCTGTACGCGCACAAGGCCGCCGCCGCCCTCGCCGCCGGCAACGCGGTCGTCGTGCAGCCGCCCGCCCGCTGCCCCCTGACCGTGCTGCGGGTCGCCGAAATCGTGCACAAGTACGCACCCCGCGACGCCCACCAGGTGGTGATCGGCGGCGCAGAGGTCAGCCGGCAGCTGGCGGAGATCAAGGGGATCGCCGCCGTCACCCTGACCGGCAGCACCGCCGCCGGCCGCGAGATCGCCCGCCTGGCCGCGGGCACGCTCAAGCGCGTCCACCTGGAGCTCGGCGGCAACGACGCGCTGATCGTCTGCGCCGACGCCGACGTGGAGGAGGCCGCCCGCGCCGTCGTGCTGGGCCGGCTCGCCCGGGGCAACGGGCAGATCTGCTGCGCGGTCAAGCGGGTGTACGCCCAGGCCGCGGTCCACGACGCGTTCGTCGACGCCCTGGTCGCGCAGACCGCGAAGCTGACGGTCGGCGACCAGCTCCTGGAGTCCACCGACATCGGCCCGCTCATCGCCGAGGAGGCCGCCGGGCGGGTGCTCGACGCCGTCCGGACGCTCGTCGCCGACGGCGCCCGGCTCGTCGCCGGCGGGGTCCGCACGCGGGCCTTCATGGACCCGACCGTGCTGGTCGACGTGCCCGCCGCCAGCCCGGCGTTCGCCGAGGAGATCTTCGGGCCGGTGGCGCCCGTGGCCCGCTTCGACGACCCGGAGGAGGCGGTCCGGCTCGCCAACGACTCCCCGTACGGCCTGCACGCCGCCGTCTTCACCCGCGACATCTCCCGCGCGCTCAGCATCGCCAAACAGCTGGACGTCGGCGGCGTCGTCGTCAACGGCTCGACCGCGCTGCGGGCGGAGAACCTGCCGTTCGGCGGGACCAAGGACACCGGCGGCCATCGGGAGGGCATCCACGACACGGTCCTCGACCTGACCCGGCAGAAGACGGTCGTCGTCATGGACGCCTTCCGATGACGCTGCGGCTGCGCGACGTCCACAAGTCCTACGCCGGCGTCGAGGTCCTGCACGGGGTGACCCTGCACGGCGAGCCCGGCGAGGTCCTCGCGATCGTGGGCGCCAACGGCGCCGGCAAGTCCACCCTGATCAAGGTGCTCGCCGGAGTTGTACCGATGAGCTCCGGCACCCTCTCGTGGGGCGACACGGAGCTCGCCCTGCGCACCCCGCACGACGCCCACGCGGCCGGCATCCGCACCGTGCACCAGGAGCTCTCCCTGGTGCCCGAGCTGTCGGTCACGGAGAACCTGCTGATGGGCGACTTCCCGCGCCGGTTCGGCCTGATCGACTGGCCGGCCGCGCACCGCCGGGCCCGGCTGCTGCTGGAGGAGATCGGCTTCGGCGGCATCGATCCGCGGCTGAAGGCGGCCACGCTGTCCGTGGCCCGGCAGCAGATGGTCGAGATCGCCAAGGCCCTCGTCAGCGAACCCCGCGTCCTCGTCCTCGACGAGCCGTCAGCGGTCCTCGCCGGCGCGGACCTCGACGCGTTGTTCGCGGTGATCCGGCGGCTGCGGGAGCGCGGGGTGCTGGTGGTGTACGTGTCGCACCGCCTCGCCGAGGTCCTGGAGCTGGCCACCCGGATCGTCGTGGTCAAGGACGGCCGGGTCGTGGCGACCACCACCCCGGACGCCACCGACGAGGCCACCCTCATCCGGCTCATGGCGGGCCGGACCCTGGACCGGATCTACCCGGAGCGCCGGCCCGCGCCAGGGGAGGGGGAGCCGCTGCTGACCGTCGACGGGCTCGGCAGGACGGGGGAGTTCGACGGCGTGTCGTTCACGCTGCGGGCCGGCGAGATCGTGGGGCTCTTCGGCCTCGTCGGGTCGGGCCGCAGCGAACTCGCCGCATGCGTGTTCGGGGCGGCCCGGCCCACCACGGGCACGGCGTTCCGGAGCCCGAAGCAGGCGATCCGGGCCGGGGTGGCGATGGTGACCGAGGACCGGGCCGGCAGTGGCCTGGTGCTCGGCATGACGGTCCGGGACAACATCGGGCTCACCACGTGGCGCTCCACCGCGTGGGGGCCGTTCATCGACCGGCGGCGGCAGCGCGCATCCGTCGCGGCGATGATCGACCGGCTCGGCATCCGGCCCGAGCGGTGCGCGGGGATGCCGGTCGTACACCTGAGCGGCGGCAACCAGCAGAAGGTGGTGCTCGCGAAATGGCTGCTCACCGGCCCGCGGGTGCTGATCCTCGACGAGCCCACCCGCGGCGTCGACATGGCCACCAGGGTCGAGATCTACCGCACCGTGGACCGGCTCGCCCGCGAAGGGCTGAGCGTGCTGCTCATCTCCTCCGACCTGACCGAGGTGCTCGGCGCCACCGACCGGGTCCTCGTCATGCGGCAGGGCCGGCTCGCCGGTGAGCTGCCGTCCGAAGGCACCACCGAGGAGCAGGTCCTGGAAAGGGCGATCGCGTGACAACGCCGGCGGTTCGGATCAGGAACAGGGACGTGACCGTCGAGGTGGCCTTCACGCTGCTGATCGCGGCGCTGATCGCCGTCGCGGCCACCACGTCGGACAGCTTTCTCAGCGGCACCAACATCACCAACCTCCTCAAGCAGATGGTCACCACGGGGCTGCTCGCCTTCGGCATGCTCGTCGTGATCCTCACCGGCGGGATCGACCTGTCCGTCGGGTCGGTCGTCGCGTTCGCCGGGATCGTGACCGCGGGCCTCGCCGCAAACCCTGCCGCGGACCTGCCGATTCCGGTGGCGATGGCGGCCGGTGTACTGAGCGGGCTCGCGTTCGGTGCGGTCAACGGCATCCTGGTGGCCCGGTTCGAGCTGGCGCCGTTCGTGGTCACCCTGGCGGCGCTCACCACGGTCCGCGGGCTCGCGTTCGTCTACTCGGAGGTGCCGATCGCACCGGCCGACCCGGCGTTCCTCACGCTGGGCTCGGCCATGGTCGGCCCCGTCCCCCTGATCACGCTGATCATGCTGGCCGTCTTCGCGACCGGCGGCGTGTTCCTGGCCCGGACGCCACCCGGGCGCTCGATCATCGCCATCGGCGGCAACGCGGAGACGGTCCGCCTGGCGGGCATCGACGTGCGACGGCACATCGTGCTCGCCTACTGCGTCAGCGGCTTCTGTGCCGGACTCGCCGGGGTCATCCTGACCAGCCGGGTCGGCATCGCACAACCCAGCGTCGGGGTCGCCTTCGAGCTCGACGCGATCGCGGCCTGCGTCATCGGCGGCGCGAGCCTGTCCGGCGGCCGGGGTTCGGCGAAGGGTGCCTTCGGCGGGGTGCTCGTCCTGGTCCTGATCAACAACCTGCTGAACCTGTACGGCGTGCAGTCGTTCTGGCAGCAGGTGCTCAAGGGACTGATCATCATCGCGGTCATCCTCGTGCAGCGCTCGAGGCGGCCGCGCTCCGTCGCGAAGGGACGCGCATGAGAAGAGCCTTACCCCTGCTCTCGATGGCAGTGACGGTGGCGGCGCTCGGCCTCACCGCCTGCTCCGGCGAGCCGGCAGGGACGGACGGGTACACCGTCGGCGTCGCGAACTTCCTGCTCAGCGGGCCGTACTTCAGCGGCATGGACGCCGCGATCGCCGCGCAGGCCAAGGCCAAGGGCAACGTGAAGATCGTCAGCACCGACGCCGGGGGCGACGCCGCCAAGCTCGCCGCCAACGTCGAGGACCTGCTCAGCAAGAACGTCGACGCGATCATCATCTCGGGCGGGCCGCTCGAGTCGGCACCGGCCGCCCTGAACGCGATCAAGGCGGCGAAGAAGCCCGTCGTGCTCGTCGACCGGAAGTTCGCCACCGGCGAGTACACCAGCTGGATCGGCCCCGACAACGAGGCCATCGGCAAACAGGACGGCGAGTTCCTGGCGGGCCGCGTCAAGGGCAAGGTCGCGATCATCAAGGGCGGGCCGGCGGACAACTCGATCGGTCTGGCCCGCACCAACGGGTTGAAGTCGGTGCTCGGTACCAAGGCGGACATCACCCTGATCGAGGCCCCCGACTTCGGCAACTGGGGCTCCGACGGCGGGCTCACCGTCATGGAGGGGCTGCTCGCCAAGCATCCCGACCTCGTCGCCGTCTTCTGCGAGAACGACGCGATGTGCCTCGGCGCGCAGCGGGCGATCGCCGCCGCCGGCAAGGCCGGGCAGATCGTGCTCGCCGGCGTCGACGGGCAGGCCGAGGCGCTCAAGGCGATCCTCGACGGCACCAACTACGTCGTCACCGGCCTGAACAGCCCGAACGTGATCGGCAAGCTCGCTCTCGACCGCACCGTCGACGTGCTCGGCGGCGCCAAGGTCGAGAAGGACACCGTCGTGCCCTCGCCGCAGATCACCAAGGACAACGCGTCCCAATACCTCTAGGAGCGTCCGCATGAGACGACTGCTCGCAGGTGCCCTGGTCGCCGGTTCGCTGGTCGCGATCCCGGTCGCCCCCGCCGCGGCGGCACCGACCTGGCGCCTGCTCTACTCGGAGAACTTCGCCCAGCCGATCAACACCGGCAACGCGCCGTGGGTCCGCGAGACCTACGCCGACCCGTTCGACACCATCACCGACGACGCCGGGCAGTGGTACCGCAACGACTACGGGCCGGCCTGGACGACGCAGTTCAACTCGTTCGACACGTACCGCAAGGAGTTCACCGTCGGGCAGAACGGCTGGCTCACCGCCTCGCTGTCCGCCCGGGACTTCAACAAGGACGGCGTGCTGGAGGCGCCGCCGTCGATCACCACCGCCACGGTCGGCGGGGCCGGCGCCGCGGTCATCAACGTGCCCGAGAGCACCGGCGGCGCCATCTTCCGCCCGACCTCGCCACTGCCCGACCAGTACCGCGTCGAGTACAAGCTCAAGACGATCGACTTCGGCGGCAAGCGCAACGGCACCATCAACTACGGCGGGCGGGTCAACGGATACTCCACCGCCGGCTGCAAGACCCAGCACCCGTGGGGCGAGGGCTCCAACAGCCCCGGCTGGAGCGGCGACGCGTCGGTGCCCTACTGCGAGTGGCAGGACGTGCGGGCCGGACCGTACGGGTACAACGGCTTCCACTTCATGACCATCGTCGACTTCGCGAACCCGGCGCCCCGCAACAACCACTTCTGGCACTACCACCGCAAGGTGCTGATGGACTCCTTCTCCCAGCACCCCGACCGGGTCGGCTCCGGCACCGGCGGGCGGGTCTGCAACGCCGCGACCAACTCCTACTACAACTACCGCGACGGCAACTTCAACACCGTCAACATGTGGATCTCCGGGATGCCCAACTGGAGCCCCGGCCCGGGCGGGCTGCCCGGCAACTCCCAGTGGTTCATGACCAGCTGCTCCGGCGGCGCCGCGGAGAACCAGCTGTCCAGCGCCGCGGAGCTGCAGCCGGAGCTCATGCCCAACGAGTACTACACGTTCGCGATCGAGCGCGACGCGACCGGCTACACGCTCGAGGCGAGCGGCAACTTCGCCCGCTCCGGGCAGCGGACGCTGCGCTTCCACCGCGACTTCGTCGTCGACAACGTGCCGATCTGGCACTACAACACCACGGCCGCCGGGTACAACGGCCAGTTCAACGGCAACCTGGTGCAGAACGACGACTTCGGCAGCACCACGTGGCCCAACCAGTGGCCGTCCGGCTCCGCCTACCCCGACTCGTTCGTGATCGGTGACCTCTACACCAACGTGTACGAGGGCTCCGCCAGCCTCACCGACATCAAGCTCTTCGTGCCCGACACCGCGCCCGCGCCCAACCTGGCCCTGAACAAGCCGGCCACGGCGTCGTCGCAGTGCGCGGCGTCCGAGGCGCCGGCGAAGGCGGTCAACGGCAGCTGGACCGGCGGCCTGTCGGACAAGTGGTGCGCGCTGGGCGCGAACAAGTGGCTGCGTGTCGACCTGGGCTCCAACCAGCAGGTGGGCAAGATCGTCCTGCGGCACTCGGGTGCCGGCGGCGAGAAGACCAGCTGGAACACGAAGGACTTCGACCTGCAGACCAGCCTGGACGGCCTCACCTGGACGACCGTCGCCCAGGTGAGGGGGAACACCGCGAACACCACCACGCACACGTTCACCCCGCGGACGGCGCGACATCTCCGCCTGAACGTGATCACCCCGACGAGCGACAGCGACACCGCCGCCCGGATCTTCGAGCTGGAGGCGTACGCGGCCTAGCGGCCGGCCCTGGGCGAGGTCAGCTCAGTCGTCAGCTCAGCTGCAGCGACGCGACCTTGCCCAGGGTCTTGTCGGGGCGGGTGCCCTCGATCCGGACGTGGGCGGAGCGGCCGTCGAGCAGGAGCACGCCGACGGCGTTGCCGAAGTAGGGGTCGGCGGTCTTGTCCCAGTGGACCGGCGGGGGCGGCAGACCCACGGAGCGGGCGAGGGCCCGCATCAGCTTCGCGGCGGGCGGGTTCCAGCCGAACTTCATCGCGGGGCGGATGTACTTCGGCATGTCGTTGTGCACCGGTGAGCAGGTCAGCTGGTACACGGGGCTGACGACGGACGGGTCGAGGTCCGCGCGGGCCGCGTAGGAGTGGTGAACGTCACCGGACAGCACGCTGATCGTCGCCGGGGCCGGTGAGACCCCGCCCTCGCCCGCGCCGACCTTGCTCAGCAGGGCGGTGAGGGCGTCGAACGAGCGGGTGAACGCCGCCCAGTGCTCCAGGTCGACCGCCTGGCGGAGCTTCTCGCCGAACTTCGACACCCAGTCGCGCGGCGACTCGGCGATCCGCTCGGTGGCGGCCTCCAGGTGGTGGATCGCCGGCGGCAGCAGCCACGGCAGCGAGGAGCCGATCAGCAGGTGGTCGTAGTCGCCGGGGATCTGCTCGGTGAGCCACTGCCACTCCGACTCCCGCAGCATCGCCCGGTGGCCGCGCTCCAGGACGCGGGCGGCGCGGTTGTCGACCACGATCAGCCGGGTCCGGTCGATGTCGATGGCGTAGCTCCACCGGTATTCGGTGGGCTCGTGGTCCGCCCGGGTGCCGAACGCGTCCAGGACCTCGGTGGCGTCGCCGTCGGCCTGCACGACCGCCGCGTAGATCTTGTCGTCGGCCAGGTCGCTCGGCGCGATGTTGCCGAGGTGCTGGTAGACCCAGTAGGAGGAGAGGCCGGCCTGGATGCGCTCCTCCCACCAGGGCAGGCCGGCCATCTTGGCGCGCCACCGGTCGGAGGTGTTCCAGTCGTCGATGATCTCGTGGTCGTCGAAGATCATCACGCTCGGGACGGTGGACAGCAGCCAGCGGATCTCCGGGTCGCCCCACGAGTCGAGGTAGAGCTTCGTGTACTCGTGGTAGTCCACCACCTGCTTCTTCGGCGCGTCGGCGCGGCGCCTGCGGCGGCGGAGCCACTTCTGGATCTTCTCGGGGGTCTCGTCCGCGTACACCTGGTCGCCGAGCAGCACGAGCATGTCGGGCCACTCGGTGGGCGCGTCGGCGTTGATCGACTCGATGAGCCGGCCCGCGTAGGAGTCCAGCGCGTCGGGTGGGAACCGGGTCACGCTCAGTGGGCTCGACTCGCGGCAGGAGCCGAAGATCAGCCGGACCGGCGCACCCGCGGGCCGCGTGCGGATCGCCGAGGGCGGTGCGTCGCTGTCCGGCGGCGGCCAGACCACGTCGCCGTCGATGCTCACCCTGTACGGCGTGACCGCGTCCTCCGGCAGCCCGGACACCACGACCAGGGCGTAGTGGTGCCCGTGGACGGTGAAGGTGCGGGCGGAGCCGCCGGCGGGCGCGGCGTCGACCTCGACGGTCGCCGGGTGCGACGTCTCCACCCAGATCGTGGCGCGGTCGCCCTCGACCCGGCGGAGCACGGGCCCCAGCAGGAGCGGGCCGTGAACCTGGTCGAGGGAGTGGGCGGAGTCGTCGTCCGGCATGTCTATGGACCTCCAGGACGCCTCTGGGGCGCTTCAGGGCAGGGACAGACCTTTCGAGGTGCACTGAAGATGATCCTGCGTGGGCCGACCTGGCGCCACTGCAGGCCCCGGAGCGAGCCGTCTGGGAGGATTCCTGCCATGGAGTCGTACATCGTCTTCGGCCTGGTGCTGCTCATCGTGGTGATCGGGGCGACACTCGCGCTGGTAGCGCCCCGTTTCCGTAAGCCACCCACCCTTCCACCGGCGCAGAAGCCGACCGTCCCTCCGACCAAGCAGGTGCCGCCCGCTCCGACGAAGCCGGCGCCGCCGGTGAAGACCGTGCCGCCGCCGGTGAAGGCGCCGCCACCGGTGAAGGCCCCGCCGCCGGTCGTGCCGGCCCCGCCGCCGACCGTGGAAGCGCCTCCGCCGGTGGTCGAGGCCCCGCCTCCCGTCGAGGCCCCGCTGGTCGAGGTGCCCGAGCCGACCGCCGGGCGGCTGGTGCGGCTGCGGGCCCGGCTGTCGCGCTCGCAGAACGTGTTCGGCAAGGGGCTGCTCGCGCTGCTGTCGCGGGACAGGCTCGACGACGACACCTGGGACGAGGTCGAGGAGACCCTGATCGGCGCCGACGTCGGCGTCGCCGCGACCACGGAGATCGTCGGGAAGCTGCGCGAGCGGGCCCGGGTGCACGGCACCGCCACCGCCTCGGAGCTGCGCGGGATGCTCGCCGACGAGCTGGTCACGGCGCTGCAGCCGGAGCTGGACCGCAGCCTGGCCGCCGTCGCCCGGAACGGGCGCCCGGGGGTGCTGCTCATCGTCGGCGTCAACGGCGCCGGCAAGACCACCACCTGCGGCAAGATCGCTCGGGTACTGGTCGCCGACGGTCACACGGTGCTGATGGGCGCGGCCGACACGTTCCGCGCCGCCGCCGCCGAGCAGCTCGCGACCTGGGGCAGCCGGGTGGGCGCGGAGGTGGTCCGCGGCCCGGAGGGCGCGGATCCGGCGTCGGTGGCGTTCGACGCGGTCAAACGGGGTATCGATGCGGGTGTGGACACCGTGCTGATCGACACCGCCGGCCGGCTGCAGAACAAGGTCGGCCTGATGGACGAGCTGGGCAAGGTCAAGCGCGTGGTGGAGAAGCACGGACCGGTCGACGAGACCCTGCTGATCCTCGACGCCACCACCGGGCAGAACGGCCTGGAGCAGGCCCGGGTGTTCACCGAGGTGGTCGACGTCACGGGCGTGGTGCTCACCAAGCTCGACGGCACCGCCAAGGGCGGGATCGTCATCGCCGTCCAGCGCAAACTGGGCATCCCGGTGAAGCTGGTCGGCCTCGGCGAGGGCCCCGACGATCTGGCGCCCTTCGATGCCCGGCAGTTCGTCGACGCACTCGTTGGCACGGACGCGTAACCTCGACGGAAGCACAGTCGGAAAGCACGGCACGCGAAGCTCGATCGGGACGCGAAGGACGACACGTGACGCAGCAGGAGATCCCCCTCCACGGCGGAAACACCTCCGTCGTGGTGCGCTCGGGAGACACCGTGCGCCGCAACGCCGGCCCCTGGACGCCGGCGGTGCATGCGCTGCTGCGGCACCTGGAGTATGTCGGGTTCACCGGCGCGCCTCGGGCGTTCGGCATCGACGAGCGAGGCCGCGAGGTCCTGTCCTACCTGGAGGGCGAGCCGGGCAGCTACCCGCTCGCCCCGCACTGGGTGACCGACGAGGCGATGGTCACCGTGGCGACCATGCTCCGGATGTTCCACGACGCGCAGGCCGGGTTCCGTCCGCCGCCCAACGCGGTGTGGCGCTCCTTCGGCCCCCCGCCGCCGGACACCGAGGTCATCTGCCACCACGACGCGGCGCCACACAACGTGATCTGGCGGCCCGACGGGACGCTGTCGCTGATCGACTTCGACCTCGCCTCGCCGGGCGCCAGGATCTACGACGTCGCCTACGCCGCGTGGACCTGGGTGCCGCTCTTCTCCGACCGCGACTCCTACACGCTCGGCTGGAAGCGGCCGAACCGGCCGCGCCGGCTGCGCATGTTCGCCGACGCGTATGGGCTGACCCCGCGTGACCGGCACCGTCTCGTGCGCGTCATCCGGAAACGGATCGTCGACCATATTGAGGGAATTCGACGCATGGCGGCCGCGGGAGACCCCGCTTTCGTGCGGATCGTGCACAAGGGGCATCTCCGTCGCCCGGTCCGTGACCTGCGGCTCATCGACTATGAGCGGCACACGCTCGAATACGCCCTTCGATAGGGCCATTCGCTTGTGTGAGCTTTTCTTCACACGCTGGAAACATGACGTGACGCCTGAGAAATCGCTCAGCGCCGGTGCGCGAAACGTGAGCCCTGGAAGCTCTCGCGCAACCGGCTGATGGGCGACGCTGCCTCGGAGGCCGGAGGGAGGATCCGACTTATAGGAGGCCGGCGTGCCGGAACCGACGCCTTTTAACGGCAGTAATACCGCATGGTTGCTGATCTCCACGGCTCTCGTGCTGCTCATGACGCCGGGTCTGGCACTGTTCTACGGTGGCCTGAACCGCGCCAAGGGCGTCCTCAACATGATGATGATGAGCTTCTCCGCCATCGGGCTCGTCAGCGTGATGTGGCTGTTCTACGGCTTCAGCCTGTCGTTCGGCACGGACACCGCCGGCGGGCTCATCGGTAAGCTGAGCAGCTACCCCGGGACCAAGACGTTCCTGGCCGAGACCGACCTCTGGGGCACCACGGGCATCCCGGTCTACGTCTTCATGGCCTTCCAGATGACCTTCGCCGTCATTACCGTCGCGCTGATCAGCGGCGCCATCTCCGACCGGGCCAAGTTCGCCGGCTGGCTGCTGTTCGCCTTCGGCTGGGCCACCCTGGTCTACTTCCCGGTCGCCCACAACGTGTGGGGCGGCGGCTGGATCGCCCAGAAGCTGCACCCGCTCGACTTCGCCGGTGGCACCGCGGTGCACATCAACGCCGGTGCCGCCGCGCTCGGTGTCGCGCTGGTCCTCGGCAAGCGCATCGGCTGGCCGCGGGAGAGCATGAAGCCGCACAACGTGCCGTTCGTCGCCCTGGGCGCCGGTCTGCTGTGGTTCGGCTGGTTCGGCTTCAACGCGGGCTCCGAGCTGACCGTCGACAGCGTCGCCGGCCTGGCGTTCATCAACACCCAGGTCGCGACCGCCGCCGCGGTGCTCGGCTGGGTGCTCGTCGAGTGGATCCGTGACCGGAAGCCGACCCTGGTCGGTGCCTCGTCCGGCGCCATCGCCGGCCTGGTCGCGATCACTCCGGCCTGTGGCTTCATCGACCCGTGGGCCGCGGTCCTGCTCGGCATCGTCGCCGGCGTCGTCTGCGCCCTCTCGGTGAGCCTGAAGTACCGGTTCGGCTTCGACGACTCGCTCGACGTCGTCGGCGTGCACTTCGTCGGCGGCTGGATCGGCACCCTGTGGCTCGGCTTCTTCGCCAACGTCAAGGCCAACAGCGCGATCGAGTCGGCGCTCGGCGCCAAGGACGGCCTGTTCTTCGGCGGTGGCGCCGGTCAGCTCGGCAGCCAGGCCGCCGCGGCGGCGATCGTCACGGTCTGGTCCTTCGCGATCGCCTACGCCCTCGCCTTCATCATCGAGAAGACGATCGGGTTCCGGGTCAGCAGCGAGGCCGAGGTCGAGGGCATCGACATCTCGGAGCACGCCGAGAGTGGTTACGATCTGTCCAACCCGGGCGGTGGTGGCGGCTCGGCCGGTGCCTTCGCCCTGGCGGGGATCGGTGGAAGCGCAAGCGCATCAGCACCGGCGGCGCAAGCCCCGGCGTCGGAAAAAGTTGCCGGTTAGCGTCGAGGGATGACGGAGGGAATGGGCATGAAGCTGGTGACCGCGGTCATCAAGCCGTACCAGCTCGACGCGGTGAAAGAGGCCCTGCACGCGCTTGGCGTGGCCGGCCTGACCGTGAGCGAGGTCCAGGGGTACGGGCGTCAGAAGGGCCACACCGAGGTCTACCGCGGTGCGGAGTACACGGTGGAGTTCGTCCCGAAGATCCGCGTCGAGATCGTCACCGACGAGCTGGACTTCGAGAAGGTCGTGGACGCCATCGTCACCGCCGCCCGCACCGGCAAGATCGGTGACGGCAAGGTCTGGGTCACCTCGGTCGACGAGGTCATCCGGGTCCGCACCGGCGAGCGCGGCCTCGACGCGCTGTAGCCGGCACACGTGACGCAACTTCCGGCGCCCGCCCCGGTTCTTTCGACCGGGGCGGGCGCCGCCGCGCGGGCCGAGCGCTGCGCGGCCCTCGACTCCTGGCTGGCGTCCGTCTACGCGGCGGCGGGTGGTCCCGGGGCCGGCGTCGCGCTCGTCGCCGTCGGCGGGCTGGGCCGCGGCGAGTGCGCCCCGCGCAGCGACCTCGACCTGGTGCTGCTGCACAGCGGCACCGATGCCGACGAACTCGGCACCCGGATGTGGTACCAGATCTGGGACGCCAAGTTCGCGCTCGACCACTCCACCCGCACCCCCGAGCAGGCCCTGCAGCTGGCCCGGGAGGACCTGAAGGTGGCGCTCGGCCTGCTGGACGCCCGGCTCGTCGCCGGCGACGGCCGCCTGCTGGACCGCCTGCACGCCGACGCCGTCGCGCAGTGGCGGCGCGAGGCCCCGCACCTGCTGCCCTCGCTGCGCGCGCTCACCCAGGCCCGCTGGGACGCCCATGGCGAGCTGGCCTTCCTGCTCGAAGGTGACGTCAAGGAGTCCCGGGGCGGCCTGCGCGACGTGAGCGTGCTGCGCGGCATCGGCTTCGCCGGCGTCGCCGACGGTCCCCGGCCGGCGGTCCGCGGGGCGCACCGCACCCTCCTCGACGTCCGGGACGCGCTGCACGCCGTGCGGGGCCGCCGCGTGGACCGGCTGCTCGCCCAGGACCGCGACGAGGTCGCCGAGCTGCTCGACCTCGGCGACCGGGACGAGGTGCTGCGGCGCATCGCGGAGGCGGCCCGCACCATCGCGTACGCCAGCGACGATGCCTGGCGCGCGGTCGAGCGCTGGTCGTCACCGGCCACCCGCGGCCACACCGGTCGCCGGCCCCTCGCCCGTGACGTCGTCGAGCAGCACGGCGAGGTCGTCCTCGCGCGGGCCGCCGTGACGCCGCGGCCCGACCCGTCGCTGCCGCTGCGTGTCGCCGCCGCGGCGGCCCGCGCCGAGTTGCCGATCGCGCACGCGACGCTGGAGTGGCTCGGCCAGTTCGCCGCGCCGATGCCGCAGCCGTGGCCGGCGCCGGCGCGCGACGCCCTCCTCACGCTCCTGGGCAGCGGCCCGTCGATGATTTCGATCTGGGAGGCGTGCGACCGGTACGGGCTGGTCGTGAACTGGCTGCCCGAGTGGGCCCGGGTCCGCAGCCTGCCCCAGCACAGCCCGGTGCACCTGTTCACCGTCGACCGGCACCTGGTCGAGACCGCCCGGCACGCCGCCCGGCTGTCCCGTGACGTCGACCGCCCCGACCTGCTGGTGCTCTGCGGCCTGCTGCACGACGTCGGCAAGGGCCTGCCCGGCGACCACAGCACCGTCGGCGCGCCGATCGCCGCCGACATCGCCGCCCGCCTCGGCCTGCCGTCCGCCGACGTCGACCTGGTCGAGAAGGTCGTCCGGCTGCACCTGCTGCTGCCCGACACGGCGACCCGCCGCGACCTCAGCGACCCGCAGACCATCGCCGGGGTCGCCGGAGCGGTCGGTGACGCCTCGACCCTGGCCGTGCTGCACGCGCTCGCCCGTGCCGACGCCGCCGCGACCGGGCCCGGCGCCTGGTCGGACTGGAAGGGCCGGCTCATCGCCGACCTGGTCCGGCACGTCGAGCGGGCACTGGACACCGGGGTGGTCGCGCCGCCGCCGTCACCGGCCGCCGCGCTGCCCGTCGCCGAGAAGCTGCCCGCCGTGCACGTCGGCACCGACGCCGTCTCGGTGACCGCGCAGGACCGGCGCGGGCTGCTCGCCGCGGTGGCCGGCTGCCTGTCGCTGCACCGCCTCGACGTGGTCGCCGCCGACACGATCAGCACCGGCGACCTGGCCAGGATGGTCTGCGCCGTCCAGCCGCGGTACGGCGGGCAGATCGACCGGGAGGCGGTCGTCAGCGACCTGCGCCGCGCCGTGCTCGGGGAGCTGCCCGTCGCCGAGCGGCTCGCGGCCCGGGAGCGCTCCGCCAGGCAGCGCAACACGGTCCCGCCGCGCGTGGTGTGGCAGCCGGCCAGCGCCGCCACCGGCGCCACCGTCCTGGAGCTGCGCGCCTCCGACACCCCAGGGCTGCTCTTCCGGGTCGCGCACGCCCTGGAGGACGTCGGCGCCGACGTGCGCTCGACCCGCATCTCGACCCTCGGCGGCGAGGTCGTCGACGCCTTCTACCTGGCCGGGGAGCTGTCCGCGGACGACCGCGCCCGGGTGGCGGACGCGGTGCTGCAGGCGGCGACGCCCCGGTAGCGTCGGTTACCCTTTGCTGCAGCGCCTATCTTGAGGACGGATTCGTCGTGTTTGACACCCTGAGTGATCGGCTCTCCGGCATCTTCACGAAGCTGAAGGGCAAGGGCCGCCTCACCGAGGCGGATGTCGACGCCACCGCGCGGGAGATCCGCCTCGCGCTGCTCGAGGCCGACGTCGCCCTGCCGGTGGTGAAGGACTTCATCGCCCGGCTCAAGGAGCGCGCCCGCGGCGCCGAGGTGTCCAAGGCCCTCAACCCGGCCCAGCAGGTCATCAAGATCGTCCA
Source organism: Dactylosporangium sp. NPDC000521 (assembly GCF_042898305.1). NCBI lineage: Bacteria > Bacillati > Actinomycetota > Actinomycetes > Micromonosporales > Micromonosporaceae > Dactylosporangium > Dactylosporangium sp. NPDC000521. The sequence goes on from NZ_JBIAYW010000002.1 coordinate 602,403, forward strand.
CGAGGAGCTGGTCGCGACGCTCGGCGGCGAGGCGCGCCGGCTGCAGTTCGCCAAGACCGCGCCGACCGTGATCATGCTCGCCGGCCTCCAGGGCTCCGGCAAGACCACCCTGGCGGGCAAGCTCGCCCGCTGGCTCAAGGCACAGGGCCACCAGCCGCTGCTCGTCGCCTGTGACCTCCAGCGCCCCAATGCCGTCAACCAGCTGCAGGTCCTCGGCGGCCGGGCCGGCGTCGAGGTCTACGCGCCGCAGCCGGGCAACGGCGTCGGCGATCCGGTCAGCGTCGCCCGCGAGTCGATCGAGCACGCCCGCCGCCAGATGCGCGACATCGTCATCGTCGACACCGCCGGCCGGCTCGGCATCGACGCCGAGATGATGCAGCAGGCCGCCGACATCCGCGACGCCGTCGACCCCGACGAGGTCATCTTCGTCATCGACGCGATGATCGGTCAGGACGCCGTCACCACCGCCCAGGCCTTCCGCGACGGCGTCGGCATCACCGGCGTCGTGCTGTCCAAGCTCGACGGCGACGCCCGCGGTGGTGCCGCGCTCTCCGTCCGGCACGTCACCGGCCAGCCGATCATGTTCGCGTCGACCGGTGAGAAGCTCGAGGACTTCGACGTCTTCCACCCCGACCGGATGGCCTCGCGCATCCTCGGCATGGGCGACGTGCTCACGCTCATCGAGCAGGCCGAGGCCGCCTTCGAGGACGACCAGAAGGAGCGGATGGCCGCCAAGCTCATGGGCGGCGAGACGTTCACCCTGGAGGACTTCCTCGAGCAGCTGCAGGCCGTGCGGCGGATGGGCCCGATCGCCAACGTGCTGGCCATGATGCCCGGCATGGGGCAGATGAAGGACCAGATCGCCGAGATCGACGACAAGCACTTCGACAAGGTCACGGCGATCATCCGCTCGATGACCCCCGGCGAGCGCACCAACCCCAAGATCCTCAACGCGTCGCGCCGGGTGCGCATCGCCAACGGCTCCGGCGTCACCGTCACCGACGTCAACCAGCTGCTCAACCGCTTCGCCGACGCGCAGAAGATGATGAAGCAGATGAGCGGCATGATGGGCATGCCCGGCATGCGCCGCAAGGCCACCAAGTCGCCGAAGAACAAGCGCAAGGGCGGCAAGGGCGGCGGCGCCCGCCAGCCCCGGCTCGGCGGCATGCCGCAGCTGCCGCCCGGCTTCGACCCGGCGGCCATGGACCCGAACGCGGCCGGCCTGCCGGCCGGCTTCAAGCTGCCGAAGCTCGACTTCTCGAAGCTGCAGAAGCGTGACGGCCAGTCCTGAGGCGCTGCACGTCCGGGGCGTTCTCCTTCCGGACGACACGCAGACCGACATCTGGCTGGTCGGCGACCGGGTCACGCTGACGCCCGTGCCGGGCGCCGTGACCGTCGCCGACGGTGGCTTCGTCCTGCCCGGGCTCGTCGACGCGCACTGCCACCTGGGCATCGCGCCGGGCGGGCACCCGTCCGCGGGCGTCGACGCCGCGAGGGACCTGGCCGTGATCGACCGGGACGCGGGCGTCCTCGCGATCCGTGACGCCGGCTCGCCCATCGCGTACAGCAGCCTCGACGACGACCCGGAGGTGCCGCGGCTGGCCAGGGCGGGCCGGCACGTCGCGCCGCCGAAGCGCTACCTGCGCGACATCGGTGTCGAGGTCGGCGCCGCGTCGCTCGCCGAGGAGGTCACCCGGCAGGCCGGGCGCGGCAACGGCTGGGTGAAGCTCGTCGGCGACTGGATCGACCGGGGCGTCGGCGACCTCGCACCCGCCTGGGACCTGGACGCGATGGCCGGCGCGGTCGCCGCCGCGCACGCCGCCGGGGCCCGCATCGCGGTGCACACGTTCGCCGAGGAGTCGGTCGCGGCGCTGGTCCGCGCGGGCGTCGACTCCGTCGAGCACGGCACCGGCCTGTCGCTCGACGACATCGACGAGATGGCCCGCAGGCGCACCGCCCTGGTCCCGACGATGATCAACATCGCGACCTTCGGCGGGATCGCCGCGACCGCTTCGGCCAAGTTCCCGGCGTACGCCCAGCACATGCTGCTGCTGCGGGACCGGTTCCCATCGGTGGTGCGGGCCGCGCACGAGGCGGGAGTGCCGATCTACGTCGGGAGTGACGCCGGCGGCGGCATCGCGCACGGGCTCGCCGCCCAGGAGATGCTGCTGCTGCACCGGGAGGCCGGGATGCCGGCGCTGGACGTGCTGCGGGCCGGCTCCTGGGGGGCCAGGGAGTGGCTCGGCTTCCCCGGGCTGGTCGAGGGCGGCCTCGCCGACCTGGTGGTCTACGACGGCGACCCCCGCGCGGACCTCACGGAGCTGCTCCGGCCCCGGCGCATCGTCCTCAAGGGACGGGTCGTCAGGTGACGCTGAGCCCCGGACGGGCCGTGCTGCACCGGCATTTCGCCCGCGACACGCTCGTCTGGGCGCCGCTGGTCAGGGTCGTCGCCGACGACGAGCTCGGGCTGCGCCTCTGGATGGCGACCGGCAGCCCGCTCATTCGCGAGGTCACCACCGACGGCCGGGGGCCCCGGGACATGCCGTTCGCCGAGTGGGTGCTCGAGCCGAAGAAGATCATCCAGGATGTGTACCGGGGGCCGAGCACCCTCAAGTTCAACCCGCGCGGTGCCGCGTACTCGGTGTGGTGGCTGTTCGACCCCGCCGGTCGCTTCCGGGCGTGGTACGTCAACCTGGAGGAGCCGTCTGTCACCTGGGACGACGGTGCCGTGGCCGGCGTCGACCTGACCGACCAGGACCTGGACATCTGGGTCTGGCCCGACCGGCGCTGGGGCTGGAAGGACGAGGACGAGCTCAACGAGCGCCTCGCCTTCCCCGAGCACTACTGGGTGGGCGATGCCGAGGCCGTCTGGGAGCAGGGGCGGCGGGTCGTGCCGGCGATCGAGGCCGGCGCGTGGCCCTTCGACGGCACCTGGACCGACTTCCGGCCGCCGGCCGGCTGGAGCATCCCCCCGCCCGTCACCGACGGCTGGGACCGACCGAGGGAGCGTCGTTGAGCGTGAGGTTCACGCCCGGGCAGGTCATCATGCACCGCAACGTGCGGCGGGGCCGGTTCGGCTGGATCCGCCCGGCCCGGGTCGTCTCCGACGACGATCGCGGGCTCCTGCTGTGGATCGCCCGCGGCACGCCGGTGGTCAACGAGGTCTCCGGCGACGGGTTCGGCATGCGCACGATGCCCTTCAGTGAGTTCGTGACCCGGGGCACGGCGCTGAAGCACGGCACCTGGAACGGACCCGGCGTGCTCAAGCTGCACCGGCCCGGCGACCCGGCGCACTCGGTCTGGTGGTTCCACGACGACGACGGGCGGTTCGCCAACTGGTACGTCAACCTGGAGCGCCCGGCGGTCCGCTGGAGCGACGAGGGTGGCGCGTCCGGCGTCGACGTCACCGACTGGGACCTCGACATCGTGGCCGCCCCGGACCGGTCGTGGCACTGGAAGGACGAGGAGGAGTTCCTGGAGCGCCTCGCCCTGCCGGAGCACTACTGGGTGCCGGACGAGGCCTTCGTGCGGGCCGAGGGCGAGCGGGTCGTGAAGGAGATCGAGGCCGGGGACTTCCCGTTCGACGGCACCTGGACCGACTTCACCCCACCCCCGTCCTGGACGCTTCCCGCGCTGGCACCGGGCTGGGACCGGCCACCCGTTTTTTGCGGTGGGTAGCGGGTCTGGCACAATGGACGGCTGGTATCAGGTTTCGCGTCGAGCCCTCTAACCCGGCGTCGGGTCCTTTCCATCAGAGCAGCCGAAGGCGCCAATCCCCACGGTGTCCGGACGTTCGCTCGGCTTCCACACAGATCCAGGAGCGAGCAACCAAGTGGCCGTCAAGATCCGGCTCCTGCGGATGGGCAAGATCCGCAACCCGCAGTACCGCATCGTCGTCGCCGACTCGCGCACCAAGCGTGACGGTCGGGCGATCGAGTTCGTCGGGCTCTACCACCCGAAGGAGGAGCCCTCGCGCATCGAGGTCAACTCCGAGCGTGTCCAGCACTGGCTGTCGGTCGGCGCGCAGCCGAGCGAGGCCGTGCAGGCGATCCTCTCCAAGACCGGTGACTGGCAGCAGTTCAAGGGTCTGCCCGCGCCGGCCGAGCCGCTGAAGGTCAAGGCCGTGGCCGCCGACCGTCGCGCCACCTACGAGGCCGAGGCGCAGGCCGCCGCCGGTCTCGCCGAGGCGCCGAAGGCGAAGAAGGCCGCCGAGCCCAAGAAGAAGACCGAGGCCGAGGCTCCGGCCGAGGCCCCGGCCGCGCAGGCTGAGGAGCAGACCGGTGCCGGCGCCGGCGCGGAGGCCTGACGTGTTGCGCCCCGCGCTGGAGCACCTGGTCAAGGGCATCGTCGACAACCCTGACGATGTCCGCGTCCGCATGGTCGACTCCCGTCGCGGTCAGCGCCTCGAGGTCCGGGTCAACCCGGAGGACCTCGGCACGGTGATCGGTCGCGGTGGCCGCACCGCGAAGGCGCTGCGCCAGGTGATCACGTCGATCGGTGGCCGTGGCGTCCGCGTCGAGATCGTCGACGCGTACTGATCCATGCTCCTCGTCGTCGGTCAGATCTTCCGTGCGCACGGCATCCGCGGCGAGGTCGTCGTGGACATCCGCACGGATGATCCGGCAGATCGTTTCGCCGTCGGGTCGGTCCTGGTGACCGACTCGACGGCGGTCCGGCATCTGCAGAAGGTCCCGGCCGGTGCCTGGCGCCCGCCGCCGACCGTCACCGTCGAGTCGGTCCGCCCTCACCAGGGCCGGCTGCTCGTGGTGTTCGAGGGCATCTACGACCGCAACCTCGCCGAGGACATGCGCGGCGTGCTGCTCTGCGTCGACAGCGCCGACATCCCCGCCCCGACGGACCCCGACGAGTTCAACGACCACGACCTCGTCGGTCTCTCGATCGTCGACGCGGCGGGGGAGAAGGTCGGCGAGCTGCTGCGCATCGACCACGCCCCGGCGCACGACCTGCTCGTCGTGCGGCTGCTCGACGGGCGCACCGGCCTCGTGCCGTTCGTCCGCGAGATCGTCCCCGAGGTCGACGTGCCGGGTGGGCGGATCGTCATCACCCCGCCGGAAGGCCTCTTCGACCTATGAGGGTCGACGTCGTCACGATCTTCCCGGAGTACCTCGCGCCGCTCGACCTGTCGCTCATCGGCAAGGCCCGCCGCACCGGGACGCTCGAGCTCGCCGTGCACGACCTGCGGACCTGGACGCACGACGTGCACCGCACCGTGGACGACACGCCGTATGGCGGCGGTCCCGGCATGGTGATGCGGCCGGAGCCGTGGGGTCTTGCTTTCGATGCTCTGGCGTCCGCTGAAACCCACCTGATCATCCCTTCGCCTGCCGGTACGCCGTTCACGCAGGCCATGGCCCGCTCACTTGCGGGCGATCCACACCTCATGTTCGCCTGCGGGCGGTATGAGGGCATCGACCAGCGGGTGATCGACCACGCGGCGACCCGGATGCGGGTGAGCGAGGTCTCGCTCGGCGACTATGTCCTGTTCGGCGGCGAGGTCGCCGTGCTGGTCATCATGGAGGCGGTCACCCGGCTGCTGCCCGGCGTGCTGGGCAACGCGGACTCCCTCGTGGAGGAGTCGCATGCGGCCGGTGTACTGGAAGCGCCCATGTACACGAAGCCGCCGACCTGGCGCGGGCTGGACGTGCCCGAGGTGCTGCGCTCCGGCGACCACGGCAAGATCGCCCGCTGGCGGCGCGAGGAAGGCCTGCGGCGCACCGCGCTGCGGCGCCCCGACCTGCTCGAGGGGACCGGATTTCAGGTTCCGGGTGTCGATGTGGCAAAGTAGTGGGGTTGCTGCGGGCCGACGCCTGCGCACCTCCTGATCATCTTTACGTTCGCGCGCCATGGATTCGGGCGTGCCTTGAGTGACGAGGAACTGCCGCGATGAACACGCTGGACGCGCTCGACGCAATGTCGCAGCGGACCGATATCCCGAGCTTCCGTGCCGGCGACACCATCAAGGTGCACGCGCGGGTCGTCGAGGGCAACCGGTCCCGGGTCCAGGTCTTCCAGGGCGTCGTGATCCGTCGCCAGGGCGACGGCCTGCGCGAGACCTTCTCGGTCCGGAAGGTGAGCTTCGGCGTCGGCGTCGAGCGCACCTACCCGATCAACAGCCCCGCCGTCGACCGCATCGAGGTCGTCACCCGCGGTGACGTGCGCCGGGCCAAGCTCTACTACCTGCGCGACCTCCGCGGCAAGAAGGCCAAGATCAAGGAGAAGCGCGAGACCAAGGTCGGCTGAGCCGCACCCTGATCGACTTCAGACGACGAGGAGGACCCGTCCACGGGCCCTCCTCGTCGTCGTTCACCTGAAAGCTCGCGTTCCGGTCAACCGGCGCCGGGCTCCCCATTTTGGTCTTGTGCCTCTAGGCTGACGCCGATGGCAAGCGACTACGGCCGCGATGGTTACGACGATCGCGGCGATGACATACACCCACGCCGCCGCCCCCTCGATCAGGAGAGCGGGGAGCGTGGGCGTCCTGGTTTCGGCGGCAACACGTATCCGGACCACGACTACTGGGGCCAGGCGCCGGCGACGCGGCCCGAGCCGGCGTTCGACGCCTGGGGGCGTCACCGTGGAAGCGACCCGGACCGGGACGATCAGCGCAGCGGTGACTGGAACCGGCCCGCCCGTTCCTGGGACGACCCGCACGGCGACCGCGGGCGCGAGCCCGGCCGGGGGCGATGGGACCGCGACGAGCCGCCGGCCGGGCGCGAGCGGTCGTTCGACGACCGGGGCTACGACGACCGCGGCTACGACCAGCGGGGGTACGACCAGCGGGGGTACGACGACCGCGGCTACGACGCGCGGGGTTCTGACACGCGTGGCCACAACCGCCGCGGCTACGACGAGCGCGGTTATGACGACCGCGGCTATGGCAACAGGGGCTACGACGACCGTGGTTACGACGACCGCGGTTACGACGCTCAGGGCTATGGGGATCGCGACGGCTACGACGACCGCCGCTCCGGGGAGCAGGGCTCGTACCGGGGCCGGGGCGCTTCCGCCGGCCGCCGCGGCGCCTACGACGACGACAGCTCCGCCACCTCGTGGCGCGGCAAGGTCCGCAAGAAGCGCAAGAACATGCCGCTGTGGCAGGAGCTGCCGCTGCTGCTGATCGTCGCGTTCTGCCTGGCGGTGCTCATCCGCACGTTCCTCGTGCAGGCGTTCTTCATCCCGTCCGGCTCGATGGAGAACACCCTCCTCGTCGGCGACCGGGTGCTGGTCAACAAGGTGCTCTACGACGTCCGCGAGCCTCAGCGGGGCGAGGTCGTCGTGTTCGAGGGCCCCGCCAACTGGGCGCCGGAGAACCAGGTCGACAAGGACGCCGGCTTCTTCGCCGAGCTCGGCCGCACGGTCGGCGACCTGGTCGGCTTCAGCCAACCCGGCGAGAAGGACTTCATCAAGCGGGTCATCGGTCTGCCCGGCGACACCGTCTCCTGCTGCGACGTGCAGGGCCGCGTCTTCGTCAACGGCTTTCCACTGGACGAGTCGGCGTATGTCTACGAGGACTCGCCCCTGGACGCCACTCCCAACCCGAAGCAGTGCACGGCGCGTCGCTTCGGCCCGATCAAGGTCGAGCCGGGGCAGATGTTCGTGATGGGCGACCATCGCGGCGTCTCGCAGGACTCCCGCTGCCAGGGGCAGGTGCCGATCGAGAACGTCATCGGCCGGGCCTTCGTCATCCTGTGGCCGAGCGGGCGATGGGCCTGGCTGCCCGTACCGGACACATTCAAGAACGTGCCGAAGAGCGCATCCGCCCCGGTGGGGCCGCGAGTCACCAAAACGCCAGAGTTACCTTTGGTGCCCGATATGGTGCTTGCACCACTCGCGGTTTCTCTCACGGTTTCGACCCGTTCGGCGCGTCAGGAGCGGTTGAGACGTCGCCGATGGTGACGAGCACGTACCCTTCAGGGCGTGATTGACGAGCAGACCAAGCGCCCCAACACGTTTTGGCGCGAGTTGCCAGTGCTGCTGGGCGTGGCGATCATCGTCGCCGTGGTGGTGCGGGCGTTCGTCCTGCAGACGTTCTACATCCCGTCCGAGTCGATGGAGAACACCCTCCTCATCCGCGACCGCGTGCTCGTCAACAAGCTCGTCTACGACTTCCGCTCTCCGCACCGGGGTGAGGTCATCGTCTTCGAGGCACCCGCGTCGTGGCGCAACGACCCGTCCGAGGAGGACTTCATCAAGCGGGTCATCGCGACCGGCGGCGACCACATCGTGTGCTGCGACGACAAGCAGCGCATCACCGTCAACGGCAAGCCCCTCGACGAGACCTACATCTACGCCGACGAAAACGGGCTGCAGGATCTCCCCAGCGAGGAGCAGTTCGACGTCACGGTGCCGGCCGGGCGGCTGTGGGTGATGGGCGACCATCGGTCGAGATCGGGCGACTCGCGGTACAACTTCGTCCGGTACAAGGACCCCGTTCAGGCGACGATCCCTGAGGACAACGTCGTGGGCAGGGCGTTCGTGGTGTTCTGGCCCTTCTCCAGAGCGAAATGGCTCAGTGTGCCGGAGACCTTCGACAAGGTGCCTGCGCCGACTTCGAGGTGAGACGTCGTAGTCTCGTCGTATGACGCACGACGGGGCACACATCGACCGCCGGGCCGCGCGGGTGATCCTGCTCGACCCGGACGGACGCGTGCTCATGCTGCACGGGTGGGACCCCGCGCGCCCGTCACACACATACTGGTTCACCGTGGGCGGCGGGCTGGAGCCGGGGGAGACCCCGCTCGACGCCGCCGTGCGGGAGGCGTTCGAGGAGACCGGGCTGCGGTTCTCCCCGGCCGACCTGGTCGGCCCGGTGCGCATCGACATGGTGTCATTCCCGTTCGACGGCGCGTGGTTCTCGCAGGAGCAGTCGTTCTTCGTGGCGAGGACCATCGAGACGGCGGTCGACCTGTCCCGGCTCAACGAGGTGGAGCAGGGTTGCATCGACGAGGCCCGCTGGTGGTCGCCCGACGCGCTCGCCAGCTCGGACGAGCACTTCTACCCGCCGGACCTGCTCGCCCTGCTGCGGGAGGTGGCGTGATGCTGGCGCCTCCCCGCACCGTCGTGCATCGTGCCGCCGGGCTGTGGGCCCTGGAGCGGGCGCTGCAGCGGCGCGGCTTCGAGCGGGTCGCCGGCGCCGACGAGGCCGGCCGGGGCGCCTGCGCCGGGCCGCTCGTGGTGGCCGCGGTCATCCTCCCGCAGGGCCGCCGCGGCGAGATCGACGAGCTCAACGACTCGAAGCTGCTCACCGCCGCCGCGCGGGAGCGGATCTATGACGAGGTCGTCGCCCGGGCCCTCGCCTGGTCGGTGGTGATCATCCCGCCGGGTGAGATCGACCGCAGGGGGCTGCACGTGTGCAACCTCGCCGGCATGCGCCGCGCCCTGGCGGGTCTGGCCGAGCGCCCCGACTACGCCCTCACCGACGGCTTCCGGGTCGACGGGCTCGGCACGCCTGGCCTCGCCGTCTGGAAGGGCGACCAGGTCGCCGCGTGCGTCGCGGCGGCGAGCGTGGTGGCGAAGGTCACCCGGGACCGGATCATGAAGGGACTGCACGCCACGCACCCCGAATACGGGTTCGACGAGCACAAAGGGTATTGCACGCCGGTGCACCAGGCCGCGCTCGTGGCGCACGGGCCGTGCGCCGAGCATCGTTTCTCCTACGCGAACGTGGCGGCGGTGGGGCAGCGGAGGCAAAGGCGCGGTAACGTCGGCGTGGCGCCCGGCGAGGCCGCGAGGGTGCCGGCGCAAGTGGGCGACAATGTGGCTATGGAAGGCGGACCGCGATGAGCGCCGAAGATCTCGAGAAGTACGAAACCGAGATGGAGCTCCAGCTCTACCGGGAGTACCGCGACATCGTCCGCCAGTTCTCCTACGTGGTGGAGACCGAGCGCCGGTTCTACCTGGCCAACCAGGTCGATCTGCACGTGCGCAACTCCGACGGCGAGGTCTACTTCGAGGTCGAGATGCACGACGCCTGGGTCTGGGACATGTACCGTCCCGCCCGGTTCGTGAAGAACGTCCGGGTGATGACCTTCAAGGACGTCAACGTCGAGGAGCTGGAGAAGCCCGACATCTCGCTGCCCGACAACGGCTTCGGAGGCTGACCCTCCCCGCCCGCTTGTCCACAAGGCCGCTGTTGTCCACAGGTTGGTGGGTCGGCGGGCGCGGGGGCGGGCGGGCTCGGCATAGCTTCGGCACATGCCGATCCGGTTCTTGGCGCTCGTACTGGTAGCGCTGTCGTTCGCTGTCCCCGCTGTCGCCCCTGGCGCTTCCGCTCGTGCCGCACCGGCGGTGCCCGACGGAGCCCCAGGGGTGTTTCGCTGGCCGCTGGGGCCGCCGGTGGCGGTGGTCCGCCGGTTCGAGCCGCCACCCGGGCCGTACAGTGCCGGACATCGCGGCGTGGATCTGCGCGGCTCCCCGGATGGCGTGGTGCGCAGCGCGGGTCCCGGGGTGGTCGCGTTCGCCGGGATGGTCGCCGGGCGGCCCGTGGTGAGCGTGTCGCACCCGGGTGGGCTCCGCACGACGTACGAGCCCGTGGACCCATCCGTGAAGGCCGGCACCGTCGTCTCCGCCGGCACCCAGCTCGGCACGCTGCGGCCCGGCCACGCCGGCTGCCAGGTGGCCGCCTGCCTGCACTGGGGGCTGCGCTCAGGGGAGGTGTATCTCGACCCGCTGACGCTGCTGCGCCGCGGCCGCGTCCGGCTCCTGCCGCGCTAGCGCGGCAGGAGCTTGGGCAGGCCCTCCACGAGGCGCTGGAAGTCGTCCTCGCGGTTGTAGACCTGCGCCGACAGCCGCAGGTAGCCGCGGCCGCGCCAGGCGGCGAGCCCGACCTCGGTGGCGAGCTCGTCGGAGATCCTGCGGCGCAGGGCGGTCGCCGCCGCCGGCTCCGTCGCCGCGCCCTGCGGCAGCGGCACGACGGTCATCGGCAGCCCGGTCCTCGGCGGCACGGCCACGCCGAGGGCCTCGGCGAGCAGGGCCTGGCCGTGCTCGGCGAGCGCGGTGTTGTGCCGGCGCACCGCGTCGAGACCGAGGGAGCGCAGCACGAAGAGGCCCGTCGGCGCGGCGAGCCACGGCGTGTAGTCGCGCGCGCCCAGCCACTCCAGGCTGTCGGGAAAGCCGGCGTCCTGGTTCCACGACACGACCAGCGACTGCAGCCGCTCCCGCCAGCGCGGCGCCACCGACAGCAGTGCGGTGCCGCGGGGTGCGTAGGCCCACTTGTGCAGGTTGCCGACCCAGAAGTCGGCCCCGATGCCGGCGACCGGGTCGGGCAGGATGCCGGGTGCGTGGGCCGCGTCGACCAGAATCGCGGCCCGGTCGCCGGCGCGGCCGCGGACCGCCTCGACGATCCTGCGGACCGGCAGGATCCGCGCGGTCGGCGCGGTGATGTGGTCGATGATCACCAGCCGCGTCCTGCCGGTGACCGCGTCGAGGACCGCCTCGACCGCGGCGTCGTCGTCGGGGGCGAGCGGCAGGCGGGCCACCCTCCGGCTCGTGCCGGTCCGGCGGCAGAAGGCGTCCACGGCCAGGTCGACCGCGCCGTAGCCGTGGTCGGTGGTGACGATCTCGTCGCCGCTGCCGAGACTCCCGTCGCCGCCGCCGCCGAGCGCGGCGAGGACCGTGGACGTGCCGGTCGTGGCGTTCTCGACCAGGGCCGTCAGATCGGGGTCGGCGCCGACGAACGCGGCGAGGTGCCGGCGCACGTGCGCGACGCGCTCCTCCAGGCCGACGCTGAAGAACCGTGGCGGGTTGGCCTCCACCTCGTCGCGCAGCCGCTGCTGGGCCCGCTGCACCGCGATCGGCACCATGCCGAAGGAGCCGTGGTTGAGCTGCGCGACCGCCGCGTCGTTGGAGAACAGCAGGCGCGCGCCGGGAATCGGCTCCGGAGCGGACATATCCACGATCTTAAGGTCCTGTGACGCCCTTTCGGGTCGCGTTGCCGGAGTCAGGCGCGGGGGTGGGCCTGCTCGTACGCGGACCGGAGCCGTTCGATCGACACGTGGGTGTAGATCTGGGTGCTGGCCAGCGATGCGTGCCCAAGCAGCTCCTGCACCGAGCGCAGGTCGGCGCCGCCCTCGAGCAGGTGGGTCGCGGCGGAGTGGCGCAGGTCGTGCGGGGAGGTGTGCGGCAGGCCGGTCGCCCTGGCGTGCCCGTCGACGACGCGCCGGGCGGCCGCGGGCTGCAGACGGCCGCCCCGCGCGCCGAGGATCAGCGCGGCGCCGCTCGCGGGGCCGGCGAGGGCCGGGCGGCCGCTGCGCAGCCACTCGGTCAGCGCCTGCTCGGCGGGCAGCCCGTAGGGCACGGCGCGCTCCTTGTCACCCTTGCCGATGACCCGCACGACGCGGCGCATCCGGTCGACGTCGCCGACGTCCAGGCCGCACAGCTCGCTGACCCGGATGCCCGTGGCGTACAGCAGCTCCAGCACCAGCCGGTCGCGCAGCCCCACGGCGTCGCCCCTGCCGGCCGGCGCGGTCACGAGCGTCTCGGCCTGGTCGGCGCGCAGCACCGTCGGCAGGTCGCGGTGCGCCTTCGGGCTGGCGAGGCGCTGGCCGGGATCGGTGGCGAGCAGGCCCTCGCGGTGGGCCCAGGCGGTGAACGTCCGCGCCGCGGCGGCGTGCCTGGCCAGGCTGGTGCGGGCGGCGCCGGCCTGCCGCCGGTTGGCGAGCCAGCCGCGCAGCACCGCCAGCGTCAGGTCGCCCGGGGCGGTCGCGCCGGCCCGGGCGGCGTGGTCGAGCAGGGAGACGACGTCGCCGACGTACGCGCGGACGGTGTGCTCGGAGCGGTTGCGCTCAGCGGCGAGGTGGCGGGCGAAGTCGTCGACCGCCGTGCGCATGTCGTCCTGCAGCGCTTCGTGCTGGGCCGCGACGCTGGTCTTTCGCGGACTTCGTGCCGGCGGCCTCAGCTGCCTTGGTTGCGGCCTCATTTGCGGCGGAGCTGGTCCTCGAGGAACCGCTCGATCAGGCCGCGGACCACCGCCGCCATCGTGAAGCCGTGCTCGGCACACCAGGCGCGCAGCTCGGCGTGCCGCTCGGTCGGCAGGCGGAACGTGACGAGCTGGCTCTCCTCGCCCGCCGGCAGGGCGCCGCCGAGGGCGTTGTTCAGCACGCCCGCGCGCACGTCGACGGCGGCGGCGAGCAGGTTGCCGCCGCCGACCGGGGCCGGCGTGCCGCGGTCGAGGAGCCAGGCGGTGATCTCCTGGCGGGTGGGGGCGGGGAGCGTCTCGAGCAGCTCCACGAGCTTGTCGGCAGGGGCGGTCATGCCATCCACGATAGTGCCCGCTATCGCTTTGCGATATCGCCTTGAACTCTTTGACTTCGTCCGACGAATCGTTGACTATGTCAACTATGACGGTCGCGGCGGTACGGGAGTTCAACCGCTACTACACGAACCTGATCGGTGTGCTCCGGGCCGGTCTGCACGACTCCGCCTACTCGCTGGCCGAGGTGCGGGTGCTGTACGAGCTGGCCGTGGACAGCGCACACGACACGGCCGAGCTGCGGCGGCTGCTGGACATCGACGCCGGCTACCTGAGCCGGATCCTCGGCAGGCTGGAGGCCGACGGGCTCGTCGCGCGGTCCCGGTCCGCATCGGACGCGCGCCGCCGGCACATCGAGCTGACGCCGGCCGGGCGGGAGGCGTTCGCGGCGCTGGACGCGCGCTCCGACGAGCAGATCGCCGGGCTGCTCGCCTCCGTCGGCGAGGTCGACCGGCGGCGGCTGGTCGGCGCGATGGCCACGATCCGGTCGGTGTTCGAGGGCGTCCTGCCGCCGCGTGCCGTGGTCCTGCGGCCGCCGCTGCCCGGCGACCTGGGCTGGGTCGTGCAGCGTCACGGTGCGCTCTACGCCGCGGAGTACGGGCTGGACGTCACCTTCGAGGCGCTGGTGGCCCGCATCGCCGCCGACTACGCGACCTCGCACGACCCGCGGACCGAGGCGGGGTGGATCGCCGAGGTCGACGGCGCCCCCGTCGGATCGATCTTCTGCGTGCGGGCGGACGAGGGCGTGGCGAAGCTCCGGCTCCTGTTCGTGGAGCCGTCGGCGCGGGGGATGGGCGTCGGCGGCGCGCTGGTGGACGAGTGCGTGCGGTTCGCGCGGCGGGCCGGGTACCGGGAGATGGTCCTGTACACGCAGGACGTGCTGCTCGCCGCCCGGCGCATCTATCAGCGGGCCGGGTTCGTGCTCGAGAGCGCCACCCCTGCGTTCGTGTACGGCGTGAACGTCGTCGAGGAGCAGTGGCGTCTGTCGCTGTGACGGTCCCCTTCCCGTTGTCCACAAGCGGTCCGTTGTCCACAGGTTGCCCGCTCGCGTCGCGCCCCGTTTCGCGAAACGCGGCAGGCTCCATCCATGACCAACACCAACCAGATCGTGGGCCGCTTCGGCGAGCGCCTGGCCGTGCGGCACCTCATCGCCCGCGGCCTCGTCCCCCTCGACCGCAACTGGCGCTGCCCGTCCGGTGAGATCGACGTGGTCGCCCGCGACGGCCCGGTGCTGGTGTTCATCGAGGTGAAGACCCGCCGGGGCGCCAAGTTCGGGGCGCCGGCGGAGGCGGTCAGCGCCGACAAGGCCCGCCGCGTGCGTCGGCTCGCCGCCCGCTGGCTGGTCACGCACGGCGCCGGCGACCGGCGGCAGGTCCGCTTCGACGTGGTGGCCATCCTGCTCGGCGCCGACACCGTCGGCGTGCGGCACCTCCGCGGGGTCTTCTGATGGGCTACGCGAAGATCCGCTCCGTCGCCCTGCAGGGGGTGGTCGGGCAGGTGATCGTGGTCGAGGCCGACGTCGCGCCCGGGCTGCCGAGCCTCGTCGTGTCGGGCCTGCCCGACGCCGCGCTCACCGAGGCCCGCGACCGCATCCGGGCTGCCGTGCACAACTCCGGGGCCAGCTGGCCGCAGCAGCGCATCACGGTCAACCTGCTGCCGGCCCATGTGCGCAAGCACGGCTCCGGGTTCGACACCGCCATGGCGCTCGCGGTGCTCGCCGCCGGCGCCGACCTGCCGACGGGCCTGCTGGTCGACGCGGTCATCCTCGGCGAGCTCGGCCTCGACGGCACCCTCCGGCCCGTCCGCGGGGTGCTGCCCGCCGTGCTCGCCGCCAGCCGTGCCGGCGCCGGCCTCGTCGTCGTCCCGCCCGGCAACGTCGACGAGGCGCGGCTCGTGCCCGACGTGCGTGTCCTCGCCGCCGACTGCCTCGGCCGCATCATCGGCTTCGTCCACGGCACCGAGACGCTGCTCGACCCGCCCATGCAGCCGCCACCGGCGCAGCGCCCGCCGGCCGACCTCGCCGACGTCCTCGGCCAGGAGCGCGGCCGCCGCGCCATCGAGCTGGCCGCCGCCGGCCGGCACCACCTGGCGATGTTCGGGCCGCCCGGCGCCGGCAAGACACTGCTCGCGCAGCGGCTGCCCGGCATCCTGCCCGAGCTCACCTAGCAGGAGTCCATCGAGGTCACGGCGCTGCACTCGGTCGCCGGCGAGCTGCCGGCCGGCGACGGCCTGATCCGCCGGGCGCCGCTGCAGGCGCCGCACCACACGTCCTCGATCGCGGCGCTCGTCGGCGGCGGCTCCGGCATCGCCAAGCCCGGCGCGATCAGCCTCGCCCATCACGGGGTGCTGTTCCTCGACGAGTGCGCCGAGTTTCAGGCCAGCGCTCTCAACGCCCTGCGCGAGCCGCTGGAGCACGGCGAGGTCCGGCTGCGCCGGGTCCACGGCGAGACGGTCTATCCCGCCAGGGCCCAGCTGGTCCTCGCCGCCAACCCGTGCCCGTGCGCCAGGCCCGGCGGCGACGCCATGTGCCAGTGCCCGCCGGGGGTGCGCGTCCGGTACCGGTCCAGGCTCTCCGGCCCGCTGCTGGACCGGGTCGACCTGCAGGTCGACGTCGTCGCGGTGCGCGCGGCGGCGCTCTTCGGCACCGAGCCGGCCGAGTCGTCCGCGACCGTCGCGGCGCGGGTCGTGCGGGCACGGCAGGCGGCGGCGAGCCGATGGGCGCCGCACGCCCGGTCCAACGGGGAGGTCCCCGCCACCGTCCTGCGGGACCGGCGCTTCCGGCTGCCGCGCACCGTGCTGCACCCGCTGGCCACCGCGATGGACCGCGGCCAGCTGTCCGCCCGGGGCATGGACCGCGCGACCCGTGTCGCCTGGACCGTCGCCGACCTCGACGGCCGCGACCGCCCGACCATCGGCGACGTCTACGAAGCACTCGAGATGCGGTCAAGGAGAGGCCGATGAGCGCCACCGACCGGGCGGCGCGGCTGGCGCTGGCCCATCTGGTCGAGCCCGGCAGCCGGGAGCTCGGGCTGCTGGTGCGGGCTGTCGGGGCGCCGGAGGCGCTGGTCATGGTGCTGCACGGGCACGGTGTCACCGAGGCGCTCACCGGCGCGGTCCACGCCCGCCTCGACGCCGCCCTGCTCGACACGCGCACCGGCTCCGCCGACGCGTGGGCCGAGCGGGTCGCGCACACCCTGGCCGACGAGATGACCGAGCGGGCGGACCGGCTCGGCGCGCGCATGGTCACCGCCGCCGACGACGAGTGGCCCGCCGCGCTCGACGACCTCACCCGGGTCAGCCGCGACGGCACCGACGCGCTCCGCCGCGACACCGACCCGCCGCTGTGCCTGTGGCTGCGCGGCCCCGTCCGGCTGGAGGAGACCCTGGAGCGGTCGGTGTCCGTGGTCGGCGCGCGGGCCATCACCAACTATGGCGAGTTCGTCGCGTCGGAGTTCGCCTTCGGCCTGGCGGAGCGCGGCTGGACGGTGGTCTCCGGCGGCGCGCTCGGCGTCGACGTCACCGCCCACCGGGGAGCGCTCGCCGCCGGCGGGCTGACCTGCGCGGTGCTCGCCTGCGGCATCGACCAGGTCTACCCGGTCTCCAACGCGGCCGTGTTCGAGCGCATCACCGAGGAAGGGCTCCTGCTGACCGAGTGGCCGCCGGGCACCCGGCCGCACAAGACCAGGTTCCTGACCCGCAACCGGGTCATCGCCGCCGCCACCCGCGGCACCGTGATGGTCGAGGCCGGCTCCCGCAGCGGCGCCCGCAACACGCTCTCCTATGCCCGCCGCCTGGAGCGCTCCGCGATGGTCGTCCCCGGCTCGATCACCTCGGCGATGTCCGTCGGCTGCCACGTCGAGCTCCGCACCCCCGGCACCGTCCTCGTCACGCGCGTCGACGAGATCGTCGAGGAGGTCGGCCGCTTCGGCGAGCTCGCCGACCCCATCCACGGCGACGAACGCCCCGAGGACGCCCTCGACGCCACCCAGGCCCGGGTCCTCGACGCCGTGGCCCCCCGCGCCGCCCGATCGGCGGAGGAGATCGCCGCCATCGCCGGCGTCGCCACCCGCGACGCCCGCCGGACCCTTCCCGTCCTGGAGCAGCACGGCTTCGTCATCAGCACCGAAGCCGGCTACCGCCTCGCCCCGAGGCCCCGCTCGTGACAGCCGCCCCGACCCGGCACCTTCTCGGCCGCCCGCCCTGTCCACCACGCACGCCGCCCGCGTCCGCACCGGCCCGGCAGCGGCCCCGATCAGTAGCCAGGCCACCGCCGCGGAAGGAGCGCCGGGCCGCCCGGGGCGGCGTTCTGTCTGAAGCGGTGTCGTGTCCGGGGCGGTGTCGTGTCCGGGGCGGTGCCGTGTCCGGGGCGGTGCCGTGTCCGGGGTGGTGTCGTGTCTGGCGGCGTCGTGAGCGGACGACGGGTGCAGTGTCCGCGGCCAGATCTGTTCGCTGGTCGGTCGGGTTCGGGGAGATCAGCGTTCTGGGTGTGGTGCTGTTCCGTTCGTCGGTCGGCAGGTCACATGGTCGTGGCCACGGTCCACAACCATGTGACGGCGGGGTCAGAGGCGGCGGAGGCGGGTGATGGCTTCCTCGATGACCTCGTCGCGCTTGCAGAAGGCGAACCGGATGATGTGGCGGCCGGCCGAGGCGTCGTCGTAGAAGACCTGGGTGGGCACGGCGACGACGCCGCAGCGCTCGGGCAGGGCGAGGCAGAAGTCGACGCCGTCGGTGCCGCCGAGAGGGGTGATGTCGGCGGTGACGAAGTAGGTGCCTTCCGAGCGGAGGACGGCGAAGCCGGCGGCGGTCAGGCCCTCGCGGAGGCGGTCGCGCTTGCGCTGCAGGTCGTCGCGGAACTGCTCGTAGTAGGACGGCGGGGAGTTCAGGGCCACGGCGATCGCGGGCTGGAGGGGGCCGGCGTTGACGAAGGTGAGGAACTGCTTGACGCGAAGGGCGGCGGAGACCAGGTCGCGGGGGCCGCAGATCCAGCCGATCTTCCAGCCGGTGCAGGAGAAGGTCTTGCCGGCGGAGGAGATCTGCAGCGTGCGGGAGCGCATGCCGGGCAGGGACGCGATCGGCACGTGGGGGGCGTCGGCGTCGGTGAAGACCAGGTGCTCGTAGACCTCGTCGGTGACGGCGACCGCGTCGAACTCCTCGCAGAGGGCGGCGATCTGTGCCAGTTCGTCGGGGGTGAAGACCTTGCCGGTCGGGTTGTGGGGGGAATTGAGCAGGACGAGCCGGGTGCGGGGGCCGAAGGCGGCGCGCAGCTCCGCCGGGTCGAAGGCGTAGCCGCCGTCGTGGGCGCGCAGGGTCACCGGGCGGCGGACCGCGCCGGCGAGGGCGATGGAGGCGGCGTAGGAGTCGTAGTAGGGCTCGAAGCAGACGACCTCGTCGCCGGGCTCGCACAGGGCGAGGATGCTGGCGGCGATCGCCTCGGTCGCGCCGGCCGTGACGATGATCTCCCCGTCGGGGTCGTAGTCCAGGCCCCAGAACGCCTTCTGGTGGGCCGAGATCGCCGCGCGGAGCTCGGGGACGCCGGGGCCCGGCGGGTACTGGTTGCGGCCGGAGTGGAGGGCAGCGGCGGCGGCGTCGAGCATGGCGGCGGGGCCGTCGGTGTCGGGAAAGCCCTGGCCGAGGTTGACCGCGCCGGTGCGGACCGCGAGTGCCGACATCTCGGCGAAGATGGTCGTGCCGAAGGGGCGCATGCGGGCGACGAGTTGATCACGCGAGGCGTCAGTCACCCACCGAGTATGCGACCCCGGTCACCGCCGGGGTCGCCCAGGAGCGCCACCGGCGGATATCCGGCACTCCGCCGGAGTGGCGGGGATCATCCGGACCGCCTACCGTGACGGACCGTGGATGGACGCCGGAACTACTCCCCGGACCCGGATGCGGAGCCCCGCTGGTACCCGGACGACCGTGGATACGACGAGCCTGGCCGCGGTGATCGCCGCGACGACCGGTCGCGCGACGACCGAGGGTATGGGGACGACCGTGGCTACACGCCGACGCGGTACGCGGACGACCGTGACTACGACGACGGCTACCGGGTCCCGGAGCCACGCAGCGCGTCCCGTGGTTACGGCAGCGGCGACCCCCTGACGTACGGTGACAGCCCGAGCGGGCAGTTCAGCGCCCCGCTCCCGCCGGCTCCCGAGCACCCCGACGCCGTCGAGTCGGTCTCCCGGTCGCGGCGGTCCGAGGCGATCGACCGCGGCGCGCTGCAGCGGCCGGTGTCCGGTGGCGCCCCGAGCGCGCCCTTGACCGCCCTGTCGTCGCCCGTGGTGACGGTGCCCACGGTGCCGGCGGCTCCGGCGCCGCCGCAGGGCGGGTACGGCCAGCAGGCTCAGCAGAGCCAGCAGGACGCGTTCGCGGCGCCGACGACCCTGACCGCGGCGATCCCGCCGCCGGCGGCCGCACCGTCAGCGGCGGCAGCGGCGGCCGAGCCCGGCGGTGCGGTGTACCGGTCGAAGCGTCCGGGGCTGGCCGTCGCGCTGGTGGTCCTCACGGTCGTCTTCGAGGTGCCGGTGCTGCGGCTGTTCCTGACCGCGATGACCGCGGACAAGATCGAGGCCGCCGGCACGCTCGCGAGCATCTTCATGATTCTCGGGCTGCCGATGTTCGCCCTCGGTCTGTACGGCCTGATCGGTGGGGCCGCGGCGGCCGCCCAGGGGGCGCGGGCCTGGCTGCGGACGCCGCTGGCGTACCTGCCGATCGCGGTGCTGCTGTTCATCGCGGCGGCCCTGTCCACCTGACCGGCCGCGGCCCGGTCCAAGCGACGAGCCGCGACCTTGTCCACCCGATGAGCCGCGGCCTGTCCACGTGACGTGCCGCGACCTTGTCCACGCGATGAGCCGCGGCCTGTCCAAGTGACGTGCCGCGGCCCGTCCACCCGACGAGCCGGCCCCGTCCTCTGACCGGCTGACCGGCGGGAGCGGCGCCGGCGAGAAGCCCGCCTGACCAGCGGACGGCCCGCCTGCCGCGGTGAGCTCCCCAAGCTCGGCTGGGGCCCGTCCGGCGCGGCGGCCGGGGGCGGATTCGTGGGTCGCCGTCGACTGCGCGTACACTTCCGGACGGCGACCGTGCACGCACGGTCGACCTCGCGCGCCCTCCCGCAGCCCGCCGCTTTCTCGCGCCGGGCCAGAAATCAGGGCGGCGGCCGCCCTGGTCCCGATCCGCAGCCACGCGCTGAGTCGGGTGAGACGGCCGACGACCGGGCGCCAGGACGGCGGACCGACCGGACCGTCGTGGAAACCAGGATCGAAAGGATCCCGCAAACATGGCTGTGACCATGCGCCAGCTGCTGGAAAGCGGCGTGCACTTCGGGCACCAGACCCGCCGTTGGAACCCGAAGATGAAGCGCTTCATCTTCACGGAGCGCAACGGTATCTACATCATCGACCTGCGCCAGACGCTGGACTACATCGACAAGGCCTACGACTACATCCGCAACACCGTCGCCGAGGGCGGCTCGGTGCTGTTCGTGGGCACGAAGAAGCAGGCGCAGGAGGCGATCGCCGAGCAGGCGACGCGTGTCGGTCAGCCGTACGTCAACCACCGCTGGCTGGGTGGCATGCTGACCAACTTCCAGACCGTCTACAAGCGGCTGCAGCGGATGAAGGAGCTCGAGTCCCTCGACCTCACCGGCACCGCGCAGGGCTACACGAAGAAGGAGACCCTGCAGCTGTCGCGCGAGCAGACCAAGCTGAGCCGCACGCTCGGTGGTCTGCGCGACATGCAGAAGCTCCCGTCGGCGATCTGGGTCATCGACACCAAGAAGGAGCACATCGCGGTTGACGAGGCCCGCAAGCTGGGCATCCCGGTCATCGCCGTGCTCGACACCAACTGCGACCCCGACGAGGTCGACTTCCCGATCCCGGGCAACGACGACGCCATCCGCTCCGCCGCCCTGCTGACCCGCGTGGTCGCGGACGCGGTCGCGGACGGCCTCATCGCCCGGTCGGGCCGCGCCACCCGTGCCGACCAGAAGCCCGAGCCGGGCGTCGTGGCCGGTGACGAGCCGCTCGCTGAGTGGGAGCGTGAGCTGCTCGAGGGTGCCAAGCCCGACGACGCCGCTCCCGCCGCCGAAACCACCCAGGCCTGACAGCGAGCCGTCAAGGCGAACTCAAGCGAGAGAGAGTCATGTCCAACTTCACCGCCGCGGATGTCAAGCGACTCCGCGATCTGACCGGCTCCGGCATGATGGACTGCAAGAAGGCGCTCGAGGAGGCCGAGGGCGACTTCGACAAGGCCGTCGAGCTGCTGCGCATCAAGGGTGCGAAGGACGTCGGCAAGCGTGCCGGCCGCACCACGGCCAACGGCCTGGTCGCCCACGTCGGCACGGGTCTGGTCGAGATCAACTGTGAGACGGACTTCGTCGCCAAGAACGAGGCGTTCGTCGAGCTCGGCCAGAAGCTGGCCAAGCACATCGACGAGACCAAGCCGGCCGACGTCGAGGCCCTGCTGGCCTCGAAGCTCGGCGACAGCACGGTGGCCGAGCTGATCCAGACCGAGTCGGCGCGCATCGGCGAGAAGCTCGTCATCAACCGCCTCGCGGTCCTGGGCTCGCCGGTGGCGATCTACATGCACCGCAAGAGCCCGGACCTGCCCCCGCAGGTCGGCGTCGCGGTCGAGTTCAGCGGCAAGGACGACGAGGCCGCCCTCGCCGACGCGCGTGGCATCGCGATGCAGATCGCGGCCATGCGGCCGAAGTACCTGACCCGCGAGGACGTCCCGGCCGACACGGTCGAGTCGGAGCGTCGCATCGCCGAGCAGACCGCTCGCGAGGAGGGCAAGCCGGAAGGCGCCCTGCCGAAGATCATCGAGGGCCGGGTCAACGGCTTCTTCAAGGACTTCGTCCTCATCGAGCAGGCGTCGGTCAGCGACAACAAGAAGACCGTCAAGCAGGTGCTGGCTGAAGCCGGCATCGAGGTGACACGGTTCGTCCACTTCGAGGTCGGCCAGGCCTGATAGCAGGGCGCGGAGGGGGTCACGGAATCCACACTGGATGCCGGGACCCCCTCGTCATATCCCCTTTCAGCGGCAGAACGGACACGGAGAGGTTGCCCAGATGACGCAGACCGCTGTGGAAGCGGCAAGGCAGGCATTGACGCCGGCCCCGATCGGGGTCCGACGCGTCGTGCTGAAGCTCTCCGGCGAGGTGTTCGGCGGTGGCGCCGTCGGTGTCGACCCGAACGTGGTGCGGCACATGGCCCGCCAGATCGCGGCCGTCGTCCGCCGCGGTGTCCAGGTGGCCGTCGTCGTCGGCGGCGGCAACTTCTTCCGGGGCGCCGAGCTGTCCCGGGCCGGCATGGACCGGTCCCGCGCGGACTACATGGGCATGCTCGGCACCGTCATGAACTGCCTCGCGCTGCAGGACTTCCTGGAGAAGGAAGGCATCGACACGCGGGTGCAGAGCGCGATCAGCATGGCGCAGGTCGCGGAGCCGTACATTCCGCGCCGCGCGATCCGGCACATGGAGAAGGGGCGGGTCGTGATCTTCGGCGCCGGCGCCGGCATGCCGTACTTCTCGACCGACACCGTCGCCGTGCAGCGCGCCCTGGAGATCCACGCGCACACGGTCCTGATGAGCAAGAACGGCGTCGACGGTGTGTACACGGCCGACCCCCGTACCGACCCGACGGCCCGCAAGCTCGACAGCCTGACGTTCGCCGATGCCCTGGTGCAGGGCCTTCGGGTCGTCGACCAGACCGCGTTCAGCCTCTGCCAGGAAAACGCGCTGCCGATGCTCGTGTTCGGCGCCGAGGGGGAGGACAGCGTGGCTCGCGCGTTGAGTGGTGAGAGGATCGGCACACTCATCACCGCCGAGCCCATCCCGGATCGAGGAGGAAAGACCACGTGATCGAAGAAGCTCTCTTCGAGGCCGAAGAGAAGATGGAGCGCGCGATCGAGCACGCCAAGGAGGAGTTCGCGGTCATCAGGACCGGCCGAGCGACCCCGGCGATGTTCGGCAAGGTGATGGTCGACTACTACGGCACGCCCACCCCGCTGCCGCAGATGTCGTCGATCGCCATCCCGGAGCCTCGTATGGCGATCATCAAGCCGTACGACGCCTCGGTGATCGGTGCGATGGAGAAGGCGATCCGCGACTCGGACCTCGGGGTCAACCCCAACAACGAGGGCACGCAGATCCGGATCAACCTCCCGCAGATGACCGAGGAGCGGCGCCGCGAGATGATCAAGATCGCGCGGCACAAGGCCGAGGACGCCCGGGTCGCCGTGCGCAACGTGCGCCGCAAGGCGAAGGAAGAGCTCGACCGCATCGTCAAGGACGGCGAGGCGGGCGAGGACGACGGGCGCCGCGGCGAGAAGGAGCTCGACGACCTGACGCACAGGTTCGTCGCCCAGATCGACGAGCTGCTCAAGCACAAGGAATCAGAGCTCCTCGAGGTCTGATGACGCCCCCCGGTAACCCTTCGACCAGGGCGCGGCACGTTGATGCCGCGCCCGAGGCGTCTATGCCAAACGAACAAGAGCCCGCCCGCGAGAAACCCAAGCGCCGCGCCGGCCGCAACCTCCCCGCCGCGATCGGTGTCGGCGTGGGCCTGGGCGGTGCGGTCCTCGCCTCGCTCTTCGTGTGGATCCCGGCGTTCCTCGGCCTGGTGGTGCTCGCCGTCGTGGTCGGCATCTGGGAGATGGTCCGGGCCGTCAGCGTCAACAAGGCGAGGCCGCCGCTCGTGCCGCTGCTCGTCGGCGGGCCGGCCATGGTGGTGCTCGCCTGGTTCGGCGGCGCCGAGGTCCTGCCGGTCGCCCTGCTCGTGACGCTGCTGGCGGTGTTCGTGTGGCGGTTCGCCGGCGGTCCCCGCGACTACCAGCGCGACGTCACCGCCGGCGCCCTGATCGCGGTGTACGTGCCGTTCCTCGGCGCCTTCGCGGCGCTGCTCGCGCACCCCGGCCGGGGCGTCTCCGACGGCGCGGTGCGGGTCCTGGTGACGATCGTCGCCGTGGTGCTGTCCGACACGGGCGGATATGTCACCGGTGTCTTCCTCGGCAAGCACCCGATGGCACCATCCGTCAGCCCGGCGAAGTCGTGGGAGGGCTTCGCGGGGTCGGTCGTGTGGACCGGTGCCGGCAGCGCGGTGGCGATTCCGCTGCTCCTGTCCGACGCCACCTGGTGGCACGGGGTCGTCTTCGGGGTCGCGGTCGCGGCCGCGTCCGTGCTCGGCGATCTCGGCGAGTCGCTGATCAAGCGCGATCTGGGCGTCAAGGACATGAGCAACCTCCTGCCCGGTCACGGCGGGCTCATGGACCGGCTGGACTCGATCCTGCTCGCCCTGCCGACCGCGTACGCCGTTCTGGCGTTCCTGGTGCCCCCGTCCTAGTGCCCTTGGCCAGCGGTACTGAAGATCACGCGACTCGGCATGGGACACTTGAAGACGTCATGACACAGCTCCCTGTTCTGAACCTCGGATCCGCCGCGACCGGCACGACGAGTGACGGCCGCCGCGCGACCATGCCACCACGCCACCTGGCCGACCTCGATCTCGCCGGGCGCCGGGCCGCCGTCGCCGAGCTGGGGGAGCAGGCGTTCCGCGCGGGGCAGGTGTCGGCGCACTACTTCGGCCGGCTGGTCCGCGACCCCGCCGACATGACCGACCTTCCGGCCAGGAGCAGGGACGCGATCGCGGAGGCGCTGCTGCCGCGGCTGCTGCACCCCGTACACGAGAAGGCCACCGACGACGGGGCGACCCGCAAGACCTTGTGGCGGCTTCACGACGGCTCCCTCGTCGAGAGCGTCCTCATGGGATATCCAGACCGCGTGACGGTGTGCGTGTCGAGCCAGGCGGGCTGCGGGATGGCATGCCCGTTCTGCGCCACCGGCCAGGCCGGGCTCACCCGCAACCTCTCCACCGCGGAGATCGTCGACCAGGTCGTCTGGTTCGCCGGGATGGCCGCCCGCGGGGTCCTGCCCGGCAGCCCGGACCGGCTGTCGCGGGTCGTGTTCATGGGCATGGGCGAGCCTCTCGCCAACTACAACCGGGTCGTCGCGGCGGTCCGCAGGCTCACCGAACCCGCCCCGGAAGGGCTCGGGCTCTCCCAGCGGCACATCACCGTGTCCACCGTCGGGCTGGTCCCGGCGATGCGCCGGTTGACGCAGGAGGGGCTGTCGGTGACGCTTGCGCTGTCGCTGCACGCACCCGATGATGATCTGCGCGACACGCTCGTGCCGGTCAACCAACGCTGGAAGGTCGCCGAAGTGCTTGATGCCGCGTGGGAGTATGCGGCTCGCACTGGTCGGCGTGTGTCCATTGAATACGCAATGATCCGGGATGTGAACGACCACCCGTGGCGGGCTGATTTGCTCGGCCGGCTCTTGTCCGGTCGTCTCGCGCATGTCAATCTCATCCCGCTCAATCCGACACCGGGGAGTAAGTGGGACGCTAGTCCCAAGCCGGTGGAGCGAGAGTTCGTCCGGCGCCTTCGGGCGGCAGGGGTCGCGACCACGGTGCGCGACACCCGTGGCCGGGAGATCGATGGGGCCTGCGGGCAGCTTGCCGCCTCAAACGGTGGCAAGGTGGGAGAGCGTGAAACAGGCTTGCTAGCACGGCGAGCGAACGAGGAGACACAGTGAGTCAGGGTCAGCGGTTCCGGCGCCGTGCGCTGCGGCGGGGATACAAGGTCGACGAGGTCGACTCGTTCCTCGACCGGGTCGAGGCCACCCTCTCCGGTGACCCGATGGGCGCGCCGGTGAGCGCTCAGGAGGTCCACGACGTGGTCTTCCGGGTGCGCTTCGGCGGATATGACGAGTGGCAGGTCGACCTGCACCTCGACCGGGTCGAGCGCCAGCTGGCCGAGCTGGAGGAGCGCGGCGGCGGTGGCTTCGGCCGCGCCCTCGACGCCCGCAGCGGCGAGATGCGGATGGCCCCCGAGCGGATGCCCGACCGCATGCAGCCCGAGCGGATGGGTCCGCCCCCGATGGAGCGGATGCAGCCGGAGCGCATGGGCCCTCCACCCATGGAGCGCATGCAGCCGGAGCGGATGGGTCCGCCGCCGATGGAGCGGATGCAGCCCGAGCGGATGGGCCCCCCGCCGATGGCGCCGCCACCCGCCCTGCCGCCGCGGCCGGCCCCCGCTCCCGCCGGCCCGCCGCGCGACCCGAACTACGGCCGTTACGACGAGCCCACGTACGGTGGCGCCTTCGACGACGACCGTGGCTACGAGGCGCCGCGCCAGCCGCGCGCGGACATGACCGCCGAGATCCGCATGGACCGCGACCGGCCCGAGCCGGCGACCTACGGCGGCGCGCCCGACCGTGACCGCGAGCCGTATGGCGGCGGCCCCGACCGTGACCCGTACGGCGACCCCTACGGCGGCCCGCCCCCGGGTGCGCCGGTGCAGCACCAGTCGACCGAGGTGGCCCGCATCGACCAGCTGCGCCGCACGTTCCAGCTGCGCCGCTTCGGCAGCGGCTACGACCGCGCGCAGGTCGACCGGCTGTTCGAGGGCGTGATGGCGTCGCTGTCCGGCCGTGGTGGCCCGCTGACCGACGGTGACCTCGACCCGTCGCACTTCAACCTGGTGCCCGGCGGCTACTTCGAGGCGGAGGTCGACGCCGCCCTCAAGGAGGTCCGTGACCTCGTGATGCGCCGCCGCTGAGCGCGGACGTCAAAAGGCGCACCGGTGCTCCGGTGCGCCTTTTGTCGCATGTACGACCAGCGAGTTACCGAAGGCCGTTCCGGCGCAGCACCCAGTCCCCGATGAGGGCGAGAACCAGTACACCGGCGATCACGATCAACCAGATGTCCTCGACCCTGCCCTGGTGGTTGCCGACCAGCATCCCCAGGATGAGCAGCACGGTGACGGCAGCACCGAAGCGGGCGGCCCGCGGGTGTCCCGGCTTGTGCTGGTCGGGAGAGGTCACAGGCTCGTGCTCGGCCACGACGCGTCCTTTCGCTGCAGGTGTGCTTCGCGACAAAGTCTGGCATGCGGCACCCGGACCGACGGTTGCGGGTCGGTCGGGTAGCGTCGGGACGGCACGCCAGTTGTTGTTGAGGGAGGAACGCGGTGCGGATCACCGGGACGGGACACGCCAGCCTGCGCATCGACACCGATGCCGGCAGCATCCTCTGCGACCCGTGGGTCAACCCGGCGTATTTCGCGTCGTGGTTCCCGTTCCCCGACAACTCCCTGCTCGACTGGGAGGCGCTCGGCGACTGCGACTACCTCTACGTGTCCCACCTGCACCGGGACCACTTCGACGCGGAGCACCTGAAGCGCTTCGTGTCGAAGAAGGCGACGGTCCTGCTGCCCGAGTTCCCCACGTCGGAGATGCGCGACGAGCTCGAGGCGCTCGGCTTCACCAAGTTCCTGGAGACGAAGAGCGACCACGTCCACGAGCTCGACGGCGGCCTGAAGATCATGATCCAGGCGCTCACCTCGCCGACCGACGGGCCGATCGGTGACTCCTCGCTGTGGGTCGAGCACAACGGGATCCGCGTCCTCAACCAGAACGACGCCCGCCCGACCGACCTCACCACGTATGCCGCGCTCGGCCAGGTGCACGTGCACCTGCTCCAGTTCTCCGGCGCCATCTGGTACCCGATGGTCTACGACCTGCCGCAGGCCGCGAAGACCGCGTTCGGCAAGCAGAAGCGCGACCGGCAGTTCGACCGGACCTTCAGGTACATCGACGACCTCAAGGCCTCGCACGTGGTGCCCATCGCGGGTCCGCCGTGCTTCCTCGACGACGAGCTGTGGCAGTTCAACGACATCTTCGGTGACGAGGGCAACATCTTCCCCGACCAGTGGGTGTTCCAGCAGGAGTACGCCAAGCACGGCGGCACCAACTCCACGGTGCTGCTGCCCGGGTCGGTGATGACGGTGACTCCCGACTCGGTCTCCACCGTGCACCCGACCGACGTCGAGGAGTTCTTCGCGCACAAGCGGGAGCACCTGGAGGAGATGCGGTCGCGCAAGCGCCCGATCATCGAGGCCGCGAAGGCGTCCTGGCGGCACCCCGAGGTCGACGTGCTCAAGGAGATGAAGCGGCGCATCGAGCCGCTGCTGGACGAGTCCGTCTACCTGGCGAAGGGCGTCGGCGGCCCGGTCCGCTTCGACCTGGTCGGGTATGACGGCACCTCCGTCGAGTCGATCGTCGTCGACTTCCCGGGCAAGCAGGTCCGCCAGTACGCCGACGAGAAGGTGCGCTACCGCTTCCGCACCGAGCGCGCCCTCATCGAGCACCTCCTCTTCATCGAGGAGGTCGACTGGGTCAACTCGCTCTTCCTGTCCTGCCGCTTCACCGCCACCCGCATCGGCCAGTACAACGAGTTCGTCTACTCGTTCTTCAAGTGCCTTTCGGAGGAGCGCCTGCAGTACGCGGAGGGCTGGTTCGCCGAGCAGAAGCCCGACGCCGAGGACATCAAGCTGGGCGACTGGATCGTGCAGCGCCGGTGCCCGCACCTGAAGGCCGACCTGACCCGCTTCGGCATCGTCGACGGCAACACGCTCACCTGCCAGCTGCACGGCTGGAAGTTCGACCTGCCCAGCGGGCGCTGCCTGACGAGTGTGGGGCACGAGCTGCGCTCCCGCCCCGCGGCTGCTTCGGGTTCGGCGGACGGCGCTTCGGGTTCGGCGGACGGCGCTTCGGTGGACGGCGCTCCGGCGGAATTGTCGTAGGTCGGCGGTAGCCTCAGGTCGTGTTGGAGAAGGTTCGGAAGCTGCTCGCCAAGGCCGAGGATCCCGCGTGCACGCGGGAGGAGGCCGAGGCGCTGACCGCCAAGGCCGCCGAGCTCATCGGCAAGTACGGCATCGATCAGGCCCTGCTCGCCGCCACCGACGGCCTGCGCCCGCAGACCGTCGGCAACCGGCTGGTCGAGCTGCACCCGCCGTATCTGCGCGAGAAGGCCCATCTCCTGCACGTGGTCGCCACCTCCCTGCGCTGCCGCTCGGTCCGCCTGCAGCACCGCACCCGCGACGGCCTGCGCATCTCCATGCACCTGTTCGGCTTCGAGTCCGACGTCGCCGGCGTCGAGCTGCTGTTCGCCTCACTGCTCGTCCAGGCGGCCCGCGGCGTCCTCGCCGAGCCCGTCCCGCCCGGCGAGCAGGTCGCCGCCTGGCGCCGTTCCTGGCTCATCGGGTTCAGCTCGGCGGTCGCCCACCGCTTCGCCGAGGCCGACGAGCGCAATCGCGCCGCCACGCCCGACCAGCCAGGCGTGGCCCTCGTCCTGGCCGACCGCGGCCGCGCTGTCGACGTGGCGGTCGACGAGCAGTATCCGGACCTGCGCACCGCCCGCCCACGCCGCTTGACGGGCGGTGGCTTCGACGCGGGCAACGCCGCCGGCCACCGCGCCGACCTCGGCAACCCCCGCGTCCCGACCGGCGCCCGCCAGCCCTTACCAGGCTGACCTGCGCGAGCCCGGCGGCTCACCCGGAATCTCGCCTGCTCCGGGCCGGTCGGGCGCGGCGTCGCGTCGGCTGCTGGCGGCTGGCTGCGGTCGGCTGGTCTCGGCCGCGCTCAGCGGCTCGCGGCTGTTGGCGGCTGCTACCCGGTCGCGCTCGGCGGCTGTTGGCGGCTGCCACTCGGCCGCGCTCAGCTGCTGGCAGCTGCCACTCGGCCGGGCCCAGCGGCTCGCGGCTGTTGGCGGCTGCTACCCGGTCGCGCTCGGCGGCTGTTGGCGGCTGCCACTCGGCCGCGCTCAGCTGCTGGCGGCTGCCACTCGGCCGGGCCCAGCGGCTCGCGGCTGTTGGCGGCTGCTATCCGGCCGGGCCCAGCGGCTCGCGGCTGGTCCCGGCCGCATGCGGGGCCGTCGGCTCGCTTGGGGGCTCTCGGCTCGCTCGGGGGCTCTCGGCTCGCTTGCGGGGCTTTCGGGTTGCCTGTGCCGGCTTTCCCGTGTTCCGGTCGCTGTCTGGCGGTGTTCGTCTGACTGTCTCGTGCTGGCCCGGACCCGTCTGGGGGCACTGTCTCGTGCTGGCCCGGACCCGTCTGGGGGCACTGTCTCGTGCTGGCCCGGACCCGTCTGGGGGCACTGTCTCGTGCTGGCCCCGACCGTCTGGGGGCTTCGTCTCGCGCCAGCCCGGACTGGTCCGGGTCGTCTATGCCGGCAGACACCAGCCGGACCACAGGGCGGCCGCCACCGACAACCTGCGAGCGGCCGAAGGCACCACCACGCCGGCATCCGTGTGGCTGTCTCGCGCCGGTCTGGGCTTGCCGGGGAGTCGACCGCCGTGGACGCCCTGGAGAGTTCGTCTGCGTCGGGGGCGCTGGCTGCGGTGTCGCCCTCGGCCGCCTACCGGATCGCCGGTGTCGGCGCGGTCCCGTGATCCGGCTCGGGTCGGCGGGGAGGTCGTGGTTGGCCGGCGCTGATTCTGGCTGGTCTTGGGGCCGGCTCTGAAAAAGTCGTTGCTGCGTCCGGGCGGCCGCCGCGGCCGGCTGTTGCCGGCCGGTTCGAGGTTGCCGTCTCGAGGGGCGGCGTGGCCCCCGTCGAGGTGGCCTGCGTCATGGTGCGGTGGCTTGGACCACCGGAATCGCCCGGGATCGCGGCGGGAGGCGGGGGGTGAGGGTCAGCGGGTGGGGGCGTTGAGCTGGTTGTGGGCGAAGGCCTGGGGATCGGTGTCGGGGTCGCGGTCGAGCTGTTCGTCGACGGGGACCCACTGGTCCTCGACGACGGGCTCAGGGACGCCGACGCGCAGGGCCTCCAGCTGGGCGCCGAAGGCGATCCCCAGGAACAGGGCGATCCCCGTCAGGTTCGCCCACAGGAGCAGGGCCATGATGCCGGTCAGGGCGCCGTACGTGGCGCCGAAGGCGTCGCTGCTGCTGACGTAGAACGCCAGCAGGGCGCTGATCAGCCACCAGAAGGCGGTGGAGAGGGCGGCGCCGAAGAGGAGCCAGGAGAAGGCGGGCTGGCGGCGGCGTGGGGCGAAGCGGAAGATGGCCGCGACGGCGGTGACGACGAGGGCGACGCTGAAGGGCCAGCGCAGGAGCTGCCAGACGGCGTCGACGGGGGCGCCCCAGGAGTAGTGGGTGCGGACGGAGCGGCCGAGGTCGCCGCCGGCCACCAGCATGAGGAAGCCGGTCAGGGCGGGGATGCCGGCGCCGGCGGCGAGCAGGACCGCGCGGCCGTACTTGATGTGGGCGGGCCGGTCGCGTTCGACGCCGTAGATGCGGTTGGCGCCGCGCTCGATCTGGGCCATCGCGGTGGTGAGGGCGACGATTCCGGTGATCAGACCGGCGGTGAGGGCGAACTCGCCGATGGACTCGGCGCGGTCGGAGTCGGCGAGCAGGTCGTGGACGAGCTGGTCGCTGGCGCCGGGGGTGAGGGCGAGGACGGTGTCCGCGACGACCTGGCCGCCCTCGGCGACGCCGAGCTTGCTGACCAGACCGGTGAGGGCGATCAGGAACGGCACGATCGCGAGGCAGAGCTGCAGCCCGAGGGCGCGCGCGTGGCTGAAGCCGTCGCCGTACCGGAAGCGCAGGAAGGCGTCGCGCAGCAGGCACCAGCCGCCGTGGCGCCGCAGCGTGTGCCAGGCGTCGTCGGCGGAGAGGTCGTCGCGGGCCATCAGGCGCGTTTCGGGGACCTGCCGGGTGCTGCTCACCCGGGTTGAATTCCCGTCGCGGCGAAACCGAAAACTTGCCTACCATCGAAGGGCACGGCGATGAAGCGGACGCATCCGCGCCTGACGAACGCATGGTGATGCGCTGCGGAGCCGTTTGCATCGAGGTCACGGCGGCGTGCCGTGGCGAAGGTGTGGTGGCACCGCGACCGGCCCCATCGCCCACACCTCCGGGGAGCGGAGTCCCTCGGGAGGTGTCATGCATCGCATCTTGTCCAGCCAGCTTCCTCAGTACATCGGCGAAACGGTGAACGTGGCGGGCTGGGTCCATCGGCGGCGGCTGCTCGCCAAGGTCGCGTTCGTGGTCCTGCGCGACCGCGAAGGGCTGCTGCAGATCGTGTGCAGGGAGCCGGTGGTGCCGGCGGAGGAGCAGGTCGTCGCGGTGACGGGGCGGGTCGTCGCCAACGAGGCGGCGCCCGGCGGGGTGGAGCTGGTCGAGCCGGTGTTCACCGTGCTGGGGCCGGCCGAGCCGCCGCCCGTGGAGCTGTTCCGGCCGGAGCTCACCGCGTCGCTGCCGGTGCTGCTGGACCATGCCGCCGTGACGCTGCGGCACCCGCAGCGCCAGAAGGTGTTCGCGGCGTCGGCGCGGGCGGTCGGGGCGTTCCGCAGGGCGCTG
The DNA here is from genome assembly GCF_042898305.1 of Dactylosporangium sp. NPDC000521. Classification (NCBI taxonomy): domain Bacteria; kingdom Bacillati; phylum Actinomycetota; class Actinomycetes; order Micromonosporales; family Micromonosporaceae; genus Dactylosporangium; species Dactylosporangium sp. NPDC000521. The sequence goes on from NZ_JBIAYW010000002.1 coordinate 634,859, forward strand.
GACGAGCGCGGGTTCACCGAGGTGTTCACCCCGAAGATCGTCGGCAGCGCCACGGAGAGCGGCGCCAACGTGTTCGAGATCGACTACTTCGGCGCGAAGGCGTACCTGGCGCAGTCGCCGCAGTTCTACAAGCAGACCATGGTCGGTGTCTTCGAGCGGGTGTACGAGGTCGGCCCCGTCTTCCGGGCGGAGCCGCACGACACGTCCCGCCACCTGGCGACGTACACGTCCCTCGACGCCGAGCTGGGATTCATCCAGAGTCACCGCGACGTCATGGCCGTGCTCACCGAGGTGATCCGGGCGATGGTCGGCGCCGTCGAGGCCGGCGGCTTCGGTGGCATCAGGCTGCCGGACGAGGTGCCGGTGCTGCACTTCCGCGACGCGCTGCGGATCGCGGGGGCGCCCGAGGACGAGCCGGACCTCGCCCCGGAGCACGAGCGGGCGCTGGGGGAGTGGGCCGCGCAGCGGCACGGTTCGGACTTCGTGTACGTCGAGGGCTACCCGATGCGCAAACGCCCCTTCTACACCCACCCGCAGCCGGACGAGCCGCGCTGGTCCAACTCCTTCGACCTGCTGTTCCGCGGGCTCGAGCTGGTCACGGGCGGGCAGCGCCTGCACCGGCACGAGGACTACCTGGCCGCCGTGCGGGACAGCGGCCAGGACGCGGAGGCGCTGGAGACCTACCTGGAGGCGTTCCGGCACGGCATGCCGCCGCACGGTGGGTTCGCGATCGGGCTGGAGCGGTTCATGGCCCGCGTGACGGGCGCGGCGAACGTCCGCGAGACCACGCTCTTCCCGCGTGACCTGCACCGGGTGGCCCCGTAATTCGATTGCCCGGGTGTTGGTGATGATCTATAATTGGTACATGTGTACGAACGGGGATGGCATCTGGGATTCACCGCGATGACGGTCGGTCGCGGGGGCGCGCCACTGCGTGCCCCCGCGACATCGGCACCCGGTCGGCAACCTCGGCACGTGCACGCCTGAGACAATGGACGGGTGACCACCCGCGAGATCGTCCTGCTGGGCTCGACCGGCTCGATCGGCACCCAGGCGATCGACATCGTCCGGCGCAATCCCGACAAGTTCCGTGTGGTCGCGATCGGCGCCGGCGGTGGCAACGTCCGCCTGCTCGCCGAGCAGGCGCTGGAGCTCGGCGTCGACGCGGTCGGCGTGGCGAAGGCCACCGCCGCGCAGGACCTGCAGCTCGCGTTCTACAGCGAGGCCGCCCGCCGGGGCTGGGCCACCGGCGACTTCCGGCTGCCGAAGATCCTCGCCGGGCCCGACGCGATGACCGAGCTGGCACAGTGGCCGTGCGACATGGTCCTCAACGGGGTCGTCGGCTCGCTGGGCCTGGCCCCGACGCTCGCCGCCCTGCGTGCGGGCCGCATCCTGGCCCTGGCCAACAAGGAGTCCCTGGTCGCCGGCGGGCCGCTCGTGCGAGCCGCCGCCCGGCCGGGCCAGATCGTCCCGGTCGACTCGGAGCACTCGGCCCTCGCGCAGGGGCTGCGGGGCGGCACGGCCAAGGAGGTCCGGCGCCTGATCCTGACCGCGTCGGGCGGCGCGTTCCGCGGCCGGACCCGCGAGCAGCTCGTCGGGGTCACGCCGCAGGAGGCGCTCGCCCACCCGACCTGGGACATGGGCCCGGTCGTCACGATCAACAGCGCCACGCTCGTCAACAAGGGCCTCGAGGTGATCGAGACGCACGAGCTGTTCGGGGTGGCGTACCGCGACATCCACGTCATGGTCCACCCGCAGTCGGTGATCCACTCGCTGGTCGAGTTCCACGACGGCTCGACGCTCGCCCAGTGCAGCCCGCCCGACATGCGCCTGCCGATCGCGCTCGCGCTCGGCTGGCCCGACCGGGTCGCCGACGCCGCGCCGGGCGTCGACTGGACCAAGGCGCACACGTGGGAGCTGCGCCCGCTCGACGAGGAGGCGTTCCCCGCGGTCGCCCTCGCCAAGGCGGCCGGGGAGGCGGGCCGGTGCCGGCCGGCGATCTACAACGCCGCCAACGAGGAGTGTGTGGCCGCGTTCACAGCGGGTGACCTTCCTTTCCTGGGAATTGTGGAGACTTTGGAGCAGACCCTTACGGACGCACCGGACTTTGCCGAACCAGGTACCGTCGATGACGTGCTCGCCGCCGAATCCTGGGCGCGGGCCTATGCGCGCGAGCGGATCGCGGCTGGGAAAGGGGCCTGATGGCGTTCACGGTGGGGATCGTCCTCTTCGCGGTGGGGATCCTGTTCGCGGTGTGTCTGCACGAAGCGGGGCACATGCTGACCGCCAAATGGTTCGGCATGCGGGTGACCAAGTACTTCGCCGGGTTCGGCCCGACGATCTGGTCGTTCAAGCGCGGCGAGACCGAGTACGGCGTCAAGGCGCTGCCGTTCGGCGGCTTCGTGAAGATCGTGGGGATGACACCCCAGGAGGACGAGGTCGACCCGGTGACCGGTGTCGCCGGCGCCGACGATCCCCGGGCGATGTGGCGCTTCCCGGTGTGGAAGCGGACGATCGTGATGAGCGCGGGCTCCATCACCCACTTCGCGATCACCCTCATCACGCTGTGGGTGCTCTTCTCGTTCGTCGGCATCCCCGACCCGGAGACCAAGCAGGACGACCTGCCGGTCCGGGTCGGCCCGGTCGCCCAGTGCATCGCCACCAAGTGGGAGTACGACGCGAGCACCAAGGCGCCGAAGGCCTGCGACCCCGCCAAGGACCCGAAGAGCCCGGCGGCGCAGCTCGGCCTCAAGTCCGGTGACCTGATCACGTCCATCGACGGCGTCGCCACACCCAACTCGGGCACGCTGCGCGAGCAGCTCAAGAAGGTCACCAACCAGACCGTCCCGGTGACCTGGACCCGCGACGGCAAGACGCTCAGCGGCACCGCCGACATCCCCGAGGCACAGCGGATCAAGCCCGACGTGGTCAAGACCGCCGACAAGATCACCGCGGACGACCTGGAGCAGGGCGGTCTGCTGGGTATCAGCATCGCCCCGCGGACCTCGGAGATCCCGCACGTCTCGTACGGCCCGGTCGAGGGCGTCGACAAGACCTTCACCCTGACCTGGTCGCTGATCGACCGCACGTTCGCCTCGTTCAAGGACATCCCGGAGAAGGTGCCCAACCTGTTCAAGGCGATCTTCGGCGAGAAGCGCGACCCGGAGACCCCGGTCAGCGTCGTCGGCGCCAGCCGGATCGGTGGCGAGCTGTTCGAGCTCGGCGACTGGGCCTCGCTGCTGCTGCTCTTCGCCAGCCTGAACCTGTTCTTCGGCATCTTCAACCTGTTCCCGCTGCTGCCGATGGACGGCGGTCACATCGCGATCGCCTGGTTCGAGCGCGTGCGGTCCTGGTTCGCGGCCAAGCTGGGCAAACCCGACCCCGGTCGGGTGGACTACTACAAGCTGGCGCCCATCACGCTGGGCGTGATAGGCATCCTCGGCGTCTTCGTCCTGCTGACGGTGACCGCCGACTTCGTGAACCCGATCAGCCTCAAGTAGACGATCACAAGACCTGGAACAGGTGGCGCACTCCATGACCGCTGTCAGCCTCGGCCTGCCGACCGTCCCTCCGCCGGCACTCGCACCGCGCCGTAAGTCACGCCAGATCATGGTCGGCTCCGTGCCGGTCGGTGGCGGCGCGCCGGTGTCCGTGCAGTCCATGGCGACCACGCTCACCGCCGACGTCAACAGCACGCTCCAGCAGATCGCCGAGCTCACCGCCTCGGGCTGCCAGATCGTGCGGGTCGCCGTGCCCAGCCAGGACGACGTCGAGGCGCTGCCGGCGATCGCGAAGAAGTCGCAGATCCCGGTCATCGCCGACATCCACTTCCAGCCGAAGTACGTGTTCGCGGCGATCGACGCCGGCTGTGCGGCCGTCCGGGTCAACCCGGGCAACATCCGCCAGTTCGACGACAAGGTCAAGGAGATCGCCAAGGCCGCCTCCGACGCGGGCATCCCGATCCGCATCGGCGTCAACGCCGGCTCCCTCGACAAGCGCCTGCTGGAGAAGTACGGCAAGGCGACCGCCGAGGCCCTGGTCGAGTCGGCGCTGTGGGAGTGCTCGCTGTTCGAGGAGCACGGCTTCCGCGACATCAAGATCTCGGTCAAGCACAACGACCCCGTCGTCATGATCCGCGCGTACCGGCAGCTCGCCGAGCAGTGCGACTACCCGCTGCACCTGGGCGTCACCGAGGCCGGCCCGGCGTTCCAGGGCACGATCAAGTCGTCCGTCGCGTTCGGCGCGCTGCTCGCCGAGGGCATCGGCGACACGATCCGCGTCTCCCTGTCGGCCCCGCCGGTCGAGGAGATCAAGGTCGGCAACGCGATCCTCGAGGCCCTCGGCCTGCGCGAGCGCGGCCTGGAGATCGTCTCGTGCCCGTCCTGCGGCCGCGCCCAGGTCGACGTCTACACCCTGGCCGAGCAGGTCACCGCCGCGCTCGACGGGTTCCCGGCGCCGCTGCGGGTCGCGGTCATGGGCTGCGTCGTCAACGGCCCGGGTGAGGCGCGCGAGGCGGACCTCGGCGTCGCGTCCGGCAACGGCAAGGGCCAGATCTTCGTCCAGGGCAAGGTCATCAAGACGGTGCCGGAGTCGCAGATCGTGGAGACCCTGGTCGAGGAGGCGCTGCGCCTCGCCGAGGAGATGGGCGTCGATCTGCCCGAGGAGCTGCGCGGCCTCGGCCCCTCCGTCACGGTCCACTAGTGCCGGACACGGGGACGGCGGCGGCGGGTATGTGCGGCTGTCCCCGGGCGGATCTGGCAGGCTTGTACGCATGCTAACGGTGGCGGCGAGGCTCCTCGGCGACGCCGAGCGCGGTGCCGTCGAGCGGCTGCTCGACGGCGACCCGTTCGGCGGCGCGCAGGTCGCCGAGCGGATCTCGATGGCCGGGCTGGCCTGGTGGCGGCAGGACGCCCGGATCTTCGGTTACGGTTCGCGCCGTCACCTGGAGTCGCTGTGCTGGCTCGGCGCCAACCTGATCCCCGTCAACGCCTCGGCGTCGGCGGTCGCGGCGTTCGCGGACATGGTGGCGGGCGAGCCGCGCGGCTGCTCGTCGATCGTCGGGTCCGCCGACGCGGTCCTCGGCCTGTGGAGCCGGCTGGCGCCGTCCTGGGGGCCGTCGCGTGACGTACGGCCGAATCAGCCGCTGATGGCGACCTCGTCGCCGGCACCGGTGCCCGCCGACCCCGGGGTGCGCCTCGTACGGCCCGACGAGGTCGACCTGCTCTTCCCGGCAGCGGTCGCGATGTACACCGAGGAGGTCGGCGTCTCACCGACCGCGGACGGCGGCGAGCGCTCCTACCGGGAACGGGTCGGCGAGCTCGTCCGGGCCCGCCGGGCGTACGCGCGGGTGATCAACGGACAGGTCGTGTTCAAGGCCGAGCTGGCGGTGGTCACCAAGCACACCGCGCAGATCCAGGGCGTCTGGACCGCGCCGGAGTGGCGCGGCCGGGGGCTCGCCCGGGGCGGGATCGCCGCGATCGTGCGCGACGCCCTGCGGCGGGTGGCACCATCGGTCAGCCTGTATGTCAACGACTACAACACGCCTGCCCGCGCGGTGTACGAACGGTGCGGGTTCCAGCAGGTGGGCACCTTCGCGACCGTACTGTTCTAAACCGCCATTTCCCGGCAAACTGCCCCCCGCGTGCAGGATGATCAAGAGGCCACCCGGCTGAACAAGGGAAGCTTCGCATGGGCCACATCATCCGGCAGCTGACGCCCAACACCACGCGTTACTACTGGTACCCGGGGGACAAGAAAGAGTGGCTGCGCGCCCTCGTCGCCTGCGGGGCCGGCGGGGCCGTGTTCGGGCTGACGATCCTGCTGACCAGGAGCGTCGTCGCCGCGACGGTGCTCGGCGCCTCCACGAGCGTCGGGTGTGCGTGCTTCAACCTCGGCCGCCGCGACACCAGGGCGCTCGACGGCCTCGACACCGCCACGATCACCCGCCGCGAAGCGGTCGCCGCCTCGGGGCGGGGAGCCTGGCGCGGCATGGTCGAGGGGGTCGCGGTCGCGTTCGCCGTGCTGCTCGTCGCGCAGCTGCCGGCCCGCGGCCTCCTGGCCGACTGGCTGCTGCCGCTGGTGCCGGCCCTCGCCGCGGGGATCGCCCGCCAGGGCGGCCTGCTCAGCGCCCGCCTCACCCACGAGTCGGCGAAGGCCTCGACCCTGCGCCCCGGCTTCCGCAACCAGATCGCCCAGGCCGCCCGCCAGTGACCGCGCTTCAGCCGGCGTACGCGGGGCGCCGGCGCAGCGAGCACAGGACCCACGCGCTGTGGGAGCCCGGCTCGGCGGTGTAGAAGATCACCTTCTGGCCGGCGTCGGCGATGTCGAGGACTTCGCAGTCGAAGACGAGCTCGCCGTGGGCGGGGTGCTCGAAGCGCTTCGTCGTGACGCGGCGGACGCACACCTGGTGCTCGTCCCAGCGGCGGGTGAAGTCCGGGCTGGTCGAGCGCAGCCGCGCGATCAGCGACTGGATGCCGGGGTCGCCGGGGTACCGGACGGAGGCGGCCCGCAGGTCGGCGACGCACTCGTCGGCGAACCGGGACGCTTCCTGCGACGTCAGGCCGGTCGGGCCGGTGAACAGGTTCCAGATCATGTTGCGCGAGCCGGTCGCGGTGGGGTCGCCCATCAGCGCGACGGCCATCGAGTTCCAGGCGAGCAGGTCGTACTTCGCGTCGATCACGAACGCCGGGGTGTCGTCGAGGCGGTCCAGCAGGTGCAGGATGCCCGCCGACACGTGCGGCGACGGCCCCGCGGGCAGGTCGGGCTGCTCGCCGGCGACCTGGAAGAGGTAGGTGCGCTCGTCGTCGTGCAGGCGCAGCGCCCGGCCGAGCGCGCCGAGCACCTGCCGCGACGGGCGGGGCCCGCGGGCCTGCTCCAGCCGGGCGTAGTAGTCGACCGAGATGCCCGCGAGCCGGGCCACCTCCTCGCGGCGCAGGCCGGGGGTGCGCCGGCGGGCGCCACCGTCGATGCCGACGTCGGCCGGGAGGACCTTCGCCCGGCGGCTGCGGAGAAAGGCGGCGAGCTGTTCCCGGTCCATGTGCTCCATGCTGCCGGACCGCGCGGCGGCCGACCAGGCGCCAACCAGGGACCGCCGATCCGATGTTCGGCACGGCTCTGCCGCGATCGACGGCCGGCGGGCAGCGTGGCGGGCATGGACGAACCACGCGTCGCCCTCGTCACGGGCGCGAACAAAGGCATCGGATTCGAGATCGCGAAGCTGCTCGGCACCAGGCACGGCATGAAGGTCCTGATCGGCGCGCGGGACGCGGTGCGCGGCAAGGAGGCGGCCGCGGCGCTCGGCCCGTTCGCGACGGCGATCACCCTGGACGTGACCGACGAGGACAGCGTCGGCCGGCTGGCGACCCTGGAACGGCTCGACGTGCTGGTCAACAATGCCGGCGTGCTGCTGGAGCGGGGCGCGCCGCCCAGCGGGACCCCGGTCGACCTGCTGCGGGACACGTTCGCCACGAACGTGTTCGGCGTCGTCGCGGTCACCAACGCGGCGCTGCCCGCGCTGCGGCGCTCCGGCGCGGGGCGGATCGTGAACCTCAGCAGCGGGCTGGGGTCCCTCGCTTTCACCACGGAGCCGTCGCACGTGTACGCGCAGAACCCGCTCCTGGCGTACAACGCGTCCAAGAGCGCGCTGAACGCGGTCACCGTCTCCTACGCCAACGAGCTGCGCGGCACGGCGATCAAGGTCAACGCCGCCGACCCCGGCTACTGCGCGACCGACATGAACGGCCACGCCGGCCCGCGGACCCCGGCGCAGGGAGCGACGGCCGCCGTCCGGCTGGCGACGCTGCCCGCGGACGGCCCGACCGGCGGCTTCTTCGACGAGGACGGCCCCGTGCCCTGGTGAAGCGACACGAGGAGGGCCCCGCGCCCTGGTGCAGCGACACGAGAACGCCTCTGTGCCCTGGTGAAGCGGGGGACGAGGCGCCGGGCGGGGCCGTCCGGCACAGGGGGAACGACGGCTACTTCGCCGAAGGCGGTCTTGTGTCCTGGCGCGGCGGGGCGGGGAAGCGGGCGAGGAACGCCGCGGCGGCCGCCGAGCGGGGTCCGGCGCGCCGCCACGCGAGGCCGAGCCGGCCGCTCAGCGCGGGGCGCGTGATCCGCAGCGCGTGCAGCCCGTCGAAACCGCGGGCGATCGACGCCGGCAGGATCGCCACGCCCAGCCCGCGCGCGGCCAGCCGCGCCACCACCTGCGGCGTCCCCGCCTCGAACGCCACCCGCGGCGCGAACCCGGCGGCCGCACACGCCGACTCGAGGATGCCGCGGATGCCGGTGCCGCCGGGGAGGCAGACGAGGGGCCGGTCCCGCAGGTCCGCGATCCGCACCGCCGACCGCCGGGCCCAGGCGTGACCGGTGGCGACGGCGGCGTCGATCGCCTCGTCGGTCAGCATGCGCACGTCGAGGTCGGGCGGCGGGGCGTCGTACGCGATGATCGCCGCGTCCAGATGCCCGGAGAGCAGCCCTTCGACGAGCCGGTCGGTGGTGTCCTCGGCGAGGGTGATCTCGACCCCCGGGTGTGCGGCGTGGAAGTCCGCGAGCACCCCGGGCAGGTCGACGTCGTGCGAGGTCACGGTGCCGATCGCGAGCCTGCCACGGGCCAGCCCGGCGAGCTCCGCGGCGGTCTGCCGGGCACCCTCGACGGCCGCGAGGGCCGCCCGGGCGTAGGGCAGGACCGCCGCGCCGGCCGCGGTCAGCCGGACCTCCCGGCCGGACCGGTCCAGCAGGTCCTGCCGCAGCTCCCGCTCCAGCTTCCTGACCTGTGCGCTCACGCCCGGCTGCGCGACCCGCAGCCGGGCCGCCGCGCGGGTGAAGCTCGCCTCCTCGGCGACGGCCACGAAGTACACCAGCTGATGCAGCTCCATAAGCACTGATGCTAGAAGTCAGCAGAAACCGGTCTTGGAGTTATGGCAGCGGACCACGCAGGGTGGAGGTATGACAACGACAGCGAAGACGCCCGAGGACCTGACCCGCCTGTTCGTCGAGCGGGCCAACGCCGGCGACGCCGAGGGGCTTGCCGCGCTGTACGAGCCGGACGCCGTCCTGGCCTACCCGCCGGGCGAGACGACCGTCGGCCGGGCCGCGATCCGGAAGGTCTGCGAAGAGATGATCAAGCATGTGCCGAGCTTCGAGCTGGAGCCGCTCACCCCGACCGTCGTCAACGGCGACCTGGCGCTGACCGGCACCCGCTCCGCCGACGGCAAGGGCGGCCGCGTGCAGGTCGTCCGCCGCCAGCCCGACGGCTCCTGGCTGCGCGTCATCGACCGCCCGGAGTCCCGGTAGCGGCAACGGAAGATGATCCGGTAGCGTCCCGCCGCATGCGCGAGAAGGTCATCCTCATCGGCGTTCTCGTGCTCGTGTGCGGCGGGGTCATGTTCTGGCGGCACAATCCGTTCAGCGACGAGGCGCCGGCCTGGGCGGAGCCCGGCTGTTACGTGGAGAGCTGGAGCGGCCTGCGGGTCGAGCTGGACTCGGCCGGCCCCGGCGACTCGCTGCGCGCCGCCCCGTGCGACAACGCGCACGGCTTCGAGATCATCGCGTTCTTCGACCCGGACGATGCCGAGGCGAGCTGCCGCAAGCGTGCCTCCGAGTTCCTCGACGGCCCGCTGGCGGAGTCCCGGGTCGGGTACGGCATCGTGCACGCCTCCGATGAGGACGTCGCGTCGCTGGGCTGTGCCCTCTACGAGACGATGGACAGCCGGGGCACCCCGACGACCACCACCGGCAGCCTGCGGCACGGCATGCGCGGCCCGGGCCGTCCGGCGGCGGTCACCTGCGTCGGCGAGGAGAACAACGGCAAGCACCTGAGCTGGAAGCGCTGCGACGACGGCCACTCCGGCGAGTTCACCGGAGCCACCGCCGACGGCGGGCAGCCGGAGGTGAGCTGCCTGGGGGTGGTCGCCTCCTTCCTCGGCCTGCCGGAGTCGGCCACCAGCGCCCGCGACGACCTCACCGTCCTCTGGCTGGAGTCCCACGACCCGGGCCACCTGCTGTGCTTCGTGGGCCGCGAGGACGGCGAGGACACCCTCCGCGGCAGCCTGCGCGGGCTCGGCCCGGCTCCTCTCCCCACCGGGAACTAGGCGCGGACCCGGAGCATCTTCGGGTCGTAGAGGGGTTCGGCGCGCACGACGGCGGGGGACCAGCGGTCGAAGACGGAGACCTCGACGGGGGTGCCGACCGGCGTCGTCGCCGGCAGATACGCGTAGGCGATCGACGCCCCGACCCGGTAGCCGAACCCGCCGGACGTGACCCGGCCGCTCGGCACGCCGTCGACGCGGACCGGCTCCCCGCCGAGGCAGACGGTGGCGGGATCGTCCAGCACGAGGCAGCGCAGCACCCGGTCGGGGGCGTCGGGAAGGGCGTCCCGGCCGATGAAGTCCTTCGACCGCGAGACGAACGGGCCGAGGCCGGCGGAGATCGGGTCGGTGTCGGTGGTGAGGTCGGCGCCCCAGACGCGGTAGCCCTTCTCCAGGCGCATCGAGTCGATCGCCCGGTAGCCGCCCGGCCGCAGCCCGAGCGGGGCGCCGGCCCCCATCAGCAGGTCCCACAGCGTGAGCGTGTACTCGGCCGGCGCGTACAGCTCCCAGCCGAGCTCGCCGACGAAGGTGACCCGCTGGGCGAGGACCGGCACCGGGCCGACCGTCAGCCGGGCGGCGCGCATGAACGGGAAGTCGGCGTTGGACAGCGGCGCGTCGGTGAGCGGCTGGAGGATGTCGCGGGCCGCCGGCCCCCACAGGCACAGGCAGCCGTGCGCCGACGTGACGTCGTCCACCAGGACGCCGGGACCCGCGAACCGGCGGATCCAGGCCGCGTCCCGCACGCCGCTCGCGGTGCTGGTGACGATCCGGAAGTGGGCCTCGCCGAGTCGCGTCACGGTCAGGTCCGCCTCGACCCCTCCACGCGCGTTGAGCATCGAGGTGTACGTGAGGCCGCCCACCGGACGGTCGACGTCGTTGGCGCACAACCGTTGCAGCAGCGGCAGCGCGCCCGGGCCGCGCACGTCGAGCTTCGCGAACGACGACTGGTCGAACAGCCCGGCCGCGGTGGCGGTCGCGGCGACCTCGGCGGCGATCGCCGGCGACCAGTGCCGCCCGGCCCAGCCGCGCGGCGCGGTGACACCGGGGACGGCGAGTGGCGCGTTGACGCCGAACCAGTTCGCCCGCTCCCACCCGGCCTTCTCCCCGAGCGCGGCGTCGAGCGAGGCCAGGCGCGGCCAGACGGGGGAGCGGCGCAGCGGGCGGCCGGCGGTCCACTCCTGCCCGGGGTACACCACGTCGTAGTAGCGGGAGTAGCCGTCGAGCGCCTTCGCCGCCGCCCAGGTGCGGCTCGCGGCGTGGGCGCCGAAGCGGCGGACGTCCATCGTGGACACGTCCCACTCCGGGGTGCCGTCGACGATCCACTCGGAGATCACCTTGCCGACGCCGCCGGCCGCGGCGAGCCCGTGCACGCAGAACCCGGCGGCGACCCAGAAGCCGGCGACCGCGGTCTCGCCGAGCAGGAACTCCCCGTCCGGGGTGAACGCCTCCGGCCCGTGCACGACCCGGTCCATGCCGGCCGTGCGCAGCGCCGGGACGCGGTGCCGGGCGTTGCCCCACGACTCGGCGAACTTGTCCAGGTCGGGCTCGAACAGGGTCCGCGGCGCCGACAGCGGGTCAGGGTCGTCCCACAGCGACGGGTCCCGCACGTAGCCGCCGACCAGCAGCCCGCCGACCGGCTCAGGGGCGCCGCGGAAGTACACGATCCGGTCGGGGTCCCGGACCGTCGGGAGGTCCACCGTGGACCCGGCGCCGTCGAGCGCCCCGGTGACGACGTACTGATGCTTGATCGGCACGATCGGGATGTCGACGCCGGCGAGCCGCCCGACGTGCCCGGCGGCGGCGCCCGCGGCGTTGACGACGACCTCGGTGGCGATCCGGCCGGCGGAGGTGACGACCCCGGCGACCCGGCCGGCGACCGTCTCGACCCCGGTGACGCGGACCCCGGTGACGATCCGGACGCCGAGCGCGGCGGCGCCCGCGGCGAGCGCGGCGGCCAGCTGCGCGGGCTCCAGCCAGCCGTCGCCGGGCAGCCAGCCGGCGGCGAGGACGTCGCTGACGTCGAGCAGCGGCAGCCGCTCCTTCGCCTGCGCGGCGGTCAGCAGGTCCAGTTCGAGGCCGTACGTGGTGGCGGCGCTGGCCTGTCGCCGCAGCTCCTCGACGCGCGAAGGGGTCGTGGCCAGGCGCAGCCCGCCGACGCCCCGCCAGCCGGGGTCCATGCCGGTGAGGGTGCGCAGCTCCGCGTACAGGCCCGACGAATACATGATCATCCGGGTCTGGCTGACCGTGGAGCGCAGCTGCCCGACGAAGCCGGCCGAGTGCCAGGTCGTGCCGTCGGTCAGCTCGTGCTGTTCGAGCAGCACGACGTCGGTCCAGCCGAGTCGCGCCAGGTGGTAGGCCACGCTGCAACCGGCGACACCGCCGCCGACGACCACCGCGCGGGCGGCTGCTGGAAGGTCCGACATTGCATGATTGTGATCCCGCGTGCCGGGCTTGTAAAAGGTCTGAAGCGATACCGGTACACGCGAAGCTCCCTCTTGACGACCCCGCCGCGGCAGGCGTTAACTTGCCCCACTATGACGCCGATCACTACGGGCCGCGGGGTGTAAAAGGTCTGTAACCGGCGTGGACCACGCGGCGAAGGGGCCGGGTGCCATGACTGCGGTGCCGTCCGTCACGGACCTGCTGGAGCGGGTCCCGTCGTGGATGGGCCGCGCGGTCGAATGGCAGCGGCTGCAGGGTGGTCTGTCCCATCACATCTACCGGGTCGACGTCGACCGGGTGCCCTACGTGCTGCGGGTGCTGGAGCCCGCGGTGTCCGCCGCCGGCCTCGGCGTCCCGCCGGAGCAGGAGATCGCCAACACCGTGCTCGCGGCGCGGACCGTCGGCGCACAGGTCTACGAGGTCCTGCCGGACGTCCCGGCGGTCGTCATCGAGTACCTGCCGGGACGGACCCTCGGCGCCGCCGAGGTGCGCCGCCCCGAGATCATCCCGTCCATCGCGACCGCCTGCCGCCGGCTGCACGCCGGTCCCGCGTTCGGCAACGACTTCGACATCTTCGCCAAGCGGGCCGAGCTGCTCGACGTCTGCGCGCGGCACGACCTGCCGCTGCCGGACGGCTACCTGGACCGTTCGTCCACAGTGGACGCGCTGAGAACGGCGCTGGCGGCGCGACCGCTGCCGCGCGTGCCGTGCCACAACGACCTGCTCGCCGAGAACTTCATCGCCACCGGCGACGGCGTGCGGATCATCGACTACCAGCTGTCCGGCAACAACGACCCCGCATTCGAGCTCGGCGACATCGCCGCGGAGGCCGACTACGACCCGGATCTGGTCGGCCTGCTGGCGGGGGAGTACTTCGCCGGCGCGGACGAGGCCCTCCGCGCGAGGGTCCGGCTGTTTCAAGTCGCGTCCAACGTCACCTGGACGCTGTGGTTCACCGTCCACCATGGACTGTTCAAGTCCGCCGCGTTCGACTACGCGGCGGAGGCGGCCGAGAAGTGGGGCCAGGCCAAGGATGCCTTGGACGACGACCCCGGCCTCGGCAGGCTCCTGGCGGCGGCCAACGGAAGGAACCCCCACCCCTAAGAACCGAGGAGGTGCCCATGGCATCACCGACCGTCGACGCAGACGAACAGCGGCTCGCCGAGCTGGGCTACAAGCAGGAGCTGCGTCGCAAGTGGAGCGGCTTCTCCAATTTCGCCATCTCGTTCTCCATCATCTCGATCCTCGCCGGCTGTTTCACCACGTTCGGTCAGGCGTGGATGAACGGCGGCCCGGTCGCCATCTCCTGGGGCTGGCCGCTCATCTCTGTCTTCATCCTCATCATCGGCTTCTGCATGTCGGAGCTGGTGTCGGCGTACCCGACGGCCGGTGGCATCTACTGGTGGGCCGCGAAGATGGGCAGGCCCATCCACGGCTGGTTCACCGGGTGGCTCAACCTCGTCGGCCTGGTCGCCGTCACCGCGTCGGTCGACTACGGCTGTGCGACGTTCATGAGCCTGGTGCTGGACGCGTACACCTCCTGGGACAGCACCAACCTGTACCTGACGTTCCTGCTCTTCGTGGTGATCCTCGTGCTGCACGCGGCGATCAACATCTGGGGTCACAACATCATCGACGTGCTGCAGAACGTCTCGGTGTGGTGGCACGTGTTCGGTGCCGCCGCGGTCGTGCTGATCCTGGTGTTCGTGCCGGAGAAGCACCAGAGCCTGGAGTTCGTCTTCACGGAGCGGTTCAACAACTCCGGTTACTCCGACGCGCTGTACTGGTTCCTGGTGCTGCCGTTCGGGTTCCTGCTCACGCAGTACACGATCACCGGCTTCGACGCGTGCGCGCACGTGTCGGAGGAGACGAAGGGCGCGTCCACGGCCGCTGCGAAGGGCCTGTGGCAGTCCATCTTCTACTCGGCGATCGGCGGCTGGATCCTGCTGCTGTCGTTCCTGTTCGCGGCGACCGACGTCGAGGCGATCACCAAGGCCGGCGGCTTCTCCGGCGCGATCTTCGAGACGTCGCTGAGCTCCGGCTTCTTCAAGGCGGTCATCCTCATCTCCACCATCGGGCAGTTCTTCTGCGGCATGAGCTGCGTGACGAGCATGTCCCGGATGACCTACGCGTTCAGTCGTGACCGGGCCGTGCCGGGCTGGCGGCTGTGGTCCAAGGTGGACCGCAACGGCACCCCGGTCAACGCGATCCTGGGCGCGTCCGCGGCCGGGCTCGTGCTCACCCTGCCCGCGCTCTACAAGAGCCCGCTCGGCGTGCCCACCGCCTTCTACGCGGTGGTCTCGGTCGCGGTCATCGGCCTGTACCTGGCCTTCCTGATCCCGATCTACCTGCGCCTGCGGATGGGCGACAGGTTCGTGCCCGGCCCGTGGACGCTCGGCAGCAAGTACAAGGTGCTGGGCTGGATCGCGGTCATCGAGATCGCGGTCATCTCGGTCTACTTCGTGCTGCCGCTGTCGCCGGCCGCGATCCCCGGCAACACGGACTTCTCCTGGCTCAACGTCAACTATGCGCCGCTGGCGATCCTGCTGGTCATCGGCGGTGCGGCGCTGTGGTGGACGCTGTCGGCGAAGCACTGGTTCAAGGGCCCGATCCGCACGATCGACGAGGCGATCGCGGAGGACACCGCGGCGTCCATCGACTAGGGAATGATGTGGTCCGGGCGGTGCGCGAACGCCGCCCGGACCCATCGAGGCGAGGAGGGCGGATGCCGGTGGCCACTGAGCCCTTGTCGGGTGTGCCGATGTGGCGGCCGGTCCGGGGCGGCAACGCCTTCGAGATCACCGTGGCGCGGCTGGCCCAGGCGATCCGGCTGGGCCTCGTGCCGGTCGGCGAGCGGCTTCCCCCGGAGCGCGAGCTGGCGGAGCGCCTCCAGGTGAGCCGGGTGACGCTGCGCGAGGCGATCGCCGCCCTGCGGGAGGCCGGCTTCCTCGAGTCGCGGCGCGGCCGCTCCGGCGGCACGTTCGTGGTGCGCTCCACCGGCGAGTCGCACGCCGACGCCGCTGAGCAGGACGCCGCCGCCCTCGCCCGGGAGATGGGCGACGCGCTGCACGACGCGCTGGACTTCCGGCGGGTCCTGGAGCCCGGCGCCGCCGCGCTCGCGGCCACCCGGGCGCTGTCCGCCGCGGACCGGGCACACCTGGTCGCCTGCCTGGCCGCCGCCCGCACCCGCGACCCGAGGACCCGGCGGGTCAACGACTCCCGCCTGCACCTCGCGATCGCCGCGGCGAGCGGCTCCACGTCGGTGGCCGCCTCCATCGCCGACGTGCAGCTGCGCCTGGACCGGCTGCTGGCCGCGATCCCCGTGCTGCGCCGCAACCTCGACCACTCCGACGCCCAGCACGAGCGGGTCGTCGAGGCGATCCTCGGCGGCGACCCGCTGGTGGCGCGCACCGAGATGGAGGAGCACTGCGACGCGACCGCAGCGCTGTTGCGTGGCCTGCTCGGTTGAGTTTATGGTTTATTTCTAGACCTTTAGGGATGGGACGATGCTGACGATCGAGCAGCTGCGCGTCGCCGTGAACGACGGCGAGATCGACACCGTCGTCGTGGCGGTCACCGACATGCAGGGCCGCCTGCAGGGCAAGCGGTTCTACGCCCCGCACTTCCTCGCCGAGGTCGTCGCCCACGGCACCGAGGGCTGCAACTACCTGCTCGCGGTCGACGTCGACATGAACACGGTCGAGGGCTATGCGATGTCGTCCTGGTCCTCCGGCTACGGCGACTTCGCGATGATCCCGGACTTCTCCACTCTGCGCCGCATCCCGTGGCAGCCCGGCACCGCCCTGGTCCTCGCGGACCTGCGCTGGCTCGACGGGCAGTCACCCGTCGCCGCGTCGCCCCGGCAGATCCTGCAGGCGCAGCTGGCCGGGCTCGCCGACGCCGGCCTGACCGCCTACACGGGCACCGAGCTGGAGTTCGTCGCGTACCGCGACACCTACGAGGAGGCCTACGCCAAGGGGTACCGCGGACTCACCCCGGCGAACGTCTTCAACGCCGACTACTCGCTGCTGCAGACCGCCAGGATCGAGCCGCTGCTGCGCCGCATCCGCAACGACATGGCGGGCGCCGGCCTGGTCCCGGAGAGCGCCAAGGGCGAGTGCAACCTCGGCCAGCACGAGATCGCCTTCCGCTACGACGAGGCGCTGCGCAACGCCGACGGGCACGTGCTCTACAAGAACGGCGCCAAGGAGATCGCGGCGCTGGAGGGCGTGTCGATCACGTTCATGGCCAAGCCCAACGCGCGCGAGGGCAACTCCTGCCACATCCACTTCTCGCTGCGAAGAGACGGGCAGCGGGTCGACGAGCCCACCTTCCACCACGCCATGGCCGGCCTGCTGGCGACCATGCGCGAGTTCACCCTCATGTACGCGCCGAACATCAACTCCTACAAGCGCTACCAGGCCGGCTCGTTCGCACCGACCGCGGTGCGCTGGGGCAACGACAACCGCACCTGCGCGCTGCGCGTCGTCGGCCACGGCCCGTCGCTGCGGGTCGAGAACCGGGTGCCCGGCGCCGACGTCAACCCCTACCTGGCGATCGCCGCGATGGCCGCCGGCGCGCTGCACGGCATCCGCAACGAGCTGCCGCTCGAGGGCATCTACACCGGCAACGCGTACCAGGACGACACCGCGCCGCGGGTGCCATCGACGCTGCGCGAGGCGCTGACCCTGTGGGAGGGCAGCGAGCTGGCCCGGGCGGCGTTCGGTGAGGACGTCGTCGCCCATTACGCCAACAACGCCCGGGTCGAGCTGGCAGCGTTTGACGCGGCGGTCACCGACTGGGAACTCCAGCGCGGCTTCGAAAGGCTCTGAACACGCATGCATGACGTCATTTCGCCGGTGACCGAGGAAGTGGTCGCCACGGTGCCATCCTTGAGCGTCGAGGAGACCGACGCCGCGATCGAGAAGGCCCACCAGGCGTTCCAGGCCTGGCGGACGGTGGCACCGGGCGACCGGGCCCGGCTGCTGCGCCGCTTCGCCACGCTCGTCGACGAGCACAACGAGGAGCTCGCACGGCTGGAGGTCCGCAACTCCGGGCACACCATCGGCAACGCCCGCTGGGAGGCCGGCAACGTCCGGGACGTGCTCAACTACTACGCCGGGGCGCC
Organism: Dactylosporangium sp. NPDC000521; assembly: GCF_042898305.1. NCBI lineage: Bacteria > Bacillati > Actinomycetota > Actinomycetes > Micromonosporales > Micromonosporaceae > Dactylosporangium > Dactylosporangium sp. NPDC000521. The sequence continues at coordinate 652,514 of NZ_JBIAYW010000002.1, forward strand.
GGAGCGGCTGAGCGGGCGGCAGATCCCGGTCGCCGGCGGCATGGACGTCACGTTCTACGAGCCCCTGGGCGTCGTCGGGGTCATCGTGCCGTGGAACTTCCCGATGCCGATCGCGGGCTGGGGCTTCGCCCCCGCGCTCGCCGCCGGCAACACCGTCGTGCTCAAGCCCGCCGAGCTCACCCCGCTGACCGCGCTGCGACTGGCCGACCTCGCCCTCCAGGCCGGCCTGCCCGAGGGCGTGCTCACCGTCCTGCCGGGCAAGGGCTCGGTCGTCGGCGAGCGGTTCGTCACCCACCCGCTCGTGCGCAAGGTCTGCTTCACCGGCTCCACCGAGGTCGGCAAGCGCATCATGGCCGGCTGCGCGCAGCAGGTGAAGCGGGTGACCCTGGAGCTCGGCGGCAAGAGCGCCAACATCGTCTTCGCCGACGCGGACCTCGCCAAGGCGGCCGCCGGAGCGCCGGGCGCGGTCTTCGACAACGCGGGCCAGGACTGCTGCGCCAGGTCCCGCCTGCTCATCCAGGCCAGCGTGTACGACGAGTTCATGGGCCTGCTGGAGGAGTCGGTCAAGGCGTTCCGCTGCGAGGACCCAGCCCTTGAGACCGCGCAGATGGGACCTTTGATCAGCAGCGGGCAGCTGGCGTCCGTGCGGTCCTACGTGCAGGACGTGGCGTTCACCGGTTCCGCGCCCGACGGCCCCGGCTACTGGATGGCGCCGACCGTGATCGAGGCGTCGTCGGTCCAGGACCGGCACTGGCGCGAGGAGATCTTCGGCCCCGTGCTGTCGGTGCTGCGCTTCGAGGACGAGGCCGACGCGATCCGCCTCGCCAACGACACCGAATACGGCCTGTCCGGCTCCATCTGGACCGGCGACCTGGGCCGCGGGATCCGCGTCGCCCGCGGCGTCGAGGCCGGCAACCTCAGCGTCAACTCCAACTCCTCGGTGCGGTACTGGACGCCGTTCGGCGGCGTGAAGCAGTCCGGCCTCGGCCGTGAGCTCGGCCCGGACGCGGTCGCCGCGTTCAGCGAAGTCAAGAACGTCTTCTTCAGCACGGAGGTCTAAGTGCAGGCTCGTCTCCAGGACCGGGTCGCGGTCATCACCGGCGCCGGCAGCGGCATCGGGCTCGCCACGGCGCGCCGGTTCGCGTCCGAGGGCGCCAAGGTCGTCGTCGTGGACCTCAACGCCGACGCCGGCAAGGCCGCCGCCGAGGAGGTGGGCGGCGAGTTCGTCGCCGCCGACGTCTCCGACGAGGAGCAGGTCAAGGCGCTCTTCGACGGCGTCGCCGAGCGGCACGGGCGGCTCGACATCGCCTTCAACAACGCCGGCATCTCCCCGCCGGACGACGACTCGATCCTCGACACCGGCCTCGAGGCGTGGGAGCGCGTGCTGAAGGTCAACACCACCAGCGTCTACTTCTGCTGCAAGTACGCCATCCCGCACATGCGCGCCCAGGGCAAGGGCTCGATCATCAACACCGCGAGCTTCGTCGCGCTGCTCGGCGCCGCCACCTCGCAGATCGCCTACACCGCCAGCAAGGGCGCGGTGCTGTCGATGACCCGCGAGCTCGGCGTGCAGTTCGCCCGCGAAGGCATCCGGGTGAACGCGCTGTGCCCCGGGCCGATCGCCACCCCGCTGCTCATGGAGCTCTTCGCCAAGGACCCGGAGCGGGCCGCGCGGCGCCTCGTGCACGTGCCGATGGGCCGCTTCGGCGCCCCGGAGGAGATCGCCGGCGCGGTCGCGTTCCTCGCCAGCGACGACGCGTCGTTCATCACCGCCTCCACGTTCCTCGTCGACGGCGGCATCACCGGCGCGTACGTGACGCCGCTGTGACTCCGCTCGTCGGCATCACGGCATACGTCGAGCCGGCCCGCTGGGGCGTGTGGGACACGCGGGCGGTGCTCGTCCCCGAGGGGTACGTGCGGATGGTGCGGGCGGCCGGCGCCCGGCCGGTCATCCTGCCCCCGTCGGCGGACGACGCCGCCGACCTGGTCCGCCGCCTCGACGGCCTCGTCCTGGCCGGCGGTGCCGACATCGAACCGGCGCACTACGGTGCGCCGGCCCATCCGGCGACGAAGACCCGCCCGGACCGCGACAGCGGCGAGCTGGCCGTCCTCACCGCGGCGCTGGACGCCGACCTGCCGGTGCTGGGGGTCTGCCGGGGCATGGAGCTGCTCGCCGTCGCCTGCGGCGGCACGCTCGTCCAGCACCTGCCCGACGTCCTGGGCAACGAGCGGCACCAGCCGAGCCCAGGCGTCTACGGGGCGCACCCGGCGCGCTTCGCGCCCGGCTCCCGGGCCGCCGAGATCTTCGGCGGGGCGGCGGAGGTCAACTCGTACCATCACCAGGCCGTCGACGACCCGGGCGGCCTCACCGTCACCGGATGGGCCGACGACGACGTGATCGAGGCCGTGGAGCACCCGGAGCGCCGCTTCGTCCTCGGCGTGCAGTGGCACCCCGAGGAGGCCCTGGACGTCCGGCCGTTTGCCGCGCTCGTGCGGGCGATTCCTGGGTAGGTTGGGACCATGCGGATCGGGTGTGGACTGCCGGTGTCCGGGTCGTGGGCCACGCCGGAGATCCTCGCGGAGGTGGCCACCGAAGCGGAGCGGCTCGGTTACGACTCGCTGTGGACCTTCCAGCGGCTGCTGTCGGCGGACGGGCCCATGTACCGCAGCGTCCTCGACCCGATCGTCGCGCTGACCTTCGCTGCGGCCCGGACCAGCCGGATCCGCCTCGGCGTGGCCGTGATCAACCTGCCGTTCGTGTCGCCGGTCGTGCTCGCCAAGCAGGTCGCCACCCTCGACGTGCTCAGCGGCGGCCGGGTCGACCTCGGGCTCGGCGCCGGCTGGTCGTCCGACGAGTTCGTCGCGACCGGCGCCTCGATGGCGCGGCGGGCGGCGCGGACCCGCGAGTATGTCGCGGTGCTGCGGGGGCTGTGGTCGGGTGCCGCCTCGTTCGACGGCGAGTTCTACACCGTGCCGGAGGGCCGCATGGAGCCCCGCCCGGTGCAGCGCCCCGGGGTGCCGATCCTCCTCGGCGGCGCCGCCGAGGCCGCGATCCGCCGGGCGGGTGAGATCGGCGACGGCTGGGTCAGCCGCTCTGCCACCGACCTGTCCAACATCTCGGCGGATGTCGCTCTTGTACGAGAGGGCGCCGCGTCCTCCGGTCGCGCTTCGCCGAGGATCGTCTGCCGCGGTGTGGTCAAGCTCACGGAGTCCGAGCTGGACGCCGCCGACCGCCCGCCGCTGTCCGGCAGCTACGAGCAGATCCGCGAGGGCGCGGCGTGGCTCGGCACGCAGGGCGTCACCGAGGTCTTCTACGACCTGAACTGGGACCCGCTCATCACCCTCGCCCCGGAGGCCGCCCGGGACAAGGCGCTCGAGATGCTCCACAACCTCGCCCCGGTGGGATTAAGTTGATGGGCATGTCGCGACCGGTGATCGGACTGACCACCTACGCCGAGGAGACCCGCTTCGGGCTCAACGACACCTTCTCGGCCGTGCTCCCGCTGTCGTACGTGCACGCGGTGCACTCCTCCGGCGGCCGGGCGGTCCTCGTGACCCCTGACGACCCCGACATCGACGTCCTGGACGGCCTCGACGGGATCATGTTCACCGGCGGCTCCGACGTGAACCCGGACCTCTACGGCGAGCCGCCCCACGCCACCACGAAGGTCAAGCCCGAGCGCGACACCGCCGAACTGCTGCTCATGCGCGCCGCGCTCGCCGCCGACCTGCCGCTGCTGGGCATCTGCCGTGGCATGCAGCTGATGTGCGTCGCGTATGGCGGCCGCCTCCACCAGCACCTGCCCGACGTCCTGGGCCACAACGACCACCGCCCCGTCAGCGGCCCCAAGTTCGGCGAGCACCCGGTCGTCCTGACCGGCGGCACCCTCGCCGCCAAGATCCTCGGCGACTCCGTGATGGTCAACTCGTTTCACCACCAGGGCTGCGCCGACCCCGGCACGCTGACCCCGACCGGCTGGTGCCCCGACGACAACCTCATCGAGGTGGTCGAGGACCCGTCGAAGCCCTTCGCCATCGGCGTCCAGTGGCACCCCGAGGACACCACCGACTTCCGCGTCTTCGCCGCCTTCATCGAAGCCGCCCGCACCCACCGGTCTCGGGTGGCCATACGGCCATAACCTGCCCTATGCGAGATCTCGCTGGAGGAGCTACTCGCCGGTGGCGGCGGCCTCGTCTGAGGTGCGGTGGTCGATGCGCAGGTCAGGCGTGGTCTCGCGGTAGTGCTGGCGGTCCTCGGAGTCGGTGAGGAGGGCTTCGGCCTGGGCCTTCGGGTCGTCGCTGCCGGCGGCGAGCTCCTCGGGCAGGAGCTCCTCGGCGCGCTGGGTGACGCGGTCGTCGTCGATCATGCTCAGGGGGTTACCCAGACCACGTCGTGTTGATGCGCGTTAGGCTTTTCGGCATGACCGTCCGCGCACCGCTCGCCCCCGGCACGCAAACACCCTGGCGTCAGGTTCCGGCCTCGATCGCGCGCCCCGAGTACGTGGGGAAGCGCGGGCCGAGCAAGCAGCGCGGGTCGGACGTGCAGACCCCGGAGATCATCGAGCGGATGCGGGTGGCGAGCCGGCTCGCCGCGCAGGCGACGGTGCTGGCGGGGGAGCACGCCAAGCCGGGGGTGACGACCGACGAGATCGACCGGGTGGTGCACGAGTTCCTGTGCGACCACGGGGCGTATCCGTCGACGCTGGGCTACAAAGGGTTCCCGAAGTCGTGCTGCACGTCGCTCAACGAGGTGATCTGCCACGGCATCCCCGACTCGACGGTGATCGAGGACGGCGACATCCTCAACGTGGACGTGACGGCGTTCATCGGCGGGGTGCACGGCGACACCAACCAGACGTTCTGCGTCGGTAACGTCACCGAGGAGGTCCGGCTGCTGGTCGAGCGGACCCGCGAGGCGATGATGCGGGGCATCCGGGCCGTCGCGCCCGGTCGGCCGATCAACGCGATCGGGCGGGTCATCGAGGCGTACGCGAAGCGCTTCGGCTACGGCGTGGTGCGCGACTTCACCGGCCACGGCATCAACGAGGTGTTCCACACGGGCCTCTACGTGCCGCACTACGACAACCCGCGGCTCACCACGGTGATGGAGCCCGGGATGACGTTCACGATCGAGCCGATGATCACGCTCGGCACGCACGACTACAACATCTGGAAGGACGGCTGGACGGTCGTCACCAAGGACCACAGGTGGACCGCCCAGTTCGAGCACACCATCGTGGTGACGGACGAGGGCTACGAGATCCTGACCCTGCCGTGACCGGCCCGGCGGCGAATCCGGCGGCGCATCCGGCGGCGCTGGACGCGCATCACCATACCGACGTGTCCGGTGGGTGGTTGCGGGCGGCGGTGTTCGGGGCCATGGACGGGCTGGTCACCAACATCGCGCTGATCGCCGGGGTCGGCGGCGGCGGGATCTCGCCGCGCACGATCGTGCTGACCGGCACGGCCGGCCTGGTCGCCGGGGCGATCTCGATGGGGCTGGGCGAGTTCACCAGCGTCCGCGCGCAGAACGAGCAGGTCGCCGCGGAGGTGGCGAAGGAGCGGCGGGAGCTGACCCGCTTCCCCGAGGAGGAGGCCAAGGAGCTCGCCAGGATCTGGGAGCGCCGCGGGCTGCCGCCGGAGCTGGCGCTCGAGGTCGCCTCGACGCTGGGGCGGGACATCGACGAAGCGGTCCGGGTCCACGCGCAGGAGGAGCTCGGGGTCGACCCCGACGAGGCGCCCAGCCCGTGGGTCGCCGCCGGGTCGTCGTTCGTGTGCTTCTCGATCGGCGCGCTGGTGCCGCTGCTGCCGTACCTGCTCGGCGCCACCAGCCTGTGGCCGGCGCTGGCCGCGGGCGGTGGCGGATTGTTCGTCGCCGGGACGTTGATCTCCCGGTACACCCACCGGCGCTGGTGGACCTCGGGTGTCCGGCAGCTGCTGCTCGGTGCGGCGGCGGCCGGTGCGACGTATCTGGTCGGAAGGGTCATCGGAGTGTGAGACCTGATCGTCCGGGAAGGCTCAGGTGGTCGTCTTCCCGGACGGCAGGGCTCACGAGACGGTGTGTTTTAACGACGCGGCTGCATCGTCGGACCGGCCCAAGCGGTGCGGCGCATGTCGGTCTCCTCTCGTTTGGACGCTCGTGGCGTGATGCAACGATCGTCGCGGAGCGGACACGTCCATGGGGTCCTGCGCCCTTGCGATGGCACGCTTTCGGGAGTACCGGAGGTCGCGGAATTCGTGGGGGCGGTATGCCCCGATTTGCCGGGTTGTCAGGCCTTGCCCGGGAACGCGCTGGTCAGCGGCGTCGTGCCGGCCGCCTGACGCAGGGCGGCGCCCCGCGCGGCGCAGTCGACGAGCGCGTCGACGGCGAGCCTGCGCACGTCGCCGGAGGTCGGGGGCAGCGCCAGCCGCCACTGCGCGGCCGTGCGGTCCTCCACCATGGCGAGGAGCTTCAGCGCCGACGCGCGGTCGGTGACCGGGAACGGCAACGCGTACGCGGGCGCCGCGGGCGGCGGCGAGATCCCGGCGCCGGACAGCCGGACCACGAGGTCGTCGCGGCGGGTGCGGTGGGCCGCCTCGGCGTTGCGGGCCACCCCGACCGTCCCGCTGTCGAGCTTGGGGCCGGCGATGCCGTAGGCGTAGATGGCGGCGTGCTCCGCCTGCAGCGCCGCCACGAGCCGCTCGTCGGCAGGCGTCATGTCAGGATCTCCACGTGTGCGGCGCGGCAGGCGGCGATGGAGCCGAGCAGGGCCGCCCGGTAGGACGGGGCGGCCAGGCACGCGCCGGTCGCGTCGTCCTGGCCGGTCTTCTCCAGCCCGACGAGCTCCTTGATCGCGGCCGCCTGGTCCTGGACGACGGGCCCGGCGGACGTGCTCGCCGCCGGCATCGGGCCGTGCTCGTCGAGGCCGATCTCGCGGGCGAGCGCGACGACGTGGGCGGCGTGGTCGTCCTTGAGCGGGCCGAGCCGGTCCTGCAGCGCGGGGAACGCGGTGAGCACCTCGGCGTAGCGGTCCCGCAGGGCCACCGTGCGGGTGAGCAGCGGCAGCAGCACGTCGGGGGCCGGGTGCCAGGTCGCCGCGGACCGCTTCGGGACGTCGCAGCCGGCGAGGGTCGCCAGCGCGCCGGCTGCGGCGGCGAGGACAGCTCTGCGGGATGCCACGCGGACAGTGAACACCATGCGGCGTGTTTTAGGTGAACGCGACCCGCGGTCGTAACCTCCGGCGCGGCCCGGGTGAGGACCGGCTGGGGACACGGTGGGAGCGCCGCCGGAACGCCGGGGGTCACGTCGCGTTACGCTCTGCGGGGAGCCGCCCGCGAGTACCGTCGCAGGCGGCGTGAGGCCGTGCCGGACCTGCCGGCGGGCGTGACAGCGCCCGTGGCGGTGCAGAGAGAGGGTGTCGATCATGGCTCAGCAGCGGGATCGCCGCAGCGGCGGTTCGCGGGATGCTGGGGCCCGTGATGCCGGTGCGCACCGCGAGCGTCTGCGGAAGGTCGTCGAGCCGGTCGTCGTGGCGGCGGGATTCGACCTGGAGGAGCTCGAGGTCAGCCGGGTCGGGCGGCGGCACCTGCTGCGGGTCGCGGTCGACAGCGACCGGGGCGTCGACCTGGACGCCGTCGCCGAGGTGTCGCGGGCGGTGTCGGCGGCGCTGGACGAGGCCGAAGCGGGCGGCGACGAGCTGATCGCGGGGGAGTACGAGCTGGAGGTCGGCTCCCGCGGGGTCGACCGGCCGCTGACCGAGCCGCGGCACTGGCGGCGCAACCGGACCCGTCTGGTGCAGGTCGAGGTGGCCGGCACGCCCGTCACCGGCCGGGTGACTGCGGTGAGTGACACCGGGGTGACCCTGGACGTGGAGGGCGCCGCGCGGACGGTCGCCTTCGAGGACCTCGGCCCCGGCCGGGTGCAGGTCGAGATGAAGCGCCTGGCCGAGCTGCCAGACGACGAAGACGAAGACTTCATGGAAGACGAAGACGACGACGAGGAAGGGGAGGACGAGGCGTGAACATCGACCTGGCGGCGCTCCGCGCGCTGGAGCGTGAGCGGGAGATCCCGTTCGAGACCATCCTCGCGGCGATCGAGACCGCGCTGCTGACCGCGTACCGGCACACCGAGGGGGCCAACCCGCACGCCCGCGTCGAGATCGACCGCAGGAGCGGTGCGGCGTCGGTGCTGGCGCAGGACCTCGACGAGGACGGCACGATCGTCCGCGAGTACGAGGACACCCCGCACGACTTCGGCCGGATCGCGGCGATGACCGCCAAGCAGGTCATCCTGCAGCGGCTGCGCGAGGCGACCGACGAGGCGCACTTCGGCGAGTACGTCGGCCGCGACGGCGACCTGGTCACCGGGGTGATCCAGGCGCATGACGCGCGCGCCGAGAAGGGCATCGTCTCCATCGATCTCGGCAAGATCGAGGGGCTGCTGCCCGCCGCGGAGCAGGTGCCGGGTGAGCGGTACGAGCACGGCCAGCGCATCAAGTGCATCGTGGTCCACGTGGTGAAGGGCTTCCGGGGGCCGCAGGTGACGCTGTCGCGGTCCCACCCCAACCTGGTGAAGCGGCTCTTCGCCCTGGAGGTCCCGGAGATCGCCGACGGCACCGTCGAGATCGCCGCGATCGCGCGTGAGGCCGGTCACCGTACGAAGATCGCGGTGCGCACGACGGTCGCCGGGGTCAACGCCAAGGGCGCCTGCATCGGCCCGATGGGCCAGCGGGTCCGGGCCGTCATGAGCGAATTGCACGGCGAGAAGATCGACATCATCGACTGGTCGGACGACCCGGCCCAGTTCGTCGGCAACGCGCTTTCGCCGGCCAAGGCGCTCAACGTGGAGGTCGTCGACGCGGGCAACCGGGCCGCCCGGGTGACCGTCCCTGACTTCCAGCTTTCCCTGGCCATCGGCCGTGAGGGCCAGAACGCGCGGCTCGCCGCGAGGCTCACCGGCTGGCGCATCGACATCCGTCCGGACAATGCCACCGACGGCGCCGCAGACCACGGTTCGGGTGGCAACGTCGATCACGTCACGGGACCGGGCGCGGCACAAGCCGAAAGCGCAGGGTAGACTTCTTGACGGTTCGTCGCGCGCTCCCGGTCCGCACCTGTGTTGGTTGCCGGATGCGTGCGTCATCCTCCGAGTTACTGCGGTTTGTCGCGATCGAGTCCGGCCCTGACCAGTTCATGGCTGTCCCCGATCCGGCCCGCAGACGGCCGGGTCGGGGAGCGCACCTGCATCCTGATCCGGCTTGCCTGGCGCTAGCGGAGCGTCGGCGCGCCTTCGGGCGAGCCTTGCGCATCGCCGGAGTCCTGGACACCGGCCCGCTGGCCGAAGCCGTCACCCTGGCGGCAGCGGAGCAATCGCAGTGATCGGAACCGCCGATGGTGGGCGCGAGATGCCCCACCCGGACACGCAAGGTAGGACGACGGACATGAGCACACGATGAAGTCCCTGAGATGACCAGGCTTCAAGTGCACGAGTGAGGTCGGCGCGGACCCATGCCGCCCGGCCTCGAGGTGAGGAGTGTAGTGGCAGGCAAGGCCCGCGTACACGAGCTGGCAAAAGAGCTCGGGGTCGAGAGCAAGACCGTGCTCGCAAAGCTGCAGGAGCTTGGCGAGTACGTGAAGTCCGCATCCAGCACGGTTGAGGCGCCCGTGGCGCGCCGGCTGCGAGCGAGCTTCGAATCCGGAGGGGCCGCACCGGCACCCTCGGCTCCTCCTGCGCCGGCATCGTCGGCTCCCTCGGCCGCGCCCGTGCCCACGGCACCGCGTCCGGGTCCGGGTCCGGCAGCCCCGGCAGCCAAGCCCTTCGCGCCCCCGAAGCGGCCGCAGCCGCCCGCGGGCGGTGGACCCGGTGGCGGGCGAGGCCCGATCCCCGGCCCGCCGCGCCCCGCGGCGCCCGCGGTCAAGCCGACGAGCGCGCACGACATCGAGGTGGCGGCCGCCGAGCAGCGCGCCGCCGCGCTGAAGGCGGACCAGGACGCGGCCCTGAAGGCCGCGAAGGAAGCCCGCCAGCGGGAGACCACCAGGCGTGAGAGCACGCCGCCGCCCGGCGGTGGCGCACCCACGCCCGGCCCGCGTCCCGGTCCGGCGACGCCGGCGCCCCCGCCGGGTGCCGCGCCGACCCCGGGTGCCCCACGTCCAGGCCAGGGGCCTCGTCCCGGCGGCGCTCGCCCGCCGGCGCGTTCCCCGGGCAACAACCCGTTCGGTGTCTCCGGCGGCGCTCCGGCGCGGCCCACACCGGGTGGTGGCAACATCCCGCGGCCGAACCCGGCCGCGATGCCTCCGCGGCCCAACCCCGCCTCGATGGGCGGCCCACGGCCGAACCCGTCGCAGATGCCGAGCCAGCGTCCGGGTCGCCCGGGCGGTGCCCCCGGTGACCGTCCCGGTCGTCCGGGCGGTGGCGGCGGTGCCGGTGGCGGCTTCCGCCCCGGTGGCGGTGGCGGTCGTCCCGGCGGTCCCGGCGGTGGCGGTGGCGGTGGCTTCCGTCCCGGCGGTGGTGGCGGCGGCGGTGCCGGTGGCGGCTACCGCCCCGGTGGTGGCGGCGGCGGTGCCGGTGGCGGCTACCGCCCCGGTGGTGGCGGCGGCGCGCCCGGCGCGGGCGTCGGCGGTGCCGGTCGTCCCGGTGGCGGCGGTGCCGGTGGCCGTGGTCGTGGCGGCGGTGCCGCGGGTGCCTTCGGGCGTCCCGGTGGCCGGCCCACCCGTGGCCGCAAGTCCAAGAAGCAGCGCAGACAAGAGTTCGACAACCTGTCCGCGCCGACGATGGGTTCGGGCGCTCCCCGGGGTCAGGGTCAGACGATCCGACTCCCGCAGGGTGCCTCCCTGTCCGACTTCGCGGACCGGATCAACGCCAACCCGGGCTCGCTCGTCCAGGAGATGTTCAACCTGGGTGAGATGGTGACGGCGACCCAGTCGTGCACCAACGAGACCCTGGAGCTGCTCGGCGAGCACCTGGGCTTCCAGGTCGAGATCGTCAGCCCCGAGGACGAGGACCGCGAGCTGCTCGCGCGCTTCGACATCGACCTCGACGCCGACGTCGACGAGGAGCGCCTGGTCATCCGGCCGCCGGTCGTGACCGTCATGGGTCACGTCGACCACGGTAAGACCAAGCTGCTCGACGCGATCCGCTCCACCAACGTCGTGGCCGGCGAGGCCGGTGGCATCACCCAGCACATCGGTGCCTACCAGGTGCACGTGCCGCACGGCGAGGACGGCGAGGACCGCGCGATCACCTTCATCGACACCCCGGGTCACGAGGCGTTCACCGCCATGCGTGCCCGTGGTGCGCAGGCCACGGACATCGTGGTCCTGGTGGTCGCGGCCGACGACGGCGTCATGCCCCAGACGATCGAGGCGTTGAACCACGCCCAGGCGGCCGAGGTGCCGATCGTGGTCGCGGTCAACAAGATCGACAAGGAGAACGCCAACCCGGCGAAGGTTCGCCAGGAGCTGACGCAGTACGGGCTGGTCGCCGAGGAGTACGGCGGCGAGACCATGTTCGTCGACATCTCCGCGAAGAGCCGCATCAACATCGAGGGTCTCCTCGAGGCCGTGCTGCTCACCGCCGACGCCGCGCTCGACCTGCGCGCGCCGATCGACGGTCCGGCGCAGGGCATCGCGATCGAGTCGCACCTCGACCGCGGCCGCGGCCCCGTCGCCACCGTCCTGGTGGAGAAGGGCACGCTCAACGTCGGTGACTCGATCGTCGCCGGCCGGGCCTACGGGCGCGTCCGGGCGATGCTCGACGAGAACGGCAAGCCCGTGCCGTCCGCAGGGCCGGCCCGTCCGGTCCTCGTGCTCGGTCTGACCTCGGTGCCCGGCGCCGGCGACACGTTCCTCGCCGCCGACGACGACCGCACCGCGCGCCAGATCGCCGAGCAGCGGCAGGCCCGCCGCCGCGCGGCCGAGATGGCCTCGCGCACCGGCCGGGTCACCCTGGAGAACCTGTTCGACCAGCTCAAGGAGGGCGAGAAGACCACGCTCAACCTCATCCTCAAGGGTGATGGTTCGGGTTCGGTCGAGGCGCTCGAGGACGCACTGGTCAAGATCGTCGTCGCCGACGAGGTCCAGCTCCGGATCATCCACCGGGGTGTGGGCGCCGTCACCCAGGACGACGTCAACCTGGCGAGCGCGTCCGACGCGATCGTCATCGGGTTCAACGTGCGGGCCGAGGGTCGCATCCGCGAGCTGGCCGACCGCGAGGGCGTGGAGATCCGGTACTACACGGTCATCTACCAGGCCATCGAGGAGATCGAGACCGCGCTCAAGGGCATGCTCAAGCCCATCTACGAGGAGGTCGAGCTCGGCACGGCGGAGATCCGCGAGGTCTTCCGCTCGTCGCGCTTCGGCAACATCGCGGGCTGCATCGTCCGCACCGGGCTCATCCGGCGCAACAGCAAGGCGCGCCTGCTCCGCGACGGGGCTGTCGTCTCCGACAACCTCACCATCGCGGGCCTGCGCCGCTTCAAGGACGACGCCACCGAGGTCCGCGAGGGCTTCGAGTGCGGTATCACGCTCGGCAACTTCAACGACATCCAGCTCGGTGACGTCATCGAGACCTGGGAGTTGCGGGAGAAGCCGCGCAGCTGATGCCGCCCAGCTGAGGAGGGCCGCCGCGGGTTCCGCGGCGGCCCTTTCTTTGATGTTGGAATCCGGCGTACCGTCGATGCGTCATGAACCTCACCTGGTGGTCGATCGAGGTCCGCGACGGGCAGGAGCCCGCGGGCCGATGGCGCGACGCCCACGCCGCCGCGCTGGCCGAGGCGGCCGTCACCCACGGCGCCCAGGACTGGGCGTGGCACACCGAGCCCTTCGGGGTCGTGCTGGAGCTCGGCTTCACCGACTCCGCCGACTGGGACAGGTTCCGGCACCTGCCGGTCGTGGTCGCCGCGCTGGACGCCGTCGACCCGCTCACGCTGTACGTGTACCCGGGCCGCGGCGGCAGCGCGGGTGCCGGGCTGCCGCGCCGCACGCCCCGGCCGATCATCGGGGACGCCGCCCCGCTGCCGGTCGCTCCACCCGCATTTCTGGTGGCCAGGCTCTCGTAGAGTCGTTAGGATCTTGGGCCGTGTATACCGGTACCGCGGTCTTCGACCTGCTCCTGCCCGGTGACTCCCGGTCACTGAAGGCCAAGCGCGCCTATGTGCGGCCACTGGTCGCCTTCCTGCGCAAGTTCGAGGTGTCCGTCGCCGAGGTCGGCGCCCTCGACCTGCACGGACGCGCTGAGGTCGGCGTCGCGGTGGTCGCCGCGGAGGCGGGGCACGTGCGGGAGGTCCTGGACACCATCGAGCGGGCGGTCGCCGGCCGGCCCGAGATCGAGTTGCTCTCCGTGCGCCGCCGGCTGCACGGTGACGACGACGGGTAATCCTGCGCCTTGTCCAGGGTGCTGGACGCGGCCTCCAGGTCGCGGCGCGGGTAGTGTCAGAGCGTTGGTCAGATCGTTTTGGCTGCGGAGGTGTTCGAGATGACGGATCCGGCAAAGGTGCGCCGGCACGCCGAGCGCGTGAAGGAGCTTGTCGCATCGGTGGTGCGGACGCAGGTCAAGGACCCTCGGCTGGGGATGATCACGATCACCGACGCGCGGATCACCGCTGATCTGCGTGAGGCGACCGTGTTCTACACGGTGCTCGGTGACGCGACGGCACAGTCGGGCACGGCGGCGGCGCTGGAGAGCGCCAAGGGGCTGCTGCGCTCGACCGTCGGCAAGGCCCTGGGGCTGCGCCACTCGCCGAGCCTCACCTTCGTGCACGACGACGTGACGGAGCACGCGAAGCACATCGACGACCTGCTGGCCACCGCGCGCAACGCCGACGCGGAGGTCCAGCGACGGGCCGCCGGGGCGAACTACGCGGGCGAGGCCCAGCCCTACAAGCTCGATGACGAGGCGGGGGCCGAAGGCGCCGACGACGAGGTAGTCGTCGGCCAGGACCGTCGGTGACCGCACCGCAACCATCGCCCGGGGAGTGGGCCGCAGCGGTCTCAGCGCTGCGCGGCCTGCCCCCGGGCGCTCGCGTGCTGCTCGCCTGCCACGTCAACCCCGACGGTGACGCCCTCGGCAGCATGCTCGGCTTCGCGCTGGGGCTGCGCCGCTTCGCCCCGTCGCTGGTGGTCGAGGCGACCTTCCCCGGCCCGCTGACCGTGCCCGCGCCCTTCGACCGCCTGCCGGGCGTGTCCATGCTGGTGCCGGCGGCCTCCGTCACGCCGCCCGCGCCCACGCCCGACGCGATGCTGGTCTTCGACGCCGCCAGCGTCGAGCGGCTCGGCGACCTCGCCGGCGTCCTGGCCGCCGCGCCGGTCGGCATCGTGCTCGACCATCACGCGTCCAACCCCGGCTTCGGGGCGGTCAACCTCGTCGACCCGTCGGCCGCCGCGACGTCGGTCGTGGCCGAAGGGCTGCTCGGCCGGCTCGGCGTGGCCCTGGATCCCGAGATCGCCGAGTGCCTGTACGTGGCGCTCGCCACCGACACGGGCTCGTTCAAGCACGGCTCGACCACCCCGGCGGTGCACGAGCTCGCGGCCCGGCTCATCGCCACCGGCATCCCCGTCGGCGACATCTCCCGCCGCCTGTTCGACACCCGGCCCTACGGCGCGGTCCGGCTCTTCGGCGTCGCCCTGGCCCGCACCGTGTTCGAGCCCGCCGGCGGCCTCGGCCTCGCGTGGACCTACGTGACGCTCGCCGACCTCGCCGAGTTCGGCCAGCCCGCGGGCGCCGTCGAAGCGCTCATCGACTCGGTGCGCTGCGTCGCGGAGGCCGACGTCGCCTGCGTGGTGAAGCCCGTCGGCCCGCGCGAGTGGTCGGTCTCGTTACGCAGCAAGGGCGGCGTCGACGTCAGTCGGGTGGCCGTCGGTCTCGGCGGCGGCGGGCACCGCTTCGCGGCCGGGTTCAGCGCCACCGGCACGGTCGACGAGGTGATCGCCGCGATCCGCGCCGCGCTCACGGACTCGGTGGTCCTGGCAGATCAGGGTTAAACGGGGGCTGACATCGCTGGCACACCGGGTGTCGCCGCGGTGACAATCGATGGATGGACCGACCCGAACTGGTTGTGGAGGTCGACCGGGGCTGGGCCCGCCCGGTCGTGCTGGCCCCGGTCTTCGCCCTGATCGCCCTGGTGGGCGGGGCGCTGCCGTCGTTCTCGCTGCGGGCCAACCTGCTCGTCCTCGGCGCCGGGGGAGCGCTGCTGTGGCTCGGCATGTCCGCCACCGTGCCGAAGCGCCCCGCGCCGGCGCGGCTGCCCCGGGCGGCGGCCTGGTGGCTGCTGCCGGTCGGGCTCTTCGCGGTCGTCGAGGGCGTCACGTTCCTGATCGGGTCGCGGGCCTATCCGACGCTGTCCCGCCTCGCCGATCCCCTGCTGGAGCACTACCTCGCCCGCGCCGCCGCCTACTTCGGCTGGCTGTGGGCCTTCTGGGCGATGGTGCGGCGATGACGGCCGCGCGGGCTGGAGGGTGGCGATGACGGCCGCACAGGCGGGCATCGCGGCCGCGTTCGCCGTGTCGCTGGGGCTCTTCGCGGTGGTCGAGGTCGCCGCCCGGCGGGAGGGCTCGAAGGTGCCGACGCTCGGCGAGGTCTGCGGCGTCGTCATGCGCTACCGGGTCGGCCCGCTGCCGGTCGGCCGGATCGCGATGTACGGCTTCTGGTGGTGGCTCGGCTGGCACTTCCTAGCACGTTGACGAGCGCCCTGACGTACTTCCGACAGGTGAACCCGCCGGTAACTGCGTCCAGATCGCGGGATGACGTCGCACATCGTGGAACTGAACGATAACTTAGGTGTATGCGCATCGTGCGAATTCTTCGCTGCCCGTCCCGGGGCTGACCCCCGCTTCCAGCGGAACCCGGCGGCGGGCGTCTCACGGCCCAGGACCACACCAGAGCCGCCAAGCGAGGACCAGATGCGCCAGACCCACCGATCCACGTTGCAGGCCGACACCACCCACAGTCGGTCTCCTCGTCGCGTGTTGGCGTGGCCGCCGGTGACCCCGGCGCCCCTGCGATCGGACCGTCGATACTCCAACCGCGCCACCGAGTCAGGAGACCGTCATGCCTGAGCAGCCGAAGCCCCAGCCCAAGCCGCAGGAGCCCACCACCGAGACGCGCGAGCGCGCCCGCGCCGCCCTGCAGATGTCGATGGACCGCCGGGGCTGACCGCCCTGTAAGTAGCGCGTAAGGAGGCATCTCCTTACGCTGTCGCGGTGACCTCGATGCGTCGTGTCGCCGCCCTCGCTCTGCCCGCGCTCGTGGTGCTGGCCGCCGAGCCGCTGTATGTCCTCGTCGACACGGCGGTCGTCGGGCACCTCGGCCGCGAGGAGCTGGGTTCGCTCGCCATCGGCGGGCAGATCATGGCGCTCGCCGTCTGGCTGGGCAACGTGCTCGCCTACGGCACCACCGGCCGCGCCGCGCGCCGCTTCGGCGCCGGCCAGCGCGGAGCCGCGGTCGCCGAGGGCGTCCAGGCGTCCTGGCTGGCCTTCGCCGGCGGCGTCGCCATCATGGTGACCCTCGAGGTGTTCGCCGGGCCGCTGACCCGTGCCGTCGCCGGGTCGCCCGGCCCGGTCGCCGACGGCGCCGCCGACTGGCTGCGCATCGCCGCCCTCGGCGCGCCCGGCCTGCTGCTCGGCACCGCGGGCAACGGGTGGATGCGCGGCGTGCAGGACACCCGCCGCCCGCTCTACTACGTGCTCGGCGCCAACGCGCTGTCGGCCGTGCTCTGCCCGCTGCTCGTGCACCCGCTGGGGTTCGGCCTGGCCGGCTCCGCGATCGCGAACGTCGTCGCGCAGACGGCGGCCGGCCTGCTGTTCGTACGGGCGCTGCTGACCGAACGGGTCCCGCTGCGGCCGCACCTCGACGTGATCCGCCACCAGCTGGTGCTCGGGCGCGACCTGCTGCTGCGGGGCGCGGCGTTCCAGGCGTGCTTCCTGTCCGCGTCGGCGGTCGCGGCCCGCTTCGGCACCGCCAGCCTCGCCGCGCACCTCATCGCGATCCAGCTGTTCTTCTTCACCGCGCTCGCCCTCGACGCCGTCGCGATCGCCGCGCAGTCCCTCGTCGGCGCCGCGCTCGGCGGCGAGCGGGTCGACGAGGCGCGCCTGCTCAGCCGCCGCATCACCGCCGCCGGACTGGTCTCCGGCGTCGCGTTCGCGTTCCTGGTCGCGGCCGCCCTCGCCACCGTCCGCCCCTGGTTCGGCGCCGATGCCCAGGTGTACGCCCAGGCGAAGACCGCCTGGTGGTGGTTCGTCGCGATGATGCCGGCCGCCGGTGTCGTCTTCGCCCTCGACGGCGTCTTCCTCGGCGCCGGCGACGTGCGGTACCTGCGCAACCTCACCTTCGTGTCGGCGCTCGGCGGCTTCCTGCCCGGCATCTGGCTCGCGTACCTGCTCGACGCCGGCCTGCGCGGGGTGTGGATCGCCCTGTGCCTGTTCATCGCGCTGCGCCTGGGCGGCCTGCTGTGGCGCCTCGCCGGCGACAAGTGGGCGGTCGCCGGCGCCGTCCGCTGACCCGCAATCGGGCGGCGGCGGGCCGTCGTTCGCTGACATACTGCGCGCCGTGGACGCACAGCTCACGACCGCGCAGCTGGAGGCGCTCGCGCACGTGCGAGCGGCGGCGGGTCCGCGCACCGACCCGGTGGACGCGGTCGTGACGATCAACTTCCATCCCGACCGCATCGACGCCGGTGGCCGCACGGTGATCGAAGGCCTGCTCGCGGACGGGCGGTTCCGCAGCCAGTTCGAGACCGGGATCTCCAACGGCGGCCTCACGGCGTACCCGGGCGGCGACCGCGACCGTTGGGAGGAGCGCATGTTCGGCGGCGCCTACCAGCGGCCCGGCGTCACGCCCGCCGACCGTCCCAAGTACGGCGCCCTCGACCTGCGCCGCCACCCGGCCGGCGCCGCCCGCCGCTTCGGCTCCGCGCACCTGCGCCTGCGCCCGGAGGTCAACGCGCGCGCCACGTTCACCCTGGGGGACAGCTTCCACGAGCCGCGGGAAGCGGGCGTTTTCGACGCGTTGGCGCCGGTACTGGCGGGCCTCGCCGACCACGTCGCCGCAGCCGGGCCGCTCGACGACTACGTCGAGGCGCAGATCCACGGCCCGGTCGACCTCGCCCGGGACGTGGCGGCGCTCGTCCTCGACGACAGCTTCGCCGGCCGGCTGCCCGCCGCGGAGAAGCTCGCGACCCGGCACGGCATCGAGCTCGAATGGCGGGCGGGGCCGCGCCTCAGCCCGGACGAGATCGACGACGAGTTCCGGGGTCCCGAGGTGCGCCCGCTCGCGGTGCTGCTGTGCGAACGCTGGTCGCGGCCCTTCGTCGACGCCGAGCTGATCGGCCGCGCCGCCCGGGACGCCCGCGCCGACCCCGAGCGGCTGCAGCTGGTGAAGTACCTGTGGCACACCCTCTCCGCGCGCGGCCGTTAGGCTGACCCGTCGTGGCGCAGAAGGCAGCAACGCAGGGCGGGCTCGTCGTCGTCGACAAGCCCGGCGGGATGACCTCGCACGACGTGGTGTCGCGGATGCGGCGGCTGGCGAAGACCCGCCGGGTCGGGCACGGCGGCACCCTCGACCCGATGGCGACCGGGGTGCTCATCATCGGCGTGGAGAAGGCGACCCGGCTGCTCACATACGTCATCGGCAGCACCAAGGAGTACCGCGCCACGATCCGCCTCGGGCAGGCGACCGTCACCGACGACGCCGAGGGGGAGGTCGTGTCCACTGTGGACGCGAGCGCGCTCACCGATGGCGACGTCCACGCCGGGCTCGCGCCGCTGCGCGGGGAGATCCTGCAGGTGCCCAGCGCCGTGTCGGCGATCAAGGTGAACGGGGTCCGCTCCTACCACCGGGTCCGCTCCGGCGAGGAGGTCGCGCTGCAGGCCCGGCCGGTCACCGTCGCCCGCCTCGACGTCCTCGGGATCAGCCGCGCGGAGGCATGGGTCGACGTCGAGGTCGACGTCGCCTGCTCGTCGGGGACGTACATCCGCGCGCTCGCCAGGGACCTCGGCGCGGCGCTCGGCGTCGGCGGGCACCTGACCGCGCTGCGCCGCACGGCCGTCGGTGCGTTCACCCTCGCCGAGGCGGTCACCCTGGACGAGCTGGCCGAGCGGGAGGACCCGGTCACGATGCCGCTGCCGGCCGCCGCCGCGCGGTCCTTCCCCCGCCGCGACGCCGACGAGGTCGAGGCGAAGACGCTGTCGCACGGCGGGTCGCTCGCGCCGATCGGGATCGCCGAGCCGTACGCGGTCTTCGCCCCCGACGGCAGTGTGCTCGCCATCGTCCGCGAGAAGGACGGCCGGGCGCGGCCGGAGATCGTGCTCGTGCCCTGACGCCATCCGTACACCCGCCGCGATCGCCGCACGAGCGGCCGCAGCCACCGGTACACCCGCCGCAAACGCCGCACGAGCGGCGGGCTGCCACCCGTACACCTGCCGCAAACGCCGCAAGGGCTAGGCTCGCAACCATGCAGCGGTGGCGGGGAACGCAGGCGGCGCCGGGTGGATGGGGGCGCGCGGTCACCACGATCGGCGTCTTCGACGGCGTGCACCGGGGGCACCAGCAGGTGATCGGGCACGTCGTGAAGCGGGCGGGCGAGCTGGGCGTGCAGTCGGTCGTGCTGACGTTCGACCCTCACCCGTCGGAGGTGGTCCGGCCCGGGTCGCACCCGGCGGTGCTGAGCGAGCCGTCGCGCAAGGCGGAGCTGATCGAGGCGCTAGGCGTCGACGTGCTGTGCGTCATCCCGTTCACGGTCGAGTATTCGCACCTGTCGCCGGAGGCGTTCGTCCACGACGCGCTGGTCGAGCACCTGCACACCGCACTGGTCGTGGTGGGGGAGAACTTCCGGTTCGGCCACAAGGCCGCCGGTGACCTGCAGCTGCTGCACCGGCTCGGGCGGACGTTCGGCTTCGGGGTGGAAGGCGCGCCGCTGGTCGCCGACGAGGGCACCGTGTTCTCCTCGACCTACATCCGGGCCTGCGTCGACGCCGGTGACGTGGTCGCCGCAGCCCGCGCGCTGGGCCGGCCGCACCGCGTCGAGGGCGTCGTCGTGCGCGGCGACCAGCGCGGCCGTGAGCTGGGCTTCCCCACGGCCAACCTGCTGACCTCGCCCAACGCCGCGATCCCCGCCGACGGTATCTACGCCGCCTGGGTGACCCGCGACCGGGACCCCGAGCCGCGCCGCGCGGCGGTCTCCATCGGCACCAACCCGACGTTCTCCGGCAAGGAGCGGCGGGTCGAGTCCTTCCTCCTCGACTTCGCCGGCGACCTCTACGGCGAGCGGATCGCCGTCGACTTCGTCGAACGCCTCCGTGAGCAGCGGGTGTATTCCGGCGTCGAGCCGCTGGTCGAGCAGATCAACGACGACGTCGCACAGGCCAGACGAGTGCTGGATCGTCCCGTCTGTTAGCCTTGTGTCGACGCCGGGTGACCGGCGGGGGTCAGGCTGCCTGCACGACGCCGCGGGGCCGGCCCGTTCAGATGCAACCTTTAAGGGAGAACATGGCGCTCGACTCTGCGCAGAAGACCGAGATCATCGGCAAGTACGCGACCGTCGAAGGGGACACCGGCTCGCCGGAGGTCCAGGTCGCGATGCTGACCAAGCGGATCGCGGACCTCACCGAACACCTCAAGAAGCACAAGCACGACCACCACAGCCGGCGTGGCCTGCTGCTGCTGGTCGGCCGTCGCCGTCGCCTGCTCAACTACCTGCAGCGCAGCGACATCGCCCGCTACCGCTCGCTGATCGAGCGGCTCGGCCTGCGGCGATAACGACTCGCACGGTGGGGAGCGGCGTCCATGCGTCGCTCCCCTTCGTGTAGTGACACACTGGTATGGACAGCCGCCCCGCCGAGCGTGTCGGCGCACCGGTCCTCGGTAGTGGCTTCCGGGCAGATCAGCCCCGTGAGCTTCGATCGAAGACCGGCCGCAGACAGCTCCGCCTGGGCGCACCACAAACCCAAAGGAGCACCACACCACATGACCGAGCAGAGCACTCTCGGTACGCACACCAGCACCGCGGTCATCGACAACGGCGCGTTCGGCACCCGGGAGATCACGTTCTCCACGGGCCGCCTCGCCCGCCAGGCCGCCGGTTCCGCGCTTGCCCAGCTGGGTGAGACGGTCGTGCTGTCGGCGACGACGGCCGGCAAGTCGCCGAAGGACCAGTTCGACTTCTTCCCGCTGACGGTCGACGTCGAGGAGCGGATGTACGCCGCGGGCCGGATTCCCGGCTCGTTCTTCCGCCGCGAGGGCCGCCCCAGCGAGGATGCGATCCTCACCTGCCGCCTGATCGACCGGCCGCTGCGCCCCAGCTTCGTCAAGGGCCTGCGCAACGAGGTCCAGGTCGTCGAGACGATTCTCGCCCTCGACCCGGCCCACCCCTACGACGTCGTGGCGATCAACGCCGCCTCGATGTCCACCAAGCTGTCCGGCCTGCCGTTCTCCGGCCCGATCGGCGCCACCCGCATGGCGCACGTCGACGGGCAGTGGATCGCGTTCCCGACGCTCGAGGAGCTCGGCCGCGCCACGTTCGACATGGTCGTCGCCGGCCGCACCCTGCCCGACGGCGACGTCGCGATCATGATGGTCGAGGCCGAGGCGACGGAGCACACCGTGGCCCTCGTCGCCGGCGGCGCGCCCGCGCCGACCGAGGAGGTCGTGGCCGGTGGCCTCGAGGCCGCCAAGCCCGCCATCCGCGAGCTGTGCCGGGCCCAGTCCGAGCTGGCGGCCGTCGCCGCGAAGCCGGTCCAGGAGTTCCCGACCTTCCTCGACTACCAGCCCGACGCCTACGAGGCCGTCGCCGGCGCGGTCAAGGACGAGGTCTCCGAGGCGCTGCGCATCTCCTCCAAGGCGGAGCGCGAGGAGGCCCTCGACCGGATCAAGGAGGCCGCCTTCCAGCGCCTCGCCGAGGGCTTCGAGGGTCGCGAGAAGGAGATCGGCGCCGCGCTGCGGTCGCTGACCAAGAACGAGGTCCGCGCCCGCGTCCTGCGCGAGCAGGTCCGCATCGACGGCCGCGGCCCGCGTGACATCCGTCCGCTGACCGCCGAGGTCCAGGTGCTCCCGCGGGTGCACGGCTCGGCTCTCTTCGAGCGCGGCGAGACCCAGATCCTGGGTGTCACCACGCTCAACATGCTGCGCATGGAGCAGACGCTGGACACCCTGGCGCCGGAGAAGTCCAAGCGCTACATGCACAACTACAACTTCCCGCCGTACTCGACCGGTGAGACCGGCCGGGTGGGCTCGCCGAAGCGGCGCGAGATCGGCCACGGCGCGCTCGCCGAGCGGGCCCTGATCCCGGTGCTGCCGGCCCGCGAGGAGTTCCCCTACGCGATCCGCCAGGTCTCCGAGGCGCTGGGCTCCAACGGCTCCACGTCGATGGGCTCCGTCTGCGCCTCCACGATGGCGCTGCTGTCCGCCGGTGTGCCGCTGAAGGCGCCGGTCGCGGGCATCGCGATGGGCCTCATCTCCGACGAGGTCGACGGCAAGACCGAGTACGTCACGCTCACCGACATCCTCGGTGCCGAGGACGCCTTCGGCGACATGGACTTCAAGGTCGCCGGCACCCGTGATTTCGTGACGGCCCTGCAGCTGGACACGAAGCTCGACGGCATCCCGTCGGACGTCCTCGCGGGCGCCCTGCAGCAGGCCCACGACGCGCGGCACGTCATCCTCGACGTGATGGCCGAGGCGATCGAGTCGCCGGCCGGCATGAGCCAGTACGCGCCCCGCGTGACCACGGTCCGCATCCCCGTCGACAAGATCGGCATGGTGATCGGGCCCAAGGGCCAGACCATCAACGCGATCCAGGACGAGACCGGCGCCGAGATCAGCATCGAGGACGACGGCACGATCTACGTCGGCGCGACGAACGGCCCCTCGGCCGAGGCCGCGGTCGAGCGGATCAACGCCATCGCCAACCCGACGATGCCGAAGGTCGGCGACAAGTTCCTCGGCACCGTGGTGAAGACGGCCGCGTTCGGCGCGTTCATCTCGCTGCTGCCGGGGCGCGACGGCCTGCTGCACATCTCGAAGGTTGGCAACGGCAAGCGCGTCGACCGGGTCGAGGACTTCCTCAACGTCGGCGACAGGGTCGAGGTGCAGATCGCGGACATCGACAACCGCGGCAAGATCTACCTGGACAAGGTGCTGTCGGAGGCCGAGGCCGCCGCGGCGGCCGAGGCCGCGGCCGCGGGTGGCGGTGCTCCGTCGGGCGGCGACCGGCCGGCCGGCCGGGACCGCGGCGACCGTGGCCCCCGCTCGCGTGAGCGCGGTGACCGCGGCGACCGCGGCCCCCGTCAGGCTTCGTCCTCGCCGTCCGAGGGCGGCTCGGAAGAGGGCGGCTCGGGCGAGGGCGGCTCCGGCGAGGGCGGCGAGGACGGCGGCGAGTTCCGTCGCCGGCGGAACCGGCACAGCTGAGACATGACGAGTCGAGCGCAGACCCAGACGCTGGCAGATGACCCGCTGGGTGGCACGGTGCGCCGCACCGTGCTGCCCAACGGGCTGCGCATCCTGACCGAGGCGATACCGTCGATGCGAAGCGTGTCGTTCGGCGTCTGGGTCGGCATCGGCTCACGGGACGAGACCCCGGCACTGTCCGGGGTCTCCCACTTCCTCGAGCACCTGCTCTTCAAGGGCACCAAGCGGCGCAGCGCGCTGGAGATCTCCTCGCAGATCGAGGCGGTCGGCGGGGAGACCAACGCGTTCACCGCCAAGGAGTACACGTGCTACTACGCGCGCGTGCTCGACGCCGACCTGCCGCTCGCCATCGACGTGGTGTGTGACCTGGTCATCGACTCGGTGCTGACCGACGCGGACGTCGAGACCGAGCGTGGCGTGATCCTCGAGGAGATCGCCATGCACGACGACGAGCCCGGCGACGAGGTGCACGACGTCTTCACCGAGGCGATCTACGGCAACCACCCGCTGGGCCGGCAGATCTCCGGCAGCGTGGCGAGCATCTCCGCGCTGACCCGCAAGCAGATCGACGGCTTCTACCGCAGGCGGTACCTGCCGTCGCAGATGGTCGTCGCCGCCGCCGGCAACCTCGACCACGCCAAGGTCGTCAAGGCGGTCCGGGCGGCGTTCTCGGACCTCTCGGTCGCCGCCGACCCGGCCCCGCGGCGGTCCCGCACCACGAGGGTGCCGGCCCGCTCCGGCCAGATCGTGGTCCGCAGCAAGGACACCGAGCAGGCGCACCTGGTGCTCGGCTGCGTGGGGTACCCGCGGCAGCACGACAACCGCTTCGCCCTCGGCGCGCTGAACAACGTGCTCGGCGGCGGCATGTCGAGCCGGCTGTTCCAGCAGATCCGCGAGCAGCGCGGGCTGGCCTACTCGGTCTACTCCTTCACCTCGCAGTACAGCGACGCCGGGCTCTTCGGGGTCTATGCCGGCTGCGCGCCCGGCAAGGTCGAGGAGGTCCTCGCCATCACCCGGGACGAGCTGACCAGGGTCGCGGCGGAGGGGGTCACCGACGCGGAGGTCGAGCGCGGCAAGGGCATGCTCAAGGGCGCCGTCGTGCTGGGCCTGGAGGACACCGGGTCCCGGATGAGCCGCCTCGGCAAGGGTGAGCTGCTGTATGACGAGCTGCTCTCCGTCGACGAGGTGCTGCGCCGGGTCGACCTCGTCACGCCGGAGATGGTCCGTGAGGTCGCCGCCGAGCTGCTGTCGCGGCCGATGTCCCTCGCGGTGATCGGGGAGTTCGACGACAACGCCTTCGCGGGAGCGCTGGGATAGGTTATCCCGCGTGACTTCGCAGATCAGGGTCGGCGTGCTGGGCGCGCGCGGCCGTATGGGCACCGAGGCCTGCCAGGCCGTCTCCGCCGCTTCGGATCTCTCGCTCGTGGCGTCGCTGGACGTCGGTGACGCCTTGGCGCCCGATTTCGACGTGCTCGTCGACTTCACCACGCCGGACGCGGTGATGGACACGCTGCGGTGGTGCGTCTCGCATGGCGTGCACGCGGTGGTGGGCACCTCCGGCTTCACCACCGAGCGGCTGGACGAGGTGCGATCCCTGCTGGCGTCCGCGCCGGGCGTCGGCATCGTCGTCGCGCCGAACTTCGCCGTCGGTGCCGTGCTGATGATGGAGTTCTCGGCCCGCGCCGCCCGGTACTTCGAGTCGGTCGAGGTGGTCGAGATGCACCACCCGCAGAAGATCGACGCGCCCAGCGGCACGGCCCTGCGCACCGCCCAGCTCATCGCCTCGGCGCGGGCCTCCGCGGGGCTCGGACCGGTGCCCGACGCCACCACGGAGGAGATGGCGGGGGCCCGCGGCACCGACGTCGAGGGCGTCCCGGTGCACTCGCTGCGGGCCCGCGGGCTCGTCGCGCACCAGGAGGTGCTTTTCGGCGCCGCGGGGGAGACGCTCACCATCCGGCACGACTCGTTCGACCGGAAGTCGTTCATGCCGGGTGTACTGCTTGCCGTCCGCGCCGTCGTCGCACGGCCGGGACTGACGGTCGGGCTCGGCCCTTTGCTCGACTAGTGTCACGTTGCGTAACCGATTCGCGTTCCGCCTGGTGGTTCCAGATACTGGGATCTGGAAGCCCCAATTCGGGCGCAACAGGGTCACATCGAGGTAACGGAAGGGTCCTCCTGGGCCTCGAGGGACGTGTGCCACCGGACCTGCGGGATGAGCAGATCATCAACATCGAGTGACCGGCTGACCCCGTCCGGGGCCCAGCCGGAACTCTCCAGAAATCGACGCGTAACACGGTCTTCGGCGAACGTCCAGGCAAGCGCTGTCGTAAATCCGTCAGTACGCCACAAATCCACACTAGCCGCCAGCAACCGGCTGCCGTGGCCGCGCCTTCCCCACCTGGGTTCAACCAGGACATCGGTGATCGCGGCGGCGTTCGCCAGGACGGTGTGATCTTCGTCCGGAGCCAGTGTGGTGTCGTCTGCCGGACCTGACGCGGCAAAACCCACGACGTATGCTGAGGTCGGTCCAGCGCTGGGCGACTCCTGTTGCTCCACCGCGACCAGGACCCGGTGCTCGGGGGTCGGCGGCTCCGTGATTGCGTCCCGCCACCTGCGGGTAATCCAGTCCTCGTCCAATTGGTCGAGGATGTGTTTGGGCAGGAGTCGTCGATAGGCGACCCGCCAGGTCGTGAGTTGGATGCGCGTGATCTCGACGACGTCGTCGAGTCGCGCCGGTCGGACGAAGCCGAGCGTCATGTCGCAGCAGCCTACGGATTTGTGTTTCGCGCCACGGAGTGGCCACGGATTTTGTGTGAAGAGCCACGTGGCGGGGTAGCGGCGGCTCGTCACAGTTGGACCCGAGCAACCGTTGAGTCAGGCAGCAGCAGGTAGCCAGCAGCGAGCGAGTGGAGGGCAGCACAAGTGGCGGAGCGAGGACGAGTCGCCGTGTTGACGGCCGTCCGGCCCAAGCTTCGGCCCCGGGTCAAGCAGGTGCTCATCGTGGTGGCCGTATGGGCCGTCGTGTGGGCCTTCTTGTACGTGGCCGCTGCGAGAAACGGGTATTTCGACCTCAAGGTCTACTACGGCGCCATGGACTACTGGGTCAACAAGGGTGGCGACATCTACGACTACCTGGTGCCCGGCACGCCGTACGGCTTCACCTACCCACCGTTCGCCGCCGCGCTGATGTCGCCCATGGCGCTGATCGGGTGGCACACCGCGATCGCGATCAGCGTGACGATGAACGTCATCGCGCTCGCCTGCATCATCACCTGGCTCATCGGCCCGGTCATCAAGCGCCAGGGCTGGCAGTTCTGGTTCTCCCTCGCCATCGCGATGGGCATCGTCGCCGCCTTCGAGCCGGTGCGCGAGACCGTCAACTTCGGCCAGGTCAATATCCTGCTGCTCTTCATGGTCGTCGGCGACCTGCTGCTGCTGGTCCGCGGGGGCTCGCGCCTCGGTGGCGTCGGCGTCGGCCTGGCCACCGCGATCAAGCTCACGCCGGGTGTGTTCATCCTGTACCTCGTGGTCACCCGCCGCTGGCGCGCCGCCGCCGTCTCCACGGCCACCGCGGCCGCCGCGACCTGGGCGGCGGCGACCTTCGCACCGGACGCCTCGCGGGTCTTCTGGACCGACGCGATGTGGAACACCGACCGCGTCGGCTCCGCCACGTTCGTCTCCAACCAGGCGCTCAGCGGCCTCGTCGCCCGCCTGTTCAACCCGGACCCGATGAAGCCGCTGTGGGCGCTGCTCGTGCTCGGCGCGCTCGCCGTCTGGGCGTGGCGGGTCCGCAAGGCGGTCAAGGCCGGCGACGAGCTCGCCGGGCTGGCGCTGACCGGCCTCGCCGGCTGTATGATCAGCCCGATCAGCTGGATCCACCACCTGGTGTGGGTCCTGCCCTCGATGGCGGTCCTGCTCGACCACGCGACCGACCGCAGCACCGACGCCCGCCGCCGGCGCCACATCATGATCTTCGGGGTGTTCTCGTACCTGCTGTTGTGCAGCCGCACGCCGTGGGCGTTCCACATGAAGTTCACCGGCCTCGGCATCCTCGGTGGCAACGCGTACATCCTGCTGATGATCGCGCTGCTGATCACCCTGCCGATCCGGGAGCTCGCCCCGGAGAGCTCCGGCCCGGCGCGCTCGAGCGACCCGGCCACCTCCACCGGCCCGGTCGTCGAGGACGTGCCCGACCCGGACCTCGTCGAGATCGACCGCCGCGTGAGCGCCGCGTTCGACGCGAAGGACGCGGGAGAGCCGGCCCGGCCACTCGTCGGCGCATAGATCGTTCGTAAAAGGGGCGGCCCGTCGGGCCGCCCCTTTTTTGTCATACCCCGGGGTTAGCCTCGCGGGGTGCTGACACTTACGCAGGCGCGGAGGATCGCTCTCGCCGCTCAGGGTTTCGCCGACAGGGTCCCCACCGGCGTCCCCGAGCGGCGCCACCTGAAGCGGGTCCTCGGCCGCACAGGCCTGCTGCAGATCGACTCGGTGAATGTCGTTCAGCGCGCGCACTACCTGCCCGCCTATAGCCGGCTGGGCCCCTACCCGACCGAGCTGCTCGACAGGATGGCCTATCGGCGCCCCCGCGACCTGTTCGAATACTGGGCCCACGAGGCGTCCCTCGTCCCGGTCCACCTGCACCCGGCGCTGCGCTGGCGCATGCAGTCCGGCGCCGCCTGGGGGCGGATGGTCCGCCTGGCCCGTGAGCAGCCCGACCTGATCCGCCGGGTCCTCGAAGAGATCCGCGCGAAGGGCCCCATGACCGCCAACGAGGTCGAGGGCGACCTGGCCAAGCCCCGCAGCAAGGAACACTGGGGGTGGAACTGGTCGGACACCAAGACCGCGATCGAGTGGCTCTTCTACACCGGCGAGGTCAGCGTCGCCAGCCGCAACTCGTCCTTCGCCCGCCTCTATGACGTCCCCGAGCGCATCTTCCCCGCCGCGGTCCTCGCCGCCCCCACCCCTGACCCGGCCGACGCCTACCGCGACCTGGTCCGCGTCGCGGCCCGCTCCCTCGGCGTCGCCGCCGAGGCCGAGCTGCGCGACTACTTCCGGCTGCCGCTGGCCGGGGCGCGCACCGCGATCGCCGAGCTGGTGGAGTCCGGCGAGCTCATCCCCACCGAGGTGGAGGGCTGGCAGCCCCGCGCCTACCTGCACCACGAGGCCCCCACCCCGCGCCGCATCGGTGCCGCCACCCTCGTCAGCCCCTTCGACCCGCTGATGTGGGAGCGGGCCCGCGTGGCCCGGCTGTTCGGCTTCACCTACCGCATCGAGATCTACGTGCCGCCGCTCCAGCGCCTCTACGGCTACTACGTGCTGCCGTTCCTCCTGGGCGACCGCCTGGTGGCCCGCGTCGACCTCAAGGCCGACCGCCGCTCCTCGACCCTGCTGATCCCTGCCGTCTGGGTGGAGCCCCTGACCGGCCGCGGCGCCCCTTCCCGGCCTGAGGTGGCCTCGGCCTTGTGGGCGGAGCTGCGGCGGTTCGCGGGGTGGTTGGGCCTGGAGCGGGTGGACTTACCCGTCGCGGGCGACTTCGCCGTGGACCTGGCCAAGGCGATGACCGCCTGACTGTCCGCCGCGCTCCCGCGTCGGGCTCCGGCCGTCGGGGGGAGTCCTGGGTGGGCGCGGCAAGCTCCCGGAGGTGTCGACAGGGCCGGCGATGGGGCCCGACCCCGGGTTCGCTGTCGCCGGCGGTTCCTCCTGTTCCGAGCGATCCGATGGTCTGATCTGATCATGGGCGCGCTCAGCGCCGAGGGGTGGTGGCTGGGACGGTGTAGCGTGAAGAGCGTGACGTCACCCCTTCAGGCCGCGCCCGCGAGTGACGGGCTGGCGGCGCGCCTTCTGCCTGGTAAATCCCCCTCGGACGCGGTCCAGCCCGGTGCGGGTGGTCAGGAGGTGCCGCCGTATGGCTACCAGTATGCCTACGTGCCGCGGCCGAAAGGGCGGCTCGCACGGCTGGCGGAGCGGACGCCGAAGTGGGTGTCGCCGCTCGGGCTGACGGCACTGCTGTCCGGCGGGGTGGCGTATACGCTGCTCATGCGGCCGACGCAGGCGGGTGCGAGCGACGCGCCGACGTGCGTGATGAAGCTGTTCACCGGGTTGGACTGCCCGGGGTGCGGCGGCACGCGCGCGGCCTGGTATCTGCTGCACGGTGACATCCCGGCGGCGGCGCACCACCACGCGATGCTGGTGTTCGCCACGCCGTTCCTCGCGTACATGTATGCGAGCTGGACCATCAACCGGCTGGCGAACCGTAAGGTGCTGCCGACGATGCGGCTGTCCAGCGGCGCGCTGATCGGGTTCCTCGTGGCGTGGCTGGTGTGGTCCGTCGCACGCAACCTGCCCTGGGCGCCGTTCGACTGGATGTTCGTTTAGTAGGCTTCTAAAATGCTCGCCGCCAAAGCCATCGCCTGGACCCATTTCGAACCACCCGCGGACGTGCCGTGGGAGACGGATGCGGATGGCGGTCAGGCGCTCGCTGAGTTCGCGGGCCGGGCGTGCTACCAGTCGTGGAAGAAGCCCAACCCGGCGACCGCGACCAACGAGGGCTACCTGCGGCACATCCTCGAGGTCGGGCACCTGTCGGTGCTGGAGCACGGCACCGTCACGTTCTACCTGACCGGGGTGTCCCGGTCGTTCACGCACGAGCTGGTCCGGCACCGGCACTTCTCGTTCTCGCAGCTGTCGCAGCGGTACGTGCCGGGTCGCGAGGCCCAGATGGTCGAGCCGGACGTGATCGCCGAGGATCCGGCGCTGCACAAGGTGTTCACGGAGGCCTCGGAGGCGGCGCTGCGCGCGTACAACGAGCTCCTGGAGGGCCTCGAGGCCAAGTTCAGCGAGGTCGAGAACGGCACGAGCCGCCGCAAGCAGGCCCGGCAGGCGGCGCGGTCGGTGCTGCCCAACGCGGCCGAGACGAAGATCGTCGTGACCGGCAACTACCGGGCGTGGCGGCACTTCGTGACGATGCGGGCGACGGAGGCGGCGGACGTCGAGATCCGTGAGGTGGCGATCGCGTGCCTCAAGGAGCTGCAGCGCGTGGCGCCCAACGTATTCGCGGATTTCACCATCAGTACGCTGGCTGACGGCACCGAGGTCGCCGCCGCTCAGTACAGCTGGGAATCTTGAGCTGAGCGACCGGAAGGCGTCCGCTAGGTTGTGCGTATGACACGCACCGGTTCCGACCCCGGCCGGCCGTTCGGCCGGCTGCTCAGCGCGATGGTGACGCCATTCCGCGCTGACGGTTCGCTCGACGTCGACGGTGCGGCGCGGCTGGCCGCTCACCTGGTCGACGACCAGGACCATGACGGCCTGGTGGTCAACGGGACCACCGGCGAGTCGGCGACGACCAGCGACGCCGAGAAGGACCAGGTGCTGCGGGCCGTCATCGAGGCCGTCGGCGACCGGGCCACGGTGATCGCCGGCGTCGGCACCAACGACACGCACCACACGATCGAGCTGGCCCGCGCCGCGGAGAAAGCGGGCGCCGACGGCCTGCTCGTCGTCACCCCGTACTACAACAAACCCCCGCAGGCGGGCATCCTGCAGCACTTCCGGTCGATCGCCGACTCCTCCGGGCTGCCGGTGATGGTCTACGACATCCCCGGCCGGACCGGTGTGGCGATCGAGACCGACACCATGTGCCGGATCGCCGAGCACGACCGGGTCGTCGCGGTGAAGGACGCCAAGGGCGACCTCGGCGAGAGCGCCTGGGTGATCAAGCGCACCGATCTGGCGTATTACTCGGGTGAAGACAAGCTGACCCTGCCGCTGCTGTCGGTCGGTGCCGTGGGCGTGGTCGGCGTGCCGACGCACGTGTTCGGGCCGGAGACGAAGCGGATGATCCTGGCGCACGAGGAGGGCGACGTCGCCCGCGCCCGTGCGCTCCACCTGCAGCTGCTCCCCGCGTACTGCGGGTTCTTCCGCACGCAGGGAGTCATCCTCACCAAGGCCGCCCTGACGCTGCTGGGCCTGCCCGCCGGGCCGGTGCGCCCGCCGCTGGTGCCGGCGAACGCGGCGGAGCTCGGCAGGCTGCGGGAGGATTGCGCTGAGGCGGGCCGCACGATCGGCACCGCAGACCAGATGGCACATCACAACGAACTCGGAGTGGCCCTATGACGGTGGCACACATCGAGCTCGAGCCACCGCCGCCCCTCACTCCAGGAGCCCTGCGGATCACGCCGCTGGGCGGGCTGGGCGCCATCGGGCGCAACATGACGGTGTTCGAACTCGACGGCAAGCTGCTCATCATCGACTGCGGGGTGCTCTTTCCCGATGTGGAGCAGCCCGGTGTCGACCTGATCCTGCCCGACTTCTCGTCGATCCTGGACCGGCTCGACCAGGTGCAGGCGATCGTGCTCACCCACGGCCACGAGGACCACATCGGTGCCGTGCCGTATCTGCTCGCCCACAAGCCCGACATCCCGCTCGTCGGGTCGAAGTTCACGCTCGCGCTGGTCGAGGCGAAGCTCGCCGAGCGCCGCATCGAGCCCTACACGCTGACGGTCGCGGAAGGCCAGGTCGAGCGGCTCGGGCCGTTCGAGTGCGAGTTCTTCGCGGTCAACCACTCCATCCCGGACGCGCTGGCAGTGGCCGTGACGACGACCGCCGGCACCGTGCTGCACACCGGCGACTTCAAGATGGACCAGCTGCCGCTCGACGGCCGGATCACCGACCTGGCCGGGTTCGCCCGGATCGGTGCCAAGGGCGTCGACCTGCTGCTGTCCGACTCGACCAACGCGGAGATCCCCGGGTTCGTCACCCCGGAGCGGGAGATCGGCCCGGTCCTGGAGCGGACCTTCGGCCGGGCCAAGGGACGGATCATCGTCGCGTCGTTCGCGTCGCACGTGCACCGGGTGCAGCAGGTGTTCGACGCCGCGCACCTGCACGACCGCAAGGTCGCGCTGATCGGCCGGTCCATGGTGCGCAACATGGGCATCGCCCGCGACCTGGGGCTGCTGCGCATCCCGGCGGGGCTGCTGGTGCCGATCGACGAGGCGATGGGGCTGCCCGAGGACCGGGTCGTGCTGATGTCGACCGGCTCGCAGGGTGAGCCGATGAGCGCCCTGGGCCGGATGGCCAACGGCGACCACCGGCACGTGCAGATCGGCGAGGGCGACACGATCGTGCTCGCGTCGTCGCTGGTCCCGGGCAACGAGACCGCGGTGTACCGGGTGATCAACCAGCTGTCGCGGGCCGGCGCGTTCGTCGTGCACAAGGACGTCGCCAAGGTCCACGTCTCCGGGCACGCACCCGCCGGTGAGCTGCTCTACCTGCTCAACGTGGTGCAGCCGCGCAACTTCATGCCGGTCCACGGCGAGTGGCGGCACCTGCGGGCGCACGCCCAGCTCGCCCGCGACGCCGGCGTCCCCGACGATCGGGTCGTGCTCTGCGAGGACGGTGACGTCGTCGACCTCGTCGACGGCAAGGCCTCTCTCGTCGGCCACATCCGGTCGCGGTACGTGTACGTCGACGGCCTCGCCATCGGCGACGTCGGCGAGTCGCTGCTCACCGAGCGCCGCATCCTCGGCGACGGCGGGTTCATCGCGGCGACCGTGGTCATCGACTCGGTGACCGGCAAGGTCGTCGCCGGCCCGACCGTGTCGGCGAAGGGCTTCTCCGACGACCCGGCGGTGTTCGCCGCGGTGCTGCCGCTGGTCACCGAGGCGCTCAACAAGGCCGCGACCGAGGGCATCACCGATCCGCACCAGCTGCAGCAGATCGTGCGGCGCACCGTGGGCCGCTGGGTCAACGAGGCCTATCGGCGCCGGCCGATGATCGTCCCGACGGTGGTGGAGGTCTAGCGAGATGTACGAGGTGCTGGCGTCCACCGTGCTCGTCGTGCACTTCGGCTATCTCGCGTACGTGGTGCTGGGCGGGTTTCTCGCCTGGCGGTGGACCTGGGCGTTGTGGCCGCATCTCGCGGCCGCCGCCTGGGGCCTCGCCGTGGTGAGCATCCCGCTCACCTGCCCGTTGACGCTGGTCGAACACTGGGCCCGCCGCAAGGCCGGCGAGACCGGCGTCGGGCGCGGCTTCATCGACCAGTACATCGAAGGCGTCCTGTATCCGGAGCGCTACACCCATCTGTTGCAGGTGCTGGCGGGTGTGGTGATAGCGGTGTCCTACGCCGGAATCTATCTGCGCCGCAGAAAGCGCCGGAACACGACCCATGGCTCCGAAGAAATGTCGGAGCCTACCGCTACGGTGTGACCATGGCGGGCCGCACCTCTCAGGCCGGCCGCGGTGGCACCCCCAGCGCCCGCGGCGGGTCGAGCACGCCGTCCAAACGGACGACTCCGGCGAAGCGGACGGCTGCGGCGTCGGGTTCGACCGCTCGCTCGACCTCGGCTTCGACCTCCCGGGCCGCCGCCAAGCGGGCGGCTCCCGCGGCGCGCCGCACGGTGACGCCACGGCCGCGGCGGCGCAGCGGCGCCGTCGTCGCCACGCCGCTCGGGCTGCTCGGCCGGGGCATGATCGCGGTCTGGATGGGTGTCGCGCACGGTGTCGGCTGGGCCGCGCGGGCCGTGGGCCGCCAGGCGGCCAACGCCCGCGGGCTCGACCCCGAGCACCGCCGCGACGGCGCCGGCCTGGCCCTCATCGGCCTCGCCGTGCTGCTCACCGCCGCGCTGTGGTTCCAGTCCGCGGGGCCGGTCGGGCACTGGCTCGCCGGCATCTGCCACACGTTCATCGGCGGCGCCGCGGCGATCCTGCCGGTGCTGCTGGTCGTCGGCGGCATCCGGGTCATGCGCTCCGACCCCGAGGAGGACCACCGCGGCCGCGGCCTCGTCGGCTGGAGCGCGCTCTTCCTCGGCGGCACCGGCCTCTTGCACCTCGCGTCCGGCAGCCCCGAGGCGCCCCAGCTCATGGACAAGGCAGGCGGACTGCTCGGCCGCGCCGGCGGCGGCCTGCTGGAGAAGGCCGTGACCTCCTGGGTCGCGGTCCCGCTGCTGCTCCTGCTCGCCGGGTTCGGCCTGCTGGTCGTCACCGCCACCCCGATCAGCCGCATCCCGCAGCGCTGGCGGCAGCTGCGAGACCTCGCGCTCGGCCGCGTCGAGGACCCGACCCTCGACGTCGACGAGGAGTTCGAGGAGCTCTACGACGAGCCGGAGCCACGCCCGGCGCGCCGCGCACCGGCCCGCCGGCGGCAGGCCGCGCTGCCGCACCCGCTCGACGACGAGGACGGGCCGCTCGGCTACGACGCCTCGGCGCCCGACCTGGGCCCCGGTGGCGACGCCGACGACGCGATCGTGCACGACACCGTCGTGCTGCCACGCCCCGCGGCCGCCTCGCGCAAGAAGGCCAAGGAGAAGGAGAAGGATCCGCCGGAGCACTCGCCGCTG
Source organism: Dactylosporangium sp. NPDC000521 (assembly GCF_042898305.1). NCBI lineage: Bacteria > Bacillati > Actinomycetota > Actinomycetes > Micromonosporales > Micromonosporaceae > Dactylosporangium > Dactylosporangium sp. NPDC000521. The sequence continues at coordinate 687,221 of NZ_JBIAYW010000002.1, forward strand.
CCGACCCGCGCCGAGCAGCTCGCGCTCACCGACGCCGACTACAAGCTGCCGCCGCCCGACCTGCTCGGCACCGGCGACGCCCCGCGCGGCCGCACCCGGGCCAACGACGAGGTGACCGCGGCATTGCAGGGCGTCTTCGAGCAGTTCGGCGTCGACGCGCTCGTCACCGGCTTCACCCGCGGCCCGACAGTCACGCGCTACGAGGTCGAGGTCGGTCACGGCGTCAAGGTCGAGCGGATCACCGCCCTGTCGCGCAACATCGCCTATGCGGTGAAGTCGCCCGACGTGCGCATCCAGAGCCCGATCCCCGGCAAGAGCGCCGTCGGCGTCGAGATCCCCAACTCCGACCGCGAGAATGTCGCGCTCGGCGACGTGCTGCGCTCCCGCGTCGCGGCCGGCGACCACCACCCGCTGCTCGTGGCCCTCGGCAAGGACATCGAGGGTGGCTATGTGGTGGCCAACCTGGCGAAGATGCCGCACATCCTGATCGCCGGCGCGACCGGCGCGGGCAAGTCGAGCTGCCTCAACTCGCTGCTCGTGTCGCTGCTGACCCGGGCGACGCCCGACGAGGTGCGGCTGCTGCTGGTCGACCCGAAGCGGGTCGAGATGACCAGCTATGAAGGCATCCCGCACCTGGTGACGCCGATCGTCACCAACCCGAAGCGGGCCGCCGACGCGCTCGACTGGGTCGTGCGCGAGATGGACATGCGCTATGACGACCTGGCCGCCGCCGGCGTCCGCCACATCGACGACTACAACCGCAAGGTCCGCGCCGGGCAGATCACCGCGCCGCCGGGCAGCGAGCGGGTGATCCGCCCGTATCCCTACCTGCTGGTCGTCGTCGACGAGCTCGCCGACCTCATGATGGTCGCGCCGCGCGACGTCGAGGACTCGGTGGTGCGCATCACGCAGCTCGCCCGCGCGGCCGGCATCCACCTGGTCCTCGCCACGCAGCGCCCCAGCGTCGACGTCGTCACCGGTCTCATCAAGGCGAATGTGCCGTCGCGGCTGGCGTTCGCGACGTCGTCGCTCGCCGACTCCCGCGTCATCCTCGACCAGCCGGGCGCCGAGAAGCTCATCGGCCGCGGCGACGGCCTCTTCCTGCCGATGGGCGCCTCGAAGCCCATCCGCATCCAGGGCGCCTGGGTCAGCGAGACCGAGATCAACGACATCGTCAAGTTCTGCAAGGACCAGCGCGAGCCCGAGTTCCGCGAAGGCGTCACCACCAAGCCCGAGGACACCAAGAAGAAGGTCGACGAGGAGATCGGCGACGACCTCGACCTCCTGCTCCAGGCCATCGAGCTCGTCGTCACCAGCCAGTTCGGCTCCACGTCCATGCTGCAGCGCAAGCTGCGCGTCGGCTTCGCCAAGGCCGGCCGCCTCATGGACCTCATGGAGACCCGCGGCATCGTCGGCCCCTCCGAGGGCTCCAAGGCACGTGACGTCCTCATCAAGCCTGACGAGCTCCCCGAGGTCCTTACCGCCCTCAAGGACTCCGAAGACGACGCCTGACCCCGCTGCAGCGCAAGCTGCGCGTCGGCTTCGCCAAGGCCGGCGCGGCCTCATGGACCTCAAGGCCGGCGGCCTCATGGACCTCGCGGAGAGCCGTGGCATTGTCGGCTTCTCCGAAGGCTCCAAGGCTCGCGATGTCCTCATCAGGCCTGAACGCCCCGCTCCCCACACTGTGCGGCCGGGGAGGGCGGTGTCGCTGGGCCGCGGGCCGTGGCAATCCATGATGCGCGATCCGCCGGATGCTGGGTGCGGGCCGGACGCGGATCTGGACGGGCAACTGGGCGCGGGACGAGGTGCGGGGCGCGCAGGCAGCGTGCGTGCCACGCCGGCCCGGGCACAGCTCAGCCGGTGGCCGCCGTAGGCAGGCTCCACCGGGCGGGTCGCGTTCGTCGTGGACAAGCTGCGTCGTCGGGGGTCGGCAGTCTCGCACCGCTGATCTTCGTGACCGTCGGCATGATCGAAGGACAGCCCTGGCCGCGCACACGACCACCACGCGACTTCGATCACTGCGGCTATTGCCACGATCGATTCGCATGAGGTCATGCCGCGGTGCGGCGTCCGCGTCGAGGTGCGTCGTGCTGGTTGTGAACCACGATGGTGGGTGTGGTGCCGGCGGTCAGCGTGATGTGCACCGGTTGTGAAACTGACGGCGGTGTGGACGCACCGAATGATGCCCTCGACGGTGCTGGACCACGTGAGGACGGCGTCGGGGGAACATCACCGCCGCGACCACGCCACCTGGCGCCCGGCCCCGGCCGGGAGGAACCCGCCCTCCGTGCTGGCCTGCTCCACCACCACCGGTTGACAAACCCTGCACAGATCGAAGGACGGGCCGGCTGTCATTGTGACCGGATCTGTCCTTCGATCAAGCAGGTGTGCGGGCGGGGTGGGGTGGCGGTATGACAGTCCGAGGGGGAGGGCCGGGGCGCGGAGCGGGTGGTGGCATGGGTGATCCGGTGAGGACGGCCACGGGCAGGTCGGAAGGGCACGCCGTGGTGAGGTGGGGGTGTTAGCGGCGTTCGTGCCGATCTGGGCGCTCACCGCTGTCGGCTACGTCGCCGGGCGGACCGGGGTGCTGGGGCTCGGGGCCGTGGACGTGCTCGGGCGGTTCGTGTTCTACGTGGCGATGCCGGCGGCGCTGCTCGACACGCTGAGTCGCCGGCCGATCGCCGGGTTCGCGGGGGAAGGGGTCGCCGCGTTCGTGGGTGCCACGGTGGTGGTGGGCGCGGTCGGGTTCGGGGTGGCGCGGTGGGGGTTCCGGCGGTCGTTGGGGGAGCAGACCATCGCCGGCATGGCGGCCGGGTACGTCAACGCGGGGAACCTCGGCATACCGGTGGCGGTGCAGGTGCTCGGGGACGCGTCGTTCATCGCGGTGGTGCTGCTCATCCAGACGACCATCCTCACGCCGGTGATCCTGGGGACGCTGGACCTGGCGCGGGTGGGGAAGGTGGAAAGAGCGGCAGGGCGGGCGTGGCGGCGGCTGGTGACGGTGCCCCTGCGGAGCCCGGTCATGCTGGCCTGCGTCGCCGGGGTGCTGCTCGGGGCCGCGGGGCTGGAGCTGCCGCCGCTGCTGGCCCGGGTCGCGGGGCTGCTCGGCGACGCCGCGGTGCCGTCCGCGCTCGTGGCGCTGGGGTTGTCGCTGGTGCGCGGGAACGACCCCGGTCAGGTGCCCGCCCGGCCGGTGGAGGTGGCGCTGTCGGTGGTGCTCAAGTCGTGCGTCCAGCCGTTCGTGTGCTTCCTGCTCGCCGGGTACGTCTTCGGGCTGCACGGCGCCGGGCTGTTCGCGGCGGTGCTGTGTGCCGCGCTGCCGACGGCCCAGAACACGTTCGTGTTCGCCCGGGCGTACGGCGTCGACGGCCGCTTCCCGCGTGACGCCGTGGTCGCCTCGACGGCGGTGTCGATGGTGACGCTGACGGTGGTGGCTGTACTGCTGGGATAGTTGGTCGGGTGGATGCCGATGCGATCGCTGCGCTGGCCGAGCCGCAGCGCCGGGCCGTGTACGAGTACGTCGCCCGGAGCGGGGAGCCGGTCAGCCGGAACGCGGTCGCGGACGCGCTGGGGATCGGGCGGACCCTCGCGGCGCACCATCTGGACCGGTTGGCCGAGGCGGGGCTGGTCGAGGCGTCGTTCGCACGGATCAACGGGCGCAGCGGGCCCGGGGCGGGGCGGCCGTCGAAGCTGTACCGGCGAGCCGCGGCCGAGCACGAGCTGAGCCTGCCGCCGCGGGACTACCGGACCCTGGCCACGGTGTTCGCCGACGCCGTCGAGGAGGCCGGGGTGGAGCCGGTCCTGTACGAGGCGGCGCGCCGGCAGGGGGAGCGCCTGAGGAAGGGCGCGACGGAGGACGAGGAGCTGCTGCGGGGTCTCGGGTACGAGCCGTACGCGGACGGCGCCGTGTGGCGGCTGCGGAACTGCCCGTTCGACGGGGTGGCGAGGACGCACGCGGCGCTGGTCTGCGGGGCGAACCTGGCGCTGCTGGAAGGGGCGCTGGGAGAGCGGGTCCAGATCGACCCCCGGCCGGACGGGTGTTGTGTGACCGTTAGGCGGTACCAAAAATAATCGCGGTTGATTTTAGAATGTCGCCATGACCTTCCACCTCGCGCAGCTGAACGTCGGCCGGACCGTCGGGCCGAAGGAAGACCCCCGCATGGCCGGCTTCTACGGGGACCTCGACCGGATCAACGCCATCGCCGACGGCTGGCTGGGGTTCGTCTGGCGGCTCGTCGACGACGGCGGCGCGGACGCGACCTCGCTGCGGCCGTTCGGCGGCGACCTGCTCGTCAACCTGTCCGTGTGGGAGAGCCTCGAGGCGCTGCGGGATTTCACGTTCCGCAGCGGTCACCTCGACGTGCTGCGACGGCGGCGTGAGTGGTTCGTGCCACTCGGGGACGTGCACGCCGTCAACTGGTGGATCCCGGCGGGGCACATCCCGACGGTCGACGAGGCGGGGGAACGGCTGGACCTGCTGCGACGCAAGGGCCCGTCATCCGATGCGTTCACGTTCCGCGACCCCTTCCCCGCAGCCTGAGCCCAGGTCCGCCCGGTACCCTCGGAGCATGCCCGCCAACGCTGACCGTCGCGTCGCCCTGCTCACCCTCGGCTGCGCCCGTAACGAGGTGGACTCCGAGGAGCTGGCCGCCCGCCTCGCGGCCGGCGGCTGGGCGGTCACCACCGACGGCACCGACGCGGACGTGGTCGTCGTCAACACCTGCGGGTTCGTCGCCAAGGCCAAGCAGGACTCGATCGACACGCTGCTCGCCGCCGCCGACACGGGCGCCAAGGTCGTCGCGACCGGGTGCCTCGCCGAGCGGTACGGCGAGCAGCTGGCCGGCGAGCTGCCCGAGGCGCACGCGGTGCTCGGCTTCGACCACTACCCGGACATGGCGGCCCGCCTCGACGCGATCATGGCCGGCGAGACGATCGCCTCGCACGCGCCCCGCGACCGGCGCACGCTGCTGCCGCTGACCCCGGTGGCGCGCCGCGAGGCGGTCGAGGTGGTCGTGCCGGGCCACCTGCCGGCGCACCTGCGCGGCGTGATGCGGCAGCGGCTCGAGCAGGGGCCGGTCGCGCCGCTGAAGCTGGCCAGCGGCTGTGACCGGCGCTGCACGTTCTGCGCGATCCCCTCGTTCCGCGGCGCGTTCGTGTCCCGGACCCCGGACGAGGTGCTTGCCGAGGCGGAGTGGCTGGCGTCCACCGGCGTCCGCGAGCTGGTGCTCGTCAGCGAGAATTCGACGTCGTACGGCAAGGACCTCGGCGACCCGCGCCTCCTGGAGCGGCTGCTGCCGCAGCTGGCGGCGGTCAGCGGCATCGTGCGGGTGCGGGTGTCGTACCTGCAGCCGGCCGAGACCCGGCCGGGCCTGGTCGAGGCGATCGCGACCACGCCGGGCGTCGCGCCGTACTTCGACCTGTCGTTCCAGCACTCCAGCGAGCCGGTCCTGCGGCGGATGCGGCGCTTCGGGTCGACCGAGCGGTTCCTGGAGCTGCTCGAGTCGGTGCGCAAGCTCGACCCGGAGGCCGGCGCCCGCAGCAACGTGATCGTCGGCTTCCCGGGCGAGACCCGTGAGGACGTCGACGAGCTGGCCCGCTTCCTCACCGAGGCGCGCCTCGACGCGGTCGGCGTGTTCGACTACAGCGACGAGGACGGCACCGAGGCCGCCGACCTGCCCGACAAGGTGTCCGAGAGCGACATCAAGAAGCGGTACGACTGGATGAGCGCCCTCGCCGAGGAGCTCTGCGCGCAGCGGGCCGCCGACCGGATCGGCTCCCAGGTCGACGTCCTCGTCGACTACCTCCTCGACGACTCGGTCGAGGGGCGAGCCGGGCACCAGGCGCCCGAGGTCGACGGATCCACGACACTCGTCGCCGGCGACGGGCTCGACCCGTTCTCGCTGCGCCCCGGTGACCTCGTCCGGGCCAGGGTCGTCGACAGCGTCGGCGTCGACCTGGTCGCCGTCCCGATCGAGATGATCAGTCCGGCGGCCTCATGACCGTTCTCAAGCCCGTCCCGTTGCTCAACGCGGCCAACGTCCTGACGGTCGTGCGGATGGTGCTCGTCCCGGTCTTCGTCTTCTTCGTTGTCGCGGGCGGGCTGACCGACACCGGTTGGCAGCTCGCGGCGGGCATCACGTTCGTGGTCGCGTCGGCGACCGACTACGTCGACGGGTGGATCGCCCGCACGTACAACCTGGTCACGTCCTTCGGCAAGGTCGTCGACCCGATCGCCGACAAGGCGCTGACCGGCGCGGCGCTGGTGCTGCTGTCGCTGTACGACCGGCTGCCCTGGTGGGTGACCGTGCTCATCCTCGTGCGCGAGTGGGGCGTCACCGGCCTGCGCCTCTGGGTGATCCGGCACGGCGTCATCCCCGCGAGCCGGGGCGGCAAGGCGAAGACGGCGCTGCAGATCCTGGCGATCGGCTGGTACCTGACGCCGCTGCCGGACTGGCTCGCCGCCGTGGGGCCGTGGCTGATGGCGGGCGCCGTCATCGTGACGGTTGTCACTGGATTGGATTACGTGCTGCGGGCGTACCGGGTGCGCCGCGACTCCCCGCGCCGTCGCCGTACGGGTGCCACGGGCGGCGGGCCGGACACGTTCGGCGAGGCCGACCGGCTGGCCGCCCAGGACCAGATGCTGGGCACGCCGATCGCCGCACCGGCGGTCGCGCCCGTGGCGGACGAGCCGGTCGCATGAGCGGCGCGCGATCGCCCCGGACCTCGGACGTCGGCTCGCGTGGACGCCCGGCCGCGGGCGTGAGTCCGCGTGGACGCCGGGCCGCGGGCGTCAGCTCGCGTGGATGCCTGGCCGCGGGCGTGAGCTCGTGTGGGGGCCGGGTCGCGGTGGAGGTGATGGCGTGAGCGCGGCGGAGGTGCTGGCGACGCTGCAGGGGCGGGGCGAGACCCTCGCGGTCGCCGAGTCGCTGACCGGAGGGCTGCTGGCCGCGGAGATCGTCGCAGTGCCCGGGGCGAGCGCGGTGTTCCGTGGCGGAGTGGTCGCATATGCGACGGATTTGAAGGCGGCGTTGCTGGACGTACCGGTGCCGCTGCTGAACGCTCATGGACCGGTCGATCCGTCGGTCGCGGCCGCCATGGCCGCCGGGGCGCGGGGACGGTGCGATGCCGACTGGGCCGCCGCCACGACCGGCGTCGCGGGCCCGGATCCGCAGGGTGGCCAGCCTGTCGGCAGGGTGTACGTCGCCGTCGCCGGACCCCTGCCGGAGCACGCCGCCGTCCGGGAGCTCACCCTGCCGGGTGACCGCTCCGAGGTGCGCGCCGGCGCCGTCCAAGCGGCCGTCACGCTCCTCGCCGAGCGGCTGGCGATCACCATCACCTCGCGATAAACGGCGGGGTAGGGTGTCGATCGGCGCCGCACCAGGTACCGTGGCGGGTACCAGTTTTCGCGGGGAACCCATTCGCGGACTGCCTCAGAGGGGGTGCCAAGGTGCTGCTTCGTCGAGTGATCGGTGACGCGCTGCGTGCGCGGCGGCAGGCCCAGCACCGGACCCTGCGCGAGGTGTCGACCGCCGCCAACGTCAGTCTCGGCTACCTGTCCGAGATCGAGCGCGGGCAGAAGGAGGCGTCCAGCGAGCTGCTGGCCGCCATCTGTGAGGCGCTCGGGGCCGCGTTGTCCGAGGTGCTGCGCGATGTGAGCGACACGCTCGCCACCGCGGAGGACCTGCCACGCGTGCTCGTCCCGGTCGGTGCGCCCGAGTCCACGCAGGAGTCCGCGCCCGCGACCGAGCCGGCGGCCGCTCCCGCCGCCGCTGGGGCGGGTCCGTCCGCGCCGGAGGCTCGGCTGGCCAGCCGCAGTGGGCAGAAGACCAAGGTCAGCGCCGACGCGAAGCTGTCGGTGGCCGTCCATCACGACGGCCCGCTCCGCACGACGCTGCGGGCGACCCGCAACCCGCGGGAAGTCGTCTACGCCGCCTGACGCGGCACGTCTTGATCGCTGCCGGTCGTCGCCGCGACCGCGGGGTGCCGTCACGCTGCCCGTAGCCGTCGGGTCATGCGGCCGTGCCGCCATCGAGCCGCTGCCGTTGCGTCCCTGTCTCCGTTGGCCGTGACGCCCCGTGTCGCCATCGGCCGTGACGCCCGTGTCGCCGTTGTCCCGACCGTGTGGCCGCCGTGCCGTCTCCGCGCCGCAGTGCGTCCCCGCGTCGTCGTGCCGTCTCCGCGTCGTCGTGCCGTCCCCGCGCCGCTGTGTGTCCTCGCGCCGTCGTGATGGCCAGGCTGCTGTCGGGCCGGGCGCCGTCGGCCGCGTTGCCCGTGTCGCCGTAGGGCCGTTTCGCGGCGTCCGTCGGGGGGTGTGGCCGCGAAGGCTGCGCGGGGTTCTGCCGCGCGGCCTGCAAGGCTGCGCGGAACCCCGCCGGGCCGCTGGAGGGCTGGTGGACCGACCAAGGTGCGGATCCATACGCGGAGGGTGACGGGCGGCGGTTCGTACCGGCGACGCCGCGGCAATCGACGAACTTCGGCGTAGAAAGCGCCTGCCACACTGGGCCCGGGCGTGGCTCGGCAACTTCTGGCAGTCGGATCGACTTCGGTCTCGTTCGGTGCTCGTCAGTGGAAGGCAGACTTGTAGATGTGGGTGTGAGGGAGCAGGTGTCCGAGCCCTGGGGGCTCGTCGCGGCAGGGGTGCTGAATGGCGCGGTCGCACCGGCCGGCGTGCTCGCCCGGATCCCGGTGGGCCTCGCCGTCGCCGGCGTCGTGAACGGCATCAAGGTCGGCCTCGGCGCGCTGCTCGACCGCACGCCGTCCCGCCGCCCCGCTCACCTGCCGGCGCCGGCCCGCGGTGGCGACGCCGAGCGGTGGCTGCGGAGGGCTGAGTCGGCCGTACAGATGCCGCATCGGCAATCGGAGACGCCCTCCGATGCCGTCCTGCGGGCGCAGGCGGCCGAGGCGCTGGGTGACCTCGCCAGGTTCGCCGGTCAGGTGACGCTGATCGAGCGGACGTCGGCGGGCATCGACGTCGCCCGGCCCCAGAACGACCGGGCGCGGCTGGCGCAGGGGATCGACGGGCTGCCGGCCGGGCCGCTGCGGGCGGAGCGGGAGCGGGCCCTGCGGGCGGTGCCCGATCAGCTCGGCGTGGCGCGGCGGATGGACGGCGTCCGCGAGATGCTGCTCGCGCGGACGCAGTCGGCGGTACTGGGTCTCGAAGGGCTGCTCGCACGGATGGCCGAGCTGCTGGCCCTCCACGCGACGCCGGCATGGGCAGGTGCAGTAGTGCGCATCCCTGAGATCACCCTGAGTCGCACGTGTTTCACACCGCTTTGTCCGCATTATCCCACCGTTTGAGTTGACGCTGGGCGTGACGCTCTCGCGCTCGCCTGACACGATGGAAGCCGCACGTTTGTAGTGCCGGCGCAGAGAGGACCGCGAGATGGCGAATCCCGCCGCGAAGGGCTGGAAGTACCTGATGGCGCTCTTCGGCGCCAAGATCGACGAGCACGCCGATCCGAAGGTGCAGATCCAGCAGGCGATCGAGGAGGCGCAGCGCCAGCACCAGGCCCTGGTGCAGCAGGCCGCGGCCGTGATCGGCAACCAGCGGCAGCTCGAGATGCGGCTGTCCCGGCAGATGGGCGAGGTCGAGAAGCTGCAGTCCTCGGCCCGCCAGGCGCTCACCCTCGCCGACAAGGCCCGCGCCGAGGGCAACGAGGCGAAGGCCGCGGAGTACGAGCAGACCGCGCAGATCTTCGCCACCCAGCTCGTCGCGGCCGAGCAGGGCATGGAAGACATGAAGACGCTGCACGACCAGTCGCTCAACGCGGCCGCTCAGGCCCGCCGCGCGGTCGAGAACAACGCGATGCTGCTGCAGCAGCGCCTCGCCGAGCGCACCAAGCTGCTCAGCCAGCTCGAGCAGGCCAAGATGCAGGAGACCGTCGCCAAGTCCCTCGAGTCGATGAGCGGCCTCGCCGCGCCGGGCAACACGCCGTCGCTCGACGAGGTGCGCGAGAAGATCGAGCGCCGCTACGCCAACGCGATGGGCCGCGCCGAGCTCGCCTCCAACTCCGTCGAGGGCCGCATGCTGGAGGTCCAGCGCACCACGCTCGACATGGCCGGCAGCTCCCGCCTCGACCAGATCCGCGCGAGCATGGCCGGCGAGCAGCTCGCCGCCGCGCCCGCGACGCCCAGCACACCCGCCGCGGCCTCCTCGGGCCCGCGGGACGCCGGGGTCGCCCGCCTCGACGAGATCCGGGCGAGCCTGAAGGACAAGCAAGCGGGCGACACCGCCAGCGCCGGCTGACGAGTTCAACGTTTTTACTGGGGGGAGCCGGTCATGGCGTCGGAGCGGACGAAGCACCTGAAGCGACTGCGGCGGCTGCACCGCTCCGCGCGTGGCTGGTCCGTGCGGGCCGGCCTGCTGACCGGCGCCACCGCGATTCTGGTGCCGTACAGCGGCGTCGGGCTGCCCGACGCCTTCTGGGCGGCCGCTGCCGGCGGCTCCATCGCGATCGCCGTCTGGCGCTGGATCGACCTGCGGGCCTTCCGTGCGCTGCCCGTGCCGCCCGAGCCCGACCCGGCCCTCATCGGCGCCCAGGCCCGCGAGAAGCTCGTCGGCATCGTGGCCAAGCTGCCCGCGGGGCGCACGGCGATCGCGGAGTTCGGCCGGCAGCGCGAGTCGTTCCGGCTCCGGGGCCTGACGGTCGCCGAGCCGTGGCGGCGCCTCGACCGCGCCTCGGCGATGCTCGCCGGGCTGGTCGGCCGGCTCGGCCCGCACGCGGAGGCCGCCGTGCTCGACGCGACCGTCGCCGAGCAGTCGCTGCGCGACCTGGCCCAGCGCACCGCGTCCGTCGAGCGTGCCATGAGCCTCGGCCCGGCCGGCAACTCGCTCCGGCCCGCCCACGCGGCCCTGGCGGCGCAGCTGGAGCAGGGCGTGACGGCGTATGAGCAGTTCGTCACGGCGGCGGCCGGCTGCGTCGCCGAGGACAGCGCCACGATCGGCAACCTGGCGGACGCGACAGCGTTCCTGAAGGGCGTCGCCGAGGCGATGTCGGACCTGCGGTCGACCCCACGAGCCAGCACCGCCTGAGCGCTCCGCGTCCCGCGCTCCGGGGTTCCGCGCTCCGGGGTTCCGCGCTCCGGGGTTCCGCGCGCCCGGCTCTGCGCGCCGCTCCGCGTGCCGGGGTTCTGCGTGCACGCCGCTCCGTGCTGGGCTCCGCGCCGCTCTGCGTGCCGTGTTCCGCGTGTGGGGGTTCCGCGCGGCTCCGCGTGCCGTGTTCCGCGTGTGGGGGTTCCGCG